>DAOUAC010000089.1:0-146967 GCA_034434155.1 Anaerolineaceae bacterium
CCAACGCTATGGAACTCTGCCAGGAAGGGCCTTACGCCTGGCGAGAATTGCGCTCGGCGGGCTGCGAGAACGCCTGGTTCTGCCAGATGGGGCGCGCCGCCCAAGATGGCGATTTTTCGGCCTTCCAGGAAAGGGTTCTCGGCGGGAGCGTTCAGTACCAGGATGGAACGGCGCGCTTCGTGACTGCGCGCGGCGATCATCTCGAACTGGGTTGGGAAGGGCCGTTTGGGGTGAATCAGATCGAAGAGCCGCTGTGGGGTTTTCCCCACTATGAAAATGCTTACACCAGCGTTGCGTTCCCCTGCGCAGCGATGGAAATTCAGGTCGGCGAAGACGTGCTCCGGCTGGATCTTCAGTAACGGGAGGAATGGAATATGGCCTAATTGTTTAAACTCATGTCCTAAAAATGAAAGACATGCTTACCAGGAAGTGTAAAATGATACTGGGAAACCCTGTGCGAATGTTTATGGCGGAACCCCCCTTTTTAAGCCCTATCAGGAGGAAGATATGTCGATCAGGCAAATGAAACGAAGAGAATTTCTTAAGGTTTCGGCGACTGCACTGGTGGGCGCGGTCGCAACCGCCTGTGGAGCCGCCCCGACGGCCGCCCCGCAGGTCATCAAAGAGACGCAGATTGTCAAAGAGGTCGTCAAAGAGACCCAGGTGGTGAAGGAAACCGTCAAAGAGACCCAGGTGGTGCAGGTGACGGTGGAAGTGCCGAAAGGTTTTACCGAGCCGCCCATGCTGGAAGAAAGGGTGAAAGCTGGCAAGCTGCCGCCTATCACGGATCGTCTGCCTGAAAACCCCTTTGTGGTGGGCGGGCGCGAAGCCATCGGCGTGTACGGCGGCGAGATCCGCATGAGCCACTTTGACCCCATCTGGATGGTCAGCAACTATGACCTCAACTCAGAACGCCTGCTGCAGTATTCTGACGCGGACTATCGCACCATTTACGCCAACGTGTTAGAGAGCTACGAGGTCACGCCGGATGGCAAAGAGTGGACCTTCTACATGCGCAAGGGTCTGAAGTGGTCAGACGGTACGCCGATGACGACCGAGGACGTGCGCTTCTGGTGGGAAGACTGGCAGTTGAACACCGAGATTCAGAGCGCGCCGGGCTGGCAGTTCCGCTTTGGCGGCGAGCCGATGAAGGTGGATATCCTCAATGACTTCACCTACAAGTTCACCTTTGCCGTGCCGTTTGGTAACTTCGCGGCGCACATGACCCGCTGGCACTCCAACAGCGGCGGCCCGATCTACCCCTCGCATTTCCTGAAGAAATTCCACCCCAAATATGCCGATCCCGCCGAACTGGAGCAGGCGGTTAAGGATGCCAATGTAGAGGGCTGGGTTAACCTCTTCAACAACTGGAGCGGCTGGGGCGTTGGCTCGTGGCAGGGCCCGACTTTTGGCAGCCTGAGCGCCAAGGATTATCCGCAGATTAACGCCTGGATCATCGTTGATAACCCGTCTGATGGCCTGTACCTGTGGGAGCGCAACCCCTATTACTTCAAGGTGGATCTGGCCGGTAATCAGCTTCCGTACATTGATACCCTGCGCTACGACTACGTTGCCAACCTGGAAGCCAACAAGCTGAAGATTACCCAGGCCGAGCTGGATATCGTCGGGATGCATGATGTGACGATTGCCGACTACCCGTTCTATAAGGAAAATGAGGCCAACAGCAATTACATGGTGGCCGATATGTCCTCTTGTATGTCGGACCGCTACGTGTTCTTCCCGCAGCATTACGTGGCGGATGCCGATGGGAACCCGGACGAAGGCTGGAACGATCTGATCCAGAATCACCCTGAGTTTATGCAGGCGCTGTCCATAGCCATTGACCGCGATGAGATCAACGAGTCGAAGTTCTACGGTCTGGCGCTGGCCGGTCAGATTTGCCCGCACCCCACCTCGAAGTACTACAAGCCGAAATACGGCTCTGCCTGGGCAACCTATGACCCGGCTAAGGCTGAAGAACTGCTCGATTCGATTGGCTGCAAGAAAGGTCCAGATGGCAAGCGCGTTCGCCCGGATGGCAAGCCGTTGAAGATCCTCATCGAACACGCCGGCCCGCGCGTTGGCCCGTCCTGCGCCGAGATTTCGGAAATGATCACGACCTACTGGAACGCCATCGGCATCGAAGCGACCTCGAAGGAAATCCAGGAATCGCTGTACGGCGAGCGTATGAACACCCATCAGGTGTACTGCGGGGTGTGGCACGCCGACCGCTGCACGGATATGCTCCTGCACATCCAGCCGCAGTGGTTCATCCCCACCGCCGATGCTGCCCAAGGGACGTGTTGTTCGGCCTGGACGCAGTGGTATCAGGCTGCTGATAAGACGGCTGAAGGGCTGATCGAACCGCCGCAGTGGATTAAGGACCTGTACGAGTACTTCGCCCAGATGACCTCGGTTGTGAGCGAGGATGAGCGCGTGATGTGGGGCCAGAAGATCTTCGACTTCCTGGCCGAGCGGCCGTTGGAAATCGGCATCATCCAGTCCTGCCCGGCGCCGCTGCTGTTCAACAAGAACATGCGCAACCTGCCGCGCCCCGGCGCCCCCATCGGCTGGGACACCTACGGTCTGTCCACCTACCATCCTGAAGCGTTCTACTACGAGGGCGGCGTGCGCGCATAAGGCATAGGCTGCTTGCGTAGAGCCAGACGCCTGGCTGTACCTGGAACAAGATTGAGTAGATGATGAACACCGGGTTGTCTGAGCGCCATGCACCTCAGACAACCCGGCTTTTTGCAAGCTCAGCGTTCCAGAATGCCCGCAGAAAAGGAATATGAGTCGAGCGGGTGCGCTATAATATCTTGAACCGGGTGAGGATTGCTTTGCTTCTGATCCGTTCTGAGTTGGAGGTGAGTCAGAATGCTAAATTACATCTTGTGGCGTATTGTGCGGATCGTCCCGCAGGTTTTTTTAATCTCCATCCTGGCCTTTATCATCATTCAACTTCCCCCTGGAGATTATCTCACGGAGCATATTAACCGCCTGCGTGCCAGCGGCGCGCAGTTGGACCAGGTTGAAATTGAACGGTTGACCAGGCAGTATGGATTGGATCGCCCGGCCTACGAGCGTTACTTCAAATGGATCTCTGGCATCATCTTCGAGGGCGATTTCGGCTATTCCTATTCCTTCAGCCAGCCGGTTAATGAGATCATTGGCAGCCGGATGGGGATGACCTTTTTCATCGCCTTTTTGGCCTTCGTGGTGTGCTGGTCATTCGCGATCCCGGTCGGTATTCTGGTAGCGGTGAAGCAGTACTCGCTCATTGACTACTTCTTTACGTTTCTGGGGTTCATTGGCCTGGCAGTGCCGGGCTTTTTGCTGGCGCTGGTGCTGATGTACGCTTCTTACCGCTATTTTGGCGTCAAGGTGGGGGGGCTGTTTTCTCCAGAGTACGAGCTGCTGCCCTGGAGCTGGGCCAAGTTCCTCGACCTGCTGAATCACCTCTGGCTGCCTGTCATCATCCTGGCGATTGGCGGCACGGCCAACCTGATCCGCACCATGCGCGCGACGATGTTGGATGAGCTGCGCAAGCAGTACGTAACGGTGGCGCGCGCCAAGGGCCTTTCGGAATTGAAGGTGATTTTGCTCTACCCGGTGCGCATCGCCCTGAACCCAATTATCAGCACCTTTGGGTGGCTCTTGGTCTGGTTCTTCTCTGGTGGGACGATTGTGGAGATCGTACTGAACCTGAACACGGCCGGGCCAATGCTGTGGCGCGCGCTGATGCAGCAAGATATGTATACCGCCGGCGCGTATATTGTCATCATCGGAACGCTTACCGCCATCGGCAGTCTGATTTCAGACATTCTGCTGGCGGTGATGGACCCGCGCGTGCGGTTGGGGAATATGGAGGCGGCATGACGACGCGACAAGCGGTTCCCGAACAGATTGTCGAACAGGCGGCGCCAGCCCGGCGCAAGCTGGACGCCCGGAAGGAAGAAGAATTTTACCGCGCCAGTCAGTGGCAGTTGGTGTGGTGGAAGTTCAGGCGGCATCGCCTGGCACAAATCGCCATGGTGGTGTTGGGGATTTTTTACCTCATCGCCATCTTTGCGGAATTTGTTTCACCGCATGATCCGCAAAAACGCTTCCGGTCCAATACCGAGCAGCCCCCGGCTCAGATTCACATCCGCGACGTGTACGGCAACTGGCGAATGCCTTTTATCTACGGGGTCATCCGCGATCGCGACCCCATCACCATGCGCCCAAAGTACAAGGAAAATACCGACGTCATCTACCCCATTCGCCTGTTCATTGGCGGCGACACCTACAAATTCTGGGGGCTGTGGGAAACCAACTGGCATTTGTTTGGCACGGGCGTAGCCGATATGCCGCTGTTTCTCTTAGGCTCAGACAGCGTAGGGCGCGATTTACTTTCGCGCATCTTCTATGGGGCACGTATTTCGCTCACCGTTGGGCTGATCGGCATTGCCCTTTCGTTCTTCTTTGGCCTGGCGCTCGGAGGGATTGCCGGCTTCTTCGGCGGGGTGGTGGATGAGGTCATCATGCGCGTCATTGACGTGCTGGTGTCGCTTCCGACCATTCCGCTGTGGATGTCTTTGGCGGCGGCCCTGCCGCAAGACTGGCCGCAGTTGCGCACCTACTTTTACGTTACGATCATCCTTTCGATCTTGGGATGGACCGGCCTGGCGCGCACGGTGCGCGGCAAGATGTTAAGCCTGCGCGAAGAAGATTACATCCTCTCGGCCCGGTTAGACGGCGAGAGCGAAGCGAGCATCATCGCGCGCTACATGCTGCCGGGCTTTGCCAGCTACATCATCGTGTCGCTGACCATCTCCATTCCGGGGATGATTTTGGGAGAGACCTCGCTCAGCTTCCTGGGGATCGGGCTGCGCTCGCCGACGCTCAGTTGGGGCGTGCTGCTGAACGACGCGCAAAATCTTTCAGTGATTGCGCAAATCCCCTGGCTGTTGTGGCCGGTGGCCTTTGTCATCACGGCGGTGCTGATGTTCAACTTCCTGGGAGACGGTTTGCGTGACGCCGCCGACCCCTACGTCACTTAAACGCGAGGCTGCTATGGATGAATCAAACCTGCTTGTTGAGATCAAAGATCTCCATACCTACTTTTACCTGGCGGAAGGGGTGGTGCGCGCCGTGGATGGGGTGGATTTAAAAATCCAGCGCGGCAAGACGATTGGCATCGTTGGCGAAAGCGGCTGTGGTAAGAGCGTCACTTCGCTGTCTCTGATGTCTTTGCTCCCGCCTTCGGCCAAGATTGTCAGCGGGCAAATTTTGTATTACAAACGCGAGGGCAAACCGGGCGAGAACAGCACGGTGACCTGCATTGACATTGCTAAGCTCAATCCCAACAGCCGCGAAATGCGCTCGATCCGGGGCAATGAAATTTCGATGGTGTTTCAGGAACCGATGACGGCCATGATCCCGGTGCGAACGGTGGGGCAGCAGATTATGGAAGCCATTATCCTGCACCGCAACGTGACCCCCAAAGTGGCCCGCGAAATGACCATTGATATTCTGCGCCGGGTGCGTATGCCCCGGCCTGAAAAGGTGATTGACGATTACCCGTTCCAACTGAGTGGTGGGATGCGCCAACGCGCAGTGATCGCCATGGCGCTTTCGTGCAATCCCAGTCTGTTGATTGCTGATGAACCGACCACGGCGCTGGACGTGACCACCGAGGCGCAGATTTTGGACCTGATGCGCGCCCTCCAGCACGACCTGGGGATGGCGATTATGTATATCACCCATAACCTGGGGGTCGTGGCCGAAATGGCAAGCGAAGTCGCCGTGATGTACCTGGGGAGAATCGTCGAACAGACGGACGTGCAGTCAATCTTCTTCGAGCCGCTGCACCCCTATACGCGCGGTCTGCTTTCGTCAATTCCACATCTAGACGAGTCGATTTTAAATCCCAACCGCAGCCGCCGGTTGAACGTTATCAAAGGGATGGTACCTGACCCCTACAGCCGCTTACAGGGCTGTCCGTTCCACCCGCGCTGTCCCGAAGCGATCCCGAACCTGTGCGATCGGATCGTCCCAACGGTAACAGAGGCCAAACCGGGCCACATGGTGCGCTGTCATCTTTATGGCGAAGCTCCATCTGAGAAAGAGCCACAGGTGAATTATGCAATCAACCCTTCAAAATGAAGTTGACGTCCGGCCACCGCAGGCCGAAGAACCGCTCCTCCAGGTGAATGCGCTCAAAAAGTACTTCCCAATCCGACGGGGGTTTTTGCGGAAAGTGGTCGGGCATGTCAAGGCCGTGGACGACGTCAGCCTGTTTGTCAACGAGGGCGAAACGCTGGGCCTGGTGGGAGAAAGCGGTTGTGGGAAAACCACGACCGGGCGCTGTATCCTGCGGGCTTACGACCCGACGGCGGGGCAAATATTGTACCGCGACCCGACCTTGGGCAAGGTAGATATTGCCCAACTGGAGCCAGAGCAGTTGGTGCATGTGCGGCGCTCGATACGGATGATCTTTCAGGACCCCTACGCCTCGCTGAACCCGCGCATGACTCTGCTGGAGATCGTGGGCGCGCCGCTGCGGGCGATGGGGCTGGCAAAGGGCAAAGAACTGGAAGATCGGGTGGCCGAAATGCTGACTCTGGTAGGGCTGCGGCCCGAGTACATGCGCCGCTACCCACACGCCTTTTCGGGCGGGCAGCGCCAGCGGATTGGCGTGGCGCGCGCCCTGGCGCCTGGCCCTAAGTTTGTCGTCTGCGACGAACCGGTTTCGGCCCTGGACGTGTCGGTGCAGGCGCAAATTCTCAATCTGTTGAAGGACCTGCAAGAGCGCATGGGGCTGACTTACCTGTTTGTGGCTCACGATATGAGCGTGGTGGCGCACATCAGCGACCGGGTAGCGGTGATGTACGTGGGGAAGCTGGTAGAAGTTGCCAGCACGGCTGACCTGTTTTCTTCACCCAAGCACCCGTATACTGAGGCGCTGATGTCGGCCATTCCGGTCCCCAACCCGCGCCCGCGCGAAAAGCGCATCTTGCTGACGGGCGAGGTCGCCAACCCGGCCAACCCGCCTTCGGGATGCTACTTTCACCCGCGCTGTGCCTATGCTAAAGATATTTGTAAAGTTGAGGACCCGCCGCTTGAGGAAGTTGAGCCGAACCATTTTGCCAAGTGCCATTTTGCCCGCGAACTATCCCTCACCGGGGCCATTCGGAGAAAACTCTAACTTACGCGGAACCTGCAACCCTAGCCTGGCTCTCAAGGCCAGGCTATTCTTTATTCGCTCATCAAGAAGATGGGGTTTTAGCGGGCGCAGCCGCAGTTTATATGACAATTCAGTAAACGTCCATGAAGAACTATGTTGTGCGAGAACTGGACCGCTTCGATACCGTCCTTGCGGCGCTGTGCGGGGTAGGGGCGTGGGCCATCTACACGCGCACGCTGGCCCCCGATGTGCTGTACGGTGACAGCGCCGAACTGCAAACTCTGGCGTACACGTTGGGCCACACCCATTCGACCGGATATCCCATTTACCTGCTGTTGGCCCGGCTGGTGGGGTTACTGCCCATTCACAGCCCGGCCTGGCGGGTGAACTTCTTCTCGGCGCTGGCGGCGGCCCTGGCAGTGGCGGGAGTGTACGTGCTGGGCCGTCTGCTGACCAACAGCCGGGCTGGGGCCGGGCTGGCGGCGGTCTGGCTGGCGCTTTCGTACACCCTGTGGTCACAGGCGGTGATTGCGGAAGTGTATGCCCCTGGCGCGGCCTTTCTGGCCTGGATTCTGACGCTGACGCTGCGCTGGCTGAATAACCCAGGGGAGCGGGGCGGATCGCTCTTTGCGGCGGCGCTGTTGGCCGGGTTGGGGTTGGGAATCCACGCGACGACGGTTCTTGGGGCGGTTCCGGCTGCCGGCCTGGTGGTGCTGAGGCTGGCGGTCTACCGGGAGGGGCGCGCCGGGTGGCGGCGTGCTCTGCTGGCGGGTGGCGGCGGGCTGCTGTTGGGCGCGGTGTTGTGGCTTGCGGCTTTCTGGGCCATTGATCTGAACAACCCGCCTTCTAGCTTTATCAACGTAACGCTTTATCCGTCACGCTCGATCTGGGGCCTGACGCCTGGAGACATGGACACGCCATGGGAACGAATTACCCTGACGCTGGCGAGCGTGCAGTGGCGCGACGTGCTGTTCGCGGGCGGTGGCGAAGCCGCGCGTGCTGCGCTGATTGATTACCTGACCGGCATTTCTGTGCGCGAGTTTTCAGCGTGGTTTTTGCTTCTGGCGTTGTATGGGTGGTGGACGCTTCTGGCGCGCTCCACCTGGCAGGGAGGCTACCTGTTGGCCTCTTACGGCCTGGTGCTGTACTTTGTGCTGAACTACCATCCGGGCGATCAATACGTATTCTTTTTATCCACCTATATCCCACTGGCGGCGGCGGCCGGGGCGGGCAGTGGCGCAGTCATCGAAAGGGTGAGCCAATGGCGGTGGGTGGCGCGGCGAGGAGGGGGGCGGGCGGCGGCAGGGCTGGCGTTCCTGGTGCTGGCTGCGGCGCTGGTGGGGTCGCCGGGGGCGGCGCGGTTGGAGGCGCTCAAGAGCGGGGTGGCCGGGTTTGTGGAAGAGGACTATCAGTTTCCGGTGAAACGCCTGCGCGAGCCGCGCCTGCTGGCCGATATGTACCTGAGCCGCTTCCCGGAGAATGCGGTGGTCATTGTGGAGTGGCGGGAGATTTATGCCATTGCCTACCTGGCTTATGTAGAAGAGAAAAAACCAGGACTGACACTGCTCGAAGCCATGCCGCGCGGGAATGATGGCAAAGTGGCCGCCTCGCTGATCGAGACGGTGCGGCAGGCGCTGGCCGAAGGCCGTCCGGTCTATGCTTCCCGGCGCTTTCCGGGGCTGGAAGATCACTTTCGGCTGGCGGCGGCAGCCAATCGCTACGTTCAGGTGCTGCCCCAAAACCCGTAAAGATCACTTTTTTTGCCACACACTTGCCATTTCGATGCCAAAGGCACGTCTGACCGCATAGACCTTGACGTATTGCTGTTCTAACCAGGCCGGGTCGTAGGGTGGGTCAAATATGGAGGCTGTATCCGCCTTCCGCCGGGTCCACCAGGATTGGGGGATGAGGGCGTTGACTTCTATCACCACGTAATCGGGATTGGGAGAGTGGTCTTTGAAGCCGTTGGCGATGGCGTAATGGGGGTTCGGGGCCGCGGCCTGAACGATGTGCCAGGGCAGTACATAGGCCCGCACGCGCGCGCCTGGAGCGGCATGGGCGTTCAACCATTGAAAGACCTGTTCCACGCCATCGGAGGGCGTCTGCACGACGCTGCGATAGCCAAGTGTAGGTCGTCCGGCGATGACGCGCGCGCCGACCCATTGATAGCCGTTCAGGTTGAAATCGGGGTAGCAGAGGGCCAGGTCCACGGTGGTGGAGACCAGCGCCAGCGCGGCAAGGGCGGCAGCCAGCTTGCGGCGCTGTGCCAGCCATCGGGTGAATAGATCCGCCAGCAGCAAGGTCAGCACGGGCAGGATGGGGATGGTGTAGAACGTTTGGGCCAGGGGCAGCAGGAGTAAGCCGCCGCCGTATGCCAGAACGATGAGTGTTGGCAGACGAATGGCGCGGCGGGTAGGCCATTGGACAACTGCCAGCGCCAGCGCCAGGAGCATGGCCGCGCCAGTCAGCGGGCCAGATTTGAACACAATGCACAGCAGGTGCAGGGCGGCGGCCTCAAGCAGGAAGGCGGGGTTGAAGGTCATTTCGTGATCGAGCCGCCAGCGCAGCCCCGCCAGGATGGCCGGGTTGGTAAGGTGTTCAGGGGGAACGATAAAGAATGTTACCACTGCCAGCAGGGTGATGAGCGCGATCATCCCCACGCGCGCAAGCGCCGACCATCCCCTCGATGACCCCACAGCAAACCAAACTACCGGCACCACCGCCAGCATGGTGGCTTTGGCTGAGAGTGCCAGGCCCAGCACCACCCCTACGAGGGCCGCCCGGCCCAGGGTCGGCTGTTCGTTCAACCGGTCAGCGCAGATCAGCAGCCATACCAGCGCGCAGGCCGGGTAAACATCGGTCTCGGTGAAGGCGACGCGGGCAAAAGCCAGAAAAAAGGGATTGGCGGCCAGCAGTCCGCCAGCCAGCAGTCCGGCGAGGGGGTGTAGACGCCGCCCATAGATGAACACGCCTACCAGCGTCAGCCCGCCGACCAGGACGCTGACGAGGCGCGCGGTGATCAGGCTGGTGGTGTTGAAGATCGCAAATACCAGAGCAACGATGAACATAGGCAGGCGCGTCTGGCTGGGGTCGGCGGGAGAGCCGATCAGCCAGCCGTTGGGGGCGAGGTACGCGCGGGCAATGGCGAGGTCGGTCTGCTCATCCCATGAAATTCCCTGACGCGTGATGGTGGGCAAGACCAGGGAAGCATAAATGAGCAGTACCGCCGCCAGTTGTAACCAGGGACGGCGAAGGATGGCAGTGCGGCGAGATCGTTGAGGGGGAGTCATGGGGGCGTTTGCATCGGGAGAAGTAAAAAATAGCTAAAAAATAGTCCGATAAAGCACGTGAGAAGCGCACTACAATAAAAGTATCGCTCAGAACCTTAAAAAAGGAGAAACCCCAATGAACATGAGAAAGCCCGCTTTAGCGACAATCGTTATTGTGAGCCTGTTCATCAATTTACTGGTTCTCCCTTTAGCACCGATTGGTTCGGTTCTTGCGGCTGAACTGCCGCTGGTTGATGATTTTGAGAGCGGTCTGCCTTCTGGGCGCGACGCCAATAACATCGGGATTGGTTTTAACACCTGGAAGGATAGCAGTCCGGCCACTACGGTGGCAATTTCAACCACCGATGCCCCCCCTGCGCCTGTGCCGGGCGCGGGCAGCCCGAATACGGTGCTGCGCATGGATGTGAGCGTGGTTTCGTGGGCGGGGTTCACGCACAGCTTTGAGAACGCCGCCCTGGATACGTGGGTCACCCAGGACTGGAGCGCCTATGAGGGCCTGTCGTTCTGGCTGTACGGCAATAACAGCGGCACAACCCTGTTTGTAGATATCCTCGATAACCGCAACCCCGGCTCCACGCGCGACGATGCTGAACGCTGGTCGGTGGATATTCCCGATAATTTTAGCGGGTGGCAGGAGATTCGCATTCCTTTTGCCAGTCTGCACCGCAAAGAGATCGGCAACGGCGCGCCCAATGATGGGTTGGGGCTGACAGAAGTCCACGGTTGGGCGCTGGGGGCGATCACCACAGCTACTCCGCAAACTTATTATGTAGATAACGTGATGGTGTACGGTACTGCGCCCGAACGGCCGCTGACGGTGAGCTTTACCGCCATTGATTACCGCGTCACCGAAGGAGAGACTGCCGTTATCACTGCGCGGTTGAGTAAGCCATCGGCTGAGCCGGTGACGGTGGAATACGCGACTACGTTTGGCCCAGCCATTGCCGAGCGCGATTATCTTCCGGCGGCGGGCGTGCTGACGTTTGCGCCAAACGTCACGCAGCAGTCGTTTACGGTGACGACTCTGGATGATGCCAAATACCAGGGTGAGCGCGGCGTATTGTTAGAGCTGACCAACCCAACTGGTGGGGCTGTGTTGGGTCTGCCACCTATCGCGCGGCTGAATATTGCCGATAACGACGGCTACGACCCGGCCCTGCTGGATGACTTCGAGACGTACCCCTACCTGTGGTCGGCGGAGCCCCAGGTGAGCCTGTCTAACCCGGAAATTCCCGCGGGCGACCCGCTGGCGCTGCCCGGCCAGGGAAATTACGAACATATCTTGCAGGTGAATAAACCGCAGGGCAAAGAAATCGTCGAGTTTGGGCGCACCTTCCCAATCGGCCAGGATTGGAGCGATTCGGGCGGTCTGAGCTTCTGGTATTACGGCCAGAACAGCAACAAAGATGTGGTCGTGCGCCTGACGAACAACGTATCGGAGAATAACAACCCGGCCAATTGGACGCTGGTGTGGAGTGACGAGTTTAACGGGGCCGCCGGCACAGCTCCGAACCCGGCTGTATGGGGCCAGGAAGTGGGCGACGGCACGGTCAACGGCATTCCGGGATGGGGGAACAGCGAGTTAGAGTTCTACACCGGCGGAACCGAGAATGTGGCTGCCGACGGCCAGGGCAACCTGGTGATCACCACCAAAAAGGCAGACGGCGACCGGATGTGCTATTACGGGCCATGCGAATACACTTCGGCGCGGCTGCTGACGCGGAACCGCTTTGAGGTGGCCTACGGCCGGGTGGAAGCGCGCGTAAAAGTGGCTAAGGGGGCGGGCCTGTGGCCGGCCTTCTGGATGCTCGGAACCGACCTGGAGCGGGTTGGCTGGCCGCAGTCTGGCGAAATTGACATCATGGAATTTGTTGGGCGGATGCCCTACCGGGTGTTCGGCACCATTCATGGGCCGGGCTATTCGGGTGGGCAGAGCTACGGCGGCGTGTACGACCTGAGCGAGCCGGTGAGCGACGATTACCACGTTTTTGCGGTGGAATGGCAGCCGAATAAAATCACCTGGCTGATTGATGGGATCCCTTACTTTACCGCGACGCCTGACGATGCCTTCTTGCAGGGTAAAGAGTGGGTCTTTAACCATCCCTTCTATCTGCTGTTGAACGTGGCGGTTGGCGGGAACTTCGGCGGGTCTGTGGGGCCAGATACTACCTTCCCACAGACCACTTCGGTTGATTACGTCCGGCTGTATCAGGCCCGGCCCAAGCTGACGCCGTTCAAAGCCACATTCCGCGATAATTTCAGTGGGTGGCGGTGGATCAGTATTCCATTCTCGGCTTTCAAGGGCCCGGCTGGCAAGACGCTCGACCTTACGGCCATTCACTCGATCAGCTTTGCCGCGCCGGTGTATAAGCGTAATCCCGTGCGGCTTGACCAGATTCGCCTGAACTGCCCGGACGAGATGATTGTCAGCAGTGCCGCTGACGATGGGCCGGGTTCACTGCGGCGGGCGTTGGGGAGCGTTTGCATGGGGGGCGTGGTGCACTTCGCGCCTGAACTGGCGAACCAAACCATTACTCTGCTGTCTGGCCCGCTGACGCTCGGTAAAAACGTGACCATAGATGGATCGGCGGCTCCAGGCGTGACGATCAGCGGCAACCATACCGACCGCGTTGTGATCGTCAATGCGGGGACTACGGTGACGCTGAAGAACCTGACGATCGCAGATGGCTACGGCTGGGACCTGGCGGGCGGCATCCTAAACAACGGTGCGCTGACGCTGGATCACGTGGTGGTGCGCAATAATCATGTGGCCGCCGCGGCTGGCGACTGGTGGAAGGGCGGCGGGGGCATTTACAGCGGCGGCGGCAGCACGCTGGTACTGCTGAATTCCACTCTGCGCGATAACACCACTGAGTTGGTGGATGGCGGCGGTTTGTATGGCTTCCAAAACAGCACCATCACCATCACTAACAGCACGATCAGCGGCAACACTGCCGGTAACGTGGGTGGGGGCTTCCGCAGTCTGGGGAATGCCACCATCACCAACAGCACGATCAGCGGCAACCGCTCGCTTGGCTGGCACGGTGGAGCCATCTTCCACACCGACGGCGCGCTCAGGCTGTCGTTCACCACGATTGTGGATAACGCCGGGCCAGATTGGGCGCCATCGGCCATCTTTATCGGCTCGTTCAACGCGGCAGTGCCGAGCCTGACTCTCGACAACAGCCTGATTGCCGGTAACCGCTGGTATGCCTGTGACCACTGGACGGGCGCGGTTACGCTGACTTCGGGCGGCAACAACCTGGTGCAGGATGATACGTGCAACCCGGTCGCCAGCGACATCATCAGTGCCAGCGCGGGGACCGGCCCGCTGGCCGATAACGGCGGGCCAACCTGGACGCACGCGTTATTGCCGGGTAGTCTGGCTATTGACGCGGCAAATGACGCGCTCTGCCCCGCGGCTGACCAGCGTGGAACGGTGCGGCCCCAGGGTGCGCACTGCGATATCGGCGCATTTGAGGTCGAAACCCCGTAACAAACGGATTATCTGATTGAGGCAGGTTCGCTGGTGGTGCTGTACTGTCAGCGAACCTGCCGGGCATTTAAACGCGGCCTGCCGCTGGCTGCTGCGTGTCGTTCCTGGTAAAAGGCGGGTAGAATTAAGCATGAAGGGCCGCAGTTCAAGCGGGAGCTGGCGCAGCTTCTGCGTGCCGCGGCCTTGTGACTTGCCTTCGGTGGAGAGGAGCGTGAACGCTTGTTAGAGGCATTGGAGCGGGTTGAGACGTTGGACGAACTTAACAACATTCTGGTGGAGTGCCGGCGCTGTCCGCGGCTGGTGGAATGGCGCGAGGGGGTGGCGCGGGTTAAGCGCCGGGCCTTCCGTGATTGGGCATATTGGGGACGCCCCGTCCCTGGGTTTGGAGACCCCCAGGCGCGGCTGTTGATTGTAGGGCTGGCTCCGGCGGCGCATGGGGGCAACCGCACCGGGCGGGTATTCACAGGCGACTCGTCGGGTAACTTTCTCTACGCCGCCCTGTATCGGGCCGGGTTTGCCAACCAGCCCCATTCCGTGGCGCGCGGCGATGGCCTGGTCCTGCGCGACGTGTATATTGCCGCAGCCTGCCGGTGCGCCCCACCCGATAACAAACCCACTCGTGAAGAGATCGAAAACTGCCGCCCTTACCTGCTGACCGAACTGCGCCTGCTGTGCGGCCTACAGGGGATCGTGGCGCTGGGGTCAATTGGGTTTGAGGATGTGCTGGCGCTGTTCCGCAGCTTGGGAGTGGAAACGGGACGGCCCAGGTTCGCTCACAATGCGCTGGTCGCTTTGGGGCCTGGCCGGCCCTGGCTGTTGGCCTCATATCACCCCAGCCAGCAGAATACGCAAACCGGGCGGTTAACGGAAGCCATGTTCGATGCAGTTTGGCAGCGTGCCCGCGCACTGCTCAACGGAGAAGAGCGTTTGTGAAAACGCTGCTGCAGGTGGTGGGAGTGATTCTGTTCGCGCTGGCTCTGCTGTTGGCAGTCGGTCCATTTCTGATCCCTCTACCCCCGTTGGAAAATACCCGTCCTCTTATGGAACTGGCGGACGCCGACAGCCGATTTATTGAGGTTAACGGCATTCAGGTGCATTACAAGCAGGCCGGGCAGGGCCAACCGTATATCATTCTGCTGCATGGTTTTGGGGCCAGCCAGTTTTCCTGGCGCGAGGTGATGGAACCGCTGGGCCGCCTGGGGACGGTGATCGCCTACGACCGGCCGGCCTTTGGGCTAACCGAGCGACCGATGACCTGGCGGGGAGAAAATCCCTACGGCGCGCGCGCTAATGTGGACTTGTTAATCGGCCTGATGGATAGGCTGGGCATCCCGAAAGCCGTGCTGGTGGGCAACTCGGCGGGCGGAGCAGTGGCGGCGCTGGCCGCGTTGGAACATCCAGAGCGGGTGGAGCGCCTGGTGCTGGTAGACCCGGCCCTGGGCGGCGGGGAGATTTCTCCACTGCTGAGGCTGCTGATGGCGACTCCGCAGGCCAACCGGCTGGGGCCGCTGTTGGTGCGCTCGATCCAGGAACGGGGCAACGCGATCATCCTGCAAGCCTGGCATGACCCCGACAAAATCTCGCCGGAGGTGATCGCTGGCTATCGTAAACCCCTGCAAGCCGAGAACTGGGACCGGGCACTGTGGTATTTTACAACTGCGCCGCGGGTTGAGAACTTGCGGGCGCGGTTGGTGGCAGAGCTAACTGTTCCGGTCCTGGTTGTGACCGGTGACGATGACCGCATCGTACCAACCGAGCAAAGCGTGCGCCTGGGGAGTGAACTACCTGGCGCGAAGCTGGTGGTTTTCGAGCGGTGCGGTCACGTTCCGCAAGAAGAATGTCCCCAGGCCTTTCTGGCGGCAGTAGAGCCGTTCATCCAGGGGAAGTCAACTGATTAGAATGACAACAGCCCTCATCCGGGCAGGGTGAGGGCTGTTGTGAATGCGTACAGAACTTATTTGGCGTAGCTGGGGCGGACGCGCAGGGCATTCCAGCCAGCGTATTCAGCCGTGTCGCCCAGTTCGGCTTCGATGCGCAGTAGCTGATTGTACTTCGCCACGCGGTCAGAGCGGGCGGGGGCGCCGGTTTTGATCTGGCCAGTGTTGAGGGCCACGCACAGATCGGCGATGGTAGAGTCTTCCGTTTCGCCGGAGCGGTGCGAGGTGATGGCGCGCCAGCCGGCGCGGTGGCAGGTCTCTACCGCTTCGATGGTCTCGGTCAGCGTGCCAATCTGGTTCAACTTAACCAGTAGAGCATTGGCAGCGCCTTCGCGGATGGCGCGGCGGACCCGCTCTGGGTTGGTGACGAGCAGATCATCGCCGACGATTTGAATGCGGTCGCCCAGAGTTTGAACCATTAGCTTCCAGCTTTCCCAGTCATCCTGGGCCAGCCCATCTTCAATGGATACGATGGGATACTGGTCCACCCACGACTTCCAGAATTCGACCATCTGCGCGCCGGTCAGTTCCTTGCCTTCTTTGCGCAGAACGTAGCGGCCGGTCTGCTCATCGTACAATTCCGAAGCGGCCGGATCGAGGGCAATGGCGACCTGCTCGCCAGCTTTGTAACCGGCTTTCTGGATCGCTTCGAGGATCACTTCGACGGCTTCGGCATTGGCCTTGAGCGCGGGTGCGTAACCGCCTTCGTCGCCGACCAGGGTGGCGTAGCCGCGGCTCTTGAGGACGCTCTTGAGGGCGTGGTAGATTTCGGCGCCCCAGCGCAGGCCCTCGGCAAAGGAAGACGCACCAAAGGGCATCACCATGAATTCCTGAGCGTCGGTAGACTGCCAGGCAGTGTGCGCACCGCCGTTGAGGATGTTCATCATGGGGACGGGCAGGACGTGGGCATACACGCCGCCAATATAGCGATAGAGGGGCAGGCCCAGGGCGTTGGCGGCGGCTTTGGCGACGGCCAGGCTGGTTCCCAGGATGGCGTTAGCGCCTAATTTCGACTTGTTGGGCGTGCCGTCCAGTTCGAGCAGGGCGGCATCAATGGCTTTTTGTTCTACGGCATCCCAGCCGACCAGGGCTTCGGCAATGGCATTGTTGACGTTTTCAACGGCTTTCAGTACACCCTTGCCCAGATAGCGCGCCTTGTCGCCGTCGCGCATTTCAAGGGCCTCGTGTACGCCGGTGGAAGCGCCAGAAGGCACGGCGGCGCGCCCCCAACTACCATCGGCAAGAACCACCTCGACTTCAACAGTGGGGTTGCCGCGCGAGTCTAGAATTTCTTGTCCGGTAATTGATTCGATTACAGTATCCATGGCTATCCTCTTTTGGGGTTTTGATCGGCGGATGCGCCGATTGTGTGCAAAGTTTGAAAAAGGCTTCACAAGTATAATACGAATTTGAGGATTCGCGCTTTTTTTAAGGTTGGGCCGGGGCGGTCTGCGGCGCGGATGGCTCTTGGGTGGGCAGGTCTTTGCAAGCGTTGGAGCGGTCGCACACGGCCTGGAGGAAGCGGACGAACAGAGGGTGCGGGCGGTTGGGGCGCGAGAGGAATTCGGGGTGGAACTGCGTGCCGAGCATAAACGGATGGTCGGCCAGTTCGGCGATTTCTACCAGGTTGCCGTTGGGCGAAAGGCCAGAGAAGCGCATGCCGTGCTGTTCGAATAACTGGCGATAAGCGTTGTTAAATTCAAACCGGTGACGGTGGCGTTCCTGTACCACCGCTTGCTGGTACGCCTCGGCGGCGATGGTGCCCGGCTGGAGATGGCAGGGGTAGAGGCCCAAGCGCATGGTTCCACCCATGTCGGTGATCTGGGCCTGGTCGGGCATCAGATCAATCACTGGCTGTGGGGTAGATTGATCGAACTCGGTGGAGTTGGCGCGCTCATTCTTGAGAATGTGGCGGCCAAAATCAACGACCATGAGCTGCATGCCCAGGCATAAGCCAAGATAAGGGACGGCGTGGGTGCGGGCGTAGCGGGCCGCCTGAATTTTGCCTTCAATGCCGCGGCTGCCAAACCCACCTGGGACGACAATGCCGTCAACCTCTTGCAGTTCTTCCCAACCATTGCCTTTTTCCAGCTCTACTGAATGCACCCAGTGCAGGTCCAGTTCCACGCCCAGATGCAGAGCGGCATGTTTAAGGGCTTCGCGGACGCTGATGTAAGCATCGTGCAGTTCCACGTACTTGCCCACCAGGGCCACCTTGATGGTGGGCTTGGGCCGGCGGATATCGGCGATGAGGCGCTGCCACTGACTCCAATCCGGTTCCTGGCGCGCGGTCAGGCCGAGGCGCTGTAAAACGTAGTCGCCCACATGGGCTTCTTCGAGCAGCAGGGGGATTTCGTACAGAATGGGCGTTGTGACCATTGGAACCACGGCGCGTTTTTCAACGTCGCAGAACAGGGCGATTTTCTCGCGCATACTTTCTTCCACCGGATGGTCGGAGCGGGCAATAATCATATCGGGCGAAATGCCGATGGAGCGCAGCTCGCGCACAGAATGCTGGGTGGGCTTGGTTTTAAGCTCGCCGGTTGCGCCGATATAAGGCAGCCAGGTGACATGGACGTAAAAGGTGTTCTCACGGCCCAGGTCACTGCGCAGTTGGCGAATAGCTTCGAGGAAGGGCAGGCTTTCGATGTCGCCGACCGTGCCGCCTACTTCCACCAGGACGATTTCGGCCCCGGTGGTGCGCGCCACCATGGCAATGCGGCGTTTGATCTCATTGGTGATGTGCGGGATGACCTGAATCGTACCGCCGAGGTAATCACCGCGGCGCTCTTTGCTGATTACTTCGGCATAAACCTGGCCGGTGGTAACGTTGCAAACCCGGTTGAGGCGCACATCAATGAATCGCTCGTAATGACCGAGGTCCAGGTCGGTTTCGGCGCCATCATCCAGCACAAAGACCTCGCCGTGCTGGTAAGGGCTCATCGTACCAGGGTCAACGTTGATGTAAGGGTCTAATTTTTGCACTGCCACCGCAAAGCCGCGGTCTTTCAACAGGCGGCCAATGGCGGCAGCGGTAACGCCTTTGCCAACCGAACTGACCACGCCGCCGGTAAAGAAAATATACTTGGTTGCCATGTGTAACTCACTCCTTCTTCTAATAAAGAGAAGTGGGGAGGGCCGTTTGACCGGCGCCTCCCCACGGGTTGGTGGTTTTTGGCTCATCTGGAAGGGTTAAAATCCAGTCGCGCTGTTGCATGCACATGGAAGGATATTTTACCTTAGCCGGGTTCAGAATGCCAGAGGTTCAGAAAAGAAAAATTCCCCCGCCTCGTGAAAGCGGGGGAATCAAAGCTCATGTTTGGAGAGGGTGGGAGTCCGTGGAAGTAACTCAAGGGGCGGTGAACAGCAAGAGAAAACGGGGTTTCGTTATCGCCGGCGGTTCAACGTACAGCTTATCTTCTCCTTCTATCGAATAACGCGGTTACGATAGCCGACCCTGAAAGTTTCTCAGGAGCTAGGATTGGATTTTGTTTTCGAGGGTGCGGTTTAGGATGTTCTCCTGCTCTTGAGAAACGTTCTTGTTTTTGCGAGCTTTGTCTTCCTGCTTGCGGGCTTTGGCCCGTTCCATGGCCTCGCGCAGGGCGATTTCCATGGCGGTGGGTTCCGCTTCTTTTTCTGGTTCGCTGGTCATCGAAGCCAGCAGTTCATCCACATTGCCCGACAGTTCCTCGCCACGGGTGCGGGGAGACTTGACCTTCTTTTTGCGAGCGGGTTTTTCGCGCTTGGGTACTTCGGTAAAGACGCGCGGCAGTTCCTCTTCCTTAACCGGCTCTGGTTGGAGGGCCTTGAGGCTGAGTTTGATCTGCTTTTTTTTGCGGTTGACGTCAATGACCTGGGCCTCGATTTCGTCGCCTTCCTTGACCACGTCGGAGGGCTGGCGCACATAACCATGAGCCATCTCGCTGATGTGGATCAGACCAGGGCGTTCGGCACCGATCTCGACGAAAGCGCCGAATTTTTCCAGGCGCACGACTTTGCCTTTAACGGTCATGCCTTTTTTGATGTCGCGCCATTCCAGGTCGAGCGGCTTAATCATGGTCAGTTCGACCCGATTATCCTTGACCTTCTTGACCCAAACATCTACCGTTTGGCCGACGCGCAGCACATCCTCGACGCGTTTGATCGGCTGTTCAACCGACTCGTCGGGGACGATTTGCGAAATATGGATGACGGCCGGGTGGCCGACTCCAATGTCAATAATCGCACCCGCCAGGCCCGTTTTGACGACAGTACCACTAAAGTGCATCTTGGGCTTGATTTCCTGGCTGTTCTCAGTACTTTCCACGGTGCGGTCCGAATCCGCGGCAACGCTTGACTCCATCACACAACTCTCCCAATTAAAGAATTCACGAGGTAGGATTATACTCCGCCCGGCATAAACTGTCAATTAACCTGTTCCGTTTTGCGGGAAACCTGGAATGACTTGCTAATTGAAGTAGAGGCAAGACAGAGACCTCCATACCGCTATATTATAATCGAAAAGTATGGATATTGAGCAGTTTAATTCCATTCTTCAGGAACGATGCCGGCTGCTGCCCGGCCTGCCGGTGGTGGTGGGGGTATCGGGCGGGGCCGATAGCTTGTGTTTGCTAGACCTGCTGGCACGCGCCCCTTACCCGGTGACGGTGGCGCACTTCAATCACCGGCTGCGGCCCGAAGCCGGGCGCGATGCGGCGGCGGCGCGCGCGGCGGCAGAGCGGTTAGGCGTGGCTTTTGTGGCCGGCGACGCGGATGTGGCCGGATGGGCGCAGGCAGAACGGCGTTCTTTAGAAGAGGCGGCACGGATTTTGCGCTACCGTTTCCTGTTCGAGCAGGCGCGGCGGTTGGGCGCTCAGGCGGTGGCGGTGGGACACACCGCCGATGACCAGGTGGAGACGGTCTTGATGCACTTGATACAAGGAAGCGGGCTGGCCGGCCTGACGGGGATGGCTTACCGGAGCCGCTCTCCCTGGGATGAGATGATCCCGCTGGTGCGGCCTCTGCTGGGCGTCTGGCGAGAGGAAACCCTGGCGCACTGCCGGGAACGCGGGCTGGCATTTGTGACCGATGCCAGCAATCACGACCTGGCTTACACGCGCAACCGGGTGCGCTGGCAGTTGATCCCTGAATTAGAGCGTTATAACCCGTCCGTCCGGCAGGCTATCTGGCGCATGGCGCAGGTGCTGGCTGGAGAGGAGGAAATTGTACAGGAAGCCGTACAGTCTGCCTGGGAGGCGTGCCTGGCAGCAGAGCAGCCCGGATGCCTGACCTTTGATCTGGAGCGGCTGCGGCGCTTATCGCACCCGCTGCGGCGGGGAGTGGTGCGGCGCGCCGCGACCCGGCTGCTGGCGGATGGCGCGGCCCGGCGCGAAGTAGCTTTTGAAGATGTGGAGCGGGCCGCGGCGTTCATCCTGGCCCCGTCACGCAGTGGGCAGATGGATTTTGTGCAGGGCATCCGGCTGGTGATCGCAGCGGGGGGCAAGGGGAAGGATTATCTGCTGGCGTTGGGTCCTGGGCAGGCAGAAACCGGCCTGGTTGTGGATGTGTGGCCGCAGGTGGACCCCGGCAGCGTATTTTCACTGTCTGTGCCGGGCGTGCTGGATCTGGGGGGCGGCTGGAAGTTGACCGCCGAACTGGCGGAATGGGCAGCGCTGGAGGAATCGGTAGAGGTCTCGGTGCCAGGGGGAGAGTGGGAGGCCTGGTTGGACGGCGATGCGCTGACCGGTCCGCTGGTGGTGCGCGCGGCACGCCCCGGCGAGCGTTTTATGCCGCTGGGCATGGGCGGGCGCTCGATGAAGCTCTCGGATTTTTGGATTAATGAGAAACTGCCGCGCCGTGCCCGCGCCGGCTGGCCGCTGGTCTTCAGCGGGGAGAAAGCGGTCTGGGTTCCTGGTTTTCGCCCGGCGCATCCCTTTCGCGTACAGGCGAAAACCCGCCGGGTGGTGGTGCTGCGAATGATGAGAATTTCATCCTAAGAACGCCTGGATGGCTCAGGGTTCTTCGGAAGGCTCTTGCGGGGTGGGCTGCTCGCCGGCCAACTGGCGGAGCTTGAGATGGATCTCGCGCCACTGGATTTTGGAAATGCCCAGTTTCTGGCGGATTTTATCTGGCTCCATGCCGCTGTCCCAATCGTCAAGAGCGCAGGTCCAGCGGCACATATCGAAGGATAGATGCTTGCTCAGGCCGGCCTCTACGCCGATGTCTTCCAGTAAATATTCCAGGCGGCGCGGCGACCAGGGGAAAATCGTATCCGCTGGGTGATACTGTCCGAGATATTCCTGATAGCTCTCCACCCACTCGGCTGTGAGGGGAATTTTGCGTTCCTTGTAACGGTTGCTGGGGCTGGCGTAGCGCACAAACAGAATGGGCCCATCTTGGGCTTCTAAATCCACGTGGTTCAGGCCCAGGGCCAGGCATTCACCTTTTTTGATCCCGGTGATGAGCAGGAGTTGGAGCAGGGTATAGGGACGGGCGTCGGGCTTTTTGGCGGTGCGGTAGGCTTTGGCGACTTCCAGGACTTTGGCGGTTTCTTCTTTGGTCAGCACCACCGGCAGGGGGCTCATCACCGACTGCTGAATAACCTTTTCGGCGGGGTCTACCACCAGCACGCCGCCCTGGTGCAGCCAGCGGAAAAAGGACTTGAGCGAGGTGATCCGGCGGGCCAGGCTTTTGGGGCTGCACGGCACGCCGCGGCCTTTTTGCAGCCAGGCGAGGAAATGATTCAGGTCGTTGGTGGTCACCGCTCCCAGGGTGCGGTCGGCCGGCAAGAAGGTCGTCAGCAATTGAAGGTCTCCGATAAAAGCCTTGATGGTGTACAGTGAGCGGCCTTGATCTTGCAGGTAAATCTCCCAGGCATGAATGGCGGGCGGCAGCGGAGTCTGGGCGGTGATATGTGCCGTTGTGAGGTTTGAAAAATCAGCAGGCATAAGCCTCTCCAACTGAGCAATCTTCGTATAGATAACGTAGTTTTAGTTTACCTAAATTCCCCGGCACTGTCAAATGTAGAAAGGTCATTCCTGACGGATTTTATACACTTTTTAGCTGTGCCAGGTAAGCGGCCGGATGGTCACCGGACCTACTGTCCAAAGATGGCCTGTTCCAGCAGTGCCTTAATCGCTTCGTAATTGGGCAGCAGTACAGAAGCGCCGCCCTCGGTTGTATAAGGGGTCACGTGTTCTCTCCCTACTGCATAGCGCGATACGCGGTTAGGGTCAGCCAGAACCTGAGAAGCCAGCGGCAGTAAGGGGGCTATATCTTCAATGCCCATATTGGTCTCTACGCTGGAACGGTAGGCGTTGTACAGCTCTGGCAGGCGCGAAACGGCATCCAGGCTCATCAGGCGGTTGAAGATAGCCAAAGCCACTTCTTGGGCGCGGCGGGTGCGTTCAAAGTCACTGCTGGAATGGCGCGAGCGCACGTACCACAAGGCGGTGGCCCCATCCATGGTTTGCAGGCCTGGGCTGACCGAGCAGTAACCGTTGGAGGAACGCCACGGCAGGTCGCAGGTGTCGGAGAGGTATGAACCGACGTTCACCTGAATCCCACCCAGGCTGTTGATGATCCCAACAAAACCCTGGAAGTTGGTCATCACATAATACTCTGGGCGCACGCCGAAGTTGTATTCAAAGGTGTCTTGCATCATGCTAAAACCGCCGTGCGGCTGTGCCGTATTGATACGCTGGGTCATCCAACCGGGGATGTACACGTACAAATCGCGCGGGAAGGAGATGACGCTGACGGTTCCCTTTTGGGTGTTAATCGAAACCAGCATAATCACATCGGTGCGGTAGCCAGAGGAAGGGCGGTAATCGGAGCCGAGGAGCAGCAGATTGACCGTGCCTTCAGGCATATTCTGGCGGATGCGCACAGGAGTGGGCAGTCCAATATTTTCCGTCAGTTCATCTAAGGGGTTGGTGGTGCTGGTAGGCTGCACGGTCGGCGTGATGGTGGGGTCAAAGACCGTGGCCGTGGGGCCAACCGGCTGGAAGGGGGTTGGGGTGGCCGTGGAATTAGGATCTGCCGTGACGATGCGCGGTGAGACGGCCTGAGGTCCGCCAGCGGGGGTTGTGGAGGAGGCGAAAACTGGCAGGCTGCAAGCAACCGATACCAAAACCAGGATCAATGCAAGACGAGTCAGGGGCTTTAAAAGGGGCTGGATCATACATTCTCTTTCTGTGAACGACTAAGATGAAGTTACGCTGGCAGTCGGGGTCGGGGTGAGAAGATCCTCAGCGGGGGCCGGGGACGACGCAGTGGGCGTAAAGGTCTCGGTGGGGGCAGGCGTGAGGGTATCGGTGGACGTCGCCGTGGGGGGTTCAGTAGACGTTGCCGTGGGGGTATCGGTAGGCGTTTCTTCAGAGGGGGTAGGCGTGGCCGGTTCTGGAGTGGGCGGCACCTGGGTAAAAGTAGCCGTTGGCTCCACCACCTGTGTGTGGGTGGGGGTGAGCGTAGCAGGCAGCTCTGGAGTACGGGTAGGGACGTTTGGCACGTACAGATAAGCGCCGGCCACAATGAAAGCGCTGTTTAAACAGTTAGCTGCCATCAACTGATCCACGCGCACGCCAAAGGCCAGGCTGATGCGCGTGAGGGTCTCATTGGGTTGAATCTGGTAGCGAATCCAGCCGGGCGGGGGCAGGCATGGGGTGGCGGTAGGCCGCGGCGTGCTGCTGGGCTGGAATGCAAGGGTGGGGGAAGGCGTGGTCGGTGGCAGGTACAGGA
Organism: Anaerolineaceae bacterium; assembly: GCA_034434155.1. Lineage (GTDB taxonomy): Bacteria > Chloroflexota > Anaerolineae > Anaerolineales > Anaerolineaceae > DSYU01. Next base: position 24,610 of record DAOUAC010000089.1, read on the forward strand.
TTGTTCCGGGCAGTAGGCTGGAACTGATCAGACAGTTGGCCTGCTGAATTTGCTCAACGGTGACGGCTGAGCGGGCGGCCAGCGCCTCTAGGGTATCTCCCGCGGAGAGGGTGTAGGCGGACCAGCCCGGCGGGATAGGGCACTGTACCTGCGGAACTTCGGTGGGGGTGATGACCATCATCACGCTGGGCCGGGTGGGCGTGGAGGAAGCCTGGGGGTTGGGCAAAACCGGCACGCCGGCAGTGCGGGCGGCGGGCGTAGTGGTTGGCGGCGATACCAAGGTGCTCCCTTCGGCTAGCGACAAGAGAATGGCAGCTACCACCATCAGGCTGGAGCCGAGCGCCGTGAGTATGCCAACCGTAAGCTGTCCCCAAACTTTCATTCGACCGCCGCTTCTACGTGATGATTGCGAATGGGCAGCAGGACGCTGAACGTCGTGGTCTGGCCGACTTCTGATTCTACCCAGATGCGCCCGCCGTGCGCTTCGACCAGAGCCTTGACGACCGATAACCCAATGCCTGTGTCGCCCAACCCCTGGATCAGTGGGCTGTCGGCGCGATAGCGGGGCGCAAAGACGCGGGCCAGGTCCTCGGGCTGGATGCCCCCACCCGAATCGATCACCTGAAGCAGCAGATAGATGTTATCGGCTTCGCTGCGCACGCGGGCGCGCAGCGTGATAATTCCTTCTGGTGGGGTGACGGCGCCGGCATTTTGCAGCAGGTGGACGATAATCTGCTGTACGGCGTCGCGGTCGGCGTGGAATTTGGGCAACTCACGCGGCAGGTCTACCCGCAGGGTGATGTTCTTCTCGCGCAGTTGGGCCGAAGTATCGAGCATGGCGTTGTCAATGACCGCGCCAAGCTCAATCGGCTGCGGCAGCAGTTCAATCTGACCTGTGCCGGTGACAACCAGGCGGACGAGATCATCGAGCATTGAGCGCATGCGCTCAGTCGAGGCGCGCACTCTTTCGAGGAACTTGTGCTGAAGCGCCCCTAAGATCCCAACCGATTCGGACAGGAGCAAATCTGTATAACCCGCGATTGAGGCCATCGGCTGGCGCATCTCCTGGACCAGCGAAATAAGGACCTCCCAATTTTCCTGGATATTCAGACCGGTGGCGGCGCCCTGGGCCGCCTGACGCTCGAACACCAGAATTTTGGCGTTGGCTTCGGCCAATTGGTTCTGCAGGTGTGCCATCTCTTTGAGCGTGGCGCGCAGGTCAGCTTCGAGGCGGCTGGCTTCAACCGCCGAAACGGAGCGCGAGCCGAGCGCGGCGCGAAGCTGTTCGTTTTCACTTTGCAGCGCCGCGATCATCTCTTGGGCCTCTTTTTGCAAGGCGACCAGAGCGTCAATTTCAGATGTGGTGGGAGAGGGGCGCTGTTTCTGACGCAGCTCATCCAGTTCGTTGCGGGCGGCTTCCAGAGCGTCGGCGAGGTTGAAATTGGCGGTTCGGAGCTCGTCAATTTCGGCTTGCAGGCTGCGGTGCTCTGCGAGCATGGACGCGTCTGGCTGGGCGGCAGGCTGGCCCTGCGCCCGCTGCCCGGCGCGGATGAGAATCTGAGCGATGCGCTCCATCTCAGAAGCCAGATAAGCCTGATCGTCCGCCGACCACTGGCGTTTGGCATAGGGCGAGAGCAACAGCAGGCCGCCCCAGGGCTGGCCGTCCGCGATCAGAGGAAGGAGCATAAGCGTCCCCGGTTCTTTGAGGCCGAGGGCGGCGGCGATAGCCTGCAAGTCGGCAGGCTGCGAATCAGCAGAGGTGATCCGCAAGCCCTTGCCGCTCTGGAGGGCGGCGGTCAGCACGGGGAACTGACTCTGATCCAGAGAAGCGCCGGTGATTCGATCCTCTCGGATGAGGTCATAGCCATCATAAAAGACGATCTGGTTGAACTCGCGCAGGGCGACGACGAAGGTCAGGTCGGCAAACAGGGTATGTCCGATGGCTCTGGCGACGGCCAGCCCGATCTCTTGAGGATCTTCTGTTTCTGCAAGCTGCAAAAACGCGCGGACGGTGCGCGCGTCGCTGCTGTAGCGCCGGCGTTCAACCAGAACGGTGGGCCGGTCAGTGGAAGCTGAAACGGGCGGGGGCGCAGGCGCTGGCCGGGCCAGCGGCAGGCGGTGAACCAGGTTGGGCAGCAGTGGAAAGGCCGCCAACTGGCTGAGGCGGAGAATACCGGAAAAATCACCAGAAGTGGGGGTGAGCAGGGCGTGTCCGACAATGCCGGCCAGGCTGAGACTCAACATCCCCACGCCAAATCCCCATCCTGAGGGACGCGCAAAGAACAGAATGCCCATACCTGTTAAGACGACAATGAAGGCCGCAAGTTCCCAAATGAGGTCGGGCCAGTTGTTATTGAAAGAGGATTCAGCCCCCTGCGCGCTCCAACTGGTATAGGTAAACAGGAGCAAAATCAGGATAACGAGGTTGAGAAACCCCGTCACCAGGTCGGCCAGACGGGCAGGTTCGCTAAAGCACCACAGCCAGACGATCCAAACCAGACTGAAGACCCAAATGGCACGGTCGAGCGGGGGGAGCAAAAGATGAGGGCTTAGCATCCCCTGCCAGGCCAACCCGCTGCTGAAGAAGAGAAGCACCTGCCCGGCCAGCAGCATCCCCAGGCCAAACACCAGCCTGCCGGCGTGCGCGTAGCGGCCAGAACGGCGGGTCACAATCGCCGTCTGCAAGCCAGCCAGCACCGCAAAGGCCATCACCAGGTGATAGATCAGATTGCCCGGCGGGGCGATGAGGATATTTAAGATCTTTTGCAATAACGTATCCATGCTTCTCCGCGTCGTGCATTGTGTGTCAACTGCGGGCCATACATCGCAATGGACGTGCACAATGAAAGAGACTGCCCAGGGTAGTCATTGCGATTATAGCATGGTCATCTGAACGCCATTCATAAATTTTCGAGAAAAAGGTTGACAAAACACGAAAGTGCGATAAAATAAAACCCGTAAGGCTCCAGCTTGCATGATCTATGCCGAAGTGGCGGAACTGGCAGACGCGCTACGTTCAGGGCGTAGTGGGAGAACTCCCATGAGGGTTCAAATCCCTCCTTCGGCACTCGAACTCCTCGTAACCATGAGGAGTTTTTTTGTTGCGCCGGCGAGGAAACGTGCCCGGGTTGGACTAAAACTTGCACCAAAGAAGGGGAGAATACGTTTGTAAGGGAGGGCGGCGCTTGATTCCGGCGATTACTTGGGGTAACATAGGACTTATGAAGGCTTTCCTGGAAGCCCGCAGGAAAATTTTAGCTGTGGCCGTCGTCATCTTGCTGGTGATGGTGATGATGAACCTGAACAGCCGTCTGAGCGAATATTTCCATTTGGATCAAGAGCGCGACAAATTAAGCACTCAGGTTGGATATCTGGAAGTGACGCGGGCCGCCCTCGATACGCGGGTGGCTTATGCCACGTCTGACCAGGCGGTGGAAGATTGGGCGCGCAATGAGGCGCACATGGCAAAACCCGGTGATATCGTGGTGGTGCAGATCACCCCGCACAATCAGACGCCCGCGCCTGAACTGGTGATTACGCCCACCCCACGCATGATCGCCAACTGGGAAGTGTGGTGGGCACTGTTTTTTGGCGAGTAGCAGTCTGCAAGGTACACCCAGGCTGGGATACAAGGGGGTTTTTTAAGATGGGGGTATGCGGCGGATGGCAACCAGGGTAACATCATCGGCCGGGCGGGTTCCCTGACGGAAGTCAGCGAGGGCGTCATCCAGATTTTCAAGCAAAATATCCACTTTTTCGCGCCCGTAGGCCGCAATCACCTGGCGGAGCCGTTCTTCGCCGAAGGATTCGTTCTTGGGCGAGAGGATATCCACCACACCGTCGGTGAAGAGGATGAGGGCATCTCCAGGCTGGATGGTGATGGCGTGATTCTCCAGGCGCAGGTTGCTCACCACCCCCAGGGCCATGCCGCCTTTGGGCAGTTGTTCCACCTGGTGGTTGTCCCAGCAGTAGCGCAGCGGGCGGTTATGACCCGCATTGGCATAGACCAGCTCGCCGGTATCGAGCGATAGGATAGCATAAACCACCGTAATGAACATGGCCTCTGGCGAGTCATTCAGGAGCAGTTCATTGACCTCTTCCAGCACCTGGGCCGGGGAGTTGCCCTCGGCGGCGTAGGCGTGAATGAGCGTGCGCGTGACGGTCATATACAGGGCCGCCGGCAGCCCTTTATCGGAAACATCGGCGATGACCATCCCCAGGCGGTTATCATCGAGCTTGAAGATGTCGTAAAAGTCGCCGCCGACCTCGCGGGCTGTCTCCCAACGCAGGTCTAATTCCCAACCGTTCAGGCGGGGGAGCGAAGTAGGCAAGAAGGTCTCTTGAATCTGGCGGGCGAGCTGAACTTCGCGCTCGATACGCTCATTTTCGACCATTTCCTGCTTGTAAATATCGTTTTGAATCACCAGCGAGACCTGCTGGCTGATGCCGTGGATGATCTCCATGCGGCGTTCCCAGAAGGAAGGCGAGGTGTTCTTTTCTTGCACGAGCATCACGCCCATGACCATTTCTTGAATTGAGAGGGGATAAGCTAACAGCCAGCTACCCCGCAGCGGAGGGGCCTGCGCGGCCAGTTCGTCGTAGGGCTGGCAGGGTAGATCAGCCCATTCGACAAACGGCAGGTTTTCATCCTCCATCGAGCTGACGTGCAGCGCCCCGCTCTGCCAGACGGCATCTAGCAGCCGGTGCTGTTCGGGAGCGAAGGGCGTGGCGAGGATGGTTTCTTCTTCGCGCCTGGAACCGGCATATACCTGGATTGGACGGAACAGGTGGCTGGTGGGGTCCCATAAGTAGATGACGCAGGTGTCGATGCCCACCAGAATGGGGAGCAAATGCACAATGGTATCGAGCGTATCGTGCAGATCGCTGGAACTGACGACGGCCTGGGCCACCTGCAAAAGCGCGGCGGTAACGTAAGCTTCTTCCTGGCGGGCTTCTAACAGGCGCAGGTTGTCAATGGTCATGGCTGTCTGGTGGGCGATGCCTTGTAAAATTGCCAGGGCTTTGGGGTCAAAGCCCTCTTCGCTGGCTCCCTGCGCGGCAGTTTGCAGGGCCACCAGCAGAGCGCCGGTGAGTTCGCCGCGCACGAGCATGGGGAGCATCACGAGCGCGCCTTTTTCCGGCTGCAGGCTGATTTCTGGCATATTCAGTTCGGCCACCGGGTCTTCAATGTAGAGGGTGGTTTTTTCTTCTGCCAGGCGCTGCAAGGCGGGCAGGTCGGCGGGGAAAAGGCGGGTGGTTTCGCTGTCGGCGTCGAGCGGGTCAAAACCATACCAGGCCCGCAGCTCGTAATTGAGGAGCGCATCTTGCCACAATAAGAAAGCGCACTTGCGCACGCCCATCAACAGGCGGGCGAGGCGCACCATGGTTGCCAGCAGGTCATCAACGGTTAGGGTACTCTGGCTGGCTTCGGCCACTTGGAGGAGCATGGTGGAGATGAGGGCCTGTTCCTGGGCTTCGCGGTAGAGGCGGGCGTTTTGGATGGCGACGGCGGCGTAATTGGCAAAAGTGGCGGTGATAGCCTGGGCCTCGCTCCCATAACGGCCTTCCGTCGCGTGAGCCAGCGCCACAATCCCCAATGGGCGCGAAGCGGTGCGCATGGGGGCGGCAATAGAGGAATACGTGCTGCCAAAACCTAACGCGTAGCCCAACGGGCCAACCTGACTGTGCGACTGGCGGATGAGGGGCTGATCGGCCTGGAGGGCGCGGTTGAGGATCTCTTGGGTTTCAGGGTGGTCGGCCAGCACCCGATTGATCTTCTCGGCCTCGATATTGCGCGTGGCGGCGAGCGTCAGGCGCACCTGATCAGGATGATCCTGGCCGAAGGAGGGGTCTTCGACGAGCCAGATGGCCGAGGCATCGCAGGGCAGGTGTTGTTCTAACTTTTCTAGGATGATGTCGAGCAGTTGATTCAGCGGGTGGTTGGTGGTGATCAAGTAAGCCACGTCGCGGAAGCTCTCAGCGACCCGGCGGCGCCACTGCTCGGAGCGGTAGAGGTTGGCATTGCGCATGGCCGTGGCAATGGCGGCAGCCAGAGCTTCAAACAGGAAGCGGTCGTTTTCGTCAAAGGCGTTGAGATGCGTGGATTGGATATCCAGCACGCCAATGACCTCTTCGCCTACCATGAGGGGAACGGTCAGCTCAGAGCGGGTCACATCGGAGGCAGGGTCGGGGGACAGGTAAAGCGGTTCCTGCGATACATCGTTGACCAGCATGGTGCGCCCGTTGCGCGCCACCCAGGCGATGATGCCTTTTTCGCTGTCAAGCGGGTAACTGAACTCTTGTTTGCGCACGGTGAGGCTGCGCTCGCCGGCGCCCGCTTCGTAGATTACCCGGCGGCGGCCTGGATGGACGGTAAAGACGTGGACGAAAGGATAGCCGAAACGCCGCTGGATCAGGTTGACCACTTCATCGAGCAGTTGATCAATATCGAGAATCGAAGTTAAGGCATGGCTGACCTCAAAGACCGAGGAAATTTGCTCGGCGCGGCGGTGCAGGTCATCGTAAAGGTGGGCGCTCTCAATTGCCAGGGCGATGTTATCGGCCAGAGCATGCAGTACCAGTAGATCAACCTGGTGAAAGGCATCTACCTGGTTGCTTTGAATGTCCAGTACGCCCAGGATGCGGTTTTCAACTTTCAGCGGCACGGCGGCTTCGGAAAGGGTCTCTGGAAGCGCATCGAGGTGACGGTAACGCGGTTCGTGGCGCACATCGGGTGCGATGATCTCTTGCCCTGTCAACGCCACCTGACCGATAATGCCCTCGCCCAGGCGAATCTGAAAATCGGGGTTCAGGATGGTACTGCACCCGTTTTGTCCGGCGTTGGCGCGGAAGTGTAAGGTCTGGTCGTTCGCATCGAGCGTAAAGATGGCGACGTAGTACAGGTCAAAGGTCTGTTGGATGAGGGCTGTCACCTGCGAATAGAGCAGTTGCGGGTCGCGCATATTGGCAATCTGAGCAGTGACGGCGCGCACGAGGTTGAGCTGTTCATAGCGCCAGTTTTTCAGCCATTCCTGGCGGGTAACTTCCATAGAAACGGCGGCATGGTGAACCAACCCCTGCAATCGGCTGATTTCGCGCCGGCTGAACGGAGGACCGGCGGGGCGCTCGACCTGTACCACCCCCAAAAGGCTGCCGTTCGCCGCCAACGGCACAGCGACTGCCAGCGGCCTGGACGGGCCGCCTTTGGCCGCCGCGCCATTGGTGGGCGCCCCGGCCATCTGTATCTGACGTTTTTGATAGGCCGCGTGCACCAGCGGGGTTGCCTCAGCGGTGGGCAGGGTATCCATATGCGCCTGACCAGGCAGCGGAAAAACCGGGCTGGCCAGCCAGACCTGCACCTGCGCCGCAAGCGCCTGGCTGAGCACCTCTACGATCAGGTCACATTGAGAAGTCGGTGACGATTGGCCGATCAACTGCTCACCCAGGTGAAGAAGCTGTTTCCACTCAGGATCAGCCCCCTGCCTGGAAGTTTTCATTGGCAATCCCACTCCTTACCAGTGTCGTGGTTTTATTTCCGTTTTACCATCTTCAGGGTGTTGAGGCGGCCTGTGGATTCAAAGGTTACTTCATCCATCCACTTACGGATGAAGTACAGCCCCAGGCCGTGGGCTTCACGCTGGTTAATATCGTCGCTCAGGTTGGGTGGAGGAACGATGGAAGGATTGAAAGGCTGTCCGGTGTCTTGTAAAATGATCGTCAGTTCCTGTCCATCTACTGAGCAGTTACAGCGTATTGAGCCTTTGTTCTCGCCCCCATAAGCGTGTTCAATAATATTGGAGCAGGCTTCATCCACTGCCATTTCAATGGAGTAAAGGGCGAAACTTTCGAAGCCTGCTTCCTGTGCAATTTTGCGCACAAACTCACCAATCTTTGCCAGACTGGCATAACGGCCCGGAAAAGATTTGGTGGCAGAAAAAGGACGTTTGCGAGCGTTAGAGGCTGCCAACGGCCGTAAGGACATCGTCGTAGATCTTGAAAAGCGGAATAAAACCGGCCAGGTCTAAAGCGGCGTAGATATTTTCAGGAATGTTGACCAGTACCAGTTCACCGCGGTTGTAGCGCTTGCAGGTTTTTTGGGTGTTGATCAATACCCGCAGACCGGCGCTGGAAAGGAAGTCTAACTCGCTCATATCAAAGGCGATTTTGTACCGCCCGGCATCGGTGATGCTGTTAAAGGCCTCGGCCAGTTGAGGAGCTGTATAACTATCCACGCGGCCTTTGGCTTTGACCAGGTCGCAGTGCTTATAGGGGGAGACGGATATTTCCATGAAGTCAGGCCTCCGTTAAGGTCAAATGATTTAGAATTAAATTATATCATGTCTGGAGACCCGTTAACCGGAAGGCTGATGTGAAAAGTTGAGCCACAGCCATATTCGCTTTCCACCCAAATCAGGCCCCGATGCAGTTCCACAATTCGTTTGCTGATTGCCAGTCCCAAACCGGTGCCGGCGGCTTCGCGGGTGAGCGAACCATCCACCTGTCGGAATTCTTCAAAGATCAACTTTTGATATTCGGGCTTAATGCCAATGCCGGTATCGGTGATAGCGATGTGAATGCATCCAGACGACGGCGCGACGCCGCCATTTGTACGGGATGAGCATTCGGCAGCGGGGACCGGGGGAGAGAGTTCGCGGCGGCAGACCACTGTGATCCTTCCACCGTCAGGCGTAAATTTATTGGCGTTGCTGAGCAGGTTAATCAGAACCTGGCGCATCCGCAAGCGGTCAGCAGTGATCGGCGGCAGGTCGGCCTGAACCTCAATGCTGATTTCCTGGCCTTTCTTTTCGATGGGGGGCAGAATGATGGTGCGCACCTCGTCGAGCAGGTCGCTCATTTGAAACGTTGACCACTCTAACTGCATATGCCCCGATTCGATCCTGGAAAAATCGAGCAAATCGTTAATCAATTCCAGGAGATGTTGTCCGCTCTCGTTGATGTAGCGAAGATATTCGCGCTGATCGTTGTTGATCGGCCCGGTGATGCCATCGTAAATAACTTCGGAAAAGCCAATGATCGAATTGAGGGGCGTGCGCAGTTCGTGGCTGATATTTGCCAGGAACTGGCTCTTCAGCCGGTCTAACTCGCGCAGGCGCTCATTGGCCAGTTCCAGGTCTTGAGCGTGCCTTTCCAGTTCGGCGCGGGCGCGCTCGACCTCGTTGAACAGACGCGCGCGCTCGATGAGCACCACCAGGTTGCCGGCCAGGATCGTGAGCAGGTTAAGATCATCCTGGGTAAAGGCATTGAATTGAGGGCTTTCGAGGTTGATGACCCCAATCACCTGCTCACCTTTCACCAGCGGAGCAGTGATTTCAGAGCACGTATCGGGGGATACCTGGATGTAATAGGGAACCGCGCTCACATCGGGAATCAGAGCAGGTTGGGCGTTCTGGAACACCCAGCCGACCACGCCAGCATCGAGCGGCAGGAGAGTTGGCACGGTTTCGGCGACGCCCAGGCTGGCGGCGGGGACGAGGTGTTGGCCGGATGGGTCGAGCAGGATGATTTCCACCAGGGGAACGCGCAGTTCTGCCGACAACTGCCGGACGGCCTGTTGAAGCATCTCGTCCAATTGGGTAAAGGAACTGAGCGATAAGACCAGGTCGCGTTGAATGCGCAGGATATTTTCTTTCTTTTCGCGTTCTTTTAGCTGCATGCGCAGTTGTTCATACAGGCGGGCATTGCCAATGGCTACGGCGATCTGGTCGGCAACGCTCTTCAGCACGCGCACATCGTTCTCGGTAAACCCATTGAGCGACGGGCTTTGAACGTCTAGCACGCCAACCAGCTCATCATAGAGCATCACCGGCACGGCTAACTCAGCGCGAGTCACGATCCTGTCGGGGAAAAAATTGATGTAGCGAGGGTCCTTGCGGACATCATTAGCCAGTAGCAGGTTGTGGTTATCGGCTACCCAGCCGATGATGCCCTGTCCGGGCTTCAGGCGGTGGTTCGGTGGAAAAACAGATGCAAAGGCCCCGGCCGCTGAGCGCATCACCAGGCCGTCACCGGCGGGGTCTGGCAGAAACAGGGCCACGTGGTAATATCCAAAACTGCTGCGGATGAGGTGGGTGGCGTTGTCAAGGATGCTGTCTAATTCCATGACCGCCGCGATCTGCTCGCCGATGTGATTCAGCATGGAAAGCTGGAGGGCCTGGCGCTCCAGGAGGGTCTGCGACAGGCGCAGTGAATTTTGTGCTTCGACGCGCTTTGTGATGTTGTGCAGAACGATGGTTTGACCCATGGGATTGCGCCAGCGGTCGCGGATGGGAGTGACAACTGCTTCAAAATACAGTTTGCCATCTGGCGTATTGAGGTAAACCTCGTAACTGCTTTCATCTTGTTTTTGGCTGCACAGCGGCAGAAGGGTGGGGTGTTTGGTTAAGACGCTCCCGGCGGGCTGACCGACCGCCTCGTGCAGATTGACGCCCAAGATGCGTTCCGCGGAAGGGTTGAAGTGCAGGATGTGGGCATGGGTATCCAGCACCAGCATGACGTCACTCATCTCGGCGATCAGCGTTTCAAAAGCAATTGGAATAATGTTGAGCAGACGGTAGCGGAACAGGGCCACGATGAACAAGAAGGAGCAAACCAGGTAGATCAGTGGGATGAACCCCCGGCTCCATTGAACATTCGGGAATGCCAGCAGGTAGGCATCTACCACCCAGGCGGGCAGTGTACAGGCCAGCAGTAACAGCGTGGTAGAAGGCGAATGACGCCGGCGGACGCGGGTCTCTTTAACCAGCAGGAAGGTGGCGGCCAGGAGAAACAGATAACGAAACAGGGTGGCGAGCCACTGCCCGGCGCCAAATGCGCTGAACGAGGCCAGCGTTTCCAAAGAGTCTACAGTTAGCGGGACACGCCAGAAGAGCAGGTGGGAGTCATTGGTCCAGATGAGAATAGCGGCGACCGTTCCGGGAATGCCTGTCAGCAGGCGTTGACGGCGGGTAAAGCGGTTGAAGTCGCCGGTATACTGCATGACAAAATACAGCCAGGACTGTGCCAGGAACTGAAATCCTGTAGCCTGAAACTTGAACCAGAACAGGATCGCGGAGGGGTTCTGCACGCTGTGCTGCATGGCGCTGCCAAAGGCCCACCAGGTGACGCATAGGAGCAGCATCACCAGGGCCGTTGCCCCCAGGATGTGACGTCTGCTCCAGATAAAAAATGCCAGGAGCAGGCCCAGCAGCGCGGCCAGGAAAAAAGGTGAATTGATTTGCGTAAATTGAATGGTCATATGCTCTCGCTAAAGAGAGCCGTTGTCGAGGAATGCTCTAATCTGTTCTGGGAAGGTGCGGGTATTAATAGGTTTGGTAATGTAGCCGTCGAAGCCAGCTTCCAGGGCGTTCTCTTTTTCTTCGTCCATGGCGTGGGCGGTTAGGGCAATTACCAGGGCATGGGCGGTGTCTGGGTTCTGTTTAATCATTTGGGTGGCGGCAAACCCGCTCAACTTGGGCAGTTGTAAATCCATCAGAATCAGGTCGGGGTGTTCTTTAGAAGCTACGCGCACGGCTTCTTCGCCATCCTGAGCCGTTAACAGGCGGTACCCATAGGGACGTAAAACGACCATGAGCAGTTTTTGATTGACCGAATTATCTTCGACTATGAGGAGAGTCTCACCAGCCATACGTCAGCCTTTTAAGTTAGTGTCTTTTCAGCGAAGAATTTGATTAGGAACGGGTCCGATTTTAATGCCAACACTGGGATTATAGCGCAAATCGCGCGCCGGAATGGGCAAATACGTAGAAAGCCATTTTCGTCTTCTCAGAGTATAATCATCAGGAACCCACAGTAAGATTGTTTGCAATTCGCCGGCTTATCCACCTCGAAAACCAGAAATTCTTTTAACCAATGAGGAGCGGAAGGATGACAGCAAAAATTCTAGACGGGAATGCATTGGCGGCGCAGATCCGAGAAGAAGTGGCGCGCAAAGTACAACTTAGGGCGGCGGCCGGCCTGCCAACGCCGGGGTTGGCAACGGTGCTGGTCGGCGATAACCCAGCTTCACAGGCTTATGTGAAATCGAAGCACAAAGCCTGCGCCGAGGTTGGGGTGAGGTCATTCAGCAACACCCTGCCAGCGACGGCCAGCCAGGAAGAAGTGGAAGAGCTGGTGGAGCGGTTAAATGCGGACCCCAATGTACATGGCATTCTGGTTCAGCTTCCACTGCCCGAGGGGTTGGATGAACAAAGAGTGCTGCGGGCCGTTTCTCTGGAAAAGGATGTAGATGGCTTTCACCCCATTCACATTGGCCGGCTGGCGCAAAAAGGCCGGGACCCGTTGTTTATCCCCTGCACGCCGGCCGGCGTGATGGTGATGCTGGAAAAGACTCTGCCGACCCTGGAAGGGGTGAATGCCGTGGTGTTGGGGCGCTCGAACATTGTGGGGATGCCGGTGGCCTTGCTGTTGGTGCGGGCCAACGCTACGGTGACGATCTGCCACTCGCGCACGAAGAACCTGCCCGACGTGGTGCGCCGGGCCGATGTATTGGTGGCGGCAGTGGGGCGCGCCGAAATGGTGCGCGGCGACTGGGTAAAGCCGGGTGCAGTGGTGATTGACGTGGGCATTAACCGGGTGGATGACCCCAGCCGCCCACGCGGTTACCGCCTGGTGGGCGATGTGGCCTATGATGAGGTGAAGGAAGTGGCCGGGTACATCACCCCGGTTCCCGGCGGCGTTGGGCCAATGACGATTGCTATGCTGCTGCAAAACACGCTGCGCGCGGCAGAACTGGCTGACCAGCGGTAACGTTTGGGGTTTCACTGGCCCCGTGCCAGGGGGATGGTGAAACCCTTTTGGTTGTCTGACAATTGACTTTTGCCGGGATTGTGGTTAAATTAGCGTATCCCTGTGAACAGGGGAGTGTTTTGATTTCAGGCGATCACAACCCCGAGAGATTATGACAACGTTACTGGTCCGCAATGCCGCAGTTCTTGTGACGATGGATGACCGGCGTACGGAAATTGCCGGTGGTGGACTTTGGGTGGAAGATGGGTTTATCCGGCAGGTGGGGCCGAGCAACCAACTGCCGCAAACCGCTGACCAGGTAGTGGACCTGAGCGGCCATCTGGTGCTGCCCGGACTGGTAAATACGCACCACCATTTCTACCAGACCCTCACGCGGGCGGTTCCGGCGGCGCAAGATGCCAACCTGTTTAACTGGTTAAAAACCCTTTACCCCATTTGGGCGCGGATGACGCCGGAGGATATTTTTATCTCCACACAGACGGCGCTGGCTGAACTGGCGCTGTCGGGTTGTACGACGGCGGCGGATCACCTGTATTTGTTTCCCAACGGATCACGTTTAGACGATGAAATTGAGGCGGCGCGCCAGGTGGGCGTGCGTCTGCACGCTTCGCGCGGCTCGATGAGCCTGGGGGAGAGCCGGGGCGGACTACCGCCGGATGCAGTGGTGGATGATGAAGATCACATCCTGGCCGATTCAGCGCGCCTGATCGAGCAGTATCACGACCCTGCTCCCGGCGCGATGATCCGTGTGGCCCTGGCCCCCTGCTCGCCCTTCAGTGTGACGGGCGACCTGATGCGTGAGAGCGCCAGGCTGGCCCGCCGCTATGGGGTGCAGCTGCACACCCATCTGGCCGAGACGCAGGACGAAGAGGTGTTTTGCTTGCAAAAGTTTGGCTACCGCCCGGTAGCGTACATGCAGCAGGTGGAATGGGTGGGCCGAGACGTTTGGTTTGCGCACGCGGTCTATGCCAGCCCCGATGAAGTGCAGGTTTTTGCTCATCACGGCTGCGGTGTGGCCCACTGCCCCTCTTCGAACATGCGTCTGGCTTCGGGGATTGCGCCGGTGCGCGAATACCTGCGGGCCGGGGTGAAGGTGGGGCTGGGGGTGGATGGATCGGCCAGCAATGACAGCTCACATCTGCTGGCTGAAGCCCGCCAGGCCATGCTGCTGGCTCGCCTGCGCGCCGGGATGGAGGGCGCTTCGCTTTCGGAACAGATTACGCCCGGCGGCAGCGACCCGCGCCTGATGACGGCGCGCCAGGCGCTGGAGTTGGCAACGCGCGGCGGGGCGGCGGTGCTGGGGCGGACGGATATTGGCTCGCTGGAAGCCGGTAAATGCGCCGATTTTATTGCCATTAACCTGAACCGCCTGGAATACGCCGGCGCGCTGCACGACCCGGTGGCAGCAGCGCTGTTCTGCGCTCCCGCGCGGGTGGATTACAGCTTTGTTCATGGACGAGAGATTGTAAAAGACGGGGTTTTAAGGACAATTAACCTGGAAAAGCTGATCCAAGACCATAACGCCGCCGCAAAGCGTTTGCTAGAAGGTGAGTAATGTCAACCGCAAAGATTTTCCTGGGCGATTGTCGAGAGATACTGCCTTCGTTGGAAGATAACAGTATTGATTTGATTTTTACTTCTCCGCCGTACGCGGATAGCCGAAAACACACGTATGGTGGAATTCATCCAGATGATTATGTCCAGTGGTTTTTACCGATCACAAAGGAACTACTCCGCGTTTTAAAGCCAACCGGTACGTTTGTACTTAACATTAAAGAGAAGGTGGTGGATGGCGAGCGGCATACCTACGTTATTGAATTGATTTTAGAGATGCGTAAGCAGGGGTGGCTGTGGACCGAAGAGTTTATCTGGCATAAGAAGAATTGCTATCCGGGCAAGTGGCCGAATCGTTTTCGGGATGCGTGGGAAAGGCTACTACAGTTTAATAAAACGAAAAAGTTCCAGATGTTTCAAGAAGAAGTCATGGTCCCAATGGGAGAGTGGGCGGATAAGCGGCTGAGAAACCTGAGCGAGACGGATAAGAAGCGAGATGATTCAAAAGTGGGTAGTGGTTTTGGAAAGCGTATCGCCAATTGGGTAGGAAGAGAAAAAGTCTATCCGACGAACGTCCTACATATGGCGACTGAAACGCGTAATCGGAACCACAGCGCAGTATTCCCCGAGGCTCTACCCGAATGGTTTATCAAACTATTCACGAAACCCGGCGACAGCGTATTAGACCCATTCATGGGGTCAGGAACGACGGTTAAAGTAGCCCAGATGATGGGGAGAAATGGAATTGGAATAGAAATCTTAGCGGAATACTACAAACTTGCTCAATCGAAAATGAGCCCGCAACTCAGTCTATTTGAACGAGGAGAACAATACGATGTCTTTAGATCTGAGTGACGTGACGCAGTTTGTGGAAGCCAATATAGGGAAATTCCATCAAAAACGCCTGCAAAGTTTGATGAAATTAAGACTTAAGGAGATTTTGAGGAGAAAAAACCCCTACCTGTTTAAGGCGAAATACATTCTTATCCCCCACGATCTTGTGAAGGTTTTGCTGGATGCGTATCTATCTTCTCAAGAAGAGAGTTTGTTTGGAGAGTTCTTGGAGCAGTTAGCAATTTTTGTTTGCAAGAAAGTGTATGGTGGTGAAAAATCTTCAACAGAAGGCATTGATTTAGAGTTTACAAGAGACGGGATTAAGTATTTTGTGACGATAAAATCGGGGCCGAATTGGGGAAACAGCGGGCAAATTACCAAGATGGTGGAACAATTCAAAAAGGCACAGAAGATATATCGGACGAACAATCCTGGAGCGGTATCCTTTTGTGTAAATGGATGTTGTTATGGCAAAGAACTCTCTCCCGATAAAGGGGATTATTTTAAGTATGCCGGGCAAGAGTTTTGGGAATTTATTTCTGGAAACCCTAATCTTTACATTGATATTATTGAACCGCTAGGACATCAGGCAAAAGAGCGGAACGAAGAGTTTGATCAGGAATATGCAAGGATCATCACAAATTTCACCCGTCAATTTACAGATGAGTTTTGTGAAGGCGGGCGGATCGATTGGGTTAGGCTGTTGAGGTTTAATTCGGAGCGGGTAAGGAAGTCGGAATAAGGAAAGCGAGAGGGAGATGTCACCACAAGCGATTCAGGCATATGACGCGCGCGCCCTGGTAGACTGCGCGATGGGGAGAAGGCCGGCTGACCTGGTGATCCGCGGCGGGGTATGGGTATGCGTGCAGTCGGGCGAGTTTGTACCCGGCACGGACGTGGCGGTGGTGAATGGGCGCGTGGCCTACGTTGGCCCAGACGCGGCGCATACGATCGGCGCTGAAACGCGCGTGATGGATGCCGCCGGGCGCTATCTCTCTCCGGGGCTGTTAGACGCGCATATGCACGTTGAATCGGGGATGTTAACGGTGACGGAGTTCGTGCGGGCGGTGGCCCCGCACGGCACAACCGGGATGTTTATTGACCCGCACGAGATTGCCAATGTGTTTGGCCTGCCGGGCGTGCGCCTGATGCACGATGAGGCCATGCAGCAGCCGATCCATGTGTGGGTGCAGATGCCTTCGTGCGTGCCTTCTGCGCCCGGACTGGAAACTTCTGGCGCGGTGATCGGCCCGGAGGAAGTGGCTGAAGCGATGAATTGGCCCGGCATCATCGGCCTGGGTGAGATGATGAGCTACCCCGGCGTTTTTAACAATGAAGAAAAGTACCATGCTGAGATGGCGATCGCCCGCGCCGCCGGGCGGGTGATCGGCGGGCATTATCCCGCGCCAGACCTGGGGAGGGCCTTTCACGGCTACGCGGCGGGGGGGCCGGCGGACGATCATGAAGGCACGCGCCTGGAAGACGCAGTGGCGCGGGCGCGCCAGGGGATGCGCGTGATGATGCGCTTTGGCTCGGCCTGGCATGATGTGGCTCAACAGACGCGCGCAGTGACGGAACGAGGCATAGACGGGCGCCACTTTTTGCTCTGCACCGATGATTCGCACTCAGCCACGCTGGTGCAGGAAGGGCATATGGACCGGGTGGTGCGCCATGCCATTGCGCAGGGCGTGGCGCCGATGACGGCCATTCAGATGGCGACGATTAACACGGCTGAGCATTTTGGCCTGAGCCGCGAGATGGGCATGATTGCCCCTGGCCGCAGCGCCGACATCGTCATCACTTCTGATCTGGTAAACTTCCGCGCTGACATGGTGATTGCGAAAGGCCAGGTGATCGCGGAGAGCGGCCAACTGCTGGTAGACCTGCCAGGGGTGCGCTACCCCGAATGGGCGCTGCGTTCTGTTCGCCTGGCGCAGCCCCTGGAAGCGGTGGATTTCCGCCTGCCGGCCCCCAATGGGCGGGTGACGGCCAATGTGATTGGGGTGATCGAAAACCAGGCCCCCACGCGGCATCTTCACATTCAGCTAGATGTAGAGAATGGCGAAGTTCATCCAGACCTGGAGTGGGACCTGGCGAAAGTGGCGCTGGTAGAGCGTCACCGGGGGACAGGCGTGGTGCGCGTGGGGCTGGTGCACGGCTTTGGATTTAAAGCGCCGTGCGCGGTGGCCTCTACTGTGGCCCACGACAGCCATCACATGATTGTAGTGGGAACTGATGAAGCCAGCATGGCGGCGGCGGCCAACCGCCTGGCGGCCTGCGGCGGCGGGCAGGTGGTGGTGCGAGAGGGTAGGGTGATCGGCCTGGTAGAACTGCCGGTGGGCGGGTTGATCTCGAATGAACGGGCACAGGTGGTGGCTCAGAAAGCTGAGACGGTACTGGAAGGGTTCCGCGCGTGTGGGTGCGACCTGAATAACCCGAATATGCAGTTGAGCCTGCTGGGCCTGGTGGTCATCCCGGAACTGCGCATTTCAGATTTGGGACTGGTAGACGTGAGTGCTTTCAAAATATTACCGGTGTTTGATTAGATGATAAAGGGGGGCCTGATTAGATGGAGAAACAAATGATGGCGAAAGACAAACTGCCGCACCCCTATCAGCGGTTACAGGCAGAACTGGCGACCCTGATCGCCACGACCCCGGCAGGGGGACGGCTGCCGGCGGAGCCAGAGCTGGCGCGTCAGTTGGGGGTTTCGCGGGCCACGCTGCGCGAAGCCATGCGCGCGTTTGAGGGTCAGGGCAAGATCCGGCGGCGGCAGGGGTTGGGGACGTTTGTGGTTGGGCCGACCCGTGTGATTGACACCGGCCTGGAGGTGCTGGAAAGCATTGAGACCCTGGCGCAAAAGATCGGGCTGGATGTCTCGATGGGCGATCACGAGATTAGCGAGATCCAGGCCGGAGAACTTCACAGCCAGGAGTTACAAGTTCCTCTCGGCCATCCTCTGGTACGGGTGGCGCGGGTCATCCTGGCAGAGAACCGTCCGGTGGCTTACCTGGTGGATGTGCTGCCTTCGGATGTGCTGGCTCCGGCGGACGTGGAACAAGGGTTTACCGGCTCGGTGCTGGATCTGCTCTTGCAGCGCGGCTCGCCCCGTCTGGTGCGCTCTGAGGCGGAAATTCGCGCGGTGGCGGCCCCCGGTGAAATCGCTCGGGCGCTCCAGATTCAGCGAGGGGACGTGTTGTTAATGTTCAGCGCCCGGCTCTATACCGATGAGGAGCGGGTGATTGATTATTCCTTAAGCTACTTCCTGCCCGGCTATTTTCGTTTTCGGGTAGTCCGGCGGGTGGGGGAGCATGGATAAGAGGAGCAATGGAAGCCACACATACAGTCAATGAAGTTCAGCGGCGGGTGCAGGAAGCATCGGCTGCGATTACGACCTTTCTGCGCGAAATTTGCGCCATCCCCAGCATGGATTCGCAGATTGGACCGGTGGGCGAGCGCATCGCCGCAGAAATGCGGGCGCTGGGGTTTGATGAGGTGCGCTTTGACCGCATGGGCAACATTTTGGGACGGATCGGTTCTGGCGGGCGCGTGCTGGTTTACGATTCACATATCGATACGGTCGGCGTGGGCGACCCGGCGGCCTGGGGCTGGGACCCCTTTAAGGGTAAGGTGGAAGACGGCGTGCTGTATGCGCGGGGCGCGTGCGATGAGAAAGGCAGTACCCCCGGCATGATCTACGGCCTGGCGATTGCCCGCGACCTGGGTCTGCTGGATGGCTGGACGGCTTATTACTTTGGCAATATGGAAGAGTGGTGCGACGGCATCGCTCCCAATACCTTTGTGGAAGTAGACCCGGCCGTCCGGCCCGATTTTGTAGTGATCGGCGAACCAACCCGCATGCAGGTTTATCGGGGCCATAAAGGGCGGGTGGAATTAAAGGTGACGGCCAAAGGGCGCAGTGCCCATGCCGCCAGTAACCACCTGGGAGATAATGCCATCTATAAGCTGCTGCCGGTCATTGCCGGAATCCGCGATCTGGAGCCACAGTTGGGCGACCATCCCTTCTTGGGGCATGGCAAGATCACCGTGAGCGATATGAAGGTGCGCACTCCCAGCATCAACGCCGTGCCAGATGAGGCTGTGATCTTCATTGACCGCCGCCTGACGTTTGGCGAAAGCAAAGAGCAAGCCATCGCGCAAGTGCAGGCGCTTATCCCGGCGGAACAGCGCGGCTCGATTGTGGTGGAAGAGCTGTTTTATGATGAGCCATCCTATACCGGCTTTGTGTTTCCGGTGGATAAATATTTCCCGGCGTGGGCGTTGGAAGAAGATCACCCGCTGGTGCAGGCCGGGCAGGCGGTCCGCCGCCTGATGGGACTGCCCGAAGCCCCCAGCGGCAAGTGGGATTTCAGTACCAATGGCATTTACTGGGCTGGCAAAGCCGGAATACCGAGCATTGGGTTTGGTCCCGGCGATGAGAAGACAGCCCATACCGTTCACGAATGCGTGACACTGGCAGACGTGGTGAAGGCCGCCGAGTTCTACGCCCTGCTGCCGTCCTTACTCCCCGCGCCGTAATCTGGCCTGGCAATGATGAGCCTGTCGCTGCCGCTGGGAAGGGTGCGTTCTGCTGTGGCCCGCCGCGTTAAACCGGGCGCGCTGGCTGTTCCGCTGGCACTGCTGGGCGCAACAGTGCTGGCCTACGGATTGTGGGTTCCCTGGCTGGGGCTGTTTGGCAATGACTGGGCCTATCTCTGGTATTACCACGTATTGGGGCCAAGTGGACCGGGGATTTTTGCGGCCATAGACCGCCCGCTTTCGGGCGGGTTTTATGCCGTCAGCACCGCTCTCTTGGGCGAGACGGCCCTACCCTACCACCTGTTTTTGCTGGCGTTGCGCTGGGTCAGCAGTTGGCTGTGGTGGTGGGTACTGCTGCGGGTCTGGCCGGAGCGCCGCGCCGGAGCGGTGCTGGCGGCGGTGTTGATGGCCGTGTACCCTGGCTTCCGGCAGAATCCAATAGCCGTTGAGTTTATCCTGCATTTTGCCGTTTTGGACCTGTTCCTGGTTTCGCTGGCGGGGTCACTGCTAACGCTCAGCGCGGCTCCGGGGCGTTGGTGGCTTCCGGTGCTTTTGGCGGCGGGTGGGGCGGCGGGGATGTTTTGGCTGGAATACTTCGTGGGCCTCGAAATCCTGCGTCCGGTGCTGTTGTGGGCCGCCGCGACGCGCCTGGGTCTGCGAGGCGCGGACCGCTGGCGCTCGTTCGTGAAGGGTTGGCTGCCAGCGGCGCTGGTGACGGCAGGGTTCTTGTTCTGGCGGGTGTTTGTGTTCCAGTTCCCTACTTATGGGCCCGATTTGTTGGATGAGTTTGCGGCGCATCCACTGCAAGGGCTGGCGGTACTGGGCGAGCGCGTGTTGAATGGCCTGTATGTGGCCCTGCCCGGAGCCTGGGGGCAGGTGCTGGCGCTCCCCGCCGGGCGGGTGATGCGGCTGGCAGCCCTGGCGCTGGTGGGCGCATCTTTTGGTGGGCTGCTCTGGTTTTTGGGGCGGCAGGGGCGCGCTGCGGATGAAGCCGAAACAGCCTGGGGCGAACAGGCCGTGGGCTTGGGACTGCTGGCGATATTGGGTGGCGGAGCGCCGTTCTGGCTGATGGGCATTCCGGTGACGCTGGAATTTCCCTGGGATCGGCCCACTCTGGCGTTGATGCCGGGGGCCAGCCTGGTGGCGGCCGGGCTGTTGGTGATGCTGGTCACGCGGCGCTACCGCCTGATCGTGGCGGCGGGGTTGGTGAGCCTGGCGATTGGCCTGCACTTTCAGAACGGGGACGTTTACCGGGAAGAGTGGAAGAAGCTGCAATCTTTCACATGGCAGCTTGCGTGGCGCGCGCCGGGCCTGCGACCGGGAACCCTGCTGTTGTTTGACTCCATTCCCCTCAACCGCTACAGCGATAACGACCTGACCGCCGTATTGAACTGGACTTATTCCCCCGACCTGCGCTCGCTGGAGATCCCTTACCGTTACTTTGACCTGGCACTGCGGTTAGACGAAGAACACCCTGGCCTGCCGGGGTTGGAAGCAGGCCTGCCGGTGGAAC
Source organism: Anaerolineaceae bacterium (assembly GCA_034434155.1). Classification (GTDB taxonomy): domain Bacteria; phylum Chloroflexota; class Anaerolineae; order Anaerolineales; family Anaerolineaceae; genus DSYU01. The sequence continues at coordinate 45,815 of DAOUAC010000089.1, forward strand.
ATGAGCAGCGCGGGACGTTTTTTCGCGGCTCGACTGGTCAGGTGCTGGTTCTCGATTACCAGCCGCCCGCCTGCCTGAAACTCTTGGGGCCGGAGGACGCCGATTGGCCGGGGTTGACGGAGCGGTTACAGCGGGTGATGCCGCTCTCTAATCTAGATTGGGTGACTGGCGGCAACGCGGCTCCGCCGGCGGTGTTGGGGCCAGAACCGGAGCGCGGCTGGTGCTATTTCTTCCAGAAGGCCGAACTGGCGGTACAGCGGCAGGATTGGCCGGCGGTCGTGAGCCTGTGGGAGCAGGCCCAGGCGCGCGGTCTGCGCCCGGCCGCGGCGGTGGAACTACTGCCTTTTGTGGCCGGTCATGCCCGCGCCGGGTTGTGGGAGCAGGCTGAGGCGTTGGCTTTCGAGGCCGCCCGGTCTGAGGCGGCCCGCCCGCCCCTCTGCCGCCTGTGGCGCGCTCTGCCGGAACAGGCGGGCGGCGTGCCGGGTGAGTTCGGCTGCCCGGAGCCGTGACTGTGTGGTAGACATCGTTTGGGGAGAACTGCGTTCTGCCCCAGATGTTCGTTATTCAATTCCAATCCTATTTGCTCAGGAGCAAATCATGCAAACCTATCTGCACGGACGAGACTTCATTGGGGACCTGGATTTCAGCAAGGAGGAAGTTGAAACCGTCCTCGACGTGGCCTTTGACCTGAAGCGCAAGCGGGCGCTGAACGAGCCGCACGCTTACCTGCGCGATAAAACCCTGGCACTGCTGTTTTTCTTCAGCAGTACGCGCACACGGGCCTCGTTTGAGGCCGGCATGGCGCAGTTGGGTGGGCACGCGGCTTTTATTGAATCGCGCACCACGCAGATTGCGCACGGCGACACGGCCAAAGAGATTGGTGAAATTTTGGGACGCTACTATGACGGCATTGCCATCCGTCACTGCGATTGGAAGATGGGCAACGTTTACATCAACGAGGTTGCCAAACATTCGCGCGTGCCGGTGCTCTCAATGCAGGATGACGTGTATCACCCCTTCCAATGTCTGGCGGATCTGATGACCATTATCGAGAAGAAAGGCCGCGACCTGCGCCGTAAGAAGATGGTGGTCTCGTGGGCGTATGCCGCTTCTTACCAGAAGCCAATTTCTGTGCCGCAAAGCCTGGTGCTGCAAATGCCGCGGTTTGGCATGGATGTGGTGCTGGCGCACCCGCCAGAGTTTAAACTGATGCCGGAAATCATGGATATGGCCCGTGAGCAGGCGCGCAAGTACGGCGTTGGCTTTGACGTAGTCGAGGATATGGATGAGGCCTTTAAAGACGCCGATATTGTCTATCCTAAGTCGTGGGGGCCGCTGGTGTTCACAGAGGATCAGGCTGAGAGCGCCCGGATCATTGATCGATATAAAGATTGGATCACTGACGAGCGCCGCATGGCCCTGGCGAAGCCCGATGCGATTTACATGCACCCACTGCCCGCCGACCGCAATATCGAGGTCACCGATGCCGTGATTGACGGTCCCAATTCGGTGGTGTATGACGAGGCGGAGAACCGTCTGCACGTCCAGAAAGCGGTGATGGCGTTAACGATGTAGCACTCTCGGCCACCCTGGGTTTGGCCTTGGAGCAGTTGTTTGCTGAATGGTGGGGGGTGTGGACGCAGGCACCCCCCACCATTTGAAATACTACTCATCAGGTGAGTTGATTCGGGCGGGTAAGGATGGAGGGGACTTCGCGCTTACTGCGCGTCTGCCTGATTCCTGTTGCGTGAAGGCCAGACTTCAAGGAACAGATGAATTCCTTTCCAAATCGCGTTTTAAGTGTAAAATACAGACGTGACATTTTTCCTATTGTAAGATTCTTTGTTAAACGTTAAAGCTTTCGTCGAACTGCCTGAGTAAGAGGTTGCGGTTTGGGAAGGAGGTGAGCCTGCAGAACAGAATGACTGTAGAGTTCGCGTTGAGAACTACCTACGCTACGCTGAATATCTGTACCCACGAAACAAGCTCAGGAGGAGATGCGCATGAAACTCAAGTTGGTTTCTCTGTTGGCGATTTTAGCTTTTGTATTGGGTGCCTGCGCCACGCCCACGACTCCCGCCCCGACCGCGGAGCCGACGAAAGCGGCTGAACCGACGCAGCCCCCTGCCGATACGGGTTCCACCGGCAGCTTTCAGATCCCAGATGTGCAGGAAGGCAAGTTTAACGTCGCCATGGTGCTGATTGGCCCGCACGACGACGGCGGTTGGTCACAGGCTCATTACGAAGGGTTGGAATACGTCCAGAAGAATGTCCCTAACGTCCACACGGCCTATATTGAAAACGTACCAGAAGGCGCGGATTCCGAGCAGGTGTTCCGGGCGCTGTCGCGCAAGGGCTTTAACCTGATCTTCGGCACGTCGTTTGGCTTTATGGACGCGATGGAAACCGTCGCTGGCGAATTCCCGGATGTGTACTACATTCACATCAGTGGCTATAAATCCAACGGCAAGAACTTTGGCAATCTGTTCGGCGCGATGGAAGACATGAAGTACCTGGCCGGGATGATCGCCGGGGCGCGTGCGAAGAAAGACGGCAACCCCAAACTGGGTTACATGGCGACCTTCCCCATTCCTGAAGAACTGCGCCTGGGTAACGCCATTGCCCTGGGGATGAAGAAGACCTGCCCCGAATGCACCATGGACGTGCGTTGGATCAACACCTGGCACGACCCCGTGATTGAGCGCGAGGCGGCGGCATCGCTGTTTGACGCCGGTGCGCAGGTGGTCTTTACCGGAGCCGATACCCCGGCGGTTGCGGATGTGGCGACCGAAAAAGGGAAGTGGGGCGTGACGTATGACTGGGTTGGCTCGTGCAAGGCCGCGGGCTGCCTGACTGCCCCCTATTGGAACTGGGGACCCGTTTACACTCGGATCACTCAGGGCCTGATTGACAAGACGTACAAAGTTGGATGGGATTATTTTGACGCTGACAGCGGCGGCCTGGGCCTGTACGGCTTTATGGAGGGCCAGAGCCTGACCAAAGGCATGCAGGACCTCGACCCGGCGGTGATCCAGGAAGTCCGCGATTTGCTGGATAAGATGCTGAAGGGCGAATTCAACCGCTTTGACGTGTTTGCCGGCCCGATCAAGGATAACAAGGGCAACATCGTGGTTCCAGAAGGCGAGAAGATGGAACAGGCCGACCTCGACCAGTTCCCTCCGGGCGCCGAAGGGCTGCAGTGCAAGTACTGCATGAAGTGGTGGGCTGAGGGTATTACCGCCGAACTTCCGCAGTAATCACCGGTAAAAGTTAGACGTGGTTTCGCAGGCGGCTCAATGCCTGCGAAACCACAAGTTTGTTTAAGGGAAGAGAACGAGGTGCGATGGAAAAACCGTCTGGGCAGCAAGACCAAGAGGTCGTCGTCAGCATGCGCGGGATCGTCAAGCGATTCCCAGGCGTGATCGCCAACGATTCAGTGGATTTCGAACTGTGCAAAGGGGAAATTCACGCTTTGTTAGGAGAAAACGGCGCCGGGAAAAGTACGTTGATGAACATCCTGGCGGGGTTATATCAGCCGGATAAGGGCGTGATTGAGGTGAATGGGCGCCCGGTGACGTTTTCGTCGCCGCGGGATGCGATTGAATGCGGCATTGGCATGATCCACCAGCACTTTATGCTGGTTCCTTCGCAGACGGTGACGGAGAATATCCTGCTGGGGCTAAACCAGCCGCGCTTTTTCCTGAACCTGGACCGCTATGATAAAGTGATTGCCAGCCTGGGGGAACGTTTTGGCTTGCAGGTGGACCCGCGCGCCAAGGTGTGGCAGCTTTCGGTGGGCGAGCAGCAGCGGGTGGAGATTTTAAAGATGCTCTACCGCGGCGCGCAGATTTTGATTATGGATGAGCCAACAGCGGTGCTGGCGCCTTCTGAGATTACGGTCTTGTTTGAAACTCTGCGGCGGATGGTGGCAGACGGCAAGTCTATCATCTTTATCAGCCATAAGCTTAACGAAGTCGCCGAGATTGCGGACCGGGTGACGGTGCTGCGGCGCGGCCGGGTGACGGCCGCGGGCGCGCCGATGAAAAATATGACCAAAACCGACCTGGCCCGCCTGATGGTTGGGCGAGACGTGGTCTTTACCCTGGATAAAAAGCCCGCCCAACCGGGTGAGGTGGTTTTGGCGGTGGAGAACGTTCACGCTGAAAATGATAAGGGCCTGCCGGCGCTGCGCGGGGTGAGTCTGTACGTCCGCCGGGGAGAGATTGTTGGGCTGGCGGGAGTGGCCGGTAATGGTCAGCGCGAACTGGCCGAGGCTATCACCGGGCTGCGCAAGATCAAACAGGGGAGCATCTACGTGGAAGGCGAAAACCTGGCGAACCAGCCGGCGCGCAATGGCATCCGCCACGGCGTGGCGCACGTTCCCGAAGACCGCACCCATGTAGGAACTGCGCCGAACCTGAGTGTGACCGATAACGTGATTATGAAAAATTACAACCAGGCGCCCATTGCGCGCGGTTGGTTGATGAGCAGTGCAGCCGCCGAAAAATACGCCAGCGATCTTAAAGAAGCGTATGATATTCTGGTCCCTTCCATTCACACCCCAGTGCGGCTGCTGTCGGGTGGGAATTTGCAGCGCGTTATTCTGGCGAGGGAAATTTCCAGCAAACCTTCTTTGATGATTGCCATGCAGCCCACGCGCGGCCTGGACGTAGGCGCAATCGAAGGCGTTCACAAGCTGTTGCTGGCCCAACGCGAAGCCGGGGCCGCGATTCTGTTGATTTCAGAAGAATTGGAAGAGCTGTTGGCCCTCAGCGACCGGATTTACGTCATTTACGAAGGGGAAATTATGGGCGAAGTGACTGATGGGGACCTGGAGAAAATCGGGCTGCTGATGACCGGCGTACACCAGACCGCGGATGCTCACGCGCGAGATCAGGAGGTCTCCCATGGCTGAGATTGTTCGCTCTCGCCCTGGCCGGCTGGCGCGCCTGTTCCCCTATCGGGTGCGGGTAGAGCCGCGCCTGAAAGAAGTGCCACGCTGGTACGTGCTGATGCTGTCGGCCCTGTCGGTGTTGGTGGCGCTGTTAATCGGCGCGGGAGTGATTGCCATTGCCGGCGGCGACCCCTGGCGTTCTTATGCGCATATCGCCCGCGCTTCTTTTGGGAGCCTGGGGGTATTTTCGGATACGATGGTAAAGGCCATCCCGCTGATGTTGGTGGGCCTGGCCTGCTCGCTGGCGTTCCGCATGCGCTTGTGGAACATTGGGGCGGAAGGACAGTTTTTTATCGGGGCGTTTGGGGCCAGCGCCGTGGTGCTGATCCCGATTCTGCCGGCAGAAGCGCCGCGCTGGCTGTTTATCATCACCATGATCGTTTTTGGGATGGCATGCGGGGCGCTGTGGGGGTTTATCCCAGGCTATCTGAAGGCCAAGTTCAACGTCAATGAAATTATCTCGACCCTGATGCTGAACTACATCGCGGTGGCCTGGAATAACTTTTTCATTTTTGCCGTCTGGACGGAGGGTGGGTTCCAGATGTCGCGCATTTTCCCGCAAAACGCCTGGCTGCCGCGGTTAACCGATTTTTCGGCGCAGTTCCCGATTTTCCGGGGGTTAACCACCCATTTTGGCCTGGTGCTGGCCCTGCTGGTGGCGGTGGTGGTGTGGTTGATCCTGTACCGCAGTCAATGGGGGTATGAAATCCGCCTGCTGGGCGATAATCCGAATGCGGCGCGCTACGCGGGCATCTCAACCGGGCGCAATATCATCCTGGTGATGATGCTTTCAGGCGCAATTGCCGGGCTGGCGGGCATGTCGGAGATCAGCGGAGTGGTTCACCGGCTACAAGGCGCGATTTCGCCGGGTTATGGCTTCACGGGGATTATCGTTGCCTGGCTGGCGAAGCTCAACCCCTTTGCGGTAATCTTTGTGTCAATCCTGTTTGGGGCTCTTATCCTGGCCGGGCGAGAGATTCAGCCCTCCGGCGTTCCCAAGATGATCCAGGGAATTATCCTGGTCTGCCTGATCGCCAGCGATTTCTTTATGCGCTATCGCATTACCCTGGTCAGGCGCGGGGAGGAGAAATAGAGCATGGATCTGATCATTGTTTTACAAGCAGGCGTAGCGACCGGAACCGTGCTGTTGTTTGCCACGCTTGGGGAGATTTTAGCGGAGCGGGCCGGGGTCTTGAACCTGGGCGTGGAAGGGATGATGCTGTTTGGTGCGATGAGTGCCTTCAGCATAGCGGTGCGCACCGGCAACCCCTGGCTGGGAATATTGGTGGCGATGCTGGCCGCCGGTCTGATCAGCCAGATTCATGCGTTTATCACCATTCAACTCCAGGCCGATCAGGTGGTCAGCGGGCTTTCGTTGAATTTTCTGGCCGTGGGCGTCAGCCTGGTGCTGGGTGAGGGGTTGAGCAAGGCCGGGACGGTCTCTTTGATGACCTCATATGATATTCCACTGCTTAACCTGATCCCGATTATCGGACCGGTGTTTTTTACCAACCAGAAGCTTCTGGTTTACATTGGCTATGTCTTGTTCCCGCTGGTGTGGTACTACATTAATCACACGCGCCCGGGTTTGCACCTGCGCGCGGTGGGCGAATATCCGGCGGCGGCTGATACCTTAGGGGTGAACGTTTACCGGCTGCGCTATTTGTACGTGTTTGTGGGCGGTCTGCTGGCGGGGCTGGCAGGGGCAACCATCAGCCTGGCGGTTTCGCCTGGGTGGTTCAGCGAATTGACCACTGCCGGGCAGGGGTGGATTGCAATTGGCCTGGTGATCTTTGCCCAGTGGGACCCGCTGCGGGCGGCGTTTGGCTCGTATGCATTTGGCGCACTGCGCCGCCTGGTGTTGGACATCCAGGGGCCGATGACGCTGTTTGGGTATGCCAACCCGTTTTACTACAACCCGTACTGGGGGTTCTTTTTGCAGATGCTGCCTTACGCCTTCACGATCATTGTGCTGGTGATTGGCTCGCGCGAGGCCGTTCGCAAGCGGCTGGGTGCGCCGGCTGCGCTGGGTCTGCCGTATATCCGCGGCGCGCGCGGGCTGTAATTAACGGGTGAGGGCCTATGGTAGATCACTGGCTTGGAACCAAATGCTCTTTGTGTGGGTCAGAGTATGGCCCGGCAGAGGTTGGATACGTTTGTCCTAAAGACGGCGGGAACCTGGATGTGGTTCTGGATTACGCATGGATTGCCCGGCGCTACCGGCCGGAGAACATTTTTGCCAGCGTTGAAGAATCGCTGTGGCGCTACCTGCCGCTGTTACCGGTGGGCGACCCCGGCGCAGAGGGAACGCCGCTGCGCGCCGCCGGGTGGACGCCGGTTTACCGCCCTCCGGCGCTGGCCCGGCAGACGGGAATCCACTGGCTGTGGGTGAAAGATGAGAGCCGCAACCCGACCGGCTCGTTAAAAGACCGGGCCAGCGCGGTGGTGGTGGCGCGTGCGCGCGAAATCGGCGCGGAAGTAGTGGTGGCGGCCTCCACCGGCAACGCTGGGGCGGCTCTGGCGGGCATGGCGGCGGCGGTGGGGCAGAAAGCGGTCATTTTCGCCCCGAAGAACGCCCCGCCGGCCAAAGTGGCCCAACTGCTGATCTTTGGCGCCCAGGTGATTCTGGTGGATGGGAATTATGACCAGGCTTTTGACCTGGCGGTGGAAGCGGCTCAGGCGTTTGGCTGGTACTGCCGCAATACGGGCTATAACGCCTTTACGCTGGAAGGAAAAAAGACAACCGCCTTTGAAATTTGGGAGATGGTGCTGCACCGGTTAGCGCCGGCGGCGCGCCCGCCGGTGATTTTCGTGCCGGTGGGAGATGGCAATATCCTGGCGGGGATGCACAAGGGATTGAAGGATTTAATGGCGCTGGGCTGGCTGGAGCAGATGCCGCGCCTGTTGGCTGTGCAGGCCGAGGGGTCGGCGGCGGTCGCCAACGCCTGGCGCGCCGGAAAGGAAGAAATCCGCCCGGTGAATGCCCAAACCATCGCGGATAGCATATCGGTGGATCTGCCGCGTGATGGCGTGCGTGCCGTGCGCGCGGTGCGGCAAACCGGGGGCGAGTGCGTGGTGGTGACGGACCGAGAAATTGTGGCGGCCATCGCTCATTTAGGCCAAGCGGGAATATTTGCCGAACCCGCGGGGGCGGCGGCCTATGCCGGGCTGCTGCGCGCGCTGGAAACAGGCGCAGTTGACGCAGATGACCGCGTGATCGTCTTGAACACCGGCTCTGGGTTAAAGGATGTACGCGCTGCGATGATGGCGGTGCAGGCGGCTCCGGTGATCGAACCGACCCTGCGGGCCTTAAAAGAACATCTGGCGCACTTTTCCGGTTCAGAGTAAGATTGATTGGAACCGTCTTTCGCTTTTCGTCTGGGGCGGAAAGAAAACAAGACGGCGTAGGAGAACGAAGTTGATGAGGCCTACCTTTTCGGTTGTTGCGCCGGTCTATAATGAGGCGGAAGTCCTGCCTGAGTTTTATCGCCGCGTTGCCGCAGCAATGGATTCGACCGGCGAATCGTGGGAATTGATTCTGGTGGATGATGGCTGTCAGGATGGCTCGACGGAGATCATCCGCAGGCTGGCGGCGGAAGATGAGCGGGTGCGCCCGGTGATCTTTGCCCGCAATTTTGGTCATCAGATTGCGGTGACGGCCGGGCTGGATTATTCGCGCGGGGCGGCGGTCGTCATCATCGATTCGGACCTGCAAGACCCGCCCGAAGTGATCCTCGATATGATTAAAAAATGGCGCGAGGGGTACGAAGTGGTCTATGCAGTGCGCGCTGAGCGCGAGGGCGAATCCTGGTTTAAACTGGCGACTGCCGCCTTTTTCTACCGCCTGATCTACCGCATTACCGACGTGAAAATCCCGATGGATACCGGCGACTTCCGGCTGATGGATCGCAAAGTAGTGGATGTGATGAACCGCATGCGCGAACGCCACCGCTTCTTGCGGGGAATGTCGGCCTGGGTGGGGTTCAAACAGGTAGGTATCCCGTATAAACGGGCGGCGCGCTTTGCCGGATCAACCAAATACCCGTTTAAGAAAATGTTGAGACTGGCGATCAACGCCATCACCGGGTTTTCGTATTTTCCACTGCAACTGGCAACGTACATCGGCTTCAGCGCGGCGACGGTGAGCATTATGTTGATCCCAGTGGTCATCATCATGCGAGCGATCACCCGAGAACAGTTTTTAGGCCAGGCTTCGACTCTGGTGGCGGTGCTGTTTTTGGGGGGCGTACAGCTAATTTCGCTGGGTATTTTGGGCGAATATCTGGGGCGCGTGTACGATGAAGTGCGGGGCCGCCCGCTGTACGTGGTCAGCCAGGGGCCAGATGAAGCCGCCCAGGATTCTGAATTAGACGTGGTGGGTAAGACGCACACCAACTAATCGCATAGGAGCTAATCTCGCATGACAACCATTGACCTGAGTGTTTATCCCGACCGGTTGGAGCGCGCGCTCCAGCGCGTGCGCGAGCGCAATATCATCATCCCAACCTTTGCGCAGATGAAAAACCCCGGCCTGGTTCCACCGCGTATTTGGGAAGAATTGAAGCACGTGGGATTATGGGACCTTTCGCCCCTGAATCTGTTTCGGATCACCTGGAAGAATGAACCCAAGCCCTTTGGCGGTGGGTTTGACGGGGTCAATTACATCGAACTGCCTTCCAGCCTGACGGGCACGCCTGCGCGGATCATTGCCCTGGTGGGTAAGTGGTTTCCGACCGGAGCACACAAGGTTGGGGCAGCGTTTGGCTGTCTGGTTCCGCGCCTGGTGACGGGACAGTTCGACCCCACCACGCAGAAGGCCGTCTGGCCTTCGACCGGCAACTACTGCCGGGGCGGGGCGTATGACTCGGCGCTGTTGGGCTGTAATTCCATCGCTATCTTGCCCGAAGGGATGAGCCGCGAGCGGTTCGAGTGGCTATCCAAGATCGCTGGAGAGGTGATCGCCACGCCGGGGAGCGAATCAAACGTCAAAGAAATCTTCGATAAGTGTTGGGAACTGCGCCGCTCTGGCGAAGACCTGATGATCTTCAACCAGTTTGAAGAGTTTGGGAATTACCTCTGGCATTATGACGTGACCGGCCATGCCATGGAAGAAGTGCTGCGCAAGGAATTGGGGCCAAAAGACCGCTACCGGGGAGTGGCCCTGACGACCGGCTCGGCAGGGACAATTGCCTGCGGCGATTATCTCAAGCAGGTATTCCCAGAGAGCAAGATTACGGCGAGCGAGGCGCTGCAGTGCCCTACGCTGCTGGCAAACGGCTTTGGGGCGCACCGCATTGAGGGGATCGGCGACAAACACGTACCCTGGATTCACAACATTAAAAATACCGATGTGGTGACGGCAATTGACGACCAGGCAGTGGTGAACATCATGCGGCTGTTCAACGAACCGGCTGGTCAGCGTTACCTGGCGCGCAAGGGCGTGCCCCAGGAAACGATTGAGCGGCTGAACCTGCTGGGCTTTTCGGGGATTGCGAATGTGCTTTCAGCGATCAAGACGGCCCGCTATTACGAGATGGGGCCGAACGACGTGATGCTGACGGTGCTGACTGACTCGATGGAACTGTATGGCACGCGCATTGACGAGTACCGCCAGCAGTACGGCATCTTTGATGATTTTGCCGCCGCCGAAGTTTTCGCCCGCGACCTGCATGGCGTGACGACCGATCACATGCTGGAACTGAGCTATCAGGATCGCAAGCGCATCCACAACCTGAAGTACTACACCTGGGTGGAACAGCAGGGCCGCACCTACGAAGAAATCCAGGCACAGTGGTATGACCCGTGCTATTGGACGGACGTACAGAAGCAGGTGGACGAGATTGATGCCAGGATTACGGAGTTTAACGAGCGGGCGGGGCTGATCGGTCGCTACCAATAGAGGATAGGCGAGTGATGGACGTGTACCCGGCTTCTTCTGCGTTGATCCTGGTGGCGCTGGTGCCTTCTCCGCGTGATCTGGAGATTGCCCGCCTGCTGGGCTGGTACCGCGTGCCGCTGCGCAGCGCCCCTAAGGTGATCAGCGTAGATTATCTGGCGTTTTATCAGGACAAGGCGTTTGGAGAAGAACACCGCTGGCGGATTGAAACGTTGGCCGAGGTGCGCGGCCATGAACTGACCACCCGCGCTCAACTACTGCGCAACGAACCCGACCATCCGCGCGCGCATGAAGAATATTACAAGATTCAGCTTGGCCCTCTGCAAACCCTGCCCCGGCCTATCCTGTCCGGGCGCTGGCGCCGGATCACTTTCCTCTACACCACCGGCGAACTGCTGCGCTCGGCGCAAACAGTGCGCGACCTGGTGGTGAAATCTGAGGAAAGAGATGTCTTGTGGCGCTCGCTGCGCGAGCGGGCGCTGCAATCGGGCCAGTACCAGGCCGCGGACCTGCCCGAAGTGGGTTTAGACCCTCTGCTGCTGGCGATGTTAGGCGAATTGGGCAAGAAGAAATGAACAACAGCCGGTGAGGTCTGAAGATGGCGATCATCATCCGCAATGGGACGTTAATTACCGCCGCGGAGACTTTTCAGGCGGATATTCTGATTGATGGCGAAACCATCGCGGCAATCGGACAGGGCCTGAAGGTGGGCGAGGACGTAGAGGTGATTGACGCCGCCGGGCGGCTGGTCATGCCGGGCGGGGTGGACGTGCATACCCATTTTGACCTGCCGATGTTTGGCACCGTCTCTTCAGATGACCACTACACCGGCCATAAGGCCGCCGCGTTTGGCGGCACCACTACGGTAATTGACTTCGTCCCTCAGGATTTTCCTTCGCTCAAGGCCAGTATTGACGCCTGGCACGCGAAGGCCGACTCTAAAGCCGCCGTTGATTTTAGCTTCCATATGAATATCAGCCGCCTGAACGAGCAGGTGATGGCGGAGATCCCAGCGCTGGTGAAGGAAGGAATCACCACGTTGAAGGTGTTCACGGCCTATAATAACCGACTGCGCCTGTCGGATGGCGACATCTTCCGGGTCATGCGGCTGGCCGCGGAGAACGGCTACCTGACCATGCTCCACGCTGAGAACGGCGACGTAATCGAGGTGCTGGTGGCAGAAGCTCTAAAGGCGGGCCATACCAGCCCGGAATGGCACGCCCGCACCCGGCCAGCCTGGGGCGCGGTGGAAGCTGTGCTGCGCGGCGCTGCGCTGGCGGCGCAGGCCGGCGCGGCCCTGTACGTGGTGCATATGAACGCCGGCGGCGAAGCCGATATGCTGCAATATGCCCGCGAGCAGGGTTTGAAGGTGATGGGCGAAACCTGCCCACAGTATTTGTTCTTCAGCGTGGAAGATTTGCAGCGCCCAGACGGGGCCAAATGGGTCTGTTCGCCGCCGGTGCGCACGCCAGCCGACCAGGCCCGGCTGTGGAAGGCGCTGGCAGACGGCGTGATCCAGGTGGTTGCTACCGATCACTGTCCGTTTTTCTTCGATGGGCGCAAACCCATCTGGTATGAAGGACAGGCAGTGCAGATCGCGGGGAAAGAGTTGGGCGCTGAGAATTTCACCCTCATCCCCAACGGCTTGCCCGGCGTAGGAGACCGGCTGCCAGTGCTGTGGAGCTGTGGGGTGGGGGCCGGGCGGCTGACGGCCAACCAATTTGTTGCGCTTAACTGCACCAACCCGGCCAGGATCTTCGGTCTGTACCCGCGCAAAGGGGTGCTCTTGCCCGGCGCGGATGCAGATATCGTCATTTGGGACCCCAACCAGCAGTTAAAATACGGCGTGGCGCATGCGCAGCACCGTACCGATTACAACCTGTATGAAGGCTGGAACCTGGTAGGCTACCCAGAACGAGTGCTGCTGCGGGGCCAGGTGATTGTGGAGCGCGAGCAGTGGCTGGGCCGCCCCGGTTTGGGGCGTTATCTTAAACGGCAGCCGCACGCCCCGGTTCTATAAGTTCTTGTGCAAATGTTCGCCCGATGACCGCCCTGCTGATCCTGATCCCGGTTTTGCTGCTGACCCTCTCTTCGCTGGGGATTGCCATTCTCCGGCAGACCCGGCCCAGTATCGGATATGCCTGGCTGTGGGCAGTGCTGGCGGCGCTGGCATCGGCAGGGCTGGTGCTGGCGCTGCGCTGGCAGGTTCCGCTCGAAGTTACCATCCACCAGTGGGAGCCGTTTGACCGGTCTTCGCTGGTGCTGGATTTCATCCTCGATAGGGTATCCTGGCCCTATGCCTTTGCGCTTTCGGCAGTGCTGGTAGCCGTGCTGTTGACCGATTCGGCGCGCTTGCAGAGCGACGCCGGGCCGCTGACCTGGATTTTTAGTCTGCTGATCACGGGGCTGGGGATGCTGGCAATTCTGGCGGGTGGACCGGTGACGCTGATTTTAACGTGGACGGCGATTGATCTGGCGGAATTGGTGGGGGTGTTCAGCACGCGGGTGGGGCGCTGGATGAGCCAGCCGATGATTATTTCCTTTGCGGTGCGGGTGACGGGTACACTGCTGGTGATGGCGGCACTGCTCTTGAGCGCCGCGTGGGGCATTGAATTTGCGTTTACGCCCATCCCTTCGCGGCTGGCGGTGATCATGCTGTTAGCGGCGGGGCTGCGGTTGGGGGTGCTGCCGCTGAACCTGCCCTTCATTCGAGAAGTGTATTCGTGGCGTGGGTTGGGGAACCTGGTGCGGCTGGTTGGCCCGGCATCGAGCCTGGTCGTACTGGGACGTATGCCAGTGGATGCTGTTCCCGCAGAGTGGCAAACGGTTTTCTTGTTTTTTTCTGCCCTGGCCGCCCTGTACGGCAGCGCGATGTGGCTGGCCGCTAACCCGGCTCAAAATGCCAGAGTCTATTGGGTGATCGCTCTGGCCGGGCTGGCGGTTGCCAGCGTGGCGCGCGGGAGCGCTCATTCCAGCCTGGCCTGGGGCTGTGCCTTACTATTGACGGGCAGTGTGTTGTTTTTGTATTCGGCCCAAAACCGCCCGGTTTCAGTTATCTCGCTGATCGCCGTCATTGGGGTGACGGGACTGCCATTCACCCCGGCGGCGCACGGTTGGGAAGGCGTGATCGGCCCGGCGTTTGACCTCTACAGTCTGGCTTTTATCCTGGCGGTATTCATGCTGTGCCTGGGGTTTGTGCGCCGGGCGCTGGTAGCGCGCGAAGAACTGTACCGGATGGAACGCTGGATTCACACCATTTATCCGGCGGGTCTGGTGATCCTGATCTTGAGCCAGTGGGTCATTGTGCTGGCCGGCTGGCGCGAAGGGTTTTTCTCGGTGGGGGTGTGGTGGGCGTCTGCGCTGGTGGTTTTGCCCGCTATTTTAAGCGGACTGCTCATCCACGCCCGGCAGTCAGCTTTTTCTGCTGAAGCGGTTGACCGGAACTGGCTGGGTGCTTTTGCGCGCAGGGTGGGGAGCGGTCTGGCGGCTTTCTTCCGGCTGAACTGGCTGTATGGTTTTCTCGCCTGGGTGTACGAATTGGCCGAAGACTTCATCCAGTTGCTGACGGCTATGTTTGAAGGGGACGGCGGGGTCTTGTGGACGGTGGTACTGCTCGTTTTGTTGATCTCGCTGTTGAGTAGTGGAGGGACACCTTGATTTTTGAGCGCCTGGCTTTTATCGCCGTGGTGGGCCTGGCAGTTTCCTCGTTGTTTTTGCTGTTAAGCCAGAACTGGCGGGCCAGCATCATTGCTCTGGTGATCCAATACCTGGCGGTTTTCTGGCTGACGGCCGTATTGTGGCCGGTGGGTCTGGCGGCGGTTAAACTGGTGGCCGGGTGGATGGCCGGGGCAGTGTTGGGCGCATCGCAGCCAGCGGCGGAACAGGTGGAAGACCCTTATTCTGGGAGTTCGGCCTTCGTCTTTCGTTTGCTGGTGGCCGGGTTGGTATGGGTGTTTCTCTTTCCAGCGGCGCCGGCGCTGGTCGCCTTGGTGCCGGTTCCGCTGACGGTGGCGCAGGGGGCGCTGCTGCTCATTGGCATGGGGGTCATCCACCTGGGCATGACCACCCGGCCCCTCCGCGTGCTACTGGGGCTGTTAACCACGCTTTCGGGCTTTGAAATCTTATACGCGGGCGTGGAGCGGTCAATCATGGTGGCCGGGCTGCTGGCGATGGTGAACCTGGGGCTGGCCCTGGTGGGTGCTTACCTGATGACGATGCTGGCTCCTCGGGAGGGCAAGGCGTGAGCGCCCCGCTAATCTGGATCGGCGTTCCAACGGCGTTCGCCGGGCTGTTCTGGCTGCTGCGCCGCCGGAGATACTCAACCGTCATCGTGTTGTCGGTACTGGTAAGCCTGGTGCTGGCACTGCTGGCCTGGCAGTTGCCGGTGGGACAGACCGTAACAATGGGGCCCTGGAGATTCCAGATTGCCCCGGTTTTTGAGTTTGCCGGGCGGCGACTGGTGCTGGAGAACGCCGACCGGCCGGCGTTGGTGCTTCTTTATATGATCTGCGCTTTTTGGTTTGCGGGCAGCGGAGCGGCCAGCGTGTACCGCATGTTCAATGCGTTGGGGTTGTTCATGGTGGCGCTGTTGGTCGCGGCTCTGGCTGTTGAGCCGTTTTTATATGCGGCCTTGCTGATAGAAATGGCAGTGCTGGTGGCTGTACCCACTTTTGCGCCGCCCGACAAAGTATTTGGCTCTGGAGTGGTGCGGTTTTTGATCTTCCAGACCCTGGCAATGCCCTTCGTTTTGCTGGCCGGCTGGGCTTTGGCGCAGGCCGAGGCGAACCCTACTAATACCGTTTTGGTGACGCTGGCGGCCGTCTTTTTAGGCCTGGGGTTTGCCTTCTGGCTGGCGGTGTTCCCGTTCTACACCTGGATTCCACTGCTGTCGGAGCAGAGTCACCCGTATGTTTCGGGTTTTGTGTTTTTGGTGTTTATGACGGTAAACCTGCTGTTGGGCCTGAAGTTCTTAGACGGGTTCGGCTGGCTGCGGGCCGACCCGGCGGTGTTCGCAGGCATCCGCATGGTGGGGGTTTTAATGGTAGGGACGGCCGGAGCCTGGGCCGCCTTCCAGCGCGACCTGGCGCGGTTGTTTGGCTATGCGGTTATTGTAGAGACGGGGTTTTCGCTGTTGGCCGTCAGCCTGGGGAACCGGTTGGGGGAACAGTTGTTTGCCGCTATGCTGCTGCCGCGCGTCATTGCCTATGGGTTGTGGGCGCTGGCGCTTTCGATTCTGACGCGGGAATGCGGAACCGCGCGCTACGCGGATGTGGAGGGAGTGTCGAACCGGATGCCCTTTGCCAGCGCAGGGCTGATGATCGCTTCGCTGACGATTGCGGGCCTGCCCCTACTGCCAACTTTTCCGATCCGGCAGACGCTGATGGAAGAAGTGGCGCGCCAATCATTAGGCGCCGGGCTGGCGGTGTTGATCGGCAGTGTAGGAGTGTTGTTTAGTTCTTTCCGGGCGCTGGCTGTACTGGCGCGCGGGTCGCTGAGGCCGCAGGCGGTGAAAGAGACCCGCTTGCAGGCGGCGCTGCTGGTGATTGCTTCAGCCGCACTGCTGCTGATTGGGGTGTTTCCACGCTTTTTCTTGCCGCTGATGTTCCCGCTGTTTGGCGCTTTTCCGGGTCTGCCATGAGGTATAATGTTTCCTCCTAAAATAATGGCTCTGGGGAAGCCCGGCTGGATTTTTTGGTAATCCCTGTTTTTCAAAAGGACGTGAAATGAACCTGGAGCAACTCGAGAAACGCCTGGACTGGCTCGATGAAGAACGGCGCAAAGATAAGACCATCATCGCTACGCTGGAGGAACGCATTGCGCGGCAGGAAAGTGAGATACCTTCGCTGCGGCAGCAGATTAAAGAATTGAGCGGCGAGGTGGCCCGCCTGACGGCGATGCTTTCAAAGTTCGATCAGATTGAGGCATCGGTGGGGCAGATCCGGGTGGATATGGCCCGCTCGCTGGAAGCGATTGAAAAAACTCGCCAGGAGCGCGAGCGCGAGTTAGAAAAAGCGCGCCTGGCCGACCAGGAGACGCTGACCCGCTCGATTGCCGAGGTTCGCCGCGGGCTGGAGCCCATTCCTGAACTGCGCAAAGCCGTTCAGGCGCGCATGGAAGAAGATTTTCGCCTGGGCAGGTTGATCGAAGAGGTCAATCAAAAGGTATTGGAGTACCGCCGCGGCGACGAAGAATTCAAGCGGACGCTTAAACTGCTGGAAGAATCACAGCGGCAGGAGACGAAGCGCCTGACCGACATCCAGGGCGAAATGGCGGCGGTGCGCAAACGCCAGGACGAGCAGCGTGGAAAAGTGGACCTGGTGACTGACAGCGTGCGCAAAATGGAAATGCGCATTAGTGAGTTCCAGGCGGCGGAAAGCGAGCGGCGGCAGGCGCAGGCGGCTTTTATTGATAAGCAGAATATGGCCGCGCTGGAACGCGACCGGGTGTGGAAAGAATGGCAGACGCGCTTTGAACTGATTGAGCGTCAGGGGGTGGGGCTGGACGCGCAGTTACAGGCGATCGAGGCCACCCACCGGCAGATTAAACGCTCACAAGAAGCCTTTGACGAGATCACGCAGCGCTTCGAGCGGCGGATCAACGAGATTACCGAAATGGCGCGGTTAATGGAGGATCGCTTCAGGCAGGAATGGGTGGCTTTTAAGGCCGATGACCAGAAACGCTGGACGAACTACGCGCTGGTGCAGGAAGAGCAGTCGCGCGAATTGACCCGTCAGTTCGACCGCTATAATGAACGAATAATTGCGCTCGAAGATATCACCCAAGAAGTACAGGATCTGCTCCATCAGATTAAAGAAGAAAACCAGAAACGGCTGCAAAGCCTGCTGGCTCTGGCGCACGATTGGGTGGAGCAGTACGATCGCGTATTTGGCAGGGCAGGCTGACATGCGCGTGATTGGGACGGCTGGACATGTGGATCACGGGAAGTCTACGCTGGTTGCGGCGTTGACCGGCACGCACCCGGACCGTCTCAAGGAAGAACAGGAACGGGAAATGACCATTGACCTGGGCTTCGCCTGGATGTCACTGCCGGACGGCGAGCAGGTCGGTATTGTAGATGTTCCCGGCCACCGCGACTTTATCGAAAATATGCTGGCGGGCGTTGGCGGGATTGACGCGGTGCTGTTTGTGGTAGCCGCCGATGAGGGGGTGATGCCGCAAACGCGCGAGCATCTGGCGATTCTCGACATTCTTCAGGTTTCCAGTGGGGTGATTGCCCTGACCAAGACTGACCTGATTGATGACCCCGACTGGCTGGAACTGGTGGAGGCCGATGTGCGTCAGGTGATGCAGGGTACAGTGCTGGCGCAGGCCCCGCTGGTGCGGGTATCTTCAAAGACTGGGGCCGGGCTGGAAGAACTGAAACAGCAGGTTGCCCTCTGCCTGGCGAGCAGTCCGCCGCGTTCTGACCAGGGCCGCCCGCGGCTGCCCATTGACCGGGTGTTCACTATTGCCGGGTTTGGCACGGTGGTCACCGGCACGCTGATTGACGGACGGCTGAAGTTGGGCGAGGAAGTGGAGATTTTGCCTTCTGGACTGCGCGGGCGTATCCGGGGACTGCAAACGCACAAGCGCAAAGAACAAATCGCCACGCCGGGCAGCCGCACGGCGGTGAACATCACCGGGTTGGAAGTGGAGCAGATTCGCCGGGGAGATGTGCTGACGTACCCCGGTAAGTACCGCGCTACCCGCCTGCTAGACGTTCACTTTCGCCTGCTGCCCGATGCCGCCGGGCCGCTGAAACACAGCACGGAGGTGAAGTTTTTTATTGGGACGGCTGAAGTGCTGGCGCGAGTGCGCCTGTTGGGGGCGGAAGAACTGAAGCCGGGCCAGTCGGGCTGGCTGCAACTGGAACTGCGTGAGCCGGTGGTGGGCGTGCGCGGCGACCATTATATTTTGCGGCGGCCTTCTCCTGGCGAGACGTTGGGCGGGGGCATTGTGGTAGACCCGCACCCCGGCAAACGTCACCGCCGCTTTGATGAAACTGTACTGCGGCAGTTGGAAGCGCTGATGCAGGGCAGTCCGGCAGAGGTGTTGGCCCAGGCTTTTGAGGCGTTGAAGGTGGCTCCCATCCGCGAGGCGGTACAGCGCGCGCGCCTGAGCGCCGAGCAGGCCCCGGCGGCCCTGGAGGAATTGGTGAACAGCGGCCAGTTGGTGGTGTTAGAGCCTGGGGCCGTTGGCCCTGCCAGCGATTTGCTGGCGTGTTTGCAGTCACACTGGACGACAGAAAGCGAGCGGGCCGCGCGCGAGGTGGAGAACTATCACCAGGCCAACCCGCTGCGCCGGGGAATGCCGCGCGAAGAGTTAAAGAGCCGTCTGAAGATCGCCCAACCCCGTCTGTTCAATGCGGCCCTGCGGCACTGGGTTGCCGATGGACTGTTGGAAGAGGCCGGCGCGCTGGTATGGCGGCCCGGCTTTGAGGTGCGATTGACCCCTCAGCAAAAGAGCATGGTTGAGCGCGTGCTGGCGAAGTTCGCTCAAGCCCCATATGCTCCACCAACGATTAAGGATGTGCAGCAAGAGATTGGCGAAGACCTTTACGCCGTCCTGGTAGACCTGGGCTACCTGTATCCGGTTTCGGCGGAGGTGGTTTTCCGCAAAGAGGATTATGACCGCATGGTACAGATGGTGCGGGAGCATTTCCAACATGAAGTGACCCTCACGGTAATCCAGTTCCGCGACCGGCTGAACACCAGCCGCCGCTACGTGCTGAGTTTCCTCGAACATCTGGATGCGATTGGGATTACCGTGCGCGAGGGCGACGTTCGGAGGTTGAGGAAAGGGTAAATGCCCAAGCACATTTTCTTCAATGGACGCTTCCTGGCGCAACCACTGACCGGGGTGCAGCGCTACGCGATTGAAGTATTAAAGGCGCTGGATATGCTCATCGCCTGCGGGCGGATTGATGCCTCTGGGATGCGGCTCGAAGTTCTTACCCCGCCAGAACCCTGCTCGCCGCTGCCGCTGAAGCACATCACGGTGCGGCAGGTAGGGCGCATGAGGGGCAATCTATGGGAGCAGATGGACCTGGCCTGGCACGCCCGTTCTGGCCTGCTGGTGGATCTGGGCAATATCGGGCCGGTGCTGCACCCTAACCAGGTGGTGACGATTCACGATGCATCCGTGTTTGCTGTACCAGAGGCGTATTCACCCGCGTTCCGGCTGAAATACCAGATGATTTTTTGGATATTGGGAAGGACGGCCCGGCGCGTCTTTACCGATTCGCTCTTTTCTAAAGCCGAGATCATCCGCTACTGCGGTATCCCGGCTGACAAGATCCAGGTGGTAGTATTAGGGAAAGAGCATATCCTGAATGTACCGTCGGACCCCGGCATATTTAAAAAATACAGCCTCGGAAGTAAACCCTATATATTAGCCGTTAGCAGTAACAGCCCACATAAGAATTTTTCTTGTCTGGTAAAAGCTATCGAGTCAATGGGCAGTACCGAATTTGAGGTGGTCATAGTTGGCGGTTCTTTTGCGAAAGTATTTCGATCATCCGACCTGCATCCACCTGAGTCGGTACGTAAGATCGGATATGTGAACGATTCCGAACTGAGAGCGTTGTATGAGCGAGCTGTCTGCTTTGTTTATCCTTCCTACTATGAGGGCTTTGGCCTGCCCCCGCTGGAAGCGATGACGGTGGGATGCCCGGTGGTAGTGTCGCGGGCGGCCTCGCTGCCAGAAGTATGTGGAGACGCGGCTCTATACTTCGACCCCAGAGATCCGGCTGATATGGCAAGACAGATCCTGCGCATTGTTCATGACCCGGTTTTACAGGCGAGTCTGAAACAAAAGCAGCAAGAGCGAATTCAGATGTTCACCTGGACTCGTACCGCGCAAGAGATCTGGGATGAAGTTCTGCGGTATGCTGTATGAAATCTAGGATCGTCTTTACACTGCCAAATCTACAGGGTGGGGGGGCAGAGCGAGTCGTTTTGAACCTGATTAAGGGCCTGGATCGAGATCGTTTTCAACCGGCTCTGTTTTTGTTGAGAAAAAGTGGCGTTCTTTGGGACGAGATCCCCGCGGATGTATCCATATTCTGGGCCAGCGAGGATGGTGGACGCATTCGCCAGCGCTTGGTCACTACTCTGCGAGAAATTAGCAGTGCCTCGTTCCGGCCTGATCTGATTGTTGGGGGCATGGAATTAGATGCCACTTACTACGCTTACTGCATTGGAAAGTTCTGGCGTAGCCCCGTGATTGGTTGGGTGCATACTCTCATTGAACCGTATTTAGAGCGGGTCCCCGCCTATCATCGCGGCCTGGTAAAACTGATCTACCCCAGGTTATCTCGTCTCATTTTCCCTTCAGCCGATGCGCTGGAGTCGATGGTGCGTTTGGCCGGGGTCGATTCGAAGCGGGCCAGGATTATCCCAAATCCCATTGACCTGCAAGGCATCCGCTTGCGCGCGTGCCAGCCGTTACCTGATTGGGCCGCTACGATTTTTTCAAAGCCTGTCGTGATGGGAATAGGGCGTTTAGAATATGGAAAAGGCTTTGATCTTCTGTTGAAAGCCCATTTTCAATTAAGAAAAGAGGGAGTAGACCATCACGTATTAATTCTTGGCGAAGGGGAAGCGCGGCGTGACTTGAATACGCTCGTTCAAGAAAATGGGGCTGAGAGCAGTGTCTTTATGCCCGGTTATATCGCCAACCCCTACCCTTTCTTAAAAAGAGCTGCGGTTCTGGCTCATCCGGCCAGGATGGAAGGCTTTGGAATGGTGATCCTGGAAGCCCTGGCGTTTGGAGTTCCGGTAGTAGCCGCCAGGTGTTCTTCTGGCCCGGTCGAAATTCTTGAAAATGGCCGGTATGGGATGGTGGTAGAACCAGAAAATGAGGGCGCAATTGCCAGCGCTGTACGTAACTTGTTATTAAACCCAGGAATCAGCGACACTCTTCGCCAGATTGGGCCAGAACGAGCGGCGGCGTTCAACCTGGTGGATATTACCCGGCAGTGGGATCAATTTCTATGCCAGCCCAGAGAGAAGTAAAATTTAGCCTGATCCTTGCCACAGTGGATCGAGTGGGCGAACTGGAGCGTTTCTTCAGTTCGCTCGCCGCACAGACCTGCTCTTCTTTTGAGTGTGTATTGGTGGATCAGAACTGCGATGATCGGCTGGCCGATTTAGTAGGCCGCTATCAGAGCCGGTTTCCACTTCTTCACATTCGCGCGGAGAGGGGCCTGTCGCACGCGAGGAATATTGGCCTCAGACATGCGCAAGGGAAGATTGTTGCATTCCCGGATGATGATTGCTGGTATCCAGACAACGTCTTGGAAAATGCAGCTTCCATCCTGGATCAGCATCCTGAGTGGGATGGTATCACCGGGATAGCAAACAGTGGAACAGATGCCGCATCGGTCTGGCGATGGGATGTGGCTGAGGGGCTGATAGACCGATACAACGTCTGGAAGCGGGGAATATCCATTACTCTGTTCTTACGGCGGGGAGCCCTGGATAGGGTAGGGGGATTTGACGAAGAACTGGGTTTAGGGGCTAAAACCTCGTGGCTTTCTGGAGAAGAAACGGATGTGCTTATCCGCGCCGTGGGTTTAGGGATGAAAATTGCATACCGGCCAGATCTGGTCGTCCATCATCCAGATGCGATTCCTGATTACCAGAAGCTCGATTTGACGAAAGTATCGGCATATGCGGCAGGCATGGGGCATATTCTAAAAAAGCACCATTATCCATTTGCATTTGTGCTGCGGCAGTTGCTGTGGCCGTTGGGTGGCATGGCTAAATCTGTACTCCAGCGCGACCTGTACCGCGCCAGGTACCACCTGAGTGTATTTGCGGGAAGGCTACGGGGCTGGTTGCATTCTTAATCGCCTGTTATTCTATGGTAGAATTGCTGGCGAAGTAATCACAGTTGCGAGAGTGATCTTGTGCTTTCATTCCTCCGTGCTTTGAGCGGGTTACTAAAGACAGGTAATCCAATCAAGATTTTTTCCGGGCTTTGGTCTCAAAGGTATTTAATTGACCAGATGGTAAGGCGTGATATTGGGCAGCGCTACCGGGGGTCTTTTCTTGGGATTCTTTGGTCTTTCATTAATCCCCTGGTAATGCTGTTGATCTATACCTTTGTCTTTTCGGTCGTTTTTAATGCGCGGTGGAGGCCAACCACCGAAAATGTCCCTTTAGGGGAATTTGCCATCACCCTGTTTGCGGGACTGATCCCCTTCAACGTGTTTGCAGAAGTGGTCAACCGCTCTCCGGGGCTGGTACTGAATTATCCCAATTATGTCAAGAAGGTTGTTTTTCCGCTCGAAATATTACCGGTGGTGGCAGTCGGAACAGCTCTGTTTACCTCATTAATCAGCATTGGTATCCTGATCGTGAGTTCACTGTTGTTGATGGGGTACTTTTCGCCAACTGTGGTCTTTCTTCCACTGGCCTACGTCCCGCTGATTTTTCTGTCGCTTGGGTTTGGGTGGTTCTTATCCTCATTAGGCGTTTACATTCGAGATCTGGGTCAGGCGGTTCCCCTGGTAGTGCAGGTGCTGTTATTTATGAGCCCGATCCTGTATCCAATTTCCAATGTTCCAGATCATCTGAAATTTATTTTGAGCATAAACCCACTGACGATGATTGTGCAGGACTTTCGGAATTTGCTAATCTGGGGTGAGTTCTTTCCATTAAAAGAGTGGCTCTTGTGGACGGTCCTATCTGCCATCATCGCCACGTTGGGTTATCTGTGGTTTTTGGGGACCAAAAAAGGATTTGCAGACGTTTTATAACGCCTGCGTGAGAGATGGAATGGAACACACACAACACCTGATTGCCCAACCGGAAGATACCATTATTTCCGTCAGAAATGTAGGGAAGGTGTACCGGCTCTTTGACAAGCCGGTGGACCGGCTGAAACATACTTTGTTCTGGCGGTTTGGGAAAAGCTACGGTAGAGACTTTTGGGCATTAAACGATGTCTCTTTTGAAATCCAAAAGGGTGAAGCGCTTGGCATCATGGGGCGGAATGGCAGTGGGAAAAGTACGTTACTGCAAATTCTGGCGGGTGTACTCACGCCCACCGTGGGCCAGGTCGAGGTGAAAGGGAGAGTTTCTGCACTGCTCGAACTGGGGAGCGGTTTTAACCCCGAATATACAGGCCGTGAAAATGTCTATATGAGCGGCGCGATCTGGGGGATTAGTAAAGAAGAGATGGATGCCCGGTTTGACGATATTGTGGCGTTTGCCGATATTGGCGAGTTCCTCGATCAGCCGGTCAAAGTCTATTCCAGTGGGATGTTCGCGCGCCTGGCATTTTCAGTGGCCGTCTCGGTAGAACCGGATATCCTGATTGTGGATGAAATTCTGGCGGTTGGCGACTACGCTTTTCAACAGAAGTGTATTGCCCGGATGAGACAGATGCGCGACCGGGGACTGACCCTGTTATACGTCAGCCATTCTCCCAATTCGATTAAGGATGTCTGCAACAAGGGCTTATTTCTGAATGAAGGTAGAGCCTTGTTTTGGGGGTCTGCGGAAGAGGCGACCAATTACTATTTCAAATATATTCGCGAGTTATCTAATCAGGATGCGTTGCGCGCGCAGCCTAAGATAACGGAGATTGCACCGGTCCAGACCGAAGCAAGCCGCGCGGCGGTGGGAAAACTGCGTTATGGTTCCGGGCATGCCCAGATCGTTAACGTTGAAATCTTCAATGATGCTCATGAACCTGCGCGTGCCTTTGAATTGGGTGAGTATATTAATCTGGAGGCCCGCTTCCAGGCTAACCAGGACCTCACTCATCTAAATGTTTCTTTCCTGGTGCGAGACAACACCGGAATTGATTTAATGGGGACGACAACCTTTGATGAGCGAGTTGATCTCCCAGATTTAAAGGCCGGGGAACATATGGTGGTCAGGTTCCGGTTTCAGAACGTTTTGAAGGCAGGAAATTACGGCATTTCCATCGCCATAACCCACGTGACTCAAAGAGACTATTCCGATAATATCGTCTTTGACCAAATTGACGCGGTTGCCACATTTTTATCTATTAGTAACCCGAACCGGCCCATTCATTATAAGTTTTTCTGCCCGGTAGAGATTCATTGCGAAGCCCATCCAGAGACGAGAGGTTTACATGTCTGAGCTATCCGTTCCTGATACTCCTTTGGGAGAAAATTACGAGTACTGGCGGACCTATGGAGAGGTATGGGTTCAAGAGTATGCGTATCGGAAGAAGAAACAGGTCTACTATCACCTTCAGGAACTGATGTTGCTGGATTATATGGAGCGCAATAAACCTGCCAGAGTGTTGGATTATGGATGTGGGGTGGGGCGCCATTTGCGTAATCTGGTGGGCGTGCCTGGAATTGAAGTCTATGGATACGATCAAAGCGAAGCCATGGTACGGGGATGTTTAAGTTGGACTACTCAGGAGTGGATCAACCAACACATCCGTATAGGCAGCCCTACTGGCAGGCTTCCGTATCCAGATCAATACTTTGATATTGTTTTTACTTCAGAAGTTTTGATTCACACCAGTCCCGATGATCTTGAAAAGGTTCTTGCGGAACTGATCCGTGTCAGTTCATGGCAGATCCTGCATTTTGAGCCGTCTTATGGGACAGAGATTCATAGAGGTGCGCATAACGGTTCGTGGAGCCATGATCTCGTAAAATCCTATAATTCGTTGGGGGTTCAATGCGAGGTGCTGCCCTCTGGGTATGCCAGCCAGTCGCCCTACCGGGTGGTTTTAAATACTGCACGGCCTGTATCTCAATGGCCCATTTCGATTCTGAATAAATTACGGTCTATAGAAACGGATCTCCAGCCAACCATTCTCGAACTAGAGAAAGAGGCAGATCAATTAGCTTCGCAACTTGGAGATCACCAAAGTAACCAGCAGGAAATAGAGCAGGCGAAGCAGGCAATCTTACAGGAAGCGAAGGAGTTAGAGGCACAAAAGGAAATCGTGCGATTACAGCTAATTGGGATGCAAGAAGAGCTTAACGCCCGCGATCAAGAGATTGAGAAGTTGAGAGAAGAACTTCTCATGCGCTCCGCACACGAAAAAGCGCTAGAAGAGGAGTTGGGGGGCATTCAATCGTCGGCGTCTTTTGTGCTGGTGCAGAAAATCAAGACCTGGTTCATTGCGAAGTACCTTGATATGCTCCTGAATTTGCTAAGAGGAGCGAAAGCCAGGATCAATACCTGGCGGTTCCGCCGCCAGAACAACGCGCCCAGGAATGTCATTCGGGTGTTCCCGTCTATGCAGCGAAACGCGAACAGTCAGGGGCAGGAAATTTGGCTGTTGGATATCGCGGGGAAGGCGGGTGAGTCTTTACTTGAGGAAGGTCGGCTGAAGGCAGCGGCTGGGTGGAAGTTTGTCGAAAGCAGGTATACACGATCTCAAAAAGCACTGCTGTGTCAGGGCTCTGGATGGGTTGACATACCCAGAGCGGGGGTCGAGAGTTTAACCTTTCAGACGCACCCCTGGAGTGGGATTGCGCAGGTTGTCTTTGATGGTCAGTCTTTAGCAGTAGATTTATATAATGAGCAAGATGGTACGGTTGAGGTAAAGCTCGAATCGCGCGAGTTGATTTACGGGCCTTCCCTTGCGGAGATGGCGGAAAATTCGAATATAGAGGGCCATGCCAGTCCTCGAAGGGTTATCTCTCCATCTCGATTTTCAGATGAGGACATCCAGTGGCTTGAGAAGGTTAAAGCATCCGGCCGGCCTGTAGCGGTGCTTCACCCCAACTGGTTAGGTATCCGCAGTTCGACCAGAGAGTTATTCCGGGAGACCCTGGAATTGAATGATGACCTAACGGAGTTCTCGGCAGATTATTATGCCAGACTCTTGATCGAAAGCAAAACGCCTGCTGTGGTTATTCAGGGGTTCCCGTTAACGTACGTCTACTTGCTGCGCGCGCTCAAGAAACAATCACCTCATTTGCCCATTTACAATATCTGGCATGGCAACTTTATGCAAACCAGCGAAGATTACAATTGGAAGAGTTTTCAAGTTGCTGCACAGCTATGCCGCGAAGGGGTTATTAAAAAGTGGGGCTTTGTTAAAAAGGGAATGGCCGAAACTATGGCACGGCTTGGATATCGAACCGGTTTTGTCATGAATTATGCGAATCGGATTCCTCAGTCGCCGTCCGTGCCAGAGGCAGATGGGCTCCACTTTGGACTGTGGGCCAGCTCGAATACCTGGAGGAAGCTTCCATACGCCATGATGGCGAGTTTGGTTGATTTTCCGGGCGCTAAAGTGTTTGCCGCGGGTCATGCGTCGGAACGGGTCAATGAATTTGCCAGGCTGATGGGGATCAAACTGGCCTTTCATGGTTCCATTATCCGGCAGGAAGAAATGCCGCTCTATCTGGCGAAGATGCATCTTAACCTGTATATTACGTTGAGCGAGTGTACGCCCATGGTGCCGTTGGAAAGTTTTTCTGTGGGCGCTCCGTGTTTATTGGGACCGAATTCGCACCTATTTGAGGATGACGAGTACCTCTTCTCGCGGCTGGTGGTTCCTTTCCCGGAGCGGTCTGACGTAATTTCAGCATATATCCGCCGCGCCCTGGAAGAACGCGAAGAGCTTGTATTGGCTTATCAACGGTATGCCCCGAATTATAACTGTAAGGCCAGGCAAGTGATTGAAGAGTTTCTGGATGGATTGACACCATAAGATTATGGCGAAAATTTGTTTTGCATCTTTCGAAATCTTCCCAACCACCAAAGGAGGCGCAGGAGTATTCGTTCATAATGCGGCTTCTGTCTTGTTGGAGGCGAAGCACGAAGTCATCCTACTGCTGGATCTGCCGTTTGAAGAATACGAGCACTTTCAGAAAGAAGATCGTTCCCGGCTGCCAAATTTCGAAAACTGCCGAGCTTATCATGTAAGTACGCTGTGCGAAGATATTCCCTTGCGCGGCAACGACTTTGCCGCGCTGTACTTGTGGAATTCGTATCGCTTTCATTATGCCTGTTCAAAGATCTATAAGCGCGAGAAACCCGATTTAATCGAGTTTTTTGATTACAGCGGCATTGCCTTCTACGCGGTCCTGTCGAAACTGGCGGGCCTGGATTATTCTGATTCGCGCCTTGCTATTCGTTTGCACACATCCAATGAGGTGATGGATAAAAACAGTCCGCATGAAGTGGATTTTGAATACTATTTGCAATATGACCTGGAACATGCCGCATTACGCCTGGCTGAGAGCATTGTCTTTCCCTCCGTTTCTTTTCTGGAAGAAGCTTATAAACCGAATTATCCCGAACAGTGGTTTGGGCAGCTTTGCGTTTCGCCACCCCCGTTAGTCCAATACCCAAAACGCAATACAGTGAATGCTGAAGGCAACATTATCTTGTATTATGGAAGAATAGACCCGTTAAAAGGAGCGAACACATTCGTAGACGCCTGTATAGCTGCGCTTAGCGAAAATACGCTTCGGTCTTGCAGGTTTGTGCTGGTGGGCGGCGACACGATTTATAAGTTGGATGATCGTTCGGAAATTCCTTTTAGTTCTTATTTAAGGAGCAGAATCCCGGCTGAGTTTGGCAAAAATTTTATTTTTACCGGAGCATTGAAGTGGAAAGAATTAGAAGAGCTTCTTCCAGACGTACAGTTCGCTGTTTTCCCGAACCGTTACGAGTCTTTTTGTTATGCTGCGCATGAGTTATATGCTGCCGGGATTCCACTTATTATCGCGGATCTTCCTGCTTTTAGAGATTATTTTAAGCATGGCGAAAATGCGCTCATTTTCGATCATACTGTAACCGATCTCAAAGAGAAAATGCAAAGGCTTGGAACCGATCGAGAGTTACAAAAGAAACTCTCCAGGCCATATCCGGTTGCCAATACGCAAATGGGGGGTTTTTATCCACCAAATCAGCCCGATAGCTGGATATCCAGGCCAACAGGCTTTCAGAGCCTGGCAGTTCTTTGCCTGATCCTTGATGAAAATAGTGATGAGGAAGGTCTGCGAGATACGGTGAATTGCCTGCAGCCGTATGCCCATTCTTGCGATATCGTTATCTTGAAAAAAGCAGCAGCTCCGCAACCCTACAGTCCATCGAATGTGAGATTCCTGGGCAAAGAATGGGTTGCACTTGACCGGGATGGCAACCTCGTCCATGCTGCGGGGGTCAAAACGCATGCGGCCTTGCTGATTCTCAGGAGCGGAGACCGGGTTGAAGGCGAGTTTTTGAGCCGGGGCATGGATCTGCTTGCGCAACAGCCGCAAATCTCATTTGTCGGGTGCTGGTATGAGGGTGATACGGCCCAAGTTAAGAGCATGACTACTTTTCCAGTCGATGCTTTTATCGAACTGCTGCCATTTATCGAGATGGACCCGCTGCACAGGTGTCTGATGCGTACTCCTGCCGGCCAATTGATTACCGGGGTTTTTTCGGCTCAAATGGGCGAGTTCGCTGAGATTGAATATTTGTGGCGTTTGGACAGCGATTCTTCCTGTGGGGTGGTTATTCCGAAAAAATTACTCAAAAGAAAATATAACCTGCCCAAAAAAGTTCCGGCTGCCATTTTGGCTTACCTCCTCCTCAGGGATTCATCGCTTGTTCGAAAGGCCCGCTTATCCAGATACAGTATAGTGCTGCATCAGGAGGTATCCTCTCTGACTTCAAACCCACAGGTGGGAGAGGGTATGGGTTTCCAGGCAGTTGCGCATGATGAGGTCTGGTGGTTTAAACATTCGTTGAAGACGATTCTTCAGAAACGCCGGGTGACCAGGTTATTTGTATTAAAGCCACTGCGATGGGCGTGGGACAGGGTCAAGAAATGGATACAACGTTGAATGACTATAAATTGGCGGCGCCAACAGCTCTGATGAAAAAATGGCATTGGGTTTTGACTGCGCTTTTTTTAGGGGCAGATGCTGCCCTATGCTATAGTTGGACATTTTCTATCTTCGCGCGCCATTCCATTTGGAAAGCCTTGTTTATGGTCCTCTATCTTTGGGGCCTGTTTTCTCTTTTGGCTTACTATCTTCTCTATCGCGTGACGTATCCACGTTTTCGAGAGGGAGGGTATTCGATCAGACAGTTTTATGGGTTGTTGGCTGGTTTGGCGGGTTGCGGCGTTTTTTTAGCGGTGGTCATTCCAGTGCATGTACCACAACAACCTGCGCGGCAGCACCTTGAAATTATTGCTACGGGTAATCGGAATGAACAAGCTCAAGGAAGAGAGGTTCGCCTTGTCGGTCTGTATGGCTCAGATGGTACAGCAATTGGGTTCGGACAGTTTAGGTCAGATTCGGCTAGTTGGGCCGAGCAAGATAATCAATTGATCGCCAAAGATCACTTTCCGGCAAATTTGCTGTGGGAAGCTGATCTAAATGAACCCATCCGGCTGATGTTTATTGCGCACCCCTGGTCGGGGATTGTCAGAGTGGTATGGAATGGTCAAACCCATGAAATTGACCTTTATTCTCAGCAGCCCACAACGAAAGAGGTGGTTTTTAAACCATCTATCACAAGGCCTGCCTTTGAAATCTATTATTATCCGGTTGTTGGGATTTTGATAGCCGTCATCTTACTTGTTCTGCTTACTTTTTTTGTCTTTTCGCCCGTCTTTCAGAGATTACAGGTTCCGCCAGAAGAGAAGCCGGGCGCGAACCGGCGGTTTATTATCTTCTTTATGCTTGTTCCTTTAAGTGTCTGGGTGGTGTTTGCGCTGACTTATTGGCCTGGCCTGATGGGTTCAGATTTCTTTGATCAGTGGCGCCAGTTGATTTCGGGGCAAATTAACGATGCCCATCCAGCTTTTCATACGCTGCTGATGTGGTTGATTACACGGATTTATTTATCGCCAGGCCTGGTGGTGATTGCTCAAAGCCTGGCACTGGCTTTGCTGGTGGCTGTGATTTTTAACCATCTGCGCCAGAAGGGTATTCGACTTTGGGTCTTGTGGGTTTTCCTGATCCTAGTCGCCTTTTGGCCTGCTATCGCAATGATGAACCTTTCCGTTGTCAAAGATGTTCCTTATGCGATTGCTTTCTTATGGTTCTACTGGCTTATTGTTAAGATTGTGGAATCAAACGGTGAAATTTTGCGTAGCCGTCAGGCGATTATTCTGCTAGCCATTGCCGGCGCACTTGTTTCCCTGTTCAGGCACAATGGCCTTCCGTTTGTTGTAATTACATTGGTGGGTTTTACCATCATGTACTGGCGGTATTTCAAATCGTTTTTTGCTGTTTTCGTTCTAACCATTCTGACAATCAACCTGGTCAGAGGGCCTTTATATTCCGCATTTCATATTCCCCGATTAGAAACAGTAGAAAAATACGGTTTGTCCAGCTTTTTGCTTCCCTACATCGCGGCGCATTTAGACGCAGATACGCCCCTTGCGCCTGACGAGGAAGCGTTTCTTAATCGGATTGCGGATATTGAGGACGATTGGCGTTATGATCCATTCACAACCGTCCCTGTCGCTTTTAATCCTTCGATTCATCAGAATCGACGTTTTGTTATAGAGTATTCCAATCGTGTGGTCGATGTTTTTGTTAAGCTCACGCTCCGAAACCCGCGAGTTACGATTAACCACTGGTTGAATATGACGAATATGATCTGGCGAGTTTATCCTCTGCCTAATTCGCCTTTCTATACAGTTTTGCTGAGATTTGACGGGGAAGGGAGGGTCATTACTTACGATGTGGACCCTTATCATACTGGCTTAACCCTGGATTCGAAACTTCCTTTTTTGCTCAATCCTCTAACCGGCTGGTATCTTGGATGGATGGATCGTTATATTGTTTATTTCTGGCGGCCCGCTTTATATCTGTATCTATTCATTTTTTTTGTATGCGTGCGGGCCTTGCGTTGTAAAAACGGTAGATGGTTGTTACTCGCACTGCCAGCCGTGCTGCACAGCGCGATGTGGTTACTGCTGATTCCAAGCCCTGATTTCCGGTATACCTATCCTGTTTATTTGGTTGCGATTGTTCTTCTGCCTTATTGCCTATTTGGTTCTACTGCCCCACAACGCCTTACTGAATTGATTGCACATCGTATATAATTTCGCTTCATTCTTCCCTCGTCTTCATGAGGACAGTTTATTTTGGAGGATGTCAGGTGTTGAGTCAAGTGATGCCCAAAATTGCGGTTGTGATACCAGCCTATAAAGCAGCATTAACGATCCAAAAAGTTATTGAACATCTTCCATCGTTTGTTTGTGAGGTCATTGTGGTTGACGATTGCAGTCCTGATAACACTTCTGAGATCGTGACTGCACTCCAAAGGAATGATCCTCGGATCACATTACACAGGCATGTAAGTAATCAGGGGGTAGGCGGCGCAGTTTGGACGGGCTATAAGATCGCTCTCGAAAAAGGGGCGGATGTAGTCGTTAAAATGGACAGCGATGATCAGATGGACCCGGTGTATATCGAGCCGCTTATCAGGCCGATTATTGATCGGAGAGCGGATTATGTCAAAGGGAACCGCTTTTTACATGAGAAGGAATTGGTACGCATGCCCTGGATGCGGAGAATAGGGAACCTGGGCCTTTCCTTTCTTACAAAACTGGCTTCTGGGTATTGGAATATATTTGATCCAACCAATGGATATACAGCGATTCGCGCTTCCTTGATTCCAAAACTCAATGAAGCGCGTATCGACCGCCGGTACTTTTTTGAAAGCAGTATGTTGATAGAACTGGGGATGCAGCGGGCGGTGGTCAGAGATATCAGTATCCCAGCTAAATACGGCGATGAGAAGAGTTCTCTCTCTGAATTAAAGAGCCTGATCGAGTTTCCGCCAAAATTGCTTCGAGCTTTAATCCGGCGAACGATTTATTTATATTTCTTGCGAGATTTCACGGCAGTGTCAGTGTTTATTGTCGCAGGTTTTCTTTTGTCCTTTTTTGGTTTCCTGTGGGGAGTGAGGCACTGGGTTCTTTCAATGCAAACAGGCAGCGAGTCTTCCACAGGCACGGTGATGATTGCCGTTCTCCCGCTGATCATTGGCTTGCAGTTAATTCTGCAAGCTGTCGTGTTGGATATCCAAAATGTTCCTACTGAAGTTTTAGATTAAGTTTGAAAGGGTTGTGAATATGGAAGCTTACAAGGCTTATTATCAATACCTAATGAGAAGATCGGCCTTAAGCCTGGCTGTGCGTAGTTTTTTTGTCCGTGATTTTGTGGATCAATTTCATGGTAAAGTGCTGGATATCGGTTGCGGCATTGGAGAATTTTTAGAACGCTATCCAAACAGCGTGGGTATAGATATCAATCCATATCTTGTGCTACATTGTCAAAAGAAAGGGTTTAAGGCCAATCTGGGAGATATCTGTCATTTGCCTTATGCAGATAACTCTTTTGATGGGATTTTGATATCCAATGTGATCGAACACCTTGCCAATGCTGAGGAAGCCGTTCAAGAGGCGGTAAGAATTCTCAAGCCGGGCGGCATATTAGGCCTGTCGTGTCCATATGAGGCCGGTTTTCGACATGACCCAACTCATGTGCGTATGTTTCGAAAAGCAGATCTGCAACGACTGGCGCAAAACTGCCAGCTTAAAGTGAAGAAAATATACAGTTTCCCATGGGGTGGCGGAGTGTTGGGGAAGCTGCTGTACTTTTATGAATTACGAGCAATTTTTGAAAAGTCGAAAAAAGGGTCATCAATCCATTGAGTCAACTCATTTCGTTTATCATCGTTACATACAACAGCGCAAACGATATTGGACGGTGTCTGGATTCAGTGTTCCAGCAACCCTATCGCCCTTTTGAAGTGGTCATTTACGATAATGCTTCTCAGGATGCTACGGCGAAACTCGTTGAAGACAGGTATCCTCAAGCAATTTTCATCCGAGGGGAAACGAATCTGGGCTTTGCTGAGGGAAATAATCGTGCTGTAGCGCATGCGCATGGCGAAATTCTGGTCTTTATCAACCCAGATACATATGTGGATGACGACTTTCTCGCCCCAATGGTGGATTTCTTAAATAGCTGTTCTGAAGCCGGCGCTGTCACCCCAGCGATTATGGTGGCCGGAAAAGAGAACGTTTTAAATGCTTATGGAAATTGCGTGCATGTATCTGGAATGACTTATTGCTATCAATATGGCAGACCCAATTATCTGAAAGAGCCCTTTGAAATTAGCGCGATTAGCGGGGCCGCTTTTGCCATGCGACGGGAGCTGTTTCTAAAGTTGGGTGGTTTTGAGACTTCTTTCTTTATGTATTACGAAGATACTGATTTATCACTGCGTATTCGCTTGGAGGGTTATAAAATATTCGTAATACCTCGTTCAGTCATTTACCATGCCTTTAAGGAACAGTTTCATCCGAACAAAATCTTTTATCTTGAGCGGAATCGCTATCTTTCGATATTGAGCTTATTTCCTTTTCGCGTTCTACTTTTGATGATGCCTTCATTGATGATGGTGGAGTTAATCACCTGGGGATATTGTCTCATGAAAGGAGAGCCGGCGCTTGTCGCCAAACTGAACTCCTGGCGGGATATCCGATTAAAGGTAAAATGGATTCGTGATCGCAGTAAGTATTTTTCTACCAAGAAAAACACTTTGCCATTCGTTCTAGGCGTTTTTGATGAACAACTTGAATTGAGGTATGTGGGTGGTGGGAGGCTCGCTCACCTCGCTTCTTTTGCGGCTTGGGTCTCTGCCATTCCAT
This sequence comes from Anaerolineaceae bacterium, assembly GCA_034434155.1. Classification (GTDB taxonomy): domain Bacteria; phylum Chloroflexota; class Anaerolineae; order Anaerolineales; family Anaerolineaceae; genus DSYU01. Next base: position 80,296 of record DAOUAC010000089.1, read on the forward strand.
TTTGGGCGGTGAAGCGCCTGTTATCTCTCAAACACAGATTGTTGCGTGGTTGAGGTTGATGGCAAAAGGCTTATGCTGGTCCACCGGCTTGTTCGGATGCGGCGATGAATTCATCTACCCGATCCGAACAGATTAAATCAACATTTGCCAGGATTTTCTGGATAGGCCAGTCCCACCAGCAAATTTTTAACAGCTTGTCTATTTGTTGTTCACTAAACCGGTAACGAATGATTTTTGCCGGCTGGCCTCCGACAATCGCATACGGTGGAACAGGTTTCGTAACCAGGCTCCGAGCCGCTACAACTGCGCCATCGCCGATTTCTACCCCCGACATTATCATCGATTCATAGCCCAGCCAGACGTCATTCCCAATGATGACGTTCCCATTCGAAGAAGGGTATCCATCATTATATCGGCCAGGCATACCAAACATGATGCGAAAAGGGAACGTGCTGATATTCCGAGTTGGATGGTTGCCCCCTAAGAAAATCGTCACTCCTTTGGCAATCGAGCAAAATTTACCAATCTTGATCGATCCTTGATCACCTGCATAGGCAACGACACGTGGTCTTCCGTAGGTATACTCACCGATTTGAAGCGAATATTTCGTAAATAGAAGCCGGGCAAGGGCTTCTAGAGAAACAAATATTCGTTTTATCAGAGGGTAGCGGTAAAGTGGCGGAACCATACTCATTTTTTGCTGAGTGCGATTACGATCATGCCAATCGAGATGATTACAGTACCAATGATTCTACCGACGGTGATATTCTCTTTTAAAATAAAGTGCCCAATAAACGGGAGTATCAAGAAGCCCAGGGCGCCAAGAATAGGAAAAATCAACGTAAAGTCATTTTTTGACAGGATGACCAGATAAATAATGGCTCCCAATCCTGCCAGAACAAACCCTAACAGGATTCTCCAATTGAAAACCAGTTTTAGCAGTATATCAGGGCGGGTCAACAACTCTGAAAATTTGACCTCTCCTATACTGCTCGCCCCGATTTTAAATAAAATCTGGGCCGTATAGGTTAGGAGTAACATGGGGATCAACTGTAAAATGACAGCAAACAACTTATTCCTCCTAATAATTGAGAGCTGATTCATAATTGACATGGCCAGACCCTTGGAAATAACAGAGCTAAGGAACAGGTCACAAGTATATCATACGTAAACAATGATATACTTAAAGAGCTTACCGGAACAATGATCCAGCAAATCTACGCTTTCGATATAGAATGAATGCCCACCCTCCCCAAGAAAATCGCCCTTGTTCATGACTGGCTAGCCATTTACACCGGCTCTGAGCGGGTGGTCGAGCAAATTCTGACGCTCTACCCCGACGCAGACCTGTTCAGTCTGGTGGAGTTTTTGCCTGCCGGCCAGCGCGATTTTATCAGGGGTAAGGCGGTGAAGACCTCTTTTATGCAGCATTTGCCTCTGGCACGCCGGCATTTCCGCAGTTACCTGCCGCTGATGCCGATTGCCATCGAGCAGTTTGACCTTACCGGGTACGATCTGGTGATCTCTTCCTCGCATGCGGTGGCAAAAGGGGTGATTACGGGGCCTAACCAACTGCACGTGTCGTACATCCATTCGCCGATCCGCTATGCCTGGGATATGCAGCACGAATACCTGCGCGAAGCTCGCCTGGATCGAGGCCTGAGAGGATGGTTGGGGCGGTGGCTGCTTCACTATATTCGCCTGTGGGATGCGCGCACCATGAACGGGGTGGACGCGGCGGCGACCAATTCGCATTTTATTGCGCGCCGTATTTGGAAAATCTACCGGCGCGAGGCCGAGGTGATTTATCCGCCCGTAGATACCCATTACTTTCAGTGTCAGGAGAAGAAAGAAGATTTTTATCTGGCCGTTGGGCGGATGGTTCCATACAAAAAGGCCGCGCTCATCGTGCAGGCTTTTGCCGCCATGCCCGATAAACAACTGGTCATCATTGGCGATGGCCCCGAATTGAACCTGGTCCGCCGCCTGGCGACGGCTAATATCCGGGTCTTGGGGTATCAGCCTACAGAGGTCGTGGCAGATTACATGCGCCGCGCGCGGGCATTCCTCTTTGCGGCGCAAGAAGATTTTGGCATCACTCCGGTTGAGGCGCAGGCCTGTGGTACCCCAGTGATTGCCTATGGCGCAGGCGGCGCCGCCGAAACGATCCGCGGCCTGGAACAGCCAGAGCCAACCGGTGTCTTTTTTGATGCTCAAACTGTGGAAGCTATCCAGGCCGCTGTGGGCCGATTTGAAGAGGCCGAGGCGCTGATCTCGCCGGCGGCCTGCCGGAAAAATGCAGAACGTTTTTCAGTGGAGACGTTCCGGCAGAGGTTCTCCGCCTTTGTGATAAACGCCTGGCAGCAGTTCAACGCTCGCCAGTACCCGCCCTGAGGAAGTTAATGGCGGTACTTCAAATTGGGTGTGGACTGCGAGCGTGGTCCGCAATTTACACCCAATTCAGTAAACGACCAGGTTAATCCATTTGGTACGCTGGGAGTGTTCGCGGTGGCGCTTCTCGGTATTGTCATTCCGGTTTATAACGAAGAAATGGCGCTCGATGCCTTTCACCAGCAGTTGTGTGCGGTCCTGGCGCGCATCCCCCACCCGGTGAGGATGTACTACATTAACGATGGTTCTACGGACCGGACAGGCGAGATTTTACAGGGCTTTGTCGAGCGCGACGAGCGCGTATGCGTGATTGAACTGAGCCGAAATTTTGGGCATCAGGCGGCGCTGACGGCCGGGTTAGATTGCGCCGAAGGGGATTGGGTGATTACGATGGACGGGGATGGACAGCACCCGCCGGAGTTAATTCCCGAAATGCTGGCGCTGGCCCAGGCTGGCTATGACCTCGTTCTGACTCAGCGCGCGAATGACGCGCAGGATTTTTCTTTCAAAAGCGCGACTTCGCGTCTGTTTTATCGCCTGATTAACCGGGTTGGCAACACCCAAATTTTGCCTGGCGGCGCCGACTTCCGCCTGATGGCGCGCTGCGTGGTGGATGCAATTAAAAGCATGCGCGAGTATCACCGCTTTTTGCGCGGCATGGTGGCGTGGGTTGGCTACCGGACGGTTATCTTGCCTTTTACTGCGCCCCAACGGCTGGCGGGTACGTCCAAATTTTCGCTGCGCAAGATGCTGCGCCTGGCCGCAGATGCGGTGTTTTCCTTTTCCTTAGTGCCGCTGTACATCGGCATTTCGTTGGGTGGGGGGATGCTCTGTCTGGCATTCCTGGAAATTTTGTACGTTCTCAGTTTTTGGGTGACTGGCAACCAGGCTAGTTTGGCTCCGGGTTGGAGTTCGCTGATGTTTGTTCTTTTGGTTGTCAGCGGGATGATGATGATCCTGTTGGGCTTTATTGGCGTCTATATTGGTTTTATCTTCCAGGAAGTGAAACAGCGGCCCATTTACCTTATCCGGCAAGTGTTGACCAACGCGCCAGGGCAGAGCAACGGCAAGACTTTATGATATACTAGCCTTGAACCGTGGGAACCTTTCTATGGATATTAAAGCGCCTACGAATACCAGAGTTCAGGTCACGATTACCAATACAGGCATAAAACTCAGGAACAGTCAGCGGTTTATGCGGCTGCGGATGGGGTTGGCGCTGGCGGTAGTGGATGCGCTGGTGATCTTACTATCCTCCGCGATGGCGCTGGTGATCTGGTCGTTTGTGCGTGATGACTTGATCCTCTCTTTCTACGTTCCACTGATTCCCCTGGTACTCGTTTTCGTATTGGTGTATTTCCTGAGCGGCCTTTATTTTGGCATCGGTGTGAACCCGGTGGAAGAGCTGCGCCAGCAGACCATTGCAACCGTACTCACGTTCTTAGGATTGGGCTTTTTATCGTTCTGGTTTCGCAATGCCGAGTCTTATTCGCGTGCGTCTTTTATCCTGGCAACGATATTCTCCATCATTCTCCTGCCCATTGCGCGTGAATTACTGCGCTCGTTCCTGGCCGCGCGCGGGTGGTGGGGTGAGCCGGTTGCTATCATTGGCTTTAGCAAGCAGGGTGAAGAGATCCTGGATTTCTTGCAGAAGAATCCGCAGTTGGGCCTCAATCCGGTCGTCCTCTTTAATGGTTTCCACCCTGAATCCCATCAGGCTCCGGCGGATATTCCACTGGTATCGGCCCAGGGCTTGTTGAATGAGCAGTATGTCAGGCAGTTGAAAGGGATCAGCACGGCGATTTTGATCGAGCAGGACCTGCCGGAAGATTTTTTGCAGGCTGTGGTGCAAGAGTACGGCTTCCGCTTTGCAAACCTCATTCTAATTTCCAATACCAAGCGGTTTGGCAGTCTGTGGGTCATTCCGATGGATATTGGCGGCGTATTGGGACTGCGCGTGCGTCAGAACCTGATGAGCGGGTGGCAGCAGTTGCTGAAGCGCTTGGTGGATCTGGCGATCATCTTTCTGTTCAGCCCTGTTTTGCTGTTGCTGCTGGCCTGCATTGCCTTGCTTGTGCGGATTGATTCGAAAGGGCGCATTCTGTATGGGCATACCCGCATTGGGCAGCACGGTAAGCCCATTAAAGTGTGGAAGTTTCGTACGATGGTGAGCAATGCCGATGAGGTGTTGGAAACCTACCTGGAAACGAACCCGGAAGCCCGGAAGGAATGGGAAGCAAACCGCAAAATTAAGTTTGACCCGCGCATCACGCGGATGGGGAAATTCTTGCGCAAATCCAGCCTCGATGAACTGCCCCAGGTTTGGAACGTCCTTAAGGGTGAAATGAGCCTGGTTGGGCCGCGCCCGATTATTGACGCGGAAGTGAAGTATTATCAAAACTATTACAAAATGTACTTGCAGGTCAAGCCGGGGATTACCGGCCTGTGGCAGATTTCAGGAAGGAATAACCTCGACTATCCCACGCGGGTGCGGCTGGATGAATATTATGTGCGGAACTGGTCGTTCTGGTTCGATATTTATATTATCACCCATACCCCGGTCGCCATTTTAACGGGTAAGGGAGCTTACTGAACCTGCCGGCATGATGACCCGCAAAATCCCTCTGGTCTGGCAAAAACTGAATATTCCCTTTGCCCTCCTATTAATTGTCGGAATGGTTCACGGCCTGATCTACGTTTTTACCGTCCCCCCTTGGCAGCACCCCGACGAACCCGGTAATTTTGAGATTGTCTGGCTGGCAGTTCATCGGCCAGAACGGTTACATGCGCGCGAGTATGATCCCGAAGGCCGGCGATTGATTTTCGAGTCGATGGTACGCACCAATTTATTCGGCCCCGATAAGCATAAAGATTTACTGGCCGCTGAGCCAACCGTGGTGGTATCGCAGTTGGCCGGGCTGGACTCGCCCTTATATTTCCAACTGGCGGGCATTCCGGTGCGGTGGATGGCGGGCCAGCCCATTGAACAGCAGTTGTATGCGGCGCGGCTGGTCTCGTGGCTGTTGTTTTTGATCTCGATTGTAGCCGGCTGGCTGGCGGCGAGCGAGCTGTTCGGGCGGACCAGCCCGGTGGCGTGGATGGTTCCCTTCTTTATGGCGGCGCTGCCGGGTTACGTGGATATTATGACCTCGGTCAATAATGACGTGGGCGCGGCCAGTTTCTTCAGCCTGTTTGTTTGGGCCGCTGTTCGCCTGATCCGCCGCCCCTTCGCCTGGCAGAATGCGCTGGTGGCTTTGGCGCTGGCGCTGACCGCTGCCGCCATGAAGGTAACGGCGCTGGTGGCCGTGCCGTTTTTTCTGGCGATTCTTATCCTGAAACTTTTGTGGTCCGGCAAAAGGAAGATCATTCTGGCAGGGATGGCCGCCGGGCTGTTGGTGGCGGCTGCCGCGCTGCTGCGCCCGGTGGGGGCGCGTTCGTGGCTGCCGTATGGCAGCCAATCGGGGCTGCAAAGGGTAAAACTGCCAGATGGAGAAGGTCACGCCTTTCGGGTGCAGACGCATGCGCAGCCTGCGCTGACGGCTGAGTGCGGGGTGTTTCAGGTTTTGCCCGATGACACCGTTCGGGCCCTGCGGGGCCGCACGGTGACGGTGGGGGCCTGGATGTGGAGCGACCGCGAGCGCAGCGCGTACCTGCCCCTGTTCGTGGAGTATCACGGTCAGGACGATTTGGAAATTCACGGTCAGGCTGTCACGGTGGGTCCCCAGCCGGCCTTTTATGCCTTCACTGCGGCGCTGGACCGCAAATCGCAGTTGTACATGCTGCGGTTGAGCGCGGCCTGTAACCAGGAAGAGGGCCAAGTTTTTTGGGATGATGTGGTGGTGATCGACAGCGAGACGATTCCCGCGGGCGCGCCGCAGCCGGACGGGGCGCAAACCGTGTTGTGGGACGGTAAAACCTATCAGAATTTTGCGCGTAACCCGTCTTTTGAAGCCTTCTCGCTGACCCTGCTCCCGGCCGCCGCCGAGACCCTCGACGCCTATCTTCCCATCTATCAGGGCATTGCGGCGGCGGTCGGAAGCCTTCAGGATTGGCAGGGGTTTGAGTGGTATTACGAAAGATCGTTCAACAACCTTTTTGCTACCTTCTGGCAAACCAGTGGTTGGGGGTACTCGGTACTGCGCACAGATTTGCCCATCATCGCCGGTAAACCCTATCGGGTGCCCAAGGTGCTGGCGCTCTTGGGGGCAGTGGGGTTTGTGATCTATCTCATTCGCTGCCGCCGTCGTTTGCCCATTGGGGTGATCCTCTTTCTCACAACAGCTACGGCCGTGGTGACGGAAGCAGCGATCTTGCGTTTACTGCTTGAACTGGATCACTGGCTGCAAGTCCCCTGGGCGCGTTACGTTTTCCCGGTAATTGTGCCAGTCACCCTGATTTTATGTACCGGTTGGAATGAACTGATCGAAGGGGCCGGGCGCTTGCTAAAACGAAAGCGCAATTTCTTCTATGGGCTGTGGATTGTGCTGATTCTAGCTTTCGATGTGTTTGCGCTCAACAGTGCGCTTGTTTTCTTTGAATCTCTGGGGCATTAAGACAAATCCGCCTCGAAATTTGAAAATCTCGCCGTTGACATTCTTGAGATCCCCTTGTATAATAAGCCCTGCCTTTGCCCCGGCGAGCGTGCTGGGGCATCCATATGTAATTTGATCCCCAACTTCCCCGTACACCGGCGCCAGGCTGACGAGTAGACGTGCGCGGGCTGCTGCGGCGAAGTGAAGATTGGAGAAATGCGATGAAGTATGCAATTGTAGACAATGGCGGCAAGCAGTACCGGGCCGTCGAGGGTTCCACGATTGAAGTGGATCGGATGAATGTCGAAGTCGGCCAGCAGGTGGAGCTTGGTTCTGTGCTGCTCGTGGTGGACGGCGACGATATTCGCGTAGGCGCCCCGCTGGTGGGCGGCGCGAAGGTCAGCGCCACCGTCGTAGAGCATATCAAAGGGCCGAAGATTGTGGTTTTCCGCTACCGCCCCAAGAAACGCTACCGCGTGAAGACCGGCCATCGCCAGCAGTACACCCGCTTGCAGATTAACGCGATTGCACTTGAGGGTCAGCAAGAAACCGCTGCCCAGGATAAGGAGTAGAAAGAATGGCACATAAAAAAGGTGGTGGTTCCAGCCGCAACGGCCGCGACAGCAACGCGCAGCGCCTGGGCGTTAAGCGCTACGCCGGGCAGAAGGTGCTTTCGGGCTGCATCCTGGTGCGCCAGCGTGGAACCAAAATTAAACCCGGCCAGAATGTTGGCATCGGCAAGGATGACACGTTGTTCGCCGTCGCCGATGGTGTTGTTGTCTTCGAAACCCTGCCCACCGGCCAAAAGCGCGTCAGTGTGCTCCCGGCCCAAGCGGAGTAAGAGGATTGGGCTGCCCCGTCTTTCTGCCTCTGGAAGGACGGTTGCAGGATCGCTCTTCATGGAAGGGAAGGTAAGTTTAGCATGAAAAAAGGTATCCACCCTACGTATTACCCCGACGCGCAGGTGATTTGCGCCTGTGGTAACACCTGGACGACCGGCTCGACGAAGAAAGTCATCCGCACCGAAGTTTGCTCAAAGTGTCACCCGTTCTTCACCGGCCAGCAGCAGCGCATTGTGGACCGCGAAGGTCAGGTAGACCGCTTCTACCGCAAGCTGCAAGCGCGGCAGAGCTTTATGGACCAGCAGAAGGCCCGCGAGGAATCGCGCACTTCGCCTGAGCGCCCCATTGCCGATTTGGGGCTGAGCAACCGCTCGGTGGAAGCCCTGGCGAAAGCCGGCATCACGACCGTTGGGCAGGTCTTGGCTCGTCTTGAACAGGGCGAAGCCAGCATTTTGGAGATTGACGGCTTTGGTCGCAAGGCCCTGATTGACCTGAAGAAGAGCCTGCGCAACCTGGGCTACGAACTCCCGGCGGCTTCGGAAGAGGTCTCGGTTTAGTTTTTCGATGAACAGAATGACAGGCAGGTGAAAAATCGCCTGCCTGTCTTATTTTTAACCTGACGGTAACCCTATGATCCGGCTCTTCTGGCACATCACCCGGCTGGCGTTTCAGCAGCAGCTTACCTATCGCTCGGCCATGCTGGCGGGATTGGTGACGAACCTGTTCTTTGGCCTGCTGCGGGCTTTTGTGCTGGTGGCGCTCTACCAGGAACAGCATTCGGTGAACGGCATGACCTTGCAGGCGGCCATTACCTATGTGGCATTCTCGCAGGCCATGATCGCTTTCTTGTGGATTTTTGGGTCGTGGGATGTGATGAACTCGGTGATGAGCGGCGCAGTGGGCGCGGACCTGCTGCGCCCGATGCCGTTATTTTTGCTGTGGATGGCGCGCGACGCCGGGCGGGCGCTGGTCAACCTGCTGGCGCGCGGGGTACTGTTACTGGTCATCTATGCCGCCTTTTTTACCATTCATATCCCTACCCGCTTCGAGCAGTGGTTGGGGCTGGCAGTGGCGTTGGTACTGGGCTGGCTGGTCAGTTATGCCTGGCGTTTTCTGGTGAACCTGACGGCTTTCTGGTCGCCGGATGCGCGCGGATTTGGGCGGGTGGCGTTTACCGTATCGCAGTTGTTCTCTGGTTTTCTAATGCCGCTGCGCCTGTACCCCGACTGGTTCGCGCAGATTTGCGCGCTGACGCCCTTCCCCGCTCTGTTCAACGGCGCAGTGGAGATCTACTTGGGGATTTTAACCGGCCCGGCCATGTGGCAGACCATCCTGGGCCAGCTCGTCTGGTTTGGGGTGCTGGCCGCTGCCGCTCAACTGGTTTTGCGGGCCGGCCTGCGGCGGCTGGTGATCCAGGGAGGGTAGCGCCGTGTGGACCTTGCAGATGTACCTGCGCCTGATTGCCATTCAACTGCGCTCGCAGATGCAGTATCGAGCTTCGTTTTGGCTGGAGCTGATCTCCACCGGGCTGCTCAATGGCTCTATTTTCCTTTCGCTGGCCCTGATTCTGGAGCGCTTTGGGAATATCGGCGGCTGGACGCTGGGCGAAATCGCTTTCCTGGTTGGGATGATCGAGATGTCGTTTGGTTGTATGGATATGATCTTCAGCGGTTTCGACCCGGACCATTTTTCGGTCTGGATGCGCCAGGGGACGTTTGATCAGGTGATGTTAAGGCCCATCAATCTGTTCTGGCAGGTGTTGGGATCGCGCTTTCTACTGCGGCGGCTGGGGCGCATCTTGCAGGGCGTGGTCATTTTTGGCATGGCCCTGACTATGGTAGATATTCAATGGACGATCATCAAACTACTGTACCTGCCGGTGGTGCTTATCAGTCAACTGATTACCATGGGCGCGCTTTTTATGATGGGTTCGACCATTACGTTTTGGACGATCCAGTCAATCGAGGCTGTGAACGTGCTGACCTACGGCGGGACGGATATGATGTCTTACCCGATGCATATCTACCCGGCCTGGCTGCGGTCGTTCTATACCTATATCATTCCGTTTATCTTTCTCAACTATTATCCGGCGCTGTACCTGTTTGGTAAGCCCGATCCACTGCATTTCCCGGCCTTTGCGCCGTTCCTGGCGCCGCTGGTTGCCGCGATTTTTTTGACGGCGGCGCTGTGGTTCTGGCGGGTAGGTGTGCGGCATTATCAGGGCGCGGGGTCATAAAAGATGAACACTATTGTTACGATGAAAAACGTCTACAAACTGTTCCGAGTCGCCAAACGCCGCGCCGGGCTGTGGGGCAGTCTGCAAGGTCTGGTGCGCCCGGAGTACCGCGAGGTTCGCGCGGTTGACGGCGTCAGTTTTACCCTGGAGCGTGGTGAGTTGGTGGGCTATCTGGGGCCCAATGGGGCCGGTAAATCAACAACGATCAAGATGCTCACCGGCCTGTTGGTGCCATCGGGCGGCGAAGTGGTGGTCAACGGCTTTGTCCCATGGCGCGACCGGGCGCGCTATGTGGCGCGCATTGGCGCGGTGTTCGGCCAGCGCACCACGCTGTGGTGGGATCTGCCCGTCATTGAGTCGTTTGAACTGCTCCAGCCAATGTATCGAGTTCCGCGCGAGCGCTTCCGCCGCAGCCTGGATGAGTTCATTGGGCTGCTGGATATGGAAGAATTTATCCATACGCCGGTGCGGTCGCTGTCGCTGGGCCAGCGCATGCGGGCCGACCTATGCGCCGCGCTTCTACACGAGCCAGAACTGGTCTTTTTGGATGAGCCTACCATCGGCCTGGACGTGGTTGCCAAAGAGCGCATCCGGCAGTTCATCCGCCACATTCACCGCGAGCGGGGCGTGACGGTGCTGTTGACTACCCATGACCTTTCGGATGTGGAGCGCCTGTGCGAGCGTCTGATGATTTTGGATCACGGCAAGCTGCTGTACGATGGTTCGCTGGCCGATTTGAACCACCGTTTTGAAAGTGATTGGCAGATTGTGGTCACGTTTGAAGAGCCGTACGCCGATATCAGCCTGCCGGGGTTTGCGCCGGTGCGGCAAGGCGATCTGCGAGCTGTTTACCCCTTCGATCACCGCCGGGTGGCCTCTGCCGATTTGATTCAGCAGCTTTTACAGCGCTACCGCATCGCGGACCTGGAGGTGCGCCGCCCTCCGCTGGAAGAAACGATCCGGCGCATTTACGAAGAGCGTTTGCTTCTGGCCGCGCCGCCCCCTGCCAGGGTTGGGATGTGATTTTCGCTTGTCATCTGCCCGGGCCTGATGTATAAACAGCACGTGAGTCGTTCGCGGTTTCCGTTGATCCACGTCCATGAAGATTTTCTGAACCGGCTGACAGACGGCGTTTTGCCGGCGGTGGTTTTGATTCTGACCTGGCAAATGGTCATGCTGTTCATCCGCCCGATTCGCTCGGCCTTTGGACAGCCAGGGCTGATGGTCTACACCCTGGGCCTACTGGCGGTGGCAATGTTCGCCCTGCACCATGCCATCCAGTTGCGCTTTGCGCACACCCTGCGGGCCTGGTATGGAATCGTGGGCGGGTTTATGGCCTGGAGCGTAGTTGAAGTGAGCGCATTTCTGGGCCTGCCGGCGTTCACCAGCCCAGGGGGCATTATCATCATCCTGATGGTGGCTCTAATCTTTTACATCTTGTGGCGATATACGCTGCCGATTGGCGTTAAGTTTTTTGGAGCGGTGTTTATTCTGAACTGGCTCGGCCATTTGTTCATGCAGTTCCAGGCGTTTTTTGCGCACGAGTCGCCGGTGTTTTCGCTCTCTTTTCGCGCAACGGGCTATGCCGCCATCGCCGGGATGGTCTTCACCCTGGCTTATATTCTCATCCACTCTCAGCGGCGGATTGAGCGGGTATGCGCCGCCGTGTTGATCTGGTTCTTTTTCAGCCTGGCGATGTACGTGTTTGGTGGAGGGCTGTATTAACGCCCTCCGGCCGGTACGCTCACCATTTCCTGATACAGTTCTAAAATCCGGGCGGTGATGTTCTCCCAGGAATAATCGAGGGCATAGGCGGCGGCCTGTTGGCCCAACTGCCGGCGCAGTTCTGGCGAGCTAATCAGTTGCGAAAGGCGCTCGCTGAGGGCTACCGGGTCGCCGCCGGGGACAACGTAACCATTGACGCCGTCTTGCACTAAAAAGGCCAGCCCGCCCACCTGTGAGGCCACCACCGGCGTACCGCAGGCCATGGCTTCGAGCGCGACCATGCCAAAAGATTCGTAATGCGAGGGCATCACCAGCACTTCCGCCGCTGAGTAGTAGTAGGGCAGGGAAGATTGGGCGCGCTTTCCCAGGAAGATGACCAGGTCTTCCAGCCCCATTTCGCGGCACAACGCCTGCAAGCGGCTCATCTCGGATGACATCTCGTGCGGCTTGACGTTAGGGTCGCCGCCGATGACCGCCAGGTAGTGCGGAAAGCAGGATTGCAGACCGCTGGAGCGCATTTGGGCCAGGGCGCGAATGAGGGTATCAATGCCTTTGAGCGGTTCGATCCGCCCGACGAACAGAAGCATCTGTTCTTCTTTGGGGACGCCAATGACCGACTTGGCTTCATCGGGCGGGATGGGGTAAAAATGGTGGATGTCTACGCCCGGCGGGATGACGACGATTTTGTCCTGGTTGGCGTGATAGAGAAACTGCAGTTGCGACTTTTCGGCCAGCGTCGCCGCGATGATGCGGTCGGCGGCGCGGAGAACCCGCCTTTCGCCATCAATGCGGTATTCGCCTTCCATTTCGGCTTCGCTCTGGGCCACGCGGTTTTTCATCAGCCCCAGGGTGTGGAACATGTGGACGATGGGGACGCCCCAAACCTCTCGTAACTGTTCGGCGGCGATTCCAGACATCCAGTAATTGCTGTGGATCAGATCGTAGTGGATATTTTTTTCGCGGGCGAATTTTAAGATCCCTTCGACAAACTGGGGCAGGTAGCTGGCCAGTTCTTTTTTGGGCAACGGCACTTCGGGCCCGCTGGGGACGTGCACCACCCGGTTGCCGTAGCCTAAATCATGCAGGATTTGGGGGACGTGCTCGTCTTGTGAGCGGGTAAAGACATCCACATGCACGCCTTTGCGTCCCAGGTAACGGGTGACTTCGCGGACGTAAACGTTCATTCCACCGGTATCTTTACCTCCCAGGATCGCCAGCGGGCAGGTGTGGTAAGAAATCATGGCTACCTTTAACATCAGGGCTTTCTCCTTGTTGAAACCTGGGTTGTTAACCGCACCCTTTCCTAAACAAAAACTCTTGTCATCCTGCGGGGGGTGCTGGTATAATAACGGTCACGCCAACATAGCTCAGTAGGTAGAGCAGACGATTCGTAATCGTCCGGTCGTGGGTTCGACTCCCACTGTTGGCTTTTTTTGTTTTCTGTAGTGAATTATAATGTACCTATGCCCAAACAGGTCAGCCCACTTATCATTGGAATCTCCGGCGGAACGGGGTCTGGGAAAACAACGGTTGCCAATGCCATTCTCAAGCGCGTTGGCGTAGACCGTATTTCGTTCCTGCCGCACGACGCTTACTACCGTGACCTCAGCCACCTGCCGCTGGAAGAGCGCAAAAAGATTAACTTCGACCATCCCGATTCGCTCGAAACCGATCTAATGGTGCAGCATCTGCGCCAGTTGAAGAACTGGCAGCCGGTTGAACTGCCGGTGTATGATTTCACCGCCTATGTCCGCACCAACCGTACCATCACGGTGCAGCCGCGCCGCGTGATCCTGGTGGAAGGGATCCTGATCTTTTACGAGCCGGAACTGCGCAAGCTCTTTGACGTGAAAATCTATGTGGATACCGATGCCGATATCCGCTTTATCCGCCGCTTGCAGCGTGACCTGATCGAGCGCGGGCGGACGACGGAATCGGTAGTGAACCAGTACCTGAACACCGTGCGCCCCATGCACCTGGAGTTTGTTGAACCCTCGAAACGCTATGCCGATGTGATTATCCCAGAAGGGGGGATGAACCAGGTGGCGTTGGATATGGTCATCTCGCGGATCGAGGCTTTATTACAAGACGAAGCCTGAACCTGAATAGAAGGGAGAGCAAATGAGCGATTATCGTTCCATTGACGGCTACCTGGAAAACCGCCTGGAAGACAGCATTGCGGAATTATCGCGTCTGTGCGCCCAGCCAAGCGTGGCGGCCCAGAACTGGGGCCTGGCAGAGTGCGCTCATCTGGTGAGCGAGATGCTCCAAAAACGCGGGTTTGAGACGCGCGTCTTGGCGACGGGCGGCGCGCCGGTGGTCTTTGGCGAGCGGCGCGGCAAGAGCAACAAGACCCTGCTGTTTTACAACCATTACGATGTTCAGCCAGCGGAACCACTGGAACTGTGGGACAGCCCGCCCTTTGAACCCACCCTGCGCGACGGCAAGCTCTACGCGCGCGGGGTGAGCGACGACAAGGGGCATCTCGTCAGCCGGTTGTTTGCCATTGACGCGCTGCTGGCGGAAGATGGGGAACTGCCCTGCAACGTGAAGTTCGTGGTTGAGGGCGAGGAAGAGATCAGCAGCGTACATTTGCACGACTTTGTGCGCGACCATGCCGACCTGCTGGCGGCGGATGCGTGCGTGTGGGAGTTCGGCGGGGTTGATCACCGCGACCAGCCGGTACAGCACCTGGGCCTGCGGGGGATCTGCTACGTAGAACTGAGTGTGGAAACCGCCAATCAGGACGTCCATTCGGGACTGGGTGGGTCGATCTTCCCCAACGCGGCCTGGCGGCTGGTGTGGGCGCTCAGTACGCTCAAGGGGCCAGATGAGCGCATCCGCATTCCAGGGTATTATGACGCCGTGCGCCCGCCCAGCGAGCGTGACCGCGAACTGTTCGCCGCGCTGCCCGACGTTGGCCCCGAATACCGCCAGCGCTACGGGCTGAAAGGCTTCTTAAAGGGCGTTGAGGGTGGGGTGGATCTGCGCATCCAGGAAGTGTTCGAGCCGACCTGCACCATCTGCGGGCTGACGTCTGGCTACCAGGGGCCGGGGGCCAAGACGGTCCTGCCGGCGCGCGCCAGCGCCAAGGTGGACTTCCGCCTGGTCCCGGACCAGACCCCCGAACTGACGCTCAAGCTGCTGCGCGCCCACCTGGATGAGCAGGGGTTTGACGACGTGAAAATCACTTTTGTGGGCGGCGAGGCCCCGGCGCGTACCGACCCTGATGACCCCTTTGTGCAACTGGTGGTTGAATCAGCCAGGGATGTGTATGGGGTTCCCATGCAAATCGAGCCGATGATCGGCGGTTCAGGGCCGAACTACGTGTTTAAGGAATACCTTAAACTGCCGATTGTGACGGCCGGGGTGGGCTATCCGGGGGCGCAGGCCCACGCGCCCAATGAAAACATACGCCTCGACCTGTACCTGAAAGGCGCGCGGCACATTGCCCGGATCCTTAAGGAATTTGGGCAGCAGGCCCAGGTCTTATAGGGCGTGCAGTGACGGTTTTATGAGCGTTTAATGGTGTGTAAACTGCGGCGCGCCGCAGTTTACACACCATTTGAAATACTACCATTTTATGAGAACAGCCAGGGGGGAACCCAAAAATCTCCAAGGCCCAGGCCGTAGCGGATGACCAGTGACCCAACCAGCAGTGCGACCGAGAAGGCGATGACGGCCCAATCGAGGCCGCGGTAAGGGGTGGCTAAGATCCAGGTACGCGGGCGCAGGCCAAAACAGCGCAGATCCATGGCATTGGCAACATCTTCACCCGTCAGGATCGCGTTCATGGTGACGGGGACCAGCAAAGGGGCCACGCGGCGGATTTGGGCGATCAGCCCGCCCTGGGCGCGCTCGATCTCATAGCCGCGTGCGCGCTGGGCGTCCAGCGTCATCATAAAATCGCGCGAGAGGGTTGGGATGAAGCGAAAGGCCAGGTCAGTGGTGAAGGCCAGGCGGTCCGGAAGCCCTAATTTGCGGAAGGTAACGCCGTAAACGCGCGGGTCCATCGTGAAGGGGATAATCATAAACAGCATCGCGATGGAGACGATGCGCAGGAACTGTGCCAGGGCAAACCACAGCCGTTCTACGGTGAGGGTGAAGGTGGTTTCCCAGCCCACCAGGGGGACGCGGATGGGGAGGACCAGGATGGGATGCCCGGACTGCATCACCGCGCCGATGGTACCCGCTCCAGTGATGATGGTGTTGAGAAAGATCATGGTGAACATAATCAACAGCACCACCAGCCAGGCCCGGCGCGTCTCGGCCCATGTCACCCGCGCAAGCCGATACTGCACAATTGCCAGCAAGAAGAAAAACGCCAGAAAGCGTACATCCCAAAAGGTGGTAATGGCAAGAGTGGTTAGAAAGGCGAAAATCCAGCGCGCGGCCGGGTGGATTTTTTCGATCCAGCTATGGTGGGGGCGGTAGTTCAGGCTTGCGAGCATAAAAGACGGTTCACCCTGTAAAGGTGCGTCATAAAAACCAGTTGGCTTTCAGCGGTCAGCCTTTTGACGACGGAAAGCTGACCGCTGAAAGCGATTCGCCAGTAGAGACTATCGCCCAGAGCGCGAGACGATGGCGCTGTAGGCGATCATCAGGATGGGTGTCAGGATCAACCCATTGATGATGTTGCTTAAGAAGGCCGGCCAGAAGTTGGCAACAAAGACGGTGGTCATATCGGCTCCTGAGACCCAAATTTCAGAGAGCGAGGCCAGCAGCATTCCTACGGCGGCCCCTAAAATGACGGCCACCTCGCCAAAAGCCAGGTCGCGCAGCCGGCGGTAGTCGGTCATCATGGGCATGAACAGCCCGGCCACCAGGCCCATCAGGCCGTTACCCAACGACCACCAGAACCAGAACTGGCCGAAAAAGAGGTCGGCGATTAAATTCCCCAACAGGCCGGTGATGAAGCCCACCAGCGGCCCAAAGGCCAGCCCGAACAGGAAAACAATCGCCACTGCCGGGCGAACGGAAACGTTGCCCGCGCCGGGGATGGCGAGTACGTTGGTCAGGGCTGAGAGCACCCCATACAGGGCAGCGCCGATCGCAGCGTACACCACCGCCCGCGTGCCAAAAGACCATAGAGATTTCTTCGGTGTTTGCATTGCCTGGTACTGCATCGCTCTGTTCCTCCTTTCTTGGTTGCCTTCAAAAATCCGGGTGCGTTGCATGCTTTCTTAATGAAAAAACCCGAATTTTTTATAAGGATACGCTCATTCGAGAATTTGCGCCAGTGATTCGGCCCGTAAAAAACGCCCGGTGCGCCCGAAGTGTTCGAGGTTCAGGCGCAGTAGCGAGGTGGGCAGAATCCGGTTGCTGCGCAGACGTTCCTCGTCGCTGAGAACGTCTGGCGGGGGGCCATCGGCGACGAGGCGCCCGGCATTCAGCAGCAGGATGCGGTTGGCGTAGACCAGGGCGAGGTCTAGATCATGAGTGATGAACAGAATCGCTTCAAAGCCCGGCATGGCGAGGATGGAATCCATAAAGGCGCGGTAATTCCAGTAATCCTGCCCGGCGGTCGGCTCGTCCATCATCAAGATGCGCGAATGCATTGCCAGCACCGCCGCGATGCTGACGCGCTTCTGCTGTCCAAAGGAAAGGGCCAGCGGCGGGGTGGACAGTTCGGCTTCGAGGTGGACGGTTTGAATGGCCCAGTTCACATCCTGTTCAATCTGTTGGGGCGGGCGCTTCAAATTGCGCGGGCCAAAGGCCAGTTCTTCGCGCACAGTCGGCGCGAAAAGCATTTGCGAAGGGCTTTGAAACACGTAGCCAACCGTGTGGGCGGCCTGGGCCACGGTGAGCTTGCGGGTATCAACGCCTTCAAGCAAAACGCGTCCCTGGGTGGGCTTCAGCAAGCCCAGGGTGTGCTTGACCAGGGTGGTCTTGCCGGCCCCATTCGGTCCCAGGATGGCGATGACATCTCCGGCATAGATGGAGAAGCTGACGTCGTGCAAGATGGGCGGGGAATCTGGGCTGTAGCGGAAGGAAACACCTTCGAAGCACACCAGTGGGGCTTCTCCGCGCGGCGGCAGGGCGGGTTTGACTTCTGGTTCGGAGTGGCCGCGCGCGCGCCGGAGAACAGCCTCGGCAGGTAGTTTAATGCGCCGGTAATCAACCACGTCCAGCAAACCCTCTGCGGTTCCCTGATAGAGGATGCGCCCCCCGTCCATATAAGCTACCTGTTCCGGCGCGATTGCCAGCACGTCTTCCACCCGGTGTTCAACCAGCAGGATGGCAATGCCGTCGTCCGCCAGGCGGCGGAATATTTGCAGGGCTTCATGGGCCGAGGCCGGGTCGAGGCTGGCGAGCGGCTCATCGAGCAGCAGGATGCGCGGGCGCATTGCCAGGACCGCCGCCAGGGCCACTTTTTGCTTTTCTCCGCCAGAGAGGAGGAAGGTCTGCCGGTCGCGCAGATGTTCAATGTGGAGGTAAGCCAGGGCTTCATCAACGCGCGCGAGAATCTCATCGCGGGGCAGGCCCAGGTTTTCCAGGCCAAAAGCCACTTCGTTCATCACGTGGCTGGCGACGATCTGCCGCTCTGGGTCCTGCAAAATGGTGCCGACCTGCTGCGAAAGCTGAGGCATGCTCATCTCAGAGATGGGCCGGCCAAATACGCGAATATCGCCCTGCCCGACGCCGTGATAGGTGCGCGGGATCAGGCCGTTGATGCAGCGCATCAGCGTGGTTTTGCCGCTGCCACTGGCCCCTGCCAGAAGCAGAATTTGTCCTTGGGGCAGTTGCAAGGAAACGTCTTCGATGGCCGGCTTCTGCCGGGAACGGTAGGTGAAGGTGAGGTGTTCAACGGAGAGAGCAATTTCAGGCTGCATGCGTTCACCGTGATGCCATCGAATGTGATGGAGAAAAGATTTGATTGCTAAATGGATATCACCTCAACCGGCGTTCCCACCTGGGCTTTCAGACGCTCGGCGGCACTGCCGTTGACCACGCCAATGCTCAGACGGTTGTCGCTGTCGATCAGGGCCACCAGGTCGCCGGGCGAAGCATCCCCAAAGGTGCGTGATAACCCCCGGATGGTTGCTCCGGCGATAGAAACCTGAATTTCTCCCATATTTTGCAGGTGATGAGGGTGGAGATTGACGCTCAGGTTGCCAAAGTGATCAATGCCAATCACCTGGGCGCGCCAGCCCCCGGCAATGCGCTGAGGGGTTGGGATGGAAATGCAAATGGGATCGTGGATGCGCTCGCCCATGTCTCTCAAAGGGATGCCCGCGGCCAGGTGAGCGGCAACGGGGGCGAAAATATCGCGCCCGTGAAAGACATTGCTCACCTGCGGCAGCCAGTAGCGCGGTTGGTTCAGATGCACGATTTCAATCTCCAGCCCGGCCTGCTGGGCGTCTGCCAGAGCGAGGGTGAGCAGGCCGTTATCGGGGCAGACGAAAGTATGCGCTCCGAGTCGGGCAGCAATGGGGCGCCGGTGCGTGCCGACCCCAGGGTCTACCACAGCTACATGGATGGTCCCAGCCGGAAAATAAGGATAAGAACGCGAGAGAACCAGGCTGCCTTCCAGGATGTTCTGCGGCGCGATGGAATGGGTAATATCCACGATCTGTACCGATGGGGCAATCTGGTAGATGACGCCTTTCATCACGCCGGGGTAGCCGTCTTTCAGGCCAAAGTCGGTCAGCAGAGTGATTATGCTCATAATGCTTACGCAGCTCCCTCATCTTGGGCGTTCTCTTCACGGTTCGCGCCTGCCTTTGGCCGGTCGCCGCCCGGCGCAGACTGGAAGAAGGGCGCGCGAATCTCTTGCCCCAACTTGGTCCACAGGCCTTCCTCTTGCCAACGCCGCCAGCGGCCGACGAAGTTTTCATAATGTTGAGAGCGCGCGGCGGCGCAGTCTGCGCAGAAATACTCGATCCCGGCCACCAGACGCGAGAATGGGCGGGTGTGGTTGTAGAAGTCCAGGATACGCTGTTTTTCTTCTTCCAAAAAGCGCGGGAGAAAGGCGATCCAGACGTCGCAGTCATGGATGTCGCCCAGCAGTTCTTGGGTTTTACGGACCGTTTGAAGGTAGGGCTTAAGGCCAGATGGGTACAGCGGGGCCAGGTTTTCGATGGTGTAGCGCAGGCGCTTGGCGCTGATGCGCATGGCGTGAAGCTGTTCCACCTGGTCTGGCTGGTAAACGATGGCGTCGTAGGCCAGCAGATCAGCCAGGGCGGCGGCGATGGCTGTGAAGGCATGACGGTAGAGAGCGGGGGTGTAAAGATATACCTGTTCCTGACGGGCGGCCTGCGGCGTAAGGTAAGCTTGCAGTTCGGCCAGCACGCCGCTCGATTGCAGTTCGCGCATGGCATCTTGTAAACCGGGCTGCAAACGCTGGCGCTGTTGCCGCAGGCGCAGCAGCAGTCGCTCGACCCCTGGGCGGTGCTTGCGCAGGGTTAATCCATCCAGGAAGGTTTGCAGACGTGCGATTTGCACGTCGGCATCGCGGGCGGCTCCGAGGGCGCGGGTGACTTGCTTGATCTGCCGCAGCCATTCTTTTTGCTTTTTGGGCGGCAGGCAGCCAGAGAACAGGCTGAAAGCACTGCGCAGCCGGCGTGACGCCACGCGCATCCGGTGAATATGCTCAATATCCTCCGCTCCGCTTTCCACCCCCTCGATTTCCTGCATTAAGGCCTGAAGGTGCTTGAGCAGAACGCCGGAGCCGTATACGCAAACGCTCTCATCCAGTTCTGTTTTCATGAATTTGAAATACTACCCCCTGGCGATCACCCGCCGGATATGGCTGTCCAGGTTCTGTAGTCGTACGCTTTCACTCCGTCTCTTCTTCGTCGTCGGCGTCCATTTCGAGCAATTCGCCGGTGGCGATGAAGACGGTGCGCTCACAGATATTGGTCACGCGGTCGGCCATGCGCTCGATATTGTGCGCCACCCACATTAAGAAGTTGGCCTGGTCAATGGATTCTGGGTTGGCGATCATGTACGCCACCAGCGCGCGGTATATCTTGTTGTACAGTTCATCAACGGCGTCGTCTTCTTTGGGAATGTCGTAAGCCTGCTGAGCATTTTCCGCGAAAAAGGCGCTGAGGGCGCGGTGGAGCATATCAACCGCCAGTTCAGCCATCGTGCTGAAGTCACGCATGTTGGCAAAGTCAATCGAGCTTTCCAGCCGCATGGTGACTTTAGCAATGCCCTTGGCATAGTCGCCCATGCGTTCCAGTTCGGTGATCACTTCCAGGATGGCGGCCAGCATCCGCAGGTCGCGCGCCATGGGCTGTTGGGTGGCGATCAGGATGAGGATGGCATTTTCGATGGCATAGCGTTTTTCGTTAATGAGGTGGTCGGCGTGGAAAATACGCCGGGCGGTCTCAACATCCTGTGCTTTGAGGGCATTAACGGACTCGAGCATGGCCTGTTCCACCATACTTCCTAGAAGAAGGACTTCGTCTTGCAGATGATGGATCTGGCGGTCCAGTGTTTCGCGTGGCATCCGGTACCTCTTATGTTCGAGAATCGAGCTAGCCGAAGCGGCCGGTGATGTAATCTTCGGTGCGCTTGTCGCGGGGATTGGTGAAAATCTGGTCTGTTCGTCCATATTCTACCATTATTCCGGCGCGGTCTTCATCCATTGTAAAGAAGGCCGTCAGGTCCGAGGCGCGCGCGGCCTGCTGCATGTTGTGAGTGACGATGATGATGGTATAGTTGACGGATAGCTCACGCATGAGGTCTTCGATCTTAAGCGTGGCGATCGGGTCGAGCGCCGAGCAGGGTTCATCCATCAAGATCACCTCTGGCTCTACGGCCAGGGCGCGGGCAATGCACAGGCGCTGCTGCTGACCGCCCGAAAGCGCCAGGGCGCTCTTGCGCAGGTCGTCTTTGACTTCATCCCACAGCGCGGCTTTGCGCAGGGTGCTTTCAACCAGTTCGTCCATATTGCCCCGATAGCCGTTGATGCGCGCGCCCCAGGCCACATTTTCATAAATGGATTTGGGGAAGGGGTTGGGGCGCTGAAAGACCATGCCAATGGCCCGGCGAATCTGGACCGGGTCGACGCGCGGATCGTAGATATTTTGCTTATGGAATAAGATTTGCCCCTCGACGCGCGTGCCGGGGATCAGGTCATTCATGCGGTTGATGGAGCGCAGTACGGTGCTTTTGCCACAGCCCGAAGGGCCGATGATGGCCGTGATCTTCTGGCGCTCGATTGCCAGGGTGACGTTTTTGACGGCTCGGAAACTGCCGTAGTAGAAATCCATATCTTTGATTTCAATGGCATAGTCGGTATCGGTGTGGGTCTGGGTGGGTAAACTCTGCATGGTTATCGCCTGCTAAAACGGTTCCTTAATAAAATGGCGGCTGTATTGAGCGTCAGGAGGGCCGCCAGGAGGACGAGAATGGCCGCCGCCGCCGCGTGGCGGAATTCGGCCTGGGGACGGGCAGTCCAATTATAAATCTGGATAGGCAGGGCGGTGAATTTTGAAAACGGCCCATTGGGGTCGTTAAAGATCACTGTCGAAGCGCCTACCAGGATCAGCGGTGCGGTTTCGCCAATGGCACGCGACATCGCCAGGATGGTTCCAGTCAGGATGCCGGGCAGTGCATAGGGCAGCACGTGGTTCCAGATGGTCTGCCATTGGGTAGCACCCAGGCCGTAACTGGCCTCGCGTAAGGAACTGGGAACGGCGCGGATGGCTTCCTGGGCATTAATGATGATGACCGGCAAGATGAGGAGCGCCAGGGTCATGCCGGCGGAAAGGATGGTGCGCCCATTCGAGTCGGTAACGCCAAAAACCGCGCCGCTGGTCAGAAACCCCAACGCGCGCACAAAAATCGCTAGCCCAAGAATACCATAAACAATGGAAGGTACGCCAGCCAAATTGTCAATATTCGTCTGAATGATGCGGTTAAAACGACTGCGATGGTCGGCGTATTCTTCGAGGTAAATCGCCGCGCCTACGCCGATGGGAAAGGCGATCAGCATGGTGATGAGGATGAGATATAAGGAGCCGAGCAAGGCGGTGCGCACGCCGGCCAGTTCGGGCTGCGGGTTCATGGGGGTGGTGATAAAGCGCGGATGGAGCCAGTTTCGCCACTCGATCACGGCCTGGGGGTGGTTGTTCGCAACTTCAGTGATAATCTCTGTCCGTTGAGTCAGCGATTCATAGAGGGTAAAACTCTCTACCACCTGAGGGCGGACGACGTTTTCTAACACCAGCGTGTAAAGCCGCTCTTGGGGCATATCGGTCAGCGGCCCCAGGTTGCGTTCGAGGGTGCGGATGCGGTTGCTGTTCAGCCTGTCCCTTAAAATGGCCTCCAACTCACCAGCGGAAAGCTGTTCGAGGGGCCGGTCAGCGAGCGTACTGGGGGCCACCTTGTTTTCAACGGCCACCAGGCCAAACGCCTGGTTGATAACCGTTACCAGCAGGGTTGTCAGGGCAGCCAGGGCAAACAGGGTGGAAAACAAGAAAATACCCTGCCAGATGCGGGCGAACCTATGGCGGGTGGCGAGCCAAAGATGTCCTTGACGGGAGAGATTCATTCGTACACCTCGCGGAAGCGCCTCACCAGGCGGCGGCTGATGATGTTCAGCACCAGCGTGACCAGGAAGAGCAGCAGGCCGATGGCAAAGATGCTGTTGTAGTCGGGCGTATCGTAGGCCACGTCTCCACCGCTGATGCGGGCAATGTAGCCGGTCATGGTTTCGGCAGATTGAAAGGGGTTGAAGGTGAAGTTCGGCCCGGCGCCAGCCGCCAGGGCCACGATCATGGTTTCGCCAACGGCGCGCGCTATGCCGAGGATAAACGCCGCCACGATCCCCGATAGGGCCGCCGGCACGACGATTTGCATGGCGGTTTCAAAGCGAGTAGCGCCCAAACCGTAGGCGCCTTCACGCAGTGAGCGCGGCACGGCATTCAGAGCATCCTCACTCATTGAACTAACCGTTGGCAGGATCATCACGCCCATCACCAGCCCGGCGGATAGCGTGTTGTAGATGTTGACATGGGCATCGCCAAAGATGGATTTGAGCAGGGGTGTCATAAACGTCAGGGCAAAGTACCCGTACACCACGGTGGGAACCCCGGCCAGAATTTCGAGGATGGGTTTTAAAATGCCGCGCATTTGTGGACTGGCGTATTCGCTCAGAAAGACGGCGGTCATCAAACCGAAGGGTAGGGCGATCAGCATGGCAAAGAAGCTGGTCATCAGCGTGGCGTTGACCAGCGGCAGAACCCCAAACAAACCAATCGAAGGCTGCCATTGAGTGGTCGTGAAAAACTCGATGAGGTCTACTTCGGGACTGCCAAAGAACAACCAGGCTTCTTTGCCTAATTCATAGATGATACCGAGGGTCGTCAGGATCGAGATGGCCCCGCAGGCGAGCAGGATGGCCTGGATGATCTGCTCAGTGGGGCGCGGGCGCTTTGCCAGGTCGGGTCGGATGAGCTCCGACTGCCGGGTGTTTGCGTTTAGAACCTGAACTTTCGCCATTTTTACTTCCATTTCTTTTCCTTTGCTAACCCGGAAAAGAGGCCGGTGTTCCTTTGGGGAACGGCCGGCCTCACAGGTTGTTCGGACGCAGTGATTTTACTGAATGGCATCCAGGAGGGTTTGTTTCGCGGCGTTAAGAGCTTCCTCGCTGGCAGGGAAGTAGCCGACTTCGCCGATCACCTCGTTGACGCGGGTGAGGTAGAAGTTGATGAAGGCGGCCACCTGAGGCTTGGCGTTCAGAATGGTGGGGTCAGAGTAGATGAACAGCGGGCGAGCAAGCTTATAGGAGCCGTCTTCGGCGCTTTCAAAGGACGGGGTAACACCATCCACTGAGATGGCCTTGAGCCGGTCCTGGTTTTCCTGGTAGTAGGCGAAGCCGAAGAAGCCGATGGCATACTGATCGCCTTCAACGCCCTGGACGAGAACATTGTCATCTTCAGATGCCTGGAGGTTGGCGGCGGCCTGGAAAGCCGCCTTGGCTTTTTCGGCGTCCTTCTCGTAGGCGGGCAGCATGACGGCTTCGATGAAGAAGTCATAGGTTCCACTGTCGGTTCCGGGGGCGTAGCGTTTGATCGGCTCGGCAGGCCAGGCAGGGTTGACATCAGACCAGTTGACGGCCTTATCCGAGAAGATCAGAGCTAGTTCCGCAATGGTGACGTCCGTAAGGAAGTCATTAGCGGGATTGACCACGATAGCGAGGGCGTCCGTCCCTACGCGGAATTCCAGCGGCGTGCGGTTGATGGCCGCGCAGTTCTCTTTTTCGCTGTCTTTGATCGGGCGGCTGGCGTTGGCAATGTCGCTTTCGCCGGTCTTGCAGAAGCGCTCGAACCCCCCGCCGGTGCCGATCGAGTCAATGGTCACCTCGCCGGTGTACCCTTCGTCTTTGAAGAGCTTGACGATGGCCTCAGACAGCGGGTAAACGGTGGAACTTCCGGCAGTGATGATATTCCCCTGTACGGTAGAAGGGTCCACTTCGGGCAGTTGCCCTTCTGCCAGGGCAGTGGTAGGAGTGGCTTCGGCTGGAGCGGTGGTGGGGGTGGGTTCAGCCGATGCAGTGGTGGGGGTGGGTTCGGCTGGAGCGGTAGTAGAAGTAGGTTCGGCGGGGGTGGCTACCGGCGTACAGGCCACCAGAAGACTGAAAACTACCAGTAAAGAGACAATCACGATTGACGAGCGACGCATACTTCCTCTTCTCCTTGTTGTTTGGATAAGCTTTTCGTTCATACGTCTCTTATCGTAACAACCGGAGTTTAAATCGCCGGTAAGATGAAGTTAACAGCGTTTAAACGGAGCGTAAAGTTTGATTTAACTACTGGAGAGGGTCAGGCCGCGGGCAGGGTGAAAGAGAAGGTACTGCCCTTGTTTTCTTCGCTCTCGGCCCAGATACGCCCACCGTGCGCTTCGACCAGATGTCTGGCAATTGACAATCCCAGCCCCGTGCCGCCGCCAGAGCGCGAGCGGTCGGCCTTATAGAAGCGCTCAAAGATGCGAGCCAGCGCATCTGGCGGGATGCCAACGCCTGTGTCGCGCACATAGACCACCACGTTGCGTCCACTGCGGTAACCTGAGACAACAATTTCTCCGCCGGGTGGGGTGAACTTAATGGCGTTATGGATCAGGTTGGTCAGCACCTGGCCCATGCGTTCCGGGTCGGCGCGCACGCGCATGGGTTCCTGGGGACAGTCCAGGTACAAGCGCAGGCCCGCCCGTTCGGCCTGTAACTGCATCCGGTCAATGGCGGGCTGGAGGATTTCGCATAGTTCTACCGGGCGCAGGTTGAGCGGCACGCGGTTCGACTCGATTTTCGATAGTTCCAGAAGTTCATGAACCATCTGCGTCAGGTTGTCAATCTCGGTCTCCATGCGCTGCAAAAAGCGCCGCGCCGCGGGGGGATCATCCAGCGCGCCTTCTTGCAGGGTTTCGGCCAGGGCCTTTAAGGAAGCCAGCGGGGTGCGCAGTTCATGCGAAACATTGCTGACGAAATCACGGCGCACGGTTTCCAGCCGGCGCACGCGGGTAAGGTCCTGGATTAATAATAGAGTCATGCCGGGCAAGGCCGGCTCTAAGGGGACAGCAATGCCTTGTATAAACAGTCGTCCGGGGCTGGTTTCGAGGGCGGTCGTCTCTTGCCCACCGCTTGCCTTGCTTTTGCGCCAGATTTCCACCAGTTGGTGATGGCGAACCACTTCGATCAGCGGTTTGCCAACGGCGTCGAGGTGCTGGTTGCGAAAAATCGAGAGCGCAAACGGGTTGACCAGTCGGACAATGCCCTGGTCATCAACGATGATAATGCCGTCGGTCATGTGGGCCAGCACGGCTTCAAGTTTGCCGCGCTCTGTTTGCATCTCGTCAAGCTGTTTTTTTAACTGCTCCGCCATTCGCTGGAAGGTCAGGTGCAGCTTGCCGATTTCGTCGCGCCGGGTGGGTGAGGGAATCTCTTGGGGGTGGCCCTCGGTGACGCGCTCTACCATGCGCGTAAGCTGCTTGAGCGGCCGAATGGTGTAGGCGGCCACCAGGAGCGACAGCCCCAACGACAGGACCAGCACCACGCCCGCGGCAGTGAAGATGGATCGCTGCATAACGCTGATGTGTTCCTGCATCTTCCGCAGCGAAATCGCCAGGCGCGCCACCCCAATGGCTGTCCCCTGGTTGTCAACCATGGGCGCGGCCACATATAACATCTCGTTTTGCAGGGTCGTGCTGTAACGGGTGTGAACGCTGATGTCGCCCTGGAGGGCTTCCTGGACTTCTGGGCGATCGAGATGGTTTTCCATTTCAGCGGGGATCGAGTGTGAATCGCCCAGGACGCGCCCGGTGCGGTCAATGATGGTCACGCGCACGTCCAGCAGGTCGGCGTAGCGTCTGGCTCTTTCATTCACGGCGCTGTCGGGAGCGTCTGCTTCGATCATTAAGCCAATGCGGTCGGCCACCAGGTTCGCTTCGGCGCGCATTTTCTGTTCAAAAAGGTCCAGGTAAGATTGGCGGAAGGAATTGGACAGGTACAGGCTTAAAGCCACCATTGCCAGCGTGAGCAGCAGGAAAAAGGGAATGGCAATCTGCCAGATCAGGCTGTTGCGGGCGCGGAACATAGGGGTTAGCTAAACCTTATCCTTCAAAACGGTAGCCTGCGCCGCGCACGGTGACGATGCGAACCGGGTTACCAGGGTCGCGCTCAATTTTTTCGCGCAGCCAGCGGATGTGGACGTCAACGGTGCGGCTGTCTCCGATGTAATTCCAGCCCCATACCTGTTCTAAAATGGTATCGCGCGAAAGCATCTGCCCGCGATGCTGGGCCAGGAAGAGGAGCAAATCGTATTCTTTGGGCTTGAGCGTCAACGGCTGATCGTTCAGGCGGGCCTCGCGGCGGGCCAGATCGAGGGTTAGGTTATCATGAACGATCACCTGAGCGGGGGGCGGGGGTGGCGGAGGAGGAGGGGCCGCGTTGCTGATCTCTTCGCGCACCAGGCGCACGCGCCGCAGCATGGCCTTAACGCGGGCCAGCAGTTCGCGCATACTGAAGGGCTTGGTCATATAATCATCGGCGCCTACCTCTAACCCAACAACCCGATCAATCTCATCATCACGAGCGGTCAGCATCAGTACCGGCGTACTCATCTGCTGACGCAGTACCCGACAGACCTCATATCCGTCCATACCGGGAAGCATCACGTCCAACACGATCAGATCGGGGTGGGTGCGCCGTGCGATTTCAAGGGCCGAAATGCCATCTCCGGTGGTTTCGACTTCGTACCCCTGGCGTTTGAGGTTGTAGGCCAGGGTTTCCTGGAGGGTCAGTTCATCCTCAACAACCAGAATTTTCTCAGCCATGGCTATCTCTCATCTCTTCCAACAAAAGGGCAAGCTTGTGCGCCAGTGTGCGCCGCGAAAAGTGTGTTTCAACCGCTAACCGGCCCGCCTGGCCCAGAGCGCGGGCGTGCTGAGGATCAGCCGCCAATTGCCGGGCGGCAGCGGCCAGGGCCGCGGCATCTCCGGGTGGAACGGCAATACCCGCCTGCGCCTGTTCGATTACCTGACGGATCACGCCGTCAATTGCTAAGATGACCGGACGACCGGCGGCCATATAATCAAACACCTTATTGGGGTAAGTGGTTTTATACAACTCCAGCGGTTTCAAAATGGCAACGCAGGCATCCGCCGCGGCGATCACTTCAGGCATCTGGTCTTTAGGTACAGGTGGGATGAAGCGGACATTATCCAGGTGCATGGCGGCGGCCTGAGCCTGTAAGCGCGCCTTTTCTTTGCCATCGCCGACCAGGGCGAAGGTGATGGTGGGGGTATCGCGCAGTTGATCGGCTGCCTGTAAGATCACCGGCAGATCATTAGAAAGGCCATGCGCGCCAGCGTAGAGGATAACAAACCGGTCTTGCAGGCAGTGCCGGGCGCGGAAAGCGGCGCCATCGGCGCAGGGAGAGAACATGTCTGGATCGGCGCCGTTGGGGATCAATTCAACCCAGCGCGCGCCGCGCTGTAAGACGTGGTTGATATACCCCGGCGAGTTCACCATCACGCGGTCGGCCTGGCGGTAGAGAAAACGCTCCAACCAGAGGGAAGCGCGAATTAACAGGGGGCTGCGCAGTACGCCCACCGCAATTGCAAACGCCGGCCATAAGTCGCGGACTTCAAACAGGAATGGCACGCGCTTCAGGCGCGCTACCAGCCAGGCGGTGACGCCCTGAAAAATCGGCGGAGAGGTTCCCCAAACCAGATCAACAGCGCGGACGTTCATCCCGACCAGCAGAGAGGAGAGCATGAAACTGAAGAAGCTGAACACGCGGTGAACAAAGCTCTTATGCAGGGCGGGGTAGGTATAACTGCGCAGGATCACAATCCCCGGCTCAACTTCTTGCCGTTCCACCCAGCGCTGCGCCCCCAAACGCGCTTTGCCCGTCAGGTAACTGATCGGGCTGGCGATGATGGTGACGCGGTGGCCGCGTTCGACCAGGTAGCGCGCCAGTTCGTGGTGGCGCGTCCCCCCGGCCTCATCGAGTGACGCGAAAGCCTGGTGGATTAACAGAATATGCATGCCCCGATTTTACCTTTTTTTGTGATTTTGGACTGATAAGTAGCCAAAAC
Source organism: Anaerolineaceae bacterium (assembly GCA_034434155.1). Classification (GTDB taxonomy): domain Bacteria; phylum Chloroflexota; class Anaerolineae; order Anaerolineales; family Anaerolineaceae; genus DSYU01. The sequence goes on from DAOUAC010000089.1 coordinate 109,572, forward strand.
CATCAAAAATTGCCGGTTTCAGGACACATCCCAACGACTGTGGAGGGTAAGCGGCGGGGGGGCCTCAACCTGAAGTACAAACGCTAAAGCTGGCAGCTTGCAGGCGTAGGTGGGCGCAACCCAGCCCAGGGTAGGGTCAGCGGTGGGCGCGCCCGCCAGAGCCTGACCGGCGCGCGTCAGGGATAGCTGTGCGGTCAGACCGGGCGGCGCCGCAACCGAGAGTGTTATGTTCACCAGACCGCCCCATGGGGCAGACAGGCTCAGTGTATGGCCTGTCAGCTTCCAGGGCCAATCGGGCAGCAGCCAGTGGAGCCGAAAGCGGTGGCTGCCGGCGCTGGCGGCGGCCTGCAAATGATCTTCAATCAGCCACTGACCTCGTCCCAGGTGATGAACGCGGCGGCAGTGGCGCACTCCCAGGCGTTGGTAGCCATCATGGCAGGCAGCGAGAACGCCATCCTCTTCCCAGGCCGCTGCCTGCGCCCAATCCAGCCACAAGAAGCGCCCGGCGCGGCTCATCTGATCCTGGTTGTCAACCTCCACCGTGTTGTGAGGGGCAGTGCGGCTCAGGGCGTTCTCCCAGGGGGCCGGCGCGGAATAGCGGTAGGTCCCGGCGTCTAAAGCGATGTTGTAGCCGCGATACCAGAGGTCGAGGTGAAGCTGATCGGCCTGAGAGGGCCGGCTGGTATAGCGGATGGCGCGCAGTACGGCCCAATCGCCGGGGCGGCCCAGGCGATGAATGGCGGGCGCAGGCGGCAGTGGGGGCAAAACCGCGGTGGGTGGCTTCTCGCTTCCAAGCCACATGAGCATCTCATCCCAGGGGCCAGGGGGCAGGGCCGGCTGGCCGAGGAAGGCGCAGGCCGCAGCCTGCGCGACAGGACGGTAATCGCTGATGCCGCCGGGAGCTAACGGGAAGATGTAAGCGCCATCGTTAGAACCATAGTTGGGGGTCTGGCCGGAATCGGGGTCTAACTGTGCCAGCAGCCAGTGGGTGGCGGCGGCTAACTTCTGGCGGACGGGTAGAGGGTAGGGCCGGTTGGGCAGGGTTCCCAACAGTGCGGCCTGGAGCATCAGGCGGTGATAGTTGACGCTGTGCTGGGCGTAGGTTCCATCGAGCGCGATCTGGCTTTCCAGGGCCTGGCAGAGTGTCCTCCAACCCAGGGCGCGCCAGTACGCCGCCCGGCGGTAGTTAGGCAGGGCCGTCCCGGCGAGGTACAGGGCGAGTGCTTCACTGATCAGATGATTGTTGTGTTGGGCGCGCGCGTAACTGAGGGTGGGGGGGATGCGCCCGGCGTGCAGAGCAACAGCGCCGGCCAGCAGCGCCAGGTTGCCGGACGTATTTTCTGGCGAGCCAGCGAAGACGCGCGCGGCAAAGAGCAGAGCCAACAGCCGCAAGGCCACCTCTTGCCCAGAAGCCCAATTAGGTCCCAGATTGGGTGGGTTGGTGTTGGAGAAATGCCGAAAGTACTGCCAGAAGGCCGCGGCGTAGGTGGGGCTGCCCGTCAACAGGTAAGCGCGGCCCAGGGGGTAGACCCAGCCAAAGCGGGCTGGCTCCCAGACGAACTTCACATCTTCCGCGCCCCAGGGGGCCCGGCCCAATTCGTATTCCGTCCAGTGGCGCAGGGGCGCGGGCGGGGCCAGTTGCAATTCCACCGGGGGGCCGCCAAACAGCCGCGCCTGGCCGGAGACGATTTCATCCGCTTCCTTAAGAAAGTCTGAGATAGATTCGCCTGCCGCCGCCTTAATCTGCGCCGCGTTGGGCAGGGGAAAAGGGGATTGAATGGGCAGCGGCAGCGCGTGAGGATGGGCTGGCGGGGTAAGCCGCCGCCATAACCCGGCGCGCAGCCCGCCCTGATAGAGCGCATACCAGGCGGCCTGGCGCACCCCCAACTGGCGAACCGCTCGCAGCGCCACCCACAACCGCCGTGCCGTTGTACTCATGCGTCTGTTCTATCCGCGGGCGGCTCTGGCGCTTGCACCATAACCGGCGCGTTATTGTTCAACGACTCAGCGGCGGCAAAACAGGCCTTGTGAACGCCGATCAGGTGATCGTAGGGAATAGGCGGCGCTCCGCCCTGACGATAAGCTGTTAGAAAAGCCTGCCAGGCGGCGCGGTGGCCCTTATCCTGAGCCAGCCAGGCACGATAGGTTTGCCGGCGGCCCTTGTGGAGCAAGACAAGACTGCGGAAATCATCCAGCACCGCCACTTTACCGCCGCAGAAGACCTCCAGCCGTTCTTTAGGGAAGCTCTTGGCGCCGTTTGCCAGATATTCGAGCGTTCCCAACGAGCCATCTGGGAAAGAGAGGGTGATGATTCCATTATCCTGGCGGTAAATGCCCTGATCGGGGAGGGCCTGAGCGCTGACCCTGACGGGGGGGCTGCCTACCAGGAAAGTCAGATAATCAATAAAATGACAGCCCTCGCCAATGATGCGCCCGCCGCCCTGGGCCGGGTCGTGCACCCAATGGTTCGGAGGGATATATCCGGCGTTGACGCGGTAATGGGCGACCAGAGGTTCACTGCGGTCGCTCAAGAAGGCGAACAGTTTTTGCGAAAAAGGCGCAAAGCGCCGGTTGAAGCCAACCGTGAGCAGCGGCAAAGGTTCGCCGGCCAGCGCGGCTTCGATCTCGGCCAGTTCAGCAGGGGTGATCGCCAGCGGCTTTTCGCAGTAAACGGCCTTACCGGCACGCAGCGCGGCCAGCGTCTGGCGGGCATGGTGCTGGTGACGGGTGAGGATGGCGACCAGGTTCACTTCTGGATTGGTAAGCACCTCTTGCTCGTTCGAAGCAGCCGACTGGAAGCCGAAGCGGGCGGCGGCGTGGCGGGCGCTCAGCCCGGAAGCAGAGGCGATCATCACCGGCTGGACGCCGCCGGTTTTTTGAATGGCCGGGAGGAACACGGCGGCGGCATAATTCCCTGCGCCCAGCACGCCCAGACGGGGCGCATCTGCGACCGGCGCGGGGGCGCCGGCAGGGCTGGCGAGGGCAATACGGGCCGGCGGTGTAGCGGCCTGCGCCTGAGGGTAGGTGAGCAGCACGCCCAGGAAGGGCTCGCGGCGTTTGCCGGTAATGATCTCATAAGCGGCGGGAGCCTGTTCGATGGGGAAGCGGTGGCTGATCAGCGGGTGGACGTCAATGCGGCCATCGGCTAACAGGTCTACAAAGGCCTGGAGGTTGCGGCCTTCCGTCCAGCGTACGTATCCGATGGGGTAATCTTGCCCACCCTCTTCATAGGCCGGATCATAACGGCCCGGCCCGTAAGAGCGGGAGACCTGGAAGTGCAGTTCTTTTTCGTAATACAGCTTGCGAGGGATCTCTAAGCCCACCGCGCCAATGGCTACCACCCGCGCGCGGTCGCGCGCTAACAGACCGGCCAGTTCAATGGGGTCGCTGGTACGGGCGTCGGCGCATACCAGGATTACATCAAAGCCTTGCCCGCGCGTGGCGGCCCGCCCGGCATCTTCGGCTTGGGGTCGCAGTACGGCCTGGAATCCGAGGCTGTGCGCCAGAGCGACGCGCTGAGGAGAAAGATCCACGCCGAACACACTGCATCCGGCGGCGCGAGCGATGCCGGCGGCTAACAGGCCCAGCAGGCCCATGCCGATGATCGCGACGCGCTCACCCAGTTGGGGTTGAGCCAGCCGGAAGCCGTGCAGGGCGATTGCGCCGAGGGTTGTGAACGCCGCCGACTCGAAGTCTACCTGGGGGGGCAAATGGGCGAGTAGATGCTGTGGCACAACCGCGTATTCGGCATGTACGGCAAATCCGGCTCCAGCGCAGGCCACCCGGTCGCCCACCTGAAACCCTTCCAGTCCAGGCCCAACCGCAATGATTGTTCCTGCGGAAGAATAGCCGAGAGGCATGGGCTGATCCAGACGATTGAAGGCCGCCTGAACGGTCGGCAAGATGCCTTCGCGGCGGGCTTTGTCGAATAGCTGGCGCACCAGGTCTGGGCGCGAGCGGGCTTTACCTAACAGACTTTTTTCGGCAAACGTTACCAGGGTGCGCTCGGTGCCGGCAGAGACCAATGAGGCCGCTGTGCGCACCAGGGCCGCGCCTGCGCGAGGCCCGGGACACGGCACTTCGACGACCTGGGCACGGCCATCGCGTAAATTTTGCAGCAGTTGTTTCATCGGTACAGGACCTTTTGAAAAGTATTCTCCATTGATTATAACGTATGGCAGGGGAGAGCAAAAAAAATATAATTTTTCACCAAAAAGATAAATTAATGTGAACTTTGTTGTAAACCTCTTGTAAGTTTTTTGTGGCAGGAAGGCTTGAATTTAATTAAGTACAGTTATATTATATTGTTATCTCAGTTCTGTTCTGAGTAAATTCCAGCGAAGAGAGGAGGTGAAAAACATGTTATTCGCTCCCAAGGAAAAGGGTCAGGGTTTAGTTGAATACGCTTTAATTCTTGTTTTGGTGGCCGTCGTGGTCATTGTTATCCTGGCGATCCTCGGTCCTTCCATCGGCAATATCTTCTCGAACATCGTCAACAAGATTTAAGCTTTTCACCCCTGAAAACGCAAAAAAGGGATCTGGTTTTCCAGGTCCCTTTTTTGCATGGTTTTTCTTTGCCAATTTGTTAACCGGGGTGCAGAATAGAAAAGCTATAATTTGAGGAGTATCTAAATTTGTTCAGTGATTTTGGCTGTTTTAATGGCAGTTTCCCCAATTTTGATATGGCCTGATAACCATGTCAGAAGGGCGGAGCTTGCTCAGGACCCATACCGCTTATGACAACGATTGCAAAAACAACCCAGCGCGCAGCCGGGCCGTCCTCTCTTATCTATCTGTTAAAAGAGTCCATCCTGATTCTGGTCTTCCTCTACCTGTTTATCTTCAACGGCACATCTCAAGATTTTGTCACCCTGCCGGTGTTAATCATAACGATCGGGCTGGCAACGGCTGCCGGGCTGCTGTGGCTGGTGCGCGGGCAGGCCGCGCCTACGCCGTTGGGGCGCGCTCTGCTGATCTTTCTGGCGGCGTACCTGCTGGCGGCGCTGGTTTCGATTGACCCGCGCCGGTCGCTGGAAGATTTTGGCTGGCTGCTTTTTATGGTTTTTCTGTTCGCATTTACAGCAGATTTGGTGGCGCGGGGCTGGCCGGCAGAATTGATCTTCAAATGCCTGCTGGTGGCCTGGAGCGTGGTGCTGGCGTTCGTCTGGATTGGGCCGGTGATGTGGTACATAGACTGGCTGAAAACGTTCCCCGGCGAATGGCTGCCGGAGGTGATTTACCGCCCGGCTATGCCCAATACCCTGGCAATGGCCCTGAATACCTTCCTGATGATCGCGGCCGCGCGCTGGGTTTACACGCGTTCCGTAGGGGGGCGGGTCATATTGGGTGGGGTGATCGCCGCGACCCTGGTAATGCTGTACCTGACTTCTTCGCGGGCCGGGTGGATGGGGAGCGCGGCTGGGTTGGGCTGTTTGGGGCTGTGGCTGGGACGCAGGCAAAAGCTGCCGCTGTTGGCAGCCTGGCAGTGGGTGAGATCGCGCCCGCTCCTGCTGGCGGCCAGCGGGCTGGCTTTGGCGGGCGTGTTGGCGGCGGCCGGTTGGCTGTTGTACCGGCAGACCATCCACCCCACGCATGGCCCACTGCTTATGTCGCGCTACCAGTTTTGGATCCCGGCCATAGATACATTCCTGCGGCATCCCATTCTGGGGCAGGGACCCAATACCATGAGCCGGTCCATCATTGAAGCCAAAACCCTTCCGCCTGGGATCATTTTCGTCCACGCGCACAGCACGCCTCTCAACCTGCTGGCCGAAACCGGCCTGGCAGGCTTTTTGAGCGCTGTGGGGGTGGCAGTGAGCATGGCGCTGGCCGTGCGCCGCCGCTGGCGGCAGGCGCAGGGCAGTGATCTGGCCGTGGTGATGGGCGCGAGCGGGGCGCTGGCGGCCTACGCTGTACATGGCCTGTTTGATTCGTTCCAGACGGAGCCGATTGGCCTGTGGCTGTTGGCGATTGTGCTGGGGGCCGCGCTGGGCGAGAGGCCCGCGGTTCTGGAGGCTCGCCGTGAGCCGGATGAAGGAGCGGGCGAGGAAAGCAGAGGAACAGAGACGCCGCCGAACTGGAAACGATGGTTGAACCGCCCCTGGTGGGTAGTTGCCCTGCTGGCGGGAGGCTGGTTAAACCTCTGGCTGATGCATCCGCTGATTGTGGGGGTAGAAGCGATGAACAGCGGACGCACTCAAGAAGCGGCTGGATGGTTGGAGCAGGCCGTAAGGCGCGATCCGCACTCGGCAGTGGCCTGGCAGCAGTTGGGACTGGTGCGCGCGGCGCTGGCGCAGGATGAGGCCGGCTACCGGCTGGCGATCCAGGCCTTAGAGCGGGCGGCCGCGTTAGACCCGGCCTGGGCGTTTACCTACGGCAACCTGGGCGCGCTTTACCGGGCCATTGGCGACCCGGAGACGGCCCGCCGCTACCTGGAGCAAACTTTTCATCTGGCGGATATGCCAGTCTTTCACCTGAACCTGGCCGTGATCGCCGAGGAACAGGGGGACCTGGAGACGGCCCGCCGCGAATATGCCGCCGCCTTTGAGGGTTACCCGGGCTCGTGGGAGGGCGATTTCTGGCAGCAGAGCGCACTGCGCCGTGAGGTCCGCGCCGCTGGGCTGAGGGCTGTGGACTTATCAGCGGAGCAGGTAGCCGGGCTAGAGGCCAATCTTGCGGCTGATCCTTCTACCCTGGCGAATTACCTGCCCCTGGCCGAAGCGTATCTCAGGGCCGGGCGGATGGATGAGGCCGCTCGCCTGTTGGAAAAGGCCCGCTTTACAACCGTTATGGCAGGCTGGCAGCAGGCCCAGTTAGATCGTCTGCGTGCTGAAGTGGCCGAAGTCCAGGGGCGCGGCGCGGAAGCTGACGCTTACCGCCGTCAGTTAGAGATGAACTGCGCCATGCAGGGCTTCAGCGGGCCGGGGGAGAGCGTGACCCAGCATTATGACGTGGTTGCCTTTCGCAAGCCAGCCATCTTCATTGAGATGGTCCCGCAGATGGTCAGGATGCCATGCCCGTGAACCGGAAAGCGCCCATTTGGATGGCGGCGGCCTTGTTTTTTGTGCTGCTGTGGGGTGGGTTCAGCGTTTTGATCCACAATGCCCTCAACGGAACGACCCCAGGCATTGATTTTTACGTTTTCTGGGCGGCGGGCCGCGTTTTTTTCGATCACCATAACCCTTATGCGCCAGAGGTAGACCGCCAGATTCAGGCGGCAATCTTTGAGGGGCCGCCCCCTCCAGGGAAGGACCCGATGGAGTTTGAATACCCGGCCTATGTCCTCCCGCCGCTGACGCCTTTCACCTGGCTGAGTTTCGATTGGGCGCAGGCGGTCTGGCTGGCGTTGAACTTGCTGCTGATCCTGACGGTTGCTTATGTTCTGTTTCCGGGTGGGACGCGCGTGGTGCGGTTGTTGTTCCCGTTTTTTTATCCGGTCACGTTTGGCCTGATTTTAGGAAATTTCACCATTCTCATCGTCGTTTTCCTGCTGGTGTTCCTGAAGTACCTGTTGGAAGATCGTCCGATGCCAGCGGCGCTCCAGGTGGTGATGGGTCTCTCGCTGGGGTGGGCTTCGGCTAAACCGCAGTTTGTGTGGCTGATCTTGCTGTTGATTTTGCTTTACAGTCTGCGGCGCAGGATGTGGCCTTTCCTGGGCGCGTTTGCAGGGGGGCTGGCGGCGCTGCTGATCGTGTCCTTCTGGTTTTTGCCCAACTGGCCGATTCTGTGGTGGGAACAACTGAGCTCGTACCAGGCGTATTCCACCATCCTGCTCAACCGCTACCTGGCCTATCTGCTGCCGGTGCAGGCAGTGGCGCCGGCGGCGCTGGTGGTGACGCTGGCCGGCCTGGGCATAACGCTGTGGCTGTTCTGGCAGTGGTGGCGGGGGCAGGTGGATCACCTGCTGGTGATCGGATGGTGCGGGGCTGCCACCTTCCTGGTGGATGTCAGCACTGTGGCGTATGAACAGTTGATTTTCCTCATCCCGCTGTACCTGTGGGCTGCCCGGCAAAAACCATCCCTGGCGCTGAGGGTGTTATGGACGGCGGCCTGGCTGCTTTCTTATATTCTGTTCTACCTGGATTTTCAGAAGATCTTACCAGGCGCGTCGGATGAACTGCCTTTCCTGTTCTACGCCGCCTGGTTGGGCGGTTATGCATTTCCACTACTGCGCCGGATGGTGGCGCTTAAAATTTCTTTGACCCGGACTTGAATGAACATCAAGCGCATAGCTTCTCATCCCTATTTTTCATTGGCGTTGGCGCTGGTCTGCCTGGCGGCGCTGACGGCGTCGGCTGTCTTGGAATATGCCCGGCTGCGACCAGGCGCGCCCCTGATTTTCACGCTCGATGATACCTACATTCACATGGCGCTGGCTAAGAACCTGGCGCTGTACGGGGTGATGGGGATTAACCCCGACGGCTTTACTTCCAGTTCTTCTTCTATATTGTGGACACTGCTGCTGGCTGCGTGGTATCGGGTCTTGGGGGTGAGTGCGCTGGCTCCCTTGTGGCTGAACCTGATCTTTGCGTGCCTGGCAGTCTGGCGGGCCTGGCGCTGGCTGCGGCGGGCCCTCAGCGGGCGGCCCTGGCTGTTGGCCGGGGGGATGGTGGGTTTTGTGTTTTTCGTGCCGCTGGCGCCCCTGATTTTAACAGGCATGGAGGCCAGTCTGCACATCTTCCTGGCGCTGTGGTTTCTGGAGTCGGCGCTGGATGCGTTGACAGGGCCGCAGGAAGCGGGGCCGCAGGAAGTGGTAGGGAGAGGAAACTGGGCGCGGCTGGCGCTGGCAGCGGCGCTGTTCGGCGCAACCCGCTACGAAAGCCTGGCGATGATTGGGCTTGTGTGCGCTTTGCTCTTCCTGGCGCGCCGCTTTCGCCTGACGGCGCTGACACTAGGATGCGCTGTACTGCCGGCCGTGATCTTTGGCGTGTTTTCGCTGGCGCAGGGCTGGAACTTCTTGCCCAACTCGCTGATTTTGCGCAGTGCAACCGGCGTTCTGGCAAATCCGCTGGCGGCGCTGCCAGAACGGGTCGGCAACCTGTGGAACGAGCCGCACCTGTTTGCTTTAATGGTGGGGGCGCTGGCCGGCCTGCTGTGGGATTTGCAGCGCCCCCTGCCAGATGCACGCGGGCGCTGGCTGGGAACCATCTTTGTGCTGACGCTGATGACCCATGTGGTCGTGGATCATTTTGGTTATTTCTACCGCTACGAAGCCTATGTTATGGCTCTGGGCGTGCTGGCGCTGGCTGTTCTGTGGGGGCCGCGCATCGGGCGGCTGGAGCGGGCTTCAACGGTAGGGCAACTGCGCGGTCTGCTGGCGGGATTGGTAATCTTCCTGGCGCTGATGCCCCTCTACGCGCGCGGCATGGAGGCTCAGCGCGCCACGCCCTATGGCATGGCTAATATTTATGACCAGCATTACCAGGTGGCGCGCTTCTTGAAGGAATATTACGCGGGCAGCGCCATCGGCGTGCATGATATTGGGCTGGTGGGGTTCCTCTCTGACGTGCACGTGGTAGACCTGGTGGGCCTTGCCAACCGTGCCACGGCCCGATCTTTTAACCAGGGCGCTGCCTGGACAGAAGCTATGGATGCTGAACTACAGCGCAGCCAGGTGAAAGTAGTCGTGGCTTATCCGGGCTGGGTGGGACCGTATCTGCCTGCGGGGTGGCAACCGGTGGCATCGTGGACGGTGGACCGGCGCATTACGGTGGGGAACACGAAGATGTCGTTCTATGCGCAGGATGAGGCCGAGGCCCAGGCCCTGCGCGCTCATCTGGCGGAATATGCCCCGGCGCTGGATGCAAGCATTAAGGTCGAGGAACACTGAGGGGCTGGCGATGGGTGCAGATTTTGAATTGTTCTGGCAGGTCGGTCAGGCGATCCTAAACGGAATTGACCCTTATTCCGTGGGGAATTCTTTCTACCCGCCGCCTTCCGCTTTTGCGTTTGTTTTGCTGGCGTTGCTGCCTGGGCCTGTTGCTTATCCTGCCTGGTCGGTGTTGAATATCCTTCTGATGGCGGATGTGTTGCGCAGGCGTGGGCTATCGGTCGCCTGGTTCCTATTTACCCCGGTTCTGTTTGTGCTGATGACCGGCCAGTTGGACATCTTCTTCTTCTGGATCGCTGTGCAGATTCATCCTTCACGCTGGACTTCTATCCCGCTGGCGTTGGTACTAACGCTAAAGCCGCAGGTCGCGGCGATGGTCTTGCCTGCGCTCCTGATCGAGTGGTTCCGCGAGAAAAAGGTATATCTGGGGATATGGGCGGGGTTGCTGGTCGTGTTATATACACTGCCCCTGTTGTTTGACAACCAGATCTACCAGAACTGGTATGGGGCGGTCGCGGGTTATTCTGGAGAGCGAGTAAGGATGAGCGGGGGGATCTTCACGCTTACGGCATTGGGAGTTCCCGAGTGGGTGCTATGGGGGTCAGCTATTGCGTTGGGCCTGTGGGGTGTTTTCCAGCCGCAGGGTGCTTCGCGCGCGGCGATCCTGGCGGCGCTGCCGGTGGGGATGTGGTATGAGAACGTGTTCTTTGTGGGGACCGGACCGGCGTGGGTGTTGATCGTGTGGAGTTGGGTGGCTTTTGCAATGGCTGCGCTTCTCTCCAGCGCCATCCCCCTGGCAACCCTGGCGCTGGTGGCCCTGGCGTTGAACCTGCAGAATAGATCCACAAGAGAACGGGTTTTGATCTTTGTAAACGCGCGAGGTTGTGGACGGTAAATCAGCATGCTGTAGCGTAGAATATGAGGATGTGGTTTGATGCGCAGGATGAGGCCGAGGTCCAGTCTCTGCGCGCTCACCTGGCGGAATATGCCCCGGCGCTGGATGCAAGCATTAAGGCCGAGGAACAATGAGGGGCCGGCGATGGGCGCAGATGAGCGATGTTACCGAATAGAGAGAGGTGATCTTTGACTTCAGTCTTTGTTGTTACCAGGCACTTTCCTCCGATTGGTTCGCCGGGGGCTTCGATTCGATTGGTCAAGCTGATGAAATATGCTTTAAGACGCGGTTGGTCATTTACAGTCCTGACCATCGACCCGGATCGTCCGGTGGTACCAGAGGAAAAGGCATCAGGTTTTTTGTTGAAAGACCTGAATGATGAAGTTCAAATCGAAAGAATTGGAAATCCGTTATACCGGCCCCATGGGTTATTGAAACTGCTCGCCAATCTGATGGGTGATTCGTCTTTGCCCTGGAGTCTAAAGATCATTGGAGAGGGGAAGAAGCTTTTACATCAGAAGAAGGCGGATTTGATCTTTGTAAACGCTCCACCTTTCACCAACCTTTTTGCCGGTACTGTTCTCAGTTTGTTGTCTTCGACCCCAATCGTGATGGATATAAAAGATGATTGGGTGGGATCTCCAGATTTCTTCAAGAAGCCCTGGTGGCGCAGGAAAATTGAGAGTTGGCTGCAAGGCCTTTTCTTTGAGTTAGCCAGTTGTGTGATCGTGGTAACGGAAAAAAGCTTTCATGAAACGATGGAACGCTATCCTAAGTTTGCGAAAGCTGGCAAATTTGTTTTTATCCCAAACGGCCATGATCTAGATGAATATCATATTCTTGAGCAGCGCACAAAGAAAATAGAGACGCGGCGTTTCACGTTGTTGAGCGCGGCAGCAGGATACCGTCCGGATTACCGCGATCTCACCCCTTTCCTTAATGGGTTGGATGTTTTTATAAAACGCTGCCCGGAAGCCAAAGAAAAGCTGGAGCTTGTGTTTCTTGGCGAAAAACCGGTAGCGTATGAAGAACTCATTAACCAGATGGGCTTGGGGGAATTGACCTTCTATGCTGGAATGGTTGATCGAGAGCGCATGGTTGAGTGGCTGTGGGATGCAGACCTGCTCTTCTTGGTCCAACCTCGAGGGAATACAACGGCAATCTCCGGGACTCTTTATGAGTATTGGGCTGTTGGAAAAGCTCCCATTCTGTTAATTTCAGAAGAGGGGGCCTCTAGCGCACTGGTAAAGGATCATCACTTGGGGGAGCATGTTGGCTTTGATCAGCCAGAAAAAGTGGCTGATGTTCTTGAAAAGATATATCGTGCTTATCGTTCTGGAAAGCCAATATGGATCGATCGGGCTGGAGTTGAACGATATAATCGGAAACTCCTGGCTGATCAGATGATGGAGTGTTGGCAGAAGGCAATCAGAAGCAATAAAGCAAGTAGGTAGTGATTGAAAAAGCTTAAAAAAGGGGATGGGTGAATGTGCGGTATTGTCGGAATATACCGTTTTGGGCAAGATGCAAAACCGGTTGATGCCCTATTGCTCGATCAGATGCGCGACAGCATGATCCATCGTGGGCCAGATGGAGGGGCGTCGTGGATTTCACAAGATGGGCGCGTTGGGTTAGCCTTCCGTCGTCTGGCGATTATTGATCTATCGGATACGGCGATGCAGCCGATGATGAATGAGCAGGGGGATGTTTGCGTTGTTTTTAACGGAGAAATTTATAATCATCTGGAAATTCGTCGAGAACTGGAGCGTACCGGGCGCCATCGCTGGAAAACGGATCATTCCGATACGGAAGTGATTATCCATGCATATGAAGAATGGGGGATTGACTGTCTCCACCGATTTCGCGGAATGTTCGCAATCGCTCTGTGGGATGGACGAACTGGTGATTTGTGGCTGGTACGAGATCGGATTGGGATTAAACCCCTGTATTATACGTTGCGCCCAGACTGCATTATCTTTGCCTCGGAGATTAAGGCGATATTGCAAGATCCAAGCCAGAAGCGAGCAGTAAACGAAGAGGCATTTTTCCATTATTTATCCTTTCTTACCACGCCAGGCCCTCAAACTTTGTTCGATGGCATCCGGAAATTATCTGGCGGCGTCTGTTTGCATGTGAATCGTTCTGGGCAGGTGACTGAAGAACGATATTGGGATGTTCTGGATCATACCCAGCCTCTCAATCAGGTAAGCGAGGAAGAAATTGCCAGGATGTTATTAGAGGAACTACGTACCGCGGTTAAGCTTCGCAAAGTAAGCGATGTCCCTGTGGGCGTGTTTCTCTCCGGTGGAATCGATTCGAGCACGAACGCTGTGCTTTTTTCAGAAGGGGTATTGGATAAGGTCAAGACGTTTTCGATAGGTTATCAGGGAGAGTACCAGAGCTACCAAAACGAACTGCATTTCGCGCGGGAGGTGGCAGGCCTGGTGAGAGCTGAACACCACGAAAAATTATTGACCATTGATGATCTACTTAACTTCCTGCCCCGGATGATTTACCTGCAAGATGAACCTATTGCTGACCCGGTTTGCGTGCCAATTTATTATGTTTCGCAGTTGGCGCGAGGGAATGGCGTGATTGTTGCCCAGGTGGGCGAAGGTTCCGACGAATTGTTTTGGGGATATCCTCAATGGAAAAACCAGCTCAATTTACAACGGGCGCTGAATTTACCGCTGACTGAACCATTGGCTCAAATAGGTTTTTATTCGCTACAGAAAATGGGCTTGGGAGACTCAAGACGTAGTGAATATTTGGGCCGTCATGCTGCCGGGCAGCCTATCTTTTGGGGCGGGGCAGAGGCATTCTCGCACCAGCAAAAGATGAGGCTGCTTTCGGCTCGTTTACGCCGTCATTTCCGGGCGTATAGTTCTTGGGAAGCAATTAGACCCATTTATACCCGGTACCAGCAAAAGGCTTGGGAGAAACAGCCGTTGAACTGGATGAGTTACTTGGACCTGAACCTGCGCCTTCCGGAACTTCTTTTGATGCGGGTTGATAAAATGTCAATGGGAGTCAGTCTGGAGGGCCGGGTTCCGTTCCTGGATCATAAGTTTGTGGAACTGGCGATGAGCATTCCACAGGCTGTAAAAACCAGAAATGGAACGCTGAAGTATATTCTAAAAAAGGCCGTTCGCGGATTGCTTCCAGATAGCGTCATTGATCGTCCCAAACAGGGGTTTAGCCTGCCGATCTATGAATGGTTTTTTGACCGGTTGGGAGACAAAGCCCGAGTAGAAATCCATGACTTCTGCTCGCAAACCGATTTCATTGACAGACAGGAGGTTGCTCGCCTGTTCGAGCAGGGCAGAAGTTCACAAATATGGTATTTGCTTAACCTGGCCTTGTGGTGGAAAGAATATATCAGATGAACATCGTGGGTGGTATCTTCAGTTTTGATACCCTATCAGTCTCATATAACTTTTAATCCTCTTAGCAAAACGGGGATATGGATCAATACATTGTGAGTCAAAACGACAACGATAGCCGCTCCGATACCCCCGTATGCAGGTACCAGAACCAGGTTGGCAATAGGATTGAGAATAAGGGCGGCGCCGCCAACCATGAACAGGAAGCGAAAGTCACCTTTGCTGATCAATATGTTGGTTAAAGGACTCATCATTAAACTCAGATAGATCCCAACGGAGAAAACGATCAAAATTGGGTAAGCGGCTTCGTACCGCAAACCATTAATGAATGTGAATAAAGGTTTGCCAGCCAGATCAAAAATGAGAATTGGAATGATCAGTAGACTGGTGAGTTTAAGCCATTGAGCTAAAAACTTCTGATGCGCGGCCGTGGACTGCATTTCTACTTTTGAGAATTTTGGCAACAAGACCCAATGAATGGAGCCTAATACCAGTAATCCGAGATTGTAATATTGGAGGGCTACTCCATAAATTGCAATATCCTTTTCACCCATAAATCTTGAAAGAAAATAAACATCTAACCTGCTGATGAGAGCAAGGAATGAAAAATAACCAATCAACCATCCTGAGCTTTTTAAAAACTCATCCAAAAGTTGCTTGTACGTTAAAAGCTCCTTTGAAAAGTCTTGCCAGTTAAAAAATCCCCTTTTCTCTAACAGAATAAATAAACCAGTGAACAGGTAAGACAAAGAATAAATGGCTGAGACGTAGCCAATATTTAGAAAATCACACAAATAGCCGATCAGGAATAAAACAAAAACGAGAAATTGAACCAGCCAGGAAACAACCACAAGCCTGTTAAAGCGCTCTTCTGCCTGATAAATGCTTCGACTGTAATTGAAAATTAATAATCCGATTCCAAAGAGTATGCCAAAGTAAAGCCCGTTGGGTACTGAAGCCTGACCAAACAAAAACTCGGAAACACGGTCATTAAATAAGAAAGAGGCCAATGACAGAAAGAAAAACACGACGATCTGAAATAGAATAGATAACTTGTAAAGGATTTTGGGTTCTTGTTGGTGTTGAGAAGTGTAACTTGCAGAGTAGCGAACCAGGGAGAGATTAATTCCACTACCAATCAGGGTGGAAAGATAATTACCAACGCTACTGATAAAGATATATGCGGAATAGTCCGCTACACTTAACCCTCTTACAAGGATCAACATGGAGCCAACATTCACGACTTTAGAAATGATGTCTCCTAAAGACACCGTAACGATGTTCCTGGCTGTTTTTGAGAATAATTTAGTCAAAGTTTTTACGGATTACAGGATCCAAGGTGAAATGATAGAATGATGCGTAATATTTTACTACGCATGAGTGCATGATCCCTATTCAAGAAAGCATTTCAGATGAAATTCAGGTTTCTAATATCACGGATCTTTGATGACATCCGGCGAGCGCGTCGAATTACGTTCCGGGGTCTGGGGCGGAAATTAAAAAAGAAAGGACGATTATTTATCCGGTGCGTTAAAGCCCGCTTGTGGGGGACAGATATTTCCGAACAAGAGTTTTTGCGGCACGGGATTAATGAAAATATTCGAGATAAGCATCAACTGCTGGCATTGATACGAGAAGGCAGGCAGTCCCGTTTTTTCATCCACCCAGATGACCGCAGTATGGTTACGGGGCTTTTCAGAAAGCTTTGCCCGAACAGTGAGCAAGATATCTTACAGGCCGCCGATGCGGCTTGTCTGCATCATTTTGATTTATTGGGTTCAGGGAAGGTTCCGTTAGGGGAATTAATCGACTGGCATACCGACTTCAAAACGGGATACCGTTGGAATCCTCGGCAATACTATGCTACCATTCGCCCTGCCCCGTACCCGGGTGGGTATGACATTAAAGTCCCCTGGGAATTAAGCCGCTGTCAGCATTTCGCCTGGCTTGGGCAGGCCTATTGGCTTACCGGGAACGAGCAGTACTCTCAGGAATTTCGGTCAGAAGTCGAAGATTGGATCCGGCAAAACCCACCGCAATATGGAGTCAATTGGGCCTGTACAATGGATGTGGCGATCCGCGCTGTAAACTGGCTGTGGGGATATGCTTTTTTTCGCCAGTCGCCGTTATTAGATGATGATTTTCACTTGCTCTTATACCGCTCCCTTTTAATCCATGGCCGCCATATCATGGACAATCTGGAGTGGTCTGAGCGTCTCACGACCAATCATTACCTGGCAAATATTGTTGGTTTGATTTACCTGGGTTTTCTCCTGCCTGAGCTGCGAGAAGCGCATCGCTGGCGCCAGTTTGGTTTGGAAGAACTGGAAAAAGAAATGCAGAAGCAAGTATATCCCGATGGGGTCTGTTTCGAGGCATCCACGAACTACCACCGCCTTTCTACGGAGATGTTTCTTTCTGCCGCGCTGTTGGCTGAGATCAACGGCCACCGGTTTGATCCAGCCTTTACTGCCAGGTTAGAGCGCATGGTTGAGGCCATCCGCTTAATTTCTCAACCAGATGGCACAGTGCCAGTCATTGGCGACCAAGACAACGGCCGTCTGCACCGATTAAAAGTATGGCATCGTCCAGAAAGAGAGTGGATTGATTTCCGACCACTTTTGGCAGTCGGGGCCGCCTGGAAAGGCAACCTGTTGTGGGCGTCTGCGGCGGGCGAGAATTGGGAGGAGGCGGTCTGGATACTGCCGGAGCAGGTTCTGGCGATTCGTCATCAGGCTCAATCGGCATCTCCGATAGAGCAGAGATCCAGTGCTTTGCCAGACGGCGGTTGGTACGTACTCCAAAATCGTGAATTTCATGTCATGGTAGAAGCAGGGTCGGTAGGGCAGAATGGAGTGGGAGGGCACGCTCATAATGATGCGTTTGCTTTCACTTTGTTCTGTCAGAACCAGAGTTGGATTATGGACCCTGGCGCCTATATTTATACGCAAGATTATCTGGCCCGCAACACTTTCCGGTCTACTGCTATTCATAATACGGTGAGCCAGGATGGGTATGAGCAGAACAGAATCCATCCGCATGATCTTTTTCGATTGGAAGAGATTAGTATGCCGCGGGTACTCCGCTGGGAGACCGGTAACGGTTACACTGTGTTCTCGGGTGAACTGCGCACGAATCACCTGATCCATCGGCGGCAATTTCTTCTGTCGGATGAGTTGAATTTCCTGGCAATCACAGATCACTTTTCATCCCCGGGAAGGGGTCCGGCGAGAGTACCCCTTCATTTTTCACCAGGAGTGATGGCTCAGGTTATTGATGATCCGGCGCCCGGTTTGATATTAAAAAGCCCGGGAAGCAAACCATTATGGTTATTCCTGGTTGAGCCAGATAGAACCCGATTGTTGCCAGGTCAGGGTTGGATTTCGATGGGGTATGGAACTCGCCAGGCTTGCCAGGTTGCCGTATTGGAATGGGAACCGAAGCAGCCAAACACCTTCATTTTTTTATATCCTGGAATAACCAGAGATGAAGTGCGCGATGAGCTGGAACTTGCCTGTGCTTTTGTTAAAAGATTCCCTATGGTAGACTTTGCTTCAAAGGCTGTTCCCATATGAAGATTGTTCTCATATCATTTTTGTATGAACCAGAGCTGGGCGGCGGGGCTGCGCAGGTTGTCTATTTGCTGGCTCATGCTCTGGCTGCTAGAGGAGATAAGGTAACGGTGATTACCAGTTCCCCACCTCACAAGGCAGGGGTTGAGTACCACGATGGTATTAAGATCATCCGTTTTTTTCCTCGCAACCTGTATTGGGTGTACGAGAAAGAAACGCAGCCCATTTACCGCAAAGTTCTATGGCAGCTTTTCGATATTTGGAATCCTTTTGTTTATCAAACGGTCCGCGGTTTTCTTGAAGTGGAAAAACCTGACCTGGTCCATGTACATAAACTGCGCGGCCTTTCTCCATCAGTTTGGAGTGCTGCCAGCGCCGCGAGCGTGCCGTTACTTGCTCATTCCTGCCACGATTATGAATTGGTCAGCCCAGAGGGGTTGATGTCGGGTAGAGTTGGGCGGCTTGCTAATCAGCGAGCATGGATTATGCGTCCTTATCAGGGCCTACGCGCCAGGCTTTCAGATCAGGTGCAGCTGGCTTCAAGCCCCAGTTTATTTGCGATGAATATCCATACTCGAATGGGATTTTTTAAATCGGCCACTTGCACAGTCATTCCAAACAGTCATGGCCTCAGCCATGAAACCTTATCGGCGCTGAGAGCAAGGGCCGACGATCGTCCAGACCATCCACTCCGATTACTCTACCTGGGCCGTTTAGCCAGCCAAAAAGGAATAGAGCCCCTATGTCTGGCATTTGAGAAAAGTCTTCGCTTTCATCCTGAAATATCTTTGGATATTGCCGGTTGGGGTCCCCAGGAAGCGTATCTGCGTCAACGGTTTGGTGGGATTCGCCAGATACATTTTCGTGGTAAAGTGTTTGGAACCGAAAAGGCAAAATTACTGCGTGAATGTGATCTTCTTGTTTTGCCATCTACAGCATTGGAAAGTTTTGGTATCGTGCTGGTTGAGGCTTATGCTTATGGTAAACCGGTTATTGCTTCTCGAATTGGAGGTATCCCAGAGAACGTTCAAGATGGAGTGACGGGTTTTTTGGTCGCGCCAGGCGACGTTCAAGAGTTATCTCAGACTATTTGCAATGCCGCTGATGATCTTGCCAGGCTGAAGGCCATGCAAACAGCTTGTTTTGAGGCGGCGGTCCGGTACGCTTCTGAGGTGATTTTACAGCGGTATTTAGATCTCTATTCCGGCATTAGCTAAGTTCCGCGGCTTTTATTGGTCAAAAAACCGAGTAATCCTCTAAACCGGGTAGGATTTTGGGCGCTTGCTGAATTGGAGACCATATGATACAGGCAAAGCTTACCCGCACCAATATCCTTGGGGTTGGCGTCAGCGCCATTAACATGGCGCAGGCCACGGCGGCTATCGAAGCGTGGATCGCCAACGGCGAGCGGCGCTACGTTTGCGTGGCGACGGTCAACAACCTGACGGAGTGCCAGCGCGACCCTGAATTTCGCCGCATTCATAACCGCGCCGGCCTGGTGACGCCGGACGGGATGCCGCTGGTGTGGCTCTCGCGTCTGAAGGGAGCAGGGCACGTGGAGCGGGTCTATGGCCCCGATCTGATGCTGGCGATGTGCGCCATCGCGGCGCGCAAGGGCTACCGCAACTATCTTTACGGCGGTGCGGAGGGAGTGGGCCAGAAGCTGGCCGAAAAACTGACGGCGCGTTTCCCTGGGCTGCAAATTGTGGGGATCGACTCGCCGCCCTTCCGCCCGCTGACCGAAGAAGAAGACCGCGCGGCGGTAGAGCGGATCAATGCCTGCCAGCCGGATATCGTCTGGGTTGGGTTGAGTACACCCAAGCAGGAACGCTGGATGAACGCGCACGTGGGCCGCGTGCAGGCCGCCGCGCTGATCGGCGTGGGCGCGGCCTTCGACTTTCACGCTGGCGTGAAGAAGCAGGCTCCGCGCTGGATGCAGCGTTCTGGGTTAGAGTGGGTTTTCCGCCTCATCAGCGAGCCGGGCCGACTGTGGAAGCGCTATCTGATCAACAACCCCTGGTTCGTGTGGCTGGTGCTGCTGCAAAGCCTGGGGCTGCGGCGCTACGATCTGGATGATGGGAGTGCCCGGCCATGATCGCGCGGCGCTGGCGCGTGTGGGCGGCGCTGCTGGGAGTGGCGATCCCCTTTGGCTATCAGATTTTTGGAGAGGTGCTGGGCCTGGGGAGAGGGATCCCCTGGCTGGGATTGGCGGCTGGGGTGCTGGCGCTGGGGTGGCTGGTCTGGCGCGGGGTGGCGCTGCGCAAACGCCTGCCGCCCAGCGGTTTAGAAGCTGTCTTACTGATTTCGCTGGCGGCGCTGCTGCTCTCGCTGGTTTTCTCGCCCGACCCGCGTATGGGGCTGGAGCAGGCGTTATGGTCCATAGGGTACGTGGCCTTATTCTATTTTCTGGTGGATGCCGCCGAAGCCGGGGCCAGCCGCACCGGCGCGATCTATGGAATGCTGCTGATCACCGGCCTGGTGGCCGTGTTGGCCGTACTGGAGACGTATTTCTGGTATCTGAATTTCTGGCAACAGGCCGGGACGTTCCCGGCCCTGCCGCCCTTCCCCTACCGCCTGGTGAGCGTGCTTGGACACCCGAATTTCTATATGGCTTTTGTCAACCTGCCGGCCCCGCTGGCAGTGGTGATCTTTGCGCGTACCCCGCGCCGCAGCGTGCGGTTTTTGGCCGGCGTGTGGCTGGCTTTTTATTTCATCTCGGCTCCGTTTTCGTCCTCGCGCGGCGGCTGGTTGGGCATGGCCGCCTGGATGGGCGTGTTGGGTCTGTATTGGGCGCTGGAAGGCGGGCGCTGGCGGGTCTGGTTGGCGTGGCTGCGGCGCCGCCGGGTTCTGGCCCTGTTGGGCGGGGCGGCCCTGGTGATCATCGCTGTGCCGGTGTTGTGGAAGCTCTACCTGGCCTTTGCCGCGCACCCCTCACACGGCGGCGATCCGTTTGGTGGGCGCTCGGCGCTGTGGGGCGCGGCTCTGAACATCTGGCGGCTCAACCCGATCACCGGGGTGGGCGTGGGGCGCTATCTGTATGAGTATCTTAACGTCAACCCCGATTTTCCTCCCGGCTTCTGGTCCTTCCACGCCCACAACCTCTACCTCACCACCCTGGCCGAACAGGGAGCCTTTGGGTTCCTGGCGCTGCTGGCTCTGGTGGGCGGGGGCCTGGTGGTCATGGTGCGCTGGCAGCGCGGCAGTCCGCCCCGTTTGCGGCCCTGGACGGCCGGAATGTTGGCGGGGGTGGTCGGCTGGCTGGTTCACTCGATCTTCGATGACTTTACCACCACCTTTCCGGTGATGATTCAGGTGACTCTGCTGCTGGCGTTTCTGCGGGCCGGCATGGGGAAGAATCAGGCTCCCTGGCTGCTTACAGCGAACGGGCCGCTGCGGGCGCTTCAACGCCTGCCGCTGGCTGTGCTATTGGGGGTGATCCTGCCGGCGGTGGCTGTGATGGTCTGGTTGGGGTGGGCCGCCGCGCCGCTGGGCGAGGCCGTTGACCTGGTGGACGAATCGCCGGTCCGGCCGGGAGCATGGCATACCGCCGCCGCCCTGGCCGCCGAGAGTGCCCGGCGCGACCCGGCCTATGTCTATTACCAGGTGCAGGCCGGGCTGGCGTGGGCCAAAGTCTGGGAGGAGAGCGGCAGTCCTGCCGACCTGGCGCTGGCGCGCCGTTACCTGAGCCGCGCTTTAGACATCGAGCCGGCCTTCTCGCTGGTTTGGGCTAACGCCGCCGTACTCGACTGGCAGGCCGGCGAGCGCCGCCTGGCTCTGGAGCGCATGGCGCGGGCCCTCGCCCAGGCCCCCCGCGAGCCAAGTTATCCGCTCAACCTGGGCCGGTTCTATGAACAGCAGGGCGATGCAGATCAGGCCGCGCGCTGGTATGCCCAGGCCCTCAAGCTGGCCCCAGAGCTGGCGTCTCATCCCTTCTGGCAGGTGAGCGCGCCGCGCCGCGCCGCCGCGGAAGAAGGCAGGCGCGCATTTGAAAAATTTCTGACCGAGACGCCCCCCTACTGGAAGATCGCTCAGGACGCACTGCAAGCCGGGAATTGGGACGCAGCACGCACAGCCGCGGCTCACGCTCAGGCCGCCGGAGAAGACGAACTGGCGGTGTTGGCGGTTCAGGCGTCACTGGCAAATGCCGAAGGCCGCAGCGAAGACGCGCGCCGTTTCTACCGTGACCTGCTGGAAGCCATGCAGGGAGATTTCCTCTTCAACCGCGCCTATATTGCTCGCATGTATGCCCGCTTTCATAAACGCCCCGGCTTCGACCTGGAAGTGGTGCCCGGTTACTTGCTTTTAAAGCCAGACTACGGCCAGACGCAGGCCCTGCATGCGTTGTATCGGCGGCAGGTGACGGCAGGAGACTGCGCCGCCGCCGAGCAAACCTGGCGGGCTGTCATGAAGTCTGGAACTGCTGAAGGGGCCTCGAAATTGCAATATCCCGGCTGCGGCGCGCCGCTGCCGGAGGAGTAGGGTATGTTACGCCGGTTTTCAGCTAATTTCGCGGTTTTCTCGATTTTCCTGGACATGCTGTTGGTTGATGTGGCTCTGCTGGTGGCGTCGGCACTGCGCGCCCCCCTCAGCCGGTTAGAGTTTGTCAAAGAAATTGCCGCGCCCATCCGGCTGCCGCTGCCGCTGTACCTGATCTTTCCGGTAATGTGGGTGGGGGTGTTTTTGTTGTTCTCGGTGTACGACGGCCGCAAAAACCTGCGGGTGGTGGATGAGTTCGGCAGTCTCACCCTGGGGGCTATGCTGGCTGGCGTGGCGATGGCGGGCGTCCTCTATTTTAGCTACCGTGACGTTTCGCGCTTCCTCTTTCTCTTGTTTGTGTTCACCGCATTTCTGCTGACGCTGATCTGGCGTGCGGCGGTGCGGCTGGCCTACCGCCTGAGCTTTCGCGCTGTCGAGGCCCAGGCCCGCCGGGTGTTGATCTTAGGGGCAGGTGAGTTGGGCCGCCGGGTGGGCGAGCAGATTTGCGCGCAGTCACACCTGGGCCTGAAGCTGGTCGGGTATCTGGCGGATGATGAGGAACTGGCCGCCGTTCAAAACGAGCCCGGCGGGCCGGGTGGTTTGACGGGTGGGCCCGGCGTGCTATCCACCCTCGACTGCGTGCGCCAGGTCGTTTTAGAAAAGCGCATCCACGATGTGATTGTGGCACTGCCCCTCTCGGCCCACGCGCGCGTGACTCAGGTGGTCAGTGAACTGCACGATCTGCCGGTACAGGTGCGCGTCGTCCCCGATTACTTCTCGCTCACCCTGCACCGGGCCTCGGTGGAAGATTTCGCCGGGATGCCCATGCTCGACCTGCGCGCCCCGGCGCTCAGCGAATACCAGCGCATGGTCAAGCGCGGCTTTGACCTGCTCGTCTGCCTGGTGGGGCTGCCGTTGGTACTTCCGGTGATGGGATTGGTAGCTCTGGCGATCAAACTGGATAGCAAAGGCCCAATCTTTTACTTTGCCGACCGGGTCGGCGAAAATGGCCGGCCTTTTAAGATGCTCAAATTCCGCACGATGGTGGAGAACGCCGATAAGATGGATGCCCGGGTGCAAACAGTGAACGCTCAGGGCCAGGTGGTGTTCAAGACTCCGCATGACCCGCGCGTGACCCGCGTGGGCAGGTTCTTACGGCGCACTTCGCTGGACGAACTGCCGCAGTTGTTCAATGTGCTGGCCGGTGATATGAGCCTGGTCGGGCCGCGCCCCGAACTGCCGGCTCTGGTGGAGCAGTACGCCTCATGGCAGCGCAAGCGCTTTGTCGTTCCGCAGGGCATGACCGGCTGGTGGCAGATTAATGGGCGCAGTGACAAGCCCATGCACCTGCACACAGAAGAAGATATCTATTACGTCCAGCATTATTCGATCTGGCTGGACCTGCAAATCCTGGCGCGTACGGTCTGGGCAGTGCTGCGCGGCAAAGGGGCCTATTGAGCATGGGTGTGTCTCTGTTGATGAGCAAGCCGCGCGCGCCGGTTTCATCCACTCAGCGGCTGTTGCTGGTGGTGACGGTCATCCTGATCTTTCTCATGGCTGCGCGCACTCCCCTGGACAGCGATATGTGGTGGCATCTACGCGCTGGCGAGCAAACGCTCCGCGATGGCCGCCCACTGCTGGTGGACGTGTTCTCACACACACGCTACGGCGCGGCGTGGATTAATCATAGCTGGCTCAGTCAGGTGGGGATGGCCCTGCTGTACCGTTGGGGGGGCTTTCTGGCGTTGGGTGGAGCTATGGCGCTGTTGGCGACCCTGAGCATGGCGCTGGCGCTGGCGCAGTGTCACGGGCCGGCGGCGTTGAAATCGGCGGCGCTGGTGTTGGGCGGCGTGGTGGCCTCGGTGGTGTGGGGGCCGCGTCCGCAACTGGCCTCGCTGGTGCTGTTGGCAGCGGTGGGGTATGTGCTGTATTTGTGGAAGTGGCGGCGGGTCAACCGCTTGTGGCTTCTGCCACCGCTCTTTTGGCTGTGGTCGAACCTGCACGGCGGGTATGCCCTCGGCTTTTTGCTGATCGGGTTTGCCCTGGCCGGTGAGATCCTTAACCTCACGCTGCGCCTGCCGGTGGAAGCGCCCATCTCGCGGCGCGGGTTGGGTATATTGGCGCTGTGGACGGGCCTGTCGGCCTTGACCATCCTCATCAACCCCAACGGCCTGGGCGTCTGGCGCATCCCATTTCAAACGGTCAACGTGGGAGCGCTGCAGCAGTTCATCTCCGAATGGTCCTCGCCCGATTTTCACGACCCGCTTCAACAGGCTCTGCTGGTGCTGTTGTTTGCCGTGTTTGCCTCTGCCGCGCTGATGGGGCGGCCGATAGATGGGGCCGACCTGACGGTGGTGGTGGGGTTTGCGCTGTTGGCGCTGGTGGCCCGCCGCAATTTTGGCCCTTTCGCGCTGGTGGCGGTGCCGGTCCTCACCCGCTGTGCTGACTGCGCCGTGCAGTCCTGGCAGGCGCGCGCGCCCTGGCCCACTTGGGCCATGCGCCTGTGGTCTGGCGAGTCTGCGCCGGTGGGGCGTGGCGCGTGGGCTTTCCGCGCTGTCAACCTGGCTCTGGCCGGAGTTCTGATCTTCGCGGCCCTGATTAAGCTCTATGCCGTCACCTACCCGGCGCTGGTCTATGCCTACCTGGGCCAGCAGGCTCCGGCGCGAGCGGCGGCGTGGTTAGAACAGCACCCCATGCCCGAACTGCGCCTGATTAACGAATATAACTGGGGCGGGTACCTGGTATGGGCCTTGCCGCATACCCCTGTCTTTGTGGATGGCCGCACCGATTTGTTCGGCGACGAAGTGATTGGGGATTGGATCATCGCGGTTCAGGCCGGGGCGGGCTGGGAGCAAACGCTCCAGAAGTGGGACGTGGGTATGGCGCTGCTGGAACCGGACCGCCCGCTGGCCGCAAAGCTGCGCGAGCAGGGCTGGCGGCTTTTATATCAGGATGACCAGGCGGTGATCTATGCAGACCCCCGAAAACTCCGCTAGAGCCGCATCCCCTCGGAACTGGCCCCGGCTGCTGGCCGCCGGACTGGTATGCGCCCGGCTGGCGGCGCTGTTGGGCATGACGCTCGAAGGACTGCGCGGCTATGGGGATTTACCGCACTTTTTTCAGGTATCCAGCCTGCCTGGGTGGCCTTTTTTTCATTACTGGATGGAATACCCGCCCGTCCTGGCCTTTCTTTCTGCGCTGATCGCGCGGGCCGCCGGGGGACAGGAACACGTTTATATTTACCTGTTTTATTTTGTACTGACCCTGGCGGATGCCGGCAGCCTGTATCTGTTTGCGCGCCTGGCAGAGCGGCTGTACCCGGGCACTTTCCAGGGGGTGCGGATAGGCGCTTACCTGCTGGTGCTCCTCAGCGTGGCCTATGCCTGGTGGAACTTTGACGCGATCCCCGTGTTTTGGATGCTGTTGGGCATCTACCTGCTTTTCCGCGGCCGGCTGAATGCTTCGGGCGCGGCGCTGGCAGCAGGCATTTTGAGCAAGTTCTTTCCCGGCCTGGCATTGCTGGCCGGGTGGCGGCGCTTAACCCTTGGGCAGTACGCGCGCTGGACGGCTCTGGCGCTGCTGCCTTCTCTGCTCGTGTGGGGGTGGTTATGGGCGGCTTCGCCGGCCTTCACCGCCGCTTCGGTGGGGGCGCAGGGAGCCAAAGGCTCTTGGGAAACGGTGTGGGCGTTGCTGGACGGCAATTATGTGACCGGGATGCTCGGCCCTGCTGCCGGGCGAACGGACCCGGCCAGCGCCGCGACCCGCACGGGGCAACCGGCGCGGATTCCCCCCTGGGCCAGTCTGATTGTCTTTGGCGGGTTGGGCCTGGCGGGCCTGCTGCGCCTGCGCCCCCAAGACGACCGTCAATCTCTGGCCGTATTGGGGTTCGGCTGGAGCCTGTTCTTGCTGTGGTCTCCGGGCTGGAGCCCGCAGTGGATTCTGTATCTACTGCCGCTGGTGCTGTTGGCACTGCCAGAGCGCCAGGCCCTATTGTTTGCCCTGATGTTGGTGTTCATCAACCTGCTTGAGTGGCCCATCCTGCTCTCGCGCGGTTTTTTTTACGCCTTGCCCCTTACCATCTTCCTGCGCACCCTGCTGTTGGCGCTGCTGGCCTGGGTATTTTACGGCGTTTCTAAAGAGAGTAGTGGTAGGATGGTATAATTGCCCTGTTTTGGCTTGACCTTGATTGGAATTATGTGCTCGCAAAGGTTAATCTACTGAATGTCTGAAAGTTACCGCGAGATTATCTACGACTCGGCCAAAAGGCCCCCCCGGCCGATTGAAGAATTGTTGCAAGTCATCCAGTACCGTGATCTCATCTTCCAACTGCTCCGGCGCGATCTGCTGACCCGCTACAAGCGTTCGGTGTTGGGCATTGCCTGGACTATGATCGGCCCGCTGGGAACGATGATCGTTCTATCTATTGTGTTTTCGCAGGCGTTTGCCGGCGCGGTAAAGGGCTACCCGGCGTATATTTTATCGGGATTAATGGCCTGGAACCTGTTCGCCCAGACCTCGAACGCCGCGATGGTCAATCTGGTGTGGGGTGGGGGCCTGCTGCACCGGATTTATATCCCGCGCACTTCATTTGCGCTGGCGGCGGTGGGAACCGGGCTGATTAATACCGTGATTGCGCTCGTCCCGCTTTCTCTGGTGATGATCCTCTACGGTATCCCCCTTCGCTGGACCATCCTGTTTATGCCGGTTTCCTTTTTACTCATCGCGGCCTTTGCGTTGGGGTTTGGGCTGATCTTATCCACCTTTGCCGTATATTTCCCCGACGTAGCCGAAATGTATCAGATCGTCCTGATGGCCTGGATGTACCTGACGCCCATCCTCTATCCAGAAGAAATCTTGCACCCGCTGATCCGCCAATGGGTGATCTGGCTAAATCCGATGTATTCCCTGGTGAAGATTTTTCGCCTGCCGCTGTATTATGGCAGTTTGCCATCGCTGGCCGAACTGCTGCCCGCCGTGCTGATGGTGCTGGTGGTTTTGGTGGTGGGCTGGTCGTTTTTCTCATTCCGTTCCGATGAATTTGCATACCGCGTGTAATCCCATGCCAGCCACGTCGCTCACTGCTTTACCGGAGGATGTCTCCATCTTGCTAGAGAACGTTTCGGTGCGCTACCGCGTGCCAACCGAAGGGATTGGAACGTTCAAAGAGTACGCTATCCGCTGGATTCAGCGCAAAATTAAAAAGGTGGATTTCTGGGCGCTGCGCGGCGTCAACCTGACCGTGAAGCGCGGCGAAGTTTTCGGGGTGATTGGGCACAATGGGGCCGGTAAAAGCACCCTGTTTAAACTTATTGCCCGCGTCTTACAGCCAGTCGAAGGCCGGGTAGTGGTGCGCGGGCGCGTGGCCCCGCTGTTAGAGTTGGGGGCCGGCTTTCATCCAGAGTTATCGGGGCGCGAGAATGTTTTTCTAAACGGGGCGGTGTTGGGCTTTTCGTATGCTGAAATGCAGAGCAAGTTTCAGTCAATTGTGGAGTTTGCCGAACTGCAAGACTTCATTGACGCCCCCCTGCGCACCTATTCTTCGGGGATGTATGCCCGCCTGGGGTTTGCCGTGGCGACGGATACCCGTCCAGATGTGCTGTTGATTGATGAAATTTTGGCCGTCGGCGATGAAGCCTTTCAGAGGAAGTGCATCGAGCGCATTATGGGCTTCCGCGAACAGGGCTCCACAATTTTGATTATCGCGCATAATATGGATACGATTCGGATGATGTGCCAGCGGGCGGCCTGGCTGCATCACGGCGTTCTGCAAACGGTGGGCGAGCCGGGTGAAGTGATCGAATGTTACCGCGCTTCACAACCCCATTAAGCAATTAGAGAGGATCAAAGCCAGGATGAAATTTATCCCTACCGCCATACCCGATGTGATCCAGATTGAGCCGAAAGTGTTAGGCGATGCGCGCGGCTTTTTTATGGAGACCTACCAGGCGCGCCAGTTTGCCGCAGCCGGAATCACGGCTAATTTTGTGCAGGATAATCATTCTGGCTCGCGCCAGGGCGCTCTGCGCGGAATGCATTACCAGATCCGCCAGCCGCAGGGCAAGCTGCTGCGGGTTGTGGCCGGCGAGATCTTCGATGTAGCCGTTGATTTGCGGCGCAGTTCGCCAACCTTTGGCTGCTGGGTGGGGTGTATTCTGTCGGCGGAGAACCGCCGCATGTTGTGGGTTCCGCCGGGATTTGCGCATGGCTTTTACGTCCTCAGTGAGTGGGCCGAACTGGTATATAAAGCCAGCGATTATTATGCCCCCGAGTGGGAGCGCGCCTTGTTGTGGAACGACCCTGAGGTTGGCATCGAGTGGCCCCTGATCGAGGGGCAGCCGCCGATCCTTTCGGCCAAAGACGCCAACGCCAGCCTACTGCGCAATCTGGAAGTGTTCGACTAAGCGAGGGAAAGAATCAGATGAAAACCATTCTGGTCACCGGCGGGGCCGGGTTTATTGGGTCGAATTTTGTGCGTTACCTGCTGGGCACAGAGCCAGAGGTTCACATTGTCAACCTCGATCTGCTGACCTACGCGGGCAACCTGGAAAACCTGCGTGACCTGCCAAACGCAGACCGCCATACGTTTGTGAAAGGCGATATCTGCGACCGCGCCCTGGTGGATGATCTCTTCCGGCGCTACGGCATCCAACAGGTGGTGCATTTTGCGGCAGAGTCGCATGTGGACCGCTCGATTCTGGGGCCGGGTCAGTTCATCCAGACCAACATTGTGGGGACCTTCACCCTGCTAGAGGCGGCCCGCCAGGCCTGGCTGGTGGAAAAGCTGGTTCCGGTGGAACAGGCCCGCTTTCATCACGTCTCAACCGATGAGGTCTTTGGCTCACTGCGCCCCGAAGACCCGGCTTTCAGCGAAACCACGCCCTATGCCCCCAACTCACCCTATTCAGCCTCGAAAGCTTCCAGCGATCACCTGGTGCGGGCCTACTTTCATACCTACGGCCTGCCGGTGACGATCACCAACTGCTCGAACAATTACGGCCCCTATCAGTATCCCGAAAAGCTCATCCCCCTGATGGTGCTGAACGCCCTCAGCGGGCGGCCCCTGCCGGTGTACGGCGATGGGCAGCAAATCCGCGACTGGCTGTACGTACAGGATCACTGTGAGGCTATCTGGCTGGCGGCCACGCGCGGGCGGCCGGGTGAGACCTACAACGTTGGCGGCGATAACCAGCCAACCAACCTGACGATTGTGAAAACGCTGTGTCACATCCTGGACGAGCTCGTCCCACTCCCGACCCACGAGAGCTACGAAAAACTCATCCGTTTTGTGCAGGACCGGCCCGGTCACGACCGGCGCTATGCCATGGACATTCGCAAGATTGCGCAAGAACTGGGCTGGCGGCCTAAAGAAACCCTGGAGACCGGCCTGCTCAAAACCGTGAAGTGGTATCTCGATCACCCGGAATGGGTACGTTCGGTTCACAGCCAGGGAGATTATACTGGCTGGTTGGAGAAGAATTATGCCAACCGCAGCCAGTCGGTTCCATGACGGGTGGCTTTGCGAGTTACCCAAAACATTCTTTGGAGGGCAACGATGAAAGGCATCATCCTGGCCGGCGGCAAAGGAACCCGCCTGTACCCACTGACGATGGCCGTCAGCAAGCAGCTTTTGCCAGTCTACGACAAGCCAATGGTGTACTATCCGCTGTCAATGCTGATGCTGGCGGGTATCCGCGAGATTCTGTTAATCAGCACGCCAGAAGACCTGCCGCAGTTCCGCCGCCTGCTGCGCGATGGCAGCCAGTGGGGCCTGAACATCAGTTACGCTGAACAGGCCGAGCCGCGCGGGCTGGCGGAAGCCTTTTTGATCGGGCGAGAGTTCATCGGCAGTGAGCCGGTGGCCCTGATTTTGGGCGACAACATCTTCTACGGCCACGGCTTGCCCGACCTGCTGCGCCAGGCCGCCCGGCTGGAAACCGGCGCGGTGATCTTCGCTTACCCCGTTAAAGACCCGGAGCGTTACGGCGTGGTAGAGTTTGACGCCAACTGGCGGGCGCTTTCAATCGAAGAGAAGCCCAAACAGCCGCGCTCGAACTACGCCGTCCCCGGTATTTACTTTTACGATAACCGCGTGAGCGACTTCGCCGCCAGCCTGAAGCCCTCGGCGCGCAATGAGCTGGAAATCACCGACCTTAACAAGATGTACCTGGAACGCAATCAGCTTCAGGTGCGGGTGATGGGCCGCGGAGTGGCCTGGTTAGATGCTGGCACGCATGAGACGCTCATCCAGGCCAGCAATTTTGTCCAGGCGGTTCAGGAGCGCCAGGGGATGATGATCTCTTGCCCCGAAGAGATCGCCTACCGCATGGGGTATATTGACGCAGATTGCCTGCGCCGGCTGGCGGGGGGCTTTTCGGATCAGAATGAGTATGGGGCTTACCTCTTGCGCTTGTTAAAAGAGGTGAAATGATGCGCATTCTGTTGTTGGGCAATACCGGGCAGTTGGGATGGGAAGCCGAGCGCGCTTTGGCCTGCCTGGGCGAAGTGACTGCCCTGGATTATCCAGAGGTTGATTTTTCGCGCCCTGAAGGACTGCGTGCTCTGGTCGCTTCGGTCAAACCAGAGGTGATCTACAATGCGGCGGCCTATACTGCTGTGGACCGGGCCGAAAGCGAGCCAGACAAGGCCCGGCTGATTAATGCCGTTGCCCCCGGCGTGTTGGCGGAAGAGGCGCGCCGGAATCGTGCGGCGTTTATCCACATTTCCACCGATTACGTCTTTGACGGGGCCAAGGGCAGCCCTTATGTGGAGGAGGATGACCCCCATCCGCTCAATGTATATGGGCAGACCAAGCTGGAAGGCGAGCAGGCCGCGCTCCAGGCCGGCGACGCGGTGATCGTACTGCGGACCGCCTGGGTTTACAGCACCCGGCGCGACAGTTTTGTGACGAAAGTTCTGCAGTGGGCGCGCCGGCAGACCACACTGCGGGTTGTGGATGACCAGGTGAGCAACCCTACCTGGGCGCGCGCCCTGGCCGAAGCCAGCGCTCTGCTATTGGCGCGCGGCGGAGAAGATTGGCTCGCCTGGCTGCGCGAACGCCGGGGGTTGTATCACCTGGCGGGCAGTGGGTCGGCCAGCCGCTACCGTTGGGCGCAGGCTATCTTGGAGTGCGACCCCGACTCGCACGAGCAGACGGTGAAAGAACTGCTCCCGGCCAGCACCGCCGAGTTCCCGGCTCCGGCGGTGCGCCCCCTCGTCTCTGTATTGAACTGCGAGCGCTTCGCCCGGACGTTTGGCCTGCAACTGCCCCCCTGGGAGGCCGCTCTGCGCCTGGCAATGCAAAAATGATGGCCGTCCCTGCGCTTTCGATCTGCATCGTCAACCTGCGGGCCAGGGAATACCTGCGCGCCTGCCTGGAATCAATCTTCCAGTCGCCGCCCCGGGTGACGTTTGAGATCATTGTGGTGGATAATGCGTCTGGCGACGGAAGTGTGGAAATGCTGCGCAGTTCTTTTCCTCAGGTGCAGGTAATCGAAAATGATTGCAACCGGGGCTACACGGCTCCGATGAATCAGGCCCTGCGGGCGGCGCGCGGCTGTTACTGCATTCAACTGAACCCCGATACGGTGGTGCTTCCAGGCGCGTTTGACACGCTTTATGAATACATGGAAGCCAATCCCCAGGTGGGTATCTGCACGCCCAAAGTTTTAAACCGTGACCACACCCTGCAAAAACAGTGCCGCCGCAGTGCCGCCGGCCCCTGGGATACGCTGACGTATTTCACCGGGCTTGCCAGGTTGTTCCCGCGCAGCCGGTTGTTCGCCGGCTACCTGATGACCTATCTGGACGAGAACGAGATCCACGAGGTAGAAGCGGTTTCGGGGTCGTGCATGTTCATCCGCCGGGCGGTGCTGGAGCAAATTGGACTGTTAGACGAGCTGTTTTTTGCCTACCAGGAAGACTCGGATTTTTGCTTTCGGGCGCGAGAGGCCGGTTGGAAGATTGTCTATAACCCTACTGCTCAGATCGTGCATTACGGCGGAGAGGGTGGTTCGAGCGTGCAGGTTTACCGCGCGGTCTATGAATGGCATCGTTCTTACTATCATTATTACCGCAAGCACCTGGCGAAGCGCTATTTCTTTCTGGTGAATGGGCTGTTCTACGGCCTGATGGGCTTGAAGCTGGCACTGGCGATGCTCCAGACCTTTTTCCGCAAAAAGAAGTATGTCGGCACGCGCAAACCGTAACGTGAGGATGAGATGACGGAAAAATTAAAGGAATTTTTCGACGCGTACTATTACGCGCACTGCTGCGGCAAACCCTACGGGCGCACGCCAGAGTGGTTCGCTTTCTTTGGCAACATCGCCGGGCGAGTGGCGGCAGATCTACGCCCGCGCAAGGTGCTGGATGTGGGCTGCGCCACTGGTATGCTGGTCGAAGAACTGCGCAAGCGCGGCGTTGAGGCGTATGGAGTGGATATTTCGGAGTATGCCATCGGGCAGGTGCATGAGAGCGTCAAACCGTTTTGTTGGGTCGGTTCAGCCTGCGATCCCTTCCCAGAACGCTATGATCTGATCGTGAGCATTGAAGTGCTGGAGCATATGCCCAAAGCTGACGCGGAAAAAGCGGTCGAAAACATCTGCCGTCACACCGACGATGTGCTGTTCTCATCTTCTCCGTTTGATTACAAAGAGGCTACCCATGTGAACGTTCAACCGCCGGAATATTGGGCGGAGTTGTTTGCGCGTCAGGGCTTCTTTCGAGACGTGGATTACGACGCTTCGTTTATGACCCCCTGGGCCGTCCGCTTTCAGAAGAAGTCACAGCCGGCGCATCTGTTGGTTAAGGACTATGAGCGCAGTTTTTGGCTGCTGTGGAAGGAAAATACCGACCTGCGCAGTCTGGTGATGGACATGCGCAATGAAAACAACGGCCTGATTGAGCTGACGGATCAGATGCGTGAGATGGACGCTCGCCGGGTGATCGAAATGCAGCAACTGCAAAAAGAACTGGCCGATTTGCGCGGCAGTCGGGCCGTTCAACTGGCGTTGAAACTGCTTGAGATTAAGCGCAAGGTGTTCAAACGATGATCCGTTATCGCTGCCCGGATGGAGTGAGCATTACCGAAGTTGCTGGCCGGCCGGTGTTTTCTAACCCGCAGGGTGGGAAAATTGCGGTAGATGCGCACATGGTCGCCCTGTGGCAGGATGCACAGCAGAAGTCTTTGGAAGAACTGACCGCCGGAAAAACCGACGCGGAAGATGCCGCTGTTCGGGCGGCGCTGGCGTGCCTGGCCGAAGCCGGACTGCTGGAGCGAGTGGGTTTTGAGCGGCCAGAACGCCGCCTGCTCGTGCTGGAAGGCCCGCTGGTGTCGGCCATTGTGGTGGGATACAACAGCCTGGAATGGCTGCAGGAAAGCCTGCCATCGCTTCTGGCGCAGACCTACCGCCCGCTGGAAATCATCGTCCTGGATAACGGTTCGGTGGATGGCACGGCTGAATGGGTGCGCGAACACTACCCTGCTGTGCGCGTACTGCGCGAAGAAACGCCCGTGTCGTTTGCGCGCGCCAACAACCTGGGAATCGCGGCGGCGGCCGGCGAGTATTTCTTTTTGGTGAATCCTGACGTGCGCCTGGAGCCAGACGCGGTGGCGCAGATGGTCAAGGCGGCGCAGTCTCACCCGGGGCCGGTGGTGGTCAACGCCAGACTGCGCTTCTGGTGGGCCCCGGCTTTCTTGAACGGGATCGGCAACCGCGTGGGCCCATTTTCATGGGGGACGGATAACGCCCTGGGTCACTTAGACCTCGGCCAGTTCGACCACTGGCGCGAACTGCCTTCTGCCTGTTTCGCGGCGGTGATGATCCCGCGCCCGATTCTGGCGCACGTCGGCCAGTTCGACGAGCGGTTCCCTATGTATTACGAAGACAGCGAGTGGTGCTACCGCACGCGCATCATGGGGTATAAGGTTATCCCTGCGCACGAGGCGATTGTCTATCATGCCTTTGGCGGCAAAGTCCCCGGCGGCGAGAGTGACAGCCTGACTCCGCGCAAGCTGTTCAACGTGGCGTACGGGCGCTACCGCTTTGCCTTTCGCATTGTCGAAAAGAACCTGCTGCGCTTCCTGCGCAACTATTGGATGGAAGACTGGGCCAATTTTACCCGCCTGCTCGTCCGGCGCGATTTCGGTTCGGCCCGTGCTTACCTGATGGCCTGGGCTAAGGCGGCTAAAAATTTCCGCGAATTTTTGCGGATACGCAAGGAACTGAACCAGCAGCGTGTGCTGGACGATGACGCCCTGTTTGCCGTGCAGCGTGACATGCCCATGACGCTGGTCTGGCGTGGTCTGCCAGAGCTGAGCTGGGAACTGGTTCAGAGCAATTACCTACCCATTTTTCTGTCGAGAAGGACCCGACCCATGCCTGAGTTTGATGTTGCCAACCGCCGCCCTCACCTGTTGATTGTCAGCAACGATGTGGTTGATGTTAAGATGGCCGGTCCCGGCATGCGCTACCTGGAAATGGCCCGCGCGCTCAACGAGGACTGCCGCGTCACCCTGGCGATCCCTGCGGATACTTCGCTGAATATCGAAGGGCTGCGGATTGTGCGCTACTGGGAAGATCGTCCCGACAGCCTGCGCGTGTTGGCCGAAAACAGCGACGCGGTGCTGATTTCTGGGTATATGATTCAGAAATTCCCCTTCCTGGCGGAGCTTTCTACCCGGCGCATTGTTGATTTTTATGATCCGTTTGTGCTGGAGAACCTGCACTACTATCTTAACGAGCCAATGGCGAGCCAGCGGGCGCTGAACGAACAGGCCATTGACATTACCAACATGCTGGCCCAGGTGGGCGACTATTTTATCTGCGGCAATGAGCGCCAGCGCGACTATTGGATGGGCATCCTGACGGCCAACGGGCGCGTCAACCCAGAGAATTTTAAGGAAGATCCCTCACTGCGTTCGCTGATTGATATTGTCGGGATCGGCATCCCCGACCGCCCGCCCCAGGCCCGGCCCATGCTGAAGGGCATTCATCCTAACATCCCGGCGGATGCGCGCATCGTGCTGTGGGGCGGGGGCATTTGGAACTGGCTGGACCCGCTGACCTTAATTAAAGCCTGGCCGGCAGTTATCCGCCGCTATCCACAGGCGCGCCTGGTCTTTTTAGGCACGCGCCACCCTAACCCGCTCGTCCCGCGCCATCAGATGGCCGAAAAAGCCGAAGCCCTGGCCTCTGAGCTGGGCGAAAAAGACCGCTCGATCATTTTCATCGAATGGGTCCCTTACGAAGACCGCGAGGCCCTGCTGGCCGAAGCCGATGTCAGCGTGACTCTGCACCCCATTCACGTAGAAACGCGCTACTCACTGCGCACGCGCGTGTTAGACAGCATTTGGGCGGGTGTTCCGATCCTGATCACGGATGGTGACATCACCAGTGAGTGGGTGCGCCAGTACCGGGTGGGCGAGGTCGTGCCAGAATTTGGGGTGGCAGAGGTCGCCCAGGCGTTGATCCGCATCCTCGACTGTCCCAAAGAACAATGGCAGGCCAACTTTAAGCCCCTGCAAGATCAACTCCACTGGCGGCAGGTGGTTGCGCCGCTGCGCCGCTATATGGAAACCGGCAAAGCGGCCCCAGACCGGGGGTTTATCCGGTTGTTGAACGAGAAGAAAACCCCACAGCCGCCCCGCAACTACTTCGCCAAGATGATCTTCCTGTACCGTACCGAGGGGTTCGGCGTGATGCTGCACCGCGTCTGGCGGCATATCCAGTGGCGTCTGAACCGGATTTAGCGAGCGCGAGGGCGGCATGAAGGTTCTGCACGTTACCCAGGGCTATTACCCGGCTATTGGCGGCACGGAATTTTTGATCCAGAAAATTTCAGAAGAATTAACCCGCCAGTTTGGCGATGAGGTGACCGTTTTCACCACCAACTGCTACAGCGGCGAGGCATTTTATAATTCCAAACTGCCCCGCATGGCAACCGGCTGGGAAGAGTTGAACGGCGTTAAAATCCGGCGCTTTCCGGTGCGGACGTGGATCAGTCAGATGGTGCGCGTACCTCAGGTGCTCACCTACCGGCTGCGGATGCCCGGCAACCAGTACTTGCGCGCTATCGCCAGCGGGCCGATTGTCCCCGGACTGCGCCAGGCTATCCGCGCGTACCCGGCGGATGTCATCGCGGCCTCATCCTTCCCGCTTCTGCACATGTTCGACGCGCTGGCAGGCGCGCGGGCCTCGAACCGCCCCTGTATCCTACACGGCGGACTGCACCCGGCAGACGATTGGGGTTTCAGCCGGCCTATGATCTACGATGCCATCCGTAAATGCAGTCATTACATCGCCAACACCGAGTATGAAGCCCAATGGGTATGCCAGCAGCACGGTATCCCGCGCGAACACGTTGAGACGATTGGGGTGGGAGTGGACCCCGAACCCTATCACGGCATTGACCCTCAAGATGCCAAACGCCGCCTGGGGCTCGAAGGTCTGCCAGTGGTGGGCTTTATCGGCCAGCTTTCGTGGGCCAAAGGGGTGGGGACTTTGCTTAAGGCTATGCCGCTGGTGTGGCAGATCATCCCAGAGGCTCGCCTGCTGTTGGCTGGTCACCGCACGCTGTTTGCCGACCAGCTTGAGGCGATGGTGGCGGAACTACCGGAGCAGGACCGGCACAAGGTTATTCTCCAATACAACTTTGCCAACGAAGAAAAGCCCTGGTTGTTTTCGGCCATTGACGTGCTGGCCTATCCATCGGGCTTTGAGTCGTTTGGGATTGCTTATCTGGAAGCCTGGGCCGCGAAAAAGCCAGTGGTGGGCAGTACCAGCGGGGCCATTCCCTGGGTGATTGACGCTGGCGTGGATGGGCTGTTGGTTCCTTTCTTGGATTTCACCCTGTTGGCCGAGGCGCTGATTGTGCTGCTGCGCAGCCCGAATTATGCCCGCCTGTTGGGCGAGGCCGGCTATCGAAAAATGATCGCGCGCTATACCTGGAGCGAGGTCGCCAGGCGCTTCCGCGCGGTGTATGAGAGGAAGTACCAGGCCCAAAACGCGCTCAACCAGCCGCCGGCAAAGGCCAGCACCAGCATAACCAGGGCGTGAAGGCCGTTCACGCGGTTTTGGAGCCAGTAAAGGTCATAATGGCTGGGGTCGAACAGGTAGTCCCACCCGTGGATCAGGGGAGAATTTGTGGCGTTGAAGTTGTACCACCCGGCATCTACCTGAGGTTGGGGCAGGGCCAGTGAACTGTAGAACTCGATAAAATTAAACAAAGACCCCTGCAAGACGGC
>DAOUAC010000090.1:0-71679 GCA_034434155.1 Anaerolineaceae bacterium
CGGAATTTGAGGCAGGTTTGCGACAATGAAGCGAAAAAAAACGTATCGGAAGATTGTCGCAGTCAGGCCACCGCTGGGAAAAAAGGCCGATTTCTGCCACATTCCCCCACAGTTTGCAGTACAATTTATTAAAGACACTGCAAAAAGGCAACCTGTGGCAGTCTCAATAAAAAAATCCCGTTCGCCGGGATGGAAACCTGTATCAAGCAGTTGTGTCTGGTTTTTAGAAAAACTCTCCCTTGACGTACAGCCTTTCGGCAGGTACAATGGTGCGGCTGCCAGATTGGCCTTATCATTGGTTATTGGATTAACAGATCAGGAGATAGACATGACCCCTCATCCGAAACGCAAGCACTCGAAGGGCCGCCGCGACCGCCGCCGCGCGCACGACGCTCTCGAAGCCATTAACCTGGTGACTTGCTCCAACTGCGGCGAGGTTCGCCCCGGGCACATGGTTTGCCCCAACTGCGGGTTCTACCAGGGCCGCGAAGTCGTCAGCATGGAAAAAGAGCAGAAAAGCAAGTAAAGCAAACGGGCCGCGCAAGACGGCCCGTCTGCTTTTAAAATCGGGGTCAGAGGGCGCGGGCCAGCAAAAAGCCGATGATCGCCAGCAGAACTCCCAGGTGCAGCAGCAGGTCCGTCTGACTCAGCCAGTTGGCTGGCAGTAGTTCCAGTACAAAGTTCAAGATGATCAGGGCAATGGCAATCAGCGGGAACAACCCCTTGCGGTGGGCGTAAAACTCGGAAAAGCGGTCGAGGAACGTCGAAATTTTTTGCAGCATGGGTTGGGTCACTCCTCTACGGCGTTGGTATCGTCGTACTCGTCCACCTCATCCCAATCGTCCACAGCTTCATCCTTTTCATCACCGCTGGCCGCTGGCGTATAGGCAGGGGGCTGTGCCCCTTCTTCGCCATTTGGCGCTTTCAGCATATAGGGTTTAAAGCGCGCCACCAGGCGGCCCGGCAGGCTCCCTTCAATTAACACGCCGCCCCGGCTGTGTTCGCTGTTCTCTACCCGCCCCTGGTCGTGGAACAGTGAGATCAACTGCCCCTGCTCGAAGGGCAGCCGCACCACTACCGGCACGAAATTCTCAAACAGTTCTTCTTCGATCAGCGCCAACAGCTCATTAATGCCCTTGCCGCTCAGGGCCGAGATCGCCGCCATCGGGCCGGTGTAGTCGGGGGCAATATCCAGGGCCGCATCGGGTTCGGGCAGGCGGTCAATCTTGTTCAGTGCCAGAATGGTCGGGATATGCCCGGCCTCGATATCTTTCAGCGTCATCTCCACTGCGCGGATTTGCTGCAAGGCGTTGGGGTGCGAGGCATCCACCACGTGGATCAGCAGATCGGCCTCGGCGATTTCTTCCAGCGTGGCGCGGAAGGCGGCCACCAACTGCGTCGGCAGTTTTTGGATAAACCCCACCGTGTCGGTCATCAGTGCCAGGTGACCAGCGGGCAGTTCCACGCGCCGGGTGGTGGGGTCGAGCGTGGCGAACAACTGATTGGCGACGAACACGTCAGAGCGCGCCAGCCGGTTGAGCAGGGTAGACTTGCCTGCGTTGGTATAGCCCACCAGGGCTACAATAGGGATCTGCGAGCGCTGGCGCTGGGTGCGGTAGCGCATGCGGTGGGCGCGCACTTTTTCCAGTTCCTGGCGCAGAGTAGCAATTCGCCGGCGGATTTCGCGGCGGTCTACCTCGAGCTGGGTTTCGCCCGGCCCGCGCAGACCCACGCCGCCGGTACTGCCGGTGCGCCCGCCGCCGCCGCCCGCCTGGCGCGCCAGGTGCGTCCACGCGCGCGTCAGCCGCGGCAGCCGGTATTCGTATTGGGCCAGTTCCACCTGCAAAATGCCTTCGCGGGTGTTAGCGTGTTGGGCAAAAATGTCCAGAATCAGGGCGGTGCGGTCCAGCACGCGCACCGAGGGCCCCAGGCGCTGCTCTAACTCGCGCAGATGGCGGGGCGATAGTTCATTGTCGAAGATGACCACTTCGGCCAGGCTCTCTTCTACCAGGGCCTTCAACTCATCCACTTTCCCTGAGCCGATATACGTCTCTGGGTTGGGCGCGTCTAGCTTTTGGGTGATCTCTCCAACCACTTCCAGGCCGGCGGTATCGGCCAGCAGCGCCAGTTCGTCCAGCGAATCTTCCAGCGGCAGGAGCGAAGGCTCGTTCCGCAGTTCAACGCCGACCAAAAACGCGCGCTCGCGGGGGGGGTGGGTGGGTTCAGCGGTCTTTTTAGACATAAGCTCCTATCAAACTTGCACTTTGCGCCACTCTACCAGGCGCTGCATGGCCTGAGCGGTGCGGTCAGCGGGAGTACACAGCGAAACGCGCACGTACCCTTCACCGTAGCTGCCGTAGACCGTGCCGGGGGTGATGCTCACGCCGGTATCGTGCAGCAGGCGGCTGCAAAATTCTTCGCTGGTTTCAGTGGTCCCAGCGGGCAGGCCCGCCCAGACGTAAATAGCCGCAGGGGGCGCTTCTACCGTAAAGCCGGCCTGCCGCAGTCCCGCCACGACGTAATCGCGGCGCTCTTTGTAGATCAGGTTACGCTTTTCCAGCCACGACTGATCGCCCGTCATCGCCAGCGCCCCGGCGTCTAAGATTGGGCCAAAGTGCGAGGTATCGGCCTGGCTTTTGTAGGTGTGCAGATAGCCGATCAGTTTTTCGTTGCCCACTGCCATGCCCAACCGCCAGCCAGCCATGTTGTAAGTCTTGGAGAGCGAGTTGAACTCTACGGCCACGTCTTTTGCGCCCGGAACCTGCAAAATACTCGGCGCGCGGTAGCCGTCGAAGCACACGTCCACATACGGCGCGTCGTGGGCGATGACGATCTCATAGCGTTTGGCAAATTCCACCGCCTCTTCAAAGAAAGACAGCGGCGCGACCGCTCCGGTGGGGTTGTTGGGGTAGTTCAGCCACAAGATTT
Organism: Anaerolineaceae bacterium; assembly: GCA_034434155.1. Taxonomy (GTDB): domain Bacteria; phylum Chloroflexota; class Anaerolineae; order Anaerolineales; family Anaerolineaceae; genus DSYU01. The sequence goes on from DAOUAC010000090.1 coordinate 2,929, forward strand.
TGGCGCGGCGGGCCACCTCTGCGGGAATGGCCTTGAGGTCTGGCAGAAAGTGGTTCTCGCGCAGCAGCGGCAGGTTGTAACACTCCGCCCCGGCTACGAATGCCCCAGCCGCGTAGGTGGGGTAGCCCGGGTCGGGGAGCAGGGCAATATCACCAGGGTTGAGCAGGCACAGGCTTAACTCGAACAACCCCTCTTTCGACCCCAGCAGCGCCAGAGTCTCTTTGACCGGGGTCAGCTCCACGCCGAACCGCTCGCGGTAGTAGTGCGCCACCGCTTTGTGATACTCCGGCGTGCCGCCGTAGGCAGTGTACCCGTGCGTATCGTCGCGCCGCGCCCGCTCGATCATGTGGTTGCGGATGAACTCCGGCGGGGCCAGGTCGGGCGAGCCAATATCCAGCCGGATGATGTCCATCCCGTTGGCTTTCAGGCCGGCGATTACCTTGTTAAGATCAGCGAAGAAGTAATTTTTAAACGAAGCGATCCGGTCGGCAGGACGGATAAAAGAAGATTGGGGGGCGGTAGAACTCATGAGATTCTTTCCTCGGTTTGGGTAGGGTTAAGAAGGGGTGACAGCAGGCGAGCCATATTCGTGTCGGGTGGTTCGGTACGCAGGGGAAGCAGGATATGAAAAGTCGAACCGGGGAATTTCTCTTCATCGTACCCCGGCGACTCAACCCAGATGGCCCCCCCATGCGATTCAATCAGCCCTTTGGCAATATGCAGTCCCAGGCCGGGTCCCCCACCTTTAAACTTGGTCTTACCGCTGGAATGCAGAGAAATATTGCCAATGCGCGCGAATTTCTCAAAGATAAATGCCTGATCGGCCGGGTCAATGCCAATGCCGTTGTCTTTGACGATGATCTCCATAAAACCGGGCAGTTTGCGGCCACTCACCTCGATCTTGCCGCCGTCAGGCGTGTATTTAATGGCGTTGACCAGAATATGGCGCATTGCCTGGAGCAGCCGCTCTGGGTCGCCAAAGGTCATATCGGCAAAACCGGGGAAACTGTGGATTTCAAAGGTCTGGTTGCGTTCGCGGATGGCCGGCTCCAGTTCGGCCCTCAGCACGTCGAAGATGCGGTTCATCCACACCGGCTGAAAGTGCAGTTGGAGCAGGTTGTTGTCAATCAACGAGACGTCAATCATGTTGTCAATGATGGTCTTCAGGCGCTGCGCGCCGTTGTTGATGCCGTTCAGCAGGTCCATCTCGAACTGCGGCGCGTTACTGCGCTCGCGCTGTTCGCGCAGCATGGCGGCGTAGCCGTCAATTAACGTCAGGGGGGTTTTGAGTTCGTGAGCCGCCACCGCGATAAAATCAGACTTGCTGCGGTCGAGTTTTTCCAGCGTGGCCTGCACCTGGCGCAGTTGGTTGGAGATGTAATTGACGCGCACCTGCATTTCGTGGTATGAGGCTTTCTCAAAGCAGTAGGCGAAGCACGGCCCCAGCAGGTTGATGAGGTCCAGAGCCTGCTCTGCGCCCAGGGTTTCGCGGCAGACCTGGAAGGTTTGCAGCATGACCTCGCGCAGGAACTGCATCAGGTTGCTCTGGTTATTCTTCAGATCGGTTTCCGTCAGCGAGGTGGCCCACAGCGAGATGATGGGGTCCAGCCAGGCCGGGTCGCCGCTGTCAACGGCCTGTTCCAGCAGCTCAAAGAAGCGTTCCAACTGCGCCCGCAAATCCTCGCGGATGCCCGCCCCTTTGCCCAGCGAAAGGGTGATGCGATGGAGCCAGATGGAGCGAATGATGCGCAGCGAATCGGTTTCTAGCATATGTACAAGTTTACGCTACTGAGCCGGTTTTGACAATTCTCTGGTAATTAAAAATGCGTTTGTCTTTTCGGGTGGCCTGGCCTACTCTTGCCCGGTGATCCAATGGTACAGCGTCTCGCCTACAATGCCCAAACTCTCTGCCGAGACTTGATCGGGCGTGTCGGCCACGGTGTGCCAGTAAGGGTAATCAAAATCAATGATGTCCACCGCCCGCATCCCCCGGTTGAGGAATGGGGTGTGGTCATCCAGCATGGAATAGCCCGGTTGTTGTAAAAACGCATCTTCATATCCCAGTTCCTCAGCCGCCGCCCAGATTTCGCGCGCCAGGTCTGGGTCTGAATTGCGCTCGATGGGCAGATTGAGATTGACGTCTCCGACCATATCTACGATCACCACCGCGTCGGGCTGTTCGGGCAGGGCGGCGATGGCTTCGGCCAGCTTGTTAGACCCGATGATCCACTCCCAATTGGGCAGTCTGCCCTGATCTTCCACGTCGAAGAACGCCAGCCAGATCTCCCGGTCCAGATCGGGCGGCAGCGTGCGGGCCAGCTCCATCAGCACCGCCACGCCCGAAGCGCCGTCATTGGCGCCAGGGACCGGGTCTTGCCGGCGGGCCGGGTCGGGGTCTTCTGAGGCTTCCAGGCGCGTATCGTAATGCGCGCCCAGCACGATCCAGGGCTTTTTGCCGGCCCCGCGTTTGGCGACGATGTTGCGGACGGTGTAATTGTGATAGGCGCTCTCCTGCATTTCTACGTCCCAACCGGCGGCGGCCAGTTCGGCCTGCATCCATTTTACAATGGCATCGTGGCCGGGACTGCCGGGCGTGCGCGGCCCCAGGCTCACCTGATATTCCACATCCGCATAGGCGCGCTGTCCATTAAACCCGGCAGGTGTGGGCGCAGAGGTGGCCGTAGGCGGCGGCACAGGGGTGGCTGTGGGCGTTAGGGTTGGCGTGGGCGGCGGCGGGGTGGGCTGTGATGTGGGCGTGGGCGCGGCAGTCTGCGGCGCCCGGCAGCCGGTCAGAATCAGACTCAGGCTGAGAAACAGGGTTCCAATCGTCCGTCGTATCATTCGGCTTGTTCCTGTGGTTGAGCGAACGGCGCGTTAGCGGCGGCCCGCGGTTTACGCGCAGTTTGGCAAACGCCCCTATGGGGCAGGGTGGTTGGCGACATGCAGAGTCAGCCCGTGCGCGGCGGCCCAGGCGGCCAGGTCGCGCAGGCCGCGCTCTACGTACTGCATGGAGCGCGCTTTTTTGCTCTTCTCGGGTGCGGGCAGCGGCGGCAGAATGCCAAAATTGGCCTTCATCGGCTGAAAATCTGCCGGGTTGGCGTGGGTGACGTAGTGCAGCAGCGCCCCCAACATGCTTGTTTCTGGCAGAATGAGGGGCGGCTCGCCCAGCAGATAACGAGCGGCGTTGATCCCGGCTACCAGACCGGTGGCGATGTTGCCCATGTAGCCTTCCACGCCCGTGATCTGCCCGGCGAAAAACAGGTCGGCGCGCGCCAGGGCTTGCAGGCTGGGGGCCAGCACGCGCGGTGAGGCGATAAAGGTGTTGCGGTGCATCTGCCCATAGCGGACGAACTCGGCCTGCGCCAGGCCGGGGATCATGCGCAGGACGCGCTTTTGGTCTGGGTAGGTGAGGTTGGTCTGGAACCCCACCAAGTTGTAGAGCGTGCCGGCCAGGTTGTCTTGCCGCAGTTGCACCACGGCATACGGGCGGCGGCCGCTCCGCGGATCGCGCAGACCTACCGGGCGCATGGGGCCAAAGGCCAGGGCCTGCTCGTCGCGGGCGGCTAGCACTTCAATCGGCAGACAGCCCTCAAAGTAGCGGTGCGCCCCCGCCCGCACTCCGGCGTTGATCTCCTGCTCAAATTCGCGCAAGGGGATGCGCTCGGCAGTGCGCAGGGCCTGCACAAAGGCCAGATATTCTTCCTGGTTCAACGGACAATTGATGTAGTCGCCGTCTTCCACATGGTCAAAGTCGTAGCGCGAGGCGCGGAAGGCGATGCTCATATCAATGCTGTCGGCCTGCACCACCGGCGCGATGGCGTCGAAGAAAAACAGGTTATCCTGCCCACTGAATTCCTGGATCGAGCGTGCCAGGGCCGGAGAGGTCAGCGGGCCAGATGCGATAATCGCCGGCCCCAGCGGGATGGCCTGCACCTCAGCGCGCACCAGGCGGATGCGCGGGTGAGCGGTAATGCGCTCCGTCACGGCGCGCGCAAAAGCTTCGCGGTCCACCGCCAGGGCACTGCCGGCCGGCAGTGCAGAGGCTTCGGCGCATTCCAACAGCAGAGAGCCGAGCTGCCGCAGTTCTTCCTTCAACATGCCCCCGGCGCGGTCAATCTGGTTCGAGCCGAGCGAGTTCGAGCAGACCAGTTCCGCCAGGTCCGCGCCAGTGTGCGCCCCGGTTTGGCGGAGTGGGCGCATTTCGTATAAAACCACTTCGATCCCGCGCTCGGCGGCCTGCCAGGCCGCTTCACAGCCCGCCAGCCCCCCGCCCACGATGGCTAACGATTCCATCCGTCCTCTCAGGTCCTTTCTACCGGCCCATTGGCCCTTTTCGCGCAATTCTTCACCGATTTTACCAAAATTTTCCGGTTCTTTCTTTCGCCGCGCCCCGAATTTGCCTGGCACGAAAGTTGCAACATTTAGGCTTGAACGCTATACTTAAAACCAACGGAAGCCCAGCCATGTTTCAACTGCATTACCCGGCCTTAAAACCCCTCACTACCGCGCACCTCGCGCAGACGATGAGCCTGCTCAGCCTCACCGCCGGCGAGCTGCGCCAGCAGATCGAACAGGAACTGGCCGCTAACCCGGCCCTCGAACTGCTCGAAGAACGGCGCTGCCCCACCTGCCGCCGCCTGCTGCAAGGCAAGTCGGTTTGCCCGGTATGCAGCCGCCCCAAAGACGAAAACAGCGCCGAGCCGGTCGTCTTTATCTCCCCGCGCGATGTGTTTGTGGGCAGTGGCGGCGGTGGGTTAGAGGCCAGCGACGAACCCGAAGACGCCTACGCCGCTGGCGTTGAAGAACTCTCTCAGTACGTCTTTCGCCAGATTGCCCCCGACCTTAAACCTGAAGACCGCCCGCTGGCCGCACACCTGCTGACCAGCCTGGACGAAGACGGCCTGTTGGCAACTCCGCTTTTGGAACTGGCGCGCTACCTGCACGTCAGCGTGGGCCGCCTGCAAGCCGTCCAGCGTCTCATCCAGTTGGCCGACCCGGTGGGGGTGGGATCGAGTTCGGTGGAAGAAGCCCTGTTGGTGCAGTTAGAGGTGTTAAAGGAAAAATGCGCCGTCCCTCCGCTGGCCGAGCGGGTGATTGAAGAAGGCATGGCCCTGCTGAGCCGCCGCCAGTATGACGAACTGGCCCGCGTTTTGGGCGCGCCCGTCCAGCAGGTGAAGGCCGCCGCCCGCTTCATCGGCGAAAACCTCAACCCCTACCCGGCCCGCTCTGCCTGGGGCGAAACGCGGCCCTCGCGCCCGCGCGCCTCTGAGGTCTATTACCAGCCCGATATGATTATCAGCCGGCTGAACGACTACCCGGACGGGCCGCTGATGGTTGAGATCATCCTGCCTATTTTCGGCACACTGCGCGTCAACCCTCTGTACAAACAGGCCATCCAGGAATCGGATGCGGAGCATAAAGACGCCCTGCGCGGCGACCTGGAGCGCGCCGCGCTGTTCGTCAAGTGCATTCAACAGCGCAATCACACCATCTTGCGGCTTATGCAGCGAGTGGTGGCTCTTCAGCGTGATTTTATCCTGCACGGCGAGCAGTATCTGCGCCCCATCACGCGCGCCAGCCTGGCCCGTGAGTTAGAAGTCCACGAATCAACTATCTCGCGGGCCGTCGCCAACAAAGCCGTGCAGCTTCCCAACGGCAAGATCATCCCCCTGTCCAGCTTCTTTGACCGCAGTCTGAACGTCCGCGCTGTCTTGCGCGAGATTATCCACGCCGAAGCCCGTCCCATGTCAGACGCGGAACTGGTCGGCAAGCTGGCCGAGCGCGGCTACCACGTGGCCCGCCGGACGGTGGCAAAATACCGGGCGATGGAAGGCATTTTGCCTTCTGGCCTGCGCCAGCCCGATTTTTAACGAAGAGATGGATTTATGACCAATGCGTTCCCATCCAAATCGGCCACCAACTCACTGCGCCGCAGCCGCCCGCCCGGCGAAAACGAACTGGTGGGGGCCTTTCAGCTCATCAGCGAGGCGGCCTTGCTGGTTGATGTTGGACACGACAGCGTAGTTCAGGCCACGCCCGCGTTTTTAAAGCTGACGGCCTACGCCATTAACGAGGTGGTAGGCCGCCCACCGCGTGAGTTTTTCCCCGACCTGCCCGAACAAACCCTGGCCGGCGAGGCGGCCTTTCACACCCTGTTAGAACGGCGCGGACGTTCGCCCCTGGCGGTAAGAGTGACGCCCAAAAACCTCGATGTTGACGGCTCCTGGCGTGCGCTCCTCTGCCGGCCCCACGAAGACCCACAGCGCCTGGCCGCGCAGCAAATGGAACGCTTCCGCGATGCCCTGGCTCACATTGATCTTTTACCCCTGCCGCGCGATACCCAGGCCGCCCAAGAGACGCTCGTCCGCGTGGCTGAAATTATCCGCGCCTTGTTCGATGCCGGAGCGGTCGGCATCTACCGGGTCGCGCCGGGTGGGCTGTACTTTGCCGGGTTGGCGCGCGGCGGCGATAGCACCCTGCTCCCCGATCAGGTGAGCATGGCTGACCAGATGCGCCTGACCCACCCGTTCATCTGGCGGCCTGGCCGCCGCGTGCAAACCGAACTGCACCGTCAGGCCCGCATGGCGGGCCTGAGTCTGCTGGCCTCGGCTCCGCTGGGAACCCAGGGCCTGCTGCTTATCGCCGCGCGCCAGCCAGACCCCGTCATCTACCAGGAAGAGACTCTCCCGGTCATCGCGGAGCGGGTGAACAGCCTGCTGCGCGTGTATGAACATCTGGCCGAACTGCGCGCCCAGTTGCAGGCCGCCGAGAGCCGCTTGCGCATCTGGCAGTTGGCCGCGGAGAACGTCAAAGAGGGCATCCTCTTTTTGGGGCCAGACCTGACAGTGCGCCAGATGAACCCCGCCGCCGAATGGATGCTGGGTTATGCCGAGTGGGAAGTGCTCGGTCAGCCGGTTGAAAACGTGCTGATCGGCCCCGATGGCCTGACGCCCGCCCTGCAAGATGCCCTCGAGGGCGTCCCGACTCACAACCTGGGCCTCATTGCGCTGCACCGCCGCAGCGGGCAGTCTTTCCCCGTTGAGATGCAGGTTATCCCCGTGCCAACCGCCGGTGAAGATGGATCGGACCGCTCGCTGGCGGTGATGGTGGGCTTCCGCGATGTCAGCGCCCATGAAGAAATCCGCCAGCGCACCCAACAACTTGAACAGCGCGCCGTGTTGGGCGAGGTCACGGCAGTTTTTGCTCACGAGGTGCGCAACCCCATCAACAATATTTCCACGGGCTTGCAGTTGCTTCAGGTCAAACTGCCCGAAAATGACGCCAACCAGGAGAATATCGCCCGGCTGATTAACGACTGCCAGCGCTTGAATCACCTAATGGAATCGGTGTTGAACTTCTCGCGCCAGGCGGCGCACAAGTTTGAAGAAGTGGACCTGGGCGCGCTGCTGCGCCGTCTGTTAGACCGCTGGCACCCGCGCATGAACAAAGTGAATATCAACTGCTTTTTTCACTGTGACGCAGCGGTCCCGCATGTGCTGGGCGACCCGCGCTCGCTGGAGCAGGTCTTCACCAACCTCATCAGCAACGCGGTGGATGCCATGAGCGGCCAGGGCGGCGGTTCGCTGGCCGTGCGGGTCACGCCCCTGGCGTCTCCGCCGGGTGGACTGCCGCAGGTTGAAGTAACTGTCTCCGATACCGGGCCGGGTATCCCCGATGAGATCCGCGAACGTATTTTTGAGCCGTTTGTCACCACCAAAGTGCAGGGAACCGGGTTGGGCCTGGCGATCACCAAGCGGATCGTCACCGCCCACCGCGGCAGTATTCAGGTCAATTCGTTTCCGGGGGGGACGGTCTTTTACGTCCGCCTTTCGGCCTATCAAGGTGAATGAGGATTGCAGTTATGGCCTTTACGATCTTAATCGTGGATGATGAAGAGAACTTCCGGCGCAACACGGAAGAATTTTTAACCGCGCGCGGCTACGAAACCCTCGGCGCGGCCACGCTGGCTGAGGCCCGTGCCTGCTTACAGCGCGGGGCCTGCGACGTAGTCTTGCTAGACGTGCAGTTGCCCGATGGCTACGGTCCCAGTCTGCTGGTGGAGGCCGCCAATCTGCCGCTGCGCCCCCCCATCATCCTCATTACGGCCTACGGCGATATCGAAATGGCCGTAGACGCCATGAAAAACGGCGCGCACGATTTTCTGGCAAAGCCCATCCAGTACAGCCAGCTAGAGAAATCTTTACAGCGGGCGGTCGAGGTCGTCTCGATGCGGCGCGAACTGGCCCACCTGCGCGAAACGCAAAAAAAATCGCTCAATTTCGTGGTGGGCAACACCCCGGCAGTGCAAACCATGCTCAGCATGGCGCAGCGCGCCGCGGCGGCCTCGGTTTCGGTGCTGATCACCGGCGAGACCGGCACCGGCAAAGAAGTGCTGGCCCGCTTTATCCATCAGAGCGGCCCGCGCGCCAACAAACCCTTCATCGCCATCAACTGCGCCGCCATCCAAAACACGGTCTTAGAGTCTGAGCTGTTCGGCTATGAGGCCGGGGCCTTCACCGGCGCGGAGCGGCGGAAGCACGGGCTGATGGAAGTGGCCGATGGCGGCGTGCTGTTTCTGGATGAAATCTCCTCAATGCCGATGGATATTCAGGCCAAGCTGCTGCGCGCCCTCGAAGAGCGTGCCTTCCGGCGGGTGGGCGGCACGGCCCTCATCCACGTGGATGTGCAGGTGCTGGCGGCCTCGAACCGCGACCTCAAAACCATGATCCACGATGGGCAGTTCCGCGAAGACCTCTACTACCGCCTTAAAGTGGTTGATCTGCACCTTCCCCCTCTGCGCGAGCGCCGGGCCGACCTTTCGGAATTGGTGGGGCATTTCCTGCGCGTCTATAACAGCCGCCAGGGGATGAATGTGACCGATGTCAGCCCGCGCGCCATGGAAGCGATCATGGCTTATTCCTGGCCGGGGAATATCCGCGAGTTGAGCAATGCCATCGAGCGCGCCGTTCTCTTCTGCGATGGTCAGACCATTGACCTGCCCGACCTGCCCGCTGACTTAATGAACGCAGGCAAAACGCCTGCCGTCGGCTGATCTTCCCCTTCCCGGCACGTTTCTTGCATCACAGCCTTTCTGAAGGGTCGTTGACCGAGTGGTGTGTAAACTACGGCCCGCAGTTTACACACCATTCCAAACAATTCGACCGCTTGAATTCAACGTTCAGGAGGCTGTATGTTCCCGTATGACGGTTATGATCTCCAACTCATGGTCAGCCTGAGCCTGATGGTCCTCGGCGTGATTTCGATCCTGGCCGGGCTGTTCCTGTTGGTGGGGCAGGCGGCCGGGCGCGACGTGAACGCTATTGCCAATCAGGCGGCGCGGCTGGCGCAGAAAGGTCTGGCCGAAGAAGTTGCCGGGTTGGTGGGCAATGCGCGCGCGCTGGTGGATGCGCTGAACCAACTGGCAAGAACCAAAGCGGGGATCGGCATTTTCCTGATTTTGATCGGGTTTGGGATGTTGCTGGTAGCATTTTTTATGGCTCGCCCTTTCTAAAGGGAGATAGCAATGACCAGTTTGGATATTTACCAGGAATTGGCGGCTAACCTGGCCCCTGAAGAACGGGCACAGGTGTTGGCGGCACTGCGGCAAGACGCGCTGGTATGGGCGCGCGTGCAGGTTCCAACCTTTTTTGAACGGGCGGCGCGTTTTGCCGGGAGTGAGGCGGCGCGCTGGTCTCCGGCCCGGCTGGCGCTGTTGGCGTTGGAAGTAAAACCCGACCCCGAAGCGTTTTTAGCGGCCCCGGTGGTAGAAGAGAAAGACAACCCCGCCCTGCTTGAAACGGCCATGCAGGTCTACCACAATGCGCGCGGAGCACAGGGCAGCGCCCCGCAAACGCTGGAAGAAGCCGGTCTGCTGGCGTTGGCGCTGCGCGAGCGCCGCCGCCAGCAGGGCAACTGGAGCTTTTTGAGCGCCGAGGTTCAGCAGCGCAGCGGCCCGCGCGGCGAGCTCGCGCCCGGCTGGCGCTTGGCGCTGGCCTGCCTCTACGGTTTCGTCTCAGATGCCGATGCGCTGCTGCGCGCCCTTCTGCCGCCTGCCGGAGGCAAACCAGCCTTTGAATGCCTCGTCCATGCCCGTCTGAGCCAGCCCGCGCCTCTTCAATCTCACCTGGATTGCTTTTTGGCGCTCCTCAAGGGCCAGCCGCTGGATGCCCAGTTGGGCGTGCTGCGCAGTCTCAGCTTGCACGGCCAGGCCGAACTGACGGGCAGGCTGGCGGCGCTGCTTGCCGCCGATCACCCGGCCTTTGCCACGCTGCGCCAGCACGCGGCCCAGGGGGCGGCGAGCCTGGCCGCGGTAGCGGCGCGGGCCTTTCTCTTTCAACAGTTGGCGGCTTTGGTGCAGTTGAGCGGCAACCGCGTACAGGCGGCTTCACTCTTGCAGTCGGCAGAGGGGGCTCTGCGCCAATGGATGGCCGGGCTGAGTCTGCAAGGACTGCATCTATCTGGCGGGGTTAACGGCGCCGCCAGCGAAGCCCGCCTGCAAGCCGTATTGGAACAGGCCCGCTTTTTAGAGGGCGAGCTGGGCGTAGGCATGGCCGGCTGTCCACTGCCAGCCGGAGCGTGGCAAAAACTGCCGGCCAGCTTTAATGACCCGGTGCTGCAAATCCGCCAGGCGGCGCAGATGGCCGCCCAGGGCGAAACCCTGCCCGCCCGCGAGCTGGCCGCCCAGGCCGCCGCCGCGTTGATCGAGCGCGTTAGCAGTACCGGACTGCCGTTCTGGGGCGATTTTGTCTATGAATGGGCTCCCCAACCGGTGATCCGCGCGCTGGCCGGGCTGGGGCTGGGCGAAGAAGCCCTGGCGCTGGCCCAGGCGTTAATCGCCGCCCGCCCGGTGGATGTAGAACTGCTCCACGAGGCCGGGCTGTTGAGCGAGCAGTTGGGCGACCTGAACGGCGCGCGGCAGTATGCCCAGGCCGCGGCGACCCTTCAGCCCCAATCACCCGACTGGCACCGCCGCCTGGGCCAGTTGTGGATGCTCGCCGCCGCCTGGCCGCAGGCCCAGGCCGAATTTGAGGCCGTGCTGGCCTTCTCGCCTCAGCCGGCCATCCCCGATCGGCTGGCGCTGGCCCAGGCGGCTCTTAACGGCGGCGCGCTGGAGCGCGTCATCGAGGTGTGTGATGAGATTCTCAAAGAAACGCCCGATCACGGCGTGGCCGCCGGACTGTTGGGGCGGGCGTTGGCCGCGCGCGGCGAGCAGGAACGCGCCCTGGCCTTCCTCAGCCGTGCTACCCGCTACGCCCCCACCGAAGGCGCCCCCTGGCTGGCCCTCGCCCAGATTCAGCGCGACCGCCGCGAGACCACCCGCGCCCTCGAAACGCTCCGCTCCGCCGTCCTGGCAATCCCGGCAGGCAGCGCCGACGCCGCCGCGGCCAACCTGGCCCTGGGCGAAGTCTGTCTGGAATGCGGCCTGCTCGCCGAGGCACTGCCGGCCCTGCGTCAGGCCTATAACGCTCTGCCGGGTTCCGTTCAGGCGGCCTATGGGTATGGCAGAACCCTGCTCGAAACCGGCAAAGCCGCCGAGGCCCTGACCGTCCTTGAAAATACTCGCCCTGCCTGGGCAGAGAACCGCCAAATGGCCTACACCTACGCCCTGGCGGCGCGCGAGGCGCGCAATCTGGAAGGCATGATTGCCGCTCTGGAAGCCGCCCTGCGCCCCGGCGGCGCGTCCGGCTGGGAGCCAGAGCCTTCCGGCGAGTCCTGTGGGGATCCGTCCGGTGCGCAGGCCGCACTGCCCGTGCAGTGGCGCTTGCTGTACATCCGCGCACTCTTGGGTGACTTGCCGGAGTTCCGCAGTGATCCGCCCGCCCTCAGCCTGCCGCCAGAGGTGCGCCTGTACCGGGCCGAGCAGGCCGTGCGCTGCATCCTCACCCAGGAACCGGCTCACTACGAAGCGCGTTTTTACCAGGCCCAGCTTTTCATGGAAAGAGGCGATCCCGCCGCCGCCCTGCGGTTATACCAGGCCCTCGCTGAGATCCAGCCGTTCCCCGAACACGAACTCTACGGGCGAGTGCAGTGGGGTATTGGCCGGGCTGCCCTGCGCCTGGGCCAGGTGGATACTGCTCTGGCCGCCCTGAAGGAAGCCGCACAGATCATCCCCGATTCGCTGCTGTTGCAGCGCGACCTGGCCGAAGCTTTCGTGCAGGCTGACCTGCCGCACGAAGCCCTGGCGGCGGCCCAATTAGCCCTGCAACTGGCTCCCGACCAGGTGGATAACCTCGTCTGGTATGCACACTTTGTCGCCGCCCTGGGCGAGCGGCGCGTTGCCCTTGACGCGCTGGAATGCGCCGTCCAGTTAGAGCCAGAGCGCTGCGAACTGCGCATTCTCCTGGCCGAGTGGCAGATTCAGGCCGGTCAGCCCCGTCTGGCGCAGGCCCACCTGGCGGCCATGCGCTCCGCTGGTGCGGTCAGCGGAGCGGCGCTCCGCCGCGCGGCGGAACTGTACCTTATGATGGATGATGCCCTGGCCGCGCTGGACTGCCTGGAACGAGCCGTGCAGGCCGAGGCCGTCCCTGGGCCGGACCTGCTCTATGAGCTCGCTCGCCTGCTCCACCAGTTGGACCGCGATGAAGCGGCGCTGGCCGTTGTACAACAGGCTTTGACCGACCCCGCTCACAGCCAGTCGCAGGAGAGCATCCGCCTGTACCTGCTCCAATCTGATCTGCTGCAGCGTCTGGGCCGCTCGCAGGCCGCCCAGGCCGCGCTGGAAAAGGCCCTGCGCGTGACAGAAGAACTTCTGCAAGCCGCCCCGCCCGAACCGGCGGCATGGTTGGCGGCCCTGCGCGAAGAACTCGGCGAGATCCATGAGCAGTTTTGCAATCTGCTGGTGGAACTGGGCAGCCTGCCAGAAGCCTTTTACCACGCTGAGCAGGCCCTTGCCATCCACCCAGAGCGGGCGGCACTGCGCTATAAAGCCGCCGGGCTGGCGTTTGCATCCTTACAGATCGAACGGGCGGCGCACATTGCCGGGGTCGGTGGCAGCGATCACCAGGGGTTGAATGCCCTGAGAGCCGAACTCGCCCTGGAACTGGCGCCCGGATTGGGCAGCGTTACCACAGTGAGTGCGTGGGAAGAAGAGACAGCAGCGGTCCCGCCCGCCGAGGTCCGTTTGCTGGCCGCGCGCGCCCGCCGTTTGGCCCGCCGGGGCGAATGGCTGGCGGCCAGCGAAGCCTTTGACGCCGCGTTGGCTCAGACCAAAGCCGCCGGAGGACATACGCCAGTGGAGTTGTGGCTGGCCGAGGCCGCTCTCGAAACTCAACAGTGGACGACCGCTCTGGCGATCTTTGACGCCTACGCCAGCCAGCACCCCCATGAGACCCGCGCTCACTTTGCCCTGGCCCGCGCCCTGGTGATCTGCGCCGAGCGCCGCCGCCTGTGCGAAGCGCTTGACTGCCGCGCTCACGCGCCCGACCCGCTTGCCCTCGGCGATGCCGCCTACCAGCGCTTCCAGGAAGCCATCCGGGCCGCTGACCATCTGGCAAAGAATCAGACCCCCGGCGGACTGCTGATCCGCCGCTGGCAGGCGCGCGGCGAGGCCGCTTTCCATCCTACGGTGCAGTCTGCCCGCGACCTGGCCGCCCTGCCGCACTCGCCGGAGGATACCGCCGCGCTGGTGCGTGCCTTAGGTCTGCTGGGGCGCGGTTCGGCAGTTGCTCAGGCCGCCCAGCGCAGCCCAGATGCCCCAGAAGTCCGCCTGCAACTGGCTCTCCACCACATGCAGGGGGCCGAAGGCGAAGGGCTGGCCGTCGCGCGGGCGCTGGCCGCCGAATATCTTGCCAATCCTCTTATCCATGCCCTGCATGGCCGCCTGGCCGCCCTGTCTGGCGCTGATGCCGAAGCTCTCGAAGCCTATCAGCGGGCCCTCGGCCTGTGGCCTGATGAGGCCGGCTGGCACGATGCCGCCGGAGACCTGGCCTTCCGCTTAGACCGCTGTCTGGAAGGGATGACCCACCGCGAGCAGGCCCTGGCGCTGGAACCCCACCGCGCCCTCTATGCCCTCAAGCTGGGCGAGGCTTGCCTGACCGGCGAAGGCGCTCAGCGCGCCGTTGAAGTGTTAGAGGCCGCCAGCAAAATCGAGCGCGACTGCCCCGAAATCTGGCTGGCGCTGGCGCGCGCCTACCGCCAGGCCGGTAAGCCCGATGCGGCCCTGGAAGCCGCCTTGCAGGTGGCTCAGGTAGATCCCGCTTCGGGCCAGGGCGACGCGCTGGCCGCGGAGATTGCCCTCTCTCTGGGCCGCCCCGAGCTGGCTCTGACGTATGCCCGCAGCGCCGTACAGCGTGAGCCAGATGATGCCCCTGCGCTGTTGATGCTGGCAAAAGTGCTGGAGTTGCAGGGACAGGCCGCTGAAGCCATCGCCGCCCTTGAGCAGGCCCCCGCGTCCGTCCGCGATACCTATGTGGTGCTGTTTGAGCGCGCCCGCCTGCTCTACCGGCTGAAAGGCGCTCCCGCCGTGCTGGATATCCTCGAAAAACTGGCCGGCGAACACGGCGACGATCCTGACCTGCTGACCTTCCTGGCCTTCGCGCAGTACGAATGCGGCAACCTGCGCGCCGCCGAACGCAGCGGCTTTAAATCACTGCGTCTTAACCCCAGCCAGCCGGAACTGACTCTAATGTTGGGCCGCCTGGAGCATCAATCTGGGCAATTAGACCAGGCTGTCCATCTGCTCAGCGAGGCCGTGCGCCTGGCTCCCGATCACCTGGAAGCCTTGCTGGAACTGGGGGCCGTTTACCAGGAGCGCCGCGAGAGCCAGCAGGCCCTGCGCGTCTACCGCGAGGCCATGCGCCTGGCTCCCAACGATTACCGCCCCTATTACCAGAGCGGCCTGATCCTGCGTGACAACAAAGATTACCCCGGCGCGGAACGCATGCTGCGCCGCGCCGTGGAACTGGCCCACGACAACACCGGCATCCGCCGCCAACTGCTGGCGGTGATTGCTCTCAATCTCGTCCATCACAAACAGGAGGTTGGCGTCGGATGATGAACGCTCGCAGAACAAGGCTGGTAGAACGCGGCACGCTCATCCAACTGCTCCAGGCCGGGTTGAACCTGGGCGAACTGCGCTTTGCCCGGCAGGCCGCCTACGCCTGGCTGGCGGCTTTTCCCGGCGACCTGGAAGTGCGCTTGCTCCAGGCCCGCGTGATCTTTGCTGGAGAGCATCCCGCTCAAGCGATCCCGGTATTGGAACAGGTACTGCAGAAGGACCCCGAATACCTGGCCGCGCATGAGATGCACATGCGCGCCTGCCGCAGTTTGAACCCTGAGCGGGCGCGTTGGGCGGCCACGCATGTGTATGTGTTGGGCGGCAAGGCGGGGCCGGGCATGATTCTGCCGGGCGGAGCGGCCCTGCGGGCGGCCAGGCGTGCCTTTGAAGAACAGCGCTGGGATGAACTGAGCAGACTTTTGCCCGGCGCGTTAGAACAGCTCCCCGATTCGCCCTTGGGGGCCATCATGCACTGGCGGCTGGCTGAGGTCCGCCAGGAATATGCCCAAGCCGCCCGGCTGGCGCGGGACTATCACGAGCGTTGGTCAGAAGCCCTGATCTTTCGCCTGGCGCTGGCCGTGCAGGAGATCGAACAGGGCCATGAGGAAGAGGGCGTGGCGCTCTTGCACCGCTGTGCCGCCGCTGATGCCACCGGCCAGGTGGCGCGGCGGCTGTGGGGCGAGGCTCATCCCTACCGCGCTCTGTGGCCGGAACACATGCTGATCCCCTTTGACTTTCCCATCCCCCCGGCTGTGGCCGCGCGCATGGGCTGGAACCAGTTGGGGCCAGGGCAGATTGTGGCGGTGCGCGCCGTTGATGCAAGAGAGCCTGAACCGGCGGCGGATGATCTGCCGGTTGTGGAGAATGTACAGGCAGAGGCGGCGGATGAACTGCCCGCCCACTCCGCGGCTCATCCGGCGGGGGGGCCTTCCGAAGCGCCTGCCCGCCCTGCCCAAACCCCACCCCCTGCCCCTGACTCCAACCGGCCCGGCGCGGGCGGCCGGGCGCGCCCGGCCAGCCATGGGGCTTTGAAAGAAGTCGAGGCCGAGTTCGAGCGGCTGGCGAAGCGCCTGAAACAGCCCGCCCTGGCCCGTCAGGATGGCCGCTATCCGGTTTACGTGATCTTCACCACCCGCCAGGGCCTGACCAGCCAGTACGGTCTTCAGACTGCCGCCGTGTTCGACCAGGAACTGCGCAAACTGGCCGGTATCATCCGCCAGCGCCCCGGTTGGGACGCCGCCGTTCTCTATGCCGATGACGCCGCCAGCACCGCCGCCTTCGGCCTTCTGCCCGTCCCTGGCGACGACCCCTGGAAGTTAAAACTGCTCCTCTCGGACCTGGATGGCGCGCTGGCAAAGCGCGGCGAGATGATCGGCGCGGTGCTGATCGTTGGCGGCGATTCGGTCGTCCCCTTCCACCGCCTGCCCAACCCCACCGATGACGCAGACCGTTTCGTCCCATCCGACAGCCCCTACGGCGCGCTGGACGCCAATTACTTCGTCCCCGATTGGCCGGTAGGGCGTCTGCCGGGCGAGCCTGGCCCCGACTGCGCTTACCTGCTGGAGCGCATCCGCAGGCTGCAAAAATATCACAGCCGCGCGGTGGAAAAGGCCCGCTCGAACAACGGCTGGCTGCGCTGGGTGCGGCGCTGGTGGCTGCGCCGGGCGCGGCCCCGCCGGGTTCACGGCATGGGGTACACGGCGGCAGTCTGGCGGCGCTCGTCAATGGCTGTCTTTCGCACCATTGGCGCCCCTCATACTCTGTTGACCTCGCCGCCGGAAGATTCTAACAGCCTGGCGGCAGAACAACTGCCGCTGGCCGGGCTGGGTTATTACAACCTGCATGGGGTGGAAGATTCAGAAGCCTGGTACGGCCAGAGCGACCCTGCCGAGCCAAACTCTGGCCCCGATTACCCCGTTGCCCTGACCCCCAAAGACCTGCGCCGCAGCACCGGCGCGCCCCGCGTCATCTTCAGCGAAGCCTGTTACGGTGCGCACATCTTTGGTAAGACCGAAAATCAGTCGCTGGCGCTCAAATTCCTCGGCGTTGGCAGCCTGGCCGTCGTCGGCTCGACGTGCATTTCCTACGGTTCCATCAGTGCCCCGCTCATCGCCGCCGACCTGCTGGGCAGCCTCTTCTGGAAGCACCTCAAAGCCGGGCGTCCGGCGGGTGAGGCGCTGGTACAGGCCCGCATTGATCTGGCCCGCGAGATGCACCGGCGGCAGGGCTACCTCGACCCTGAAGATCAGAAGGCGCTGATCTCGTTTGTGCTGTACGGCGATCCGCTGGCGGCCTACACCGGCTTTCAGAATGAGAGCAAGGGCGTGCGCCGCGAGAAACAGCCCCCCCAGGTGAAAACCGTCTCTGAACAGGAAGTGGTCGGCGCACAGGCCGCCCCCCGTGAGGTTCTCCAGCAGGCTAAAACCTTAGCCGCTGGCTACCTGCCGGGCGCAGACCTGAACGGCGCAGATGGGCTGGACGTGCGCGTGCGGCGGCAGCAGGGCGAACCTGCCCAACCCGGCGCCAAAGAGGGCCGCCTGGTGCTGACCGTCTCAAAGCAGGTGCGCGTGGCCCATCACATCCACCGCCACTACGTCCGCGTGACGCTCGACGAAGGCGGCCGGACGGTCAAGCTGGCGATCTCTCGCTAATGGGCATTCGCCCAAAGTTTTAGAGAATGTTCAGAAACCCTCCCTATCCCTGATCTTGTTTGGGCGGGCATGCGCAATTCCGAAGCAGAATCGTGGATGGCGAAACCCAATGGGTAGCTGCCGCGAAGTTTGATATAATTGCCCCGTTAAATCTGGAGTTCATCTGAAAACGATGGCCTGTTGTTGGAGTGCTGGCTGTTCCGCCGCCAGCGCCTCAGCGACAAAGCAATTTTTAGATCGGTTCTTGACTTGGACAGGAGAGGGTATGCAGAAGTACATGTCCGGCGCGCAGATCCGGCAGGAATTCATTGACTTTTTCGTCTCGAAGGGGCATACGTTTGTGCCGTCTTCTTCACTCGTCCCCGGCGGCGACCAGACCTTACTCTTTACCAATGCCGGGATGGTGCAGTTTAAGGACGTTTTTCTGGGAACGGACCACCGCCCTTACACCCGCGCGGTTAACGCGCAAAAATGTATGCGCGTGGCCGGCAAGCACAACGACCTTGAAGACGTGGGCCGCGACGATACCCACCATACGTTTTTTGAAATGCTCGGCAACTGGTCCTTTGGCGATTATTACAAGAAAGAAGCCATTACCTGGGCCTGGGAACTGCTTACCGAGCGTTGGGGGTTAGACCGCAGCCGCCTGTATGCCACTTACTTCCAGGATGACCAGGGTGACATTCCCACCGATGAAGAGGCCGCTGGCTACTGGCGGCAGCAGCCCGGCATGAGCCCCGACCGCGTGATGCCCTTTGGCCGCAAAGAGAATTTTTGGGAGATGGCCGACACCGGCCCGTGTGGGCCGTGCAGTGAAATCCATATTGACCGCGGTCCAGAAGCCTGTGACAAGCAAGGCGTGCCTGGGCATGTTTGCCGCGTCAACGGCGACTGCAAGCGCTTCCTGGAAATCTGGAACCTGGTGTTCATCCAGTACAACCGCCTCAGCCCTACCCGGTTAGAGCCGCTCCCCGCCACCCACGTAGATACCGGCATGGGCTTCGAGCGCATCGTCTCGCTGTTACAGGGCGTTAATTCGAACTACCGCACCGATTTGCTGTTCCCGCTGGTGCAGGTCGTCCAGAAAATGACGGGCGACAGCGACGCGCAGCGTGACGCCAACTTTACCCCCTACCGCGTCATCGCCGATCACGGACGCGCCGCCGCCTTTTTAATTGCTGATGGCGTTGTTCCAGGCAACACCGGGCGCAACTACGTCTGCCGCATGATTATCCGCCGCGCCGCCCGGTTTGGGGCCAAGCTTGGCCTGCACGACCCCTTCCTGGCGAAAGTGGCCGAGGTGGTCATTGATCGGTACGGCGGCTTTTACCCCGAACTGGTCAAGAACCGCGCCGCCATCCTCTCCAGTCTGACGCGCGAAGAAGAACGCTTCCAGCGCACCGTTGAAGCGGGCATGAGCCAGCTTCAGGAAATGCTGGACGAGCTAAAACGCACCGGCCAGACCACCTTAGATGGCCGCCGGGCCTTTGACCTCTACGCCACCCACGGCCTGCCGCTGGAACTGACCCGCGACGTGGCCCAGGAACAGGGTTTGCAGGTGGATGAGGCGGGTTTCCGCGCCGCGATGGAAGAACACCGTGTGGCATCGGGAGCCGGCAAGGCTTTTGGCCCGTTGGGCGGCGAAGATGTGGATGTGTACCGCCGGGTGGTCGAGGCGTTGCAGGCTGAGGGCCGGTTAGATGCGCAGGGCGTGGAATATGACCCCTACAGCGCCCTGGAGTCTGAAGGCGAACTGCTGGCGATTGTCTCAAATGGCGTGCCGGTGAATGAAGCCCACGAGGGCGATGCGGTGGAGTTGATCTTGCCGCGCACATCGTTCTACGTAGAGGCCGGTGGGCAGGTCTCTGATACGGGTCTGGTCGTTTCGGTGGCAGAGCCGCGCTGGGAAGTGCAGATTAGCGAAGTGCGCCGCCCGGCCGCCGGGGTGATCGCCCATGTCGGCAGGGTGGTGCGCGGGCATCCGCGCGTGGGTGACCGCGCTTTGGCAAGCGTGGATGTGCAGCGGCGGCGCGACATTATGCGCAACCACACCGCCACGCACCTGCTGCACGCCCACCTTCAGGCCGTGTTGGGCGAACACGCCCGCCAGGCCGGTTCGCTGGTGGCCCCCGATCACCTGCGCTTCGACTTCACTCACCCAGAAGCTCTCACCCAGCAGCAGCTCGAACAGGTCGAAGCCGGGGTCAACCGCGATATTTTAGAGAATTACCGCTTGAACGTGGCGCTCAAGAGCCGCGAAGAGGCCATGGCCGAAGGGGCTATGGCGCTGTTTGGCGAAAAGTACGGCGAGGTGGTGCGTACCATTGCCATTGGCGGGCCAGAGCCGATCTCGTATGAGCTGTGCGGCGGCACGCACGTCACCGAGACGGGCGATATCGGCCTGTTCCTGATCGTCAGCGAGAGCAGTGCGGCGGCCGGGGTGCGGCGCATCGAAGCCGTGACCGGGCGCGCCGCCTATGACCTGGTACAGCGCCGCTTCCGCACCCTTAAACAGCTTTCGTGGATGCTCACCAGCCCGGTGGAAGAAATCCCGGCTAAAATTCAGCAGTTGCAGGACGAGCTGGATGGGGCGCGTAAGCGCATCGCTGCTCTGCGGCAGGAACTGGCCGCGGCAGACTTTGAGCGCCAGCTTGAAAACGTTCCGCTGGTAGCGGGCGTTCCGGTTCTGGCGGCGCTTCTGCCCAACGCTGATGCCGAGACCCTGCGCGCCATGACCGACCGCTTCCGCCGGCGCTATCCCAGCGGCGTGGTCGTGCTGGCCTCTGCGCCTGAGAACCGCCCTGTCATCATCGGGGCCGTTACCGATGACCTGGTGAAGCGCGGTCTGTCTGCTGGCGATCTGGTGAAAGCCGCGGCCCAGGTGATCGGCGGCTCTGGCGGCGGGCGGCCCAACTTGGCCCAGGCGGGCGGCAAAGACGCCTCCAAACTGCCTGAAGCCTTAGAAAAGGTGCGTGAGTACGTCCAGGCAAAGTTGAAATAAGCAACCGGCCTGCTTCAAAGCGTGAGAAGCAGGCCGGTTGGTTTTATCCCAGGCTTTCTAAATACTCCACCAGCAGACGGATGCCAAAACCCGTCGCGCCTTTAGGCGAGTAGGGCAGGTCTTTGGGGTTGTCAGCCACGCCGGCGATATCCAGGTGCGCCCAGGGGATGCTCTTATCCACAAACTCGCTCAAGAAGGCTCCACCCAGCACCGGGTGACCTTCGCGCCCGCCGGAATTCTTCAGGTCGGCGTCGTCGCCCTGCATGTTTTTAACGTAATCTTCGTCGAGGGGCAGCCGCCAGAGGCGCTCGAAGGTCTTTTCGCCGGCGGCCATCAGCCGCCCGGCCAGTTCGTCATTGTTTGAGATCATCCCGGCGCGCACGCGGCCCAGGGCCACCACCACCCCGCCGGTGAGCGTTGCCAGGTCAATAATGGCGCGGGGCTGGTATTCACGCTGCGCGTAGGTAAGGGCATCAGCCAGCACCAGGCGGCCTTCGGCATCGGTCGAAACAATCTCCACCGTCTTACCCGAAAGGGTGGTGACGATGTCATCCGGGCGGTAGGCCTGCGCCGAGATCATATTCTCCGCCGCGCCGATGATCCCAACCAGCGGGGTCTTGATCTTCAACAGGGCGGCGGCCTGCATCAGTGCGAGAACGTCAATGCCGCCGCACTTGTCGTACTTCATCCCAACAATGTGAGTGGTATCTTTGATAGAATAACCGCCGGTATCGAAGGTGATGGCTTTGCCGATCACCACCACGGGCGGCGCGCCCGGCTCGGCCCCACTGCCGGGGTATTCAATGACGATCAGGCGGGGCGGGGTCTGACTGCCGCGCCCGACAGCCAGAATGGCCCCTGCGCCCATTTGGGCCAGGTCATTCTCGTCCAAAACGCGCGTTTTCAACCCCAGGTCTGCCGCCATCTGGCACGCCCGCTCGGCCAGGGTGACGGGGTTGATTATGTTGGCCGGTTCGTGCGCCAATTCGCGTGCCAGCAGCACTGCGTCGGTCAGGTGGGTGGCGCGTTCCATCAGAGCTTGGGCGCGCTCGGGGCCAGGACCACAGCGCAGCGTCACGCGCACGCGGGGAGCGGCTTCGTCTGGCTTTTTATAGCGGTTAAAGCGGTAGGCTCCCAGGCGGATCCCTTCCAGCAGCGCCCCGGTGGCGCCCTCCACGCCGCTGGCATGCAGTGAGTCGAGGTCCAGGTCAATGCGCTCCGCGCCCGACTCCATCAGCCAGCGGCCCAGGCCGCCGCCGGCCCGCCGTACCATCTCGGCGGTACATTTTTCCGGCGCACCCAACGAGACCACAATGGTATAGCCTCCTTCGGGCTTTTCCAGCAAGATCAAATCGCCGGGCTGTTTGCCGGGCTGTCCAACCGCGCGTTTTACGGCGGCGGTTTTAAATACGGCCGTCAGGTCGGCAGGGGGTTGGAGTTCACCGGCGGTTTCAAAGATAATCGGTGAAAGCGCTGCCTTTTCCTCGCTCATGCGGATTTTCCTCCTCTTAGCTCCCACAGGATGATTTCAGGCGGGGCCAGGAAGCGGACGCGCGGCGCGCCCTTGCCTTCCATGCCGATCCCCCGCGTGGTGTATAAAACCATGTTTTTCAACGCATAACGCCCGGCCTCAAAGCGTTTGCCGTACAACAGCCCGGCGTAGAGCGCGCCAAAGAAGGGCAGGCGCACCTGCCCGGCGTGAGTGTGCCCCGAAAGCTGCAAATCAACGGCCCCGGTGCGGTCGGCGTGAGGGGCCAGGTCGGGGGTGTGATAAAGCAAAATAGTGAAGCGCCCGGTGCGCGGTTCAACCAGCCGTTCCAGGCGCGGGCCGTCAATGAAGGGTTTGTGAGTACAGCTCATCCCAATGATGTCGAGGGCGTGGCCTTTCGCTTCCAGGGTGATGCGCTCGTCGCGCAGCCAGCGCAGCGGCAGGCCCTCAACCAGCCGCGGGAACAGCTCGTCCAGGTCCACCGCCGGGCTGCCGCTGACGGCGTACACCCCATAGGGGGCCTGCCATTCCGCCATGATCTGCCGGGCATGTTCAAAGGCAGTAGGGTCATCCAGGTACGAGAGGTTGAGGATGTCGCCGGAGAACAGAATCAGGTCGGGTTGCAAATCGCGCACCAGGCGGTTGAGCTGCCGCTCGCGCGCGCTGATGCGCTCGATGTGCAGGTCGCCCAGGTGCAGGATGCGCAGTGGGGGAGCTTCGGCGTTTAGTTTGGGCGAAACCAGCGTTTGGCGCGTCACGCGGATGGTGTGCGGCTCGATCCAAAAACCGTAGATCACCAACAGCGTCCCGATGATCTGCACGGGCAGGGCCAGCGGCGGCGGCAGAAGGGCGAGGATGGCGCGCGGCAGTGCCAGCAAGATCACCGGCGTTTTGGGCGGGCCAAACGACTTGCCCAGCCTGGGCAGCAGGGCCAGCAGGGCCCAATCGCCCAGGAAGAAGAGCCACAGCCCTACCGTCCAGGGCCAGCGGCCCAGGGTAGGGATGAGTGCCAGAACCAGCAGCAGCCCCGCGAAAACCAGATCGGGGATATTTTGTACCTGTTCCTGTCTGCGCAGAATGATATCAAAGGAATTGTCGCGCGTGCCGGGAAAGGACCGGCGCTCAGAGAAATCGGGTAAAGGGTCCGGTGTCAAAGGTAAGAGTCTCGGTAAGGTGGGTGTGATTCTCGATCCATGAGAGTTCTCTCCCCATGGATCAAAAAAGTAGAAGGTTATTTGAGCCGTTGTTTCTGTTCCATCAGCGCATGAACGAGCTCGCGGCAGTAGTTGGGAATATCGGCCACGACCCGGCCCCACACAATACAGCCGCTGCGGAAGGCGCTCTCATCGCGCCAGCGGGCCCCCGCGTTGATCAGGTCGTCTTTGATGCCTTCACTGCCGGTGGCGTCATGCCCTTTGACAATCCCCGCGCTGATGCCCACCAGCCCGGCGTGACAGATCATCCCGATGGTTTTTTGCTCATCGTACAGCGTCTTTACCAGCCGCTTCACGCTCTCATAGCGGCGCAGCTTATCGGGCGCCCAGCCGCCCGGAATGCAGACGGCATCGTACCACTGCGGGTCAACGTCGCCAATGCTGGCTTCTGAGGTCGCCTCCAGTCCGTGCTTGCCCCGATATTCCTCGCCCGCCTTTGGGCCGGCAATGGTGACGCGCGCCCCCTCCTCGCGCAGCCGCATGATCGGAACCCAGAATTCGAGGTCTTCATACCCATCTTCCAACAGGTAGAGGACTTTCAAGCCTTCCAGATTCATGATTCACCTCCTGTCCTTCGTAGCCCCTCTGGAGATTCTCCCCCTGCCTGATCCGCCGACGCCGTCTTTTGCTCAGAAGTTTACCAGAAAATCGTATCCTTATTCTTCCTTCTCTTTGGCAAAATCCTTAAAGACTGGCGAGGGAATGCGCCATTGATCCACGTCTTTGACGATGAACGGAACCATCGAAGTCGTCGTTTTACGGACGCCGGGAATCTTCCCGATCACTTCAGTCACCAGGTCGTACAGTTCGCGGTTGTTTTGGGCAATGACCTGAACGCGCAGGTCGAACTCGCCGGTGGACCCGGCCACATACGAGACGTTCTCATACGCGGCGATTTTCCGGGCCACGTCTAAAACTTGTCCCGATTCAACCATGATGTACACGTCTGCGATAATCGAATAGCCCAAGGACTGTGGGACGGGCGCCGCCGTAACGCGAATGACGTTCTCAGCCATCAGCTTTTCCAGCCGGTAGCGGACCGACCGCTCTGAAATTTTGCCGATGGCGCGAGCAATATCCGCGCAAGACATTCTACCATCTACGGCGAGCAGGTCAATGATCTTTTTATCAAGTTGGTCTAGTTTGATCCCCATACGCCATCCATTTCTTACGGGAAGTATAATTTTATTTTCCGAAAATGACAAGAATGGCGGGTGCTTGAATTGATTCTGACAAAGGTTTTGTCCTAACGCGTTTCGGTCACTTTGCGCAAGCCGCGCGGGGCGTCGGGATCATAGCCTTTGGCAAGGGTGAGGTGATAGCTGAATAACTGCGCCGGGATGATAGATACCAGCGGGCTGACCCATTCTGGCATTTCCGGCACGCGGAACGGCGAGCGGGCCAGCCGCAAAGCCTCCTGGCGGTTAGAGATAACCACCAGTTCGGCCCGCTTCTCGTCGTGCAGACTGCGCAGCAGGGCCAGCAGGTCCGAGAAGATGCGCCCCTGCGGGATGACCGCCAGCACCGGGTAGCCCTGTTCGACAATGGCGATAGGGCCGTGCTGAAAATCGGCAGAAGAGTACGGCTCGGCGGCCACGTAGGTTAGCTCTTTGAGCTTGAGGGACCATTCAAATGCGGTGGAATAGTTATATCCGCGCCCCAGCACCACGCACTGTTCCATGTAGCGGTAGCGTTCGGTTGCCCGGCCAATCTCTTCATCCAAGAGTAAGGCTTCTTCCACCCAGCCAGGGACGCGCTCCAGCGTTTCGAGGGTTTCTTCCGAGCCGGCCATCGCCGCCGAGAGCATGGCGAGGGCCATCAGTTCGGCGGTGTAGGTTTTGGTTGCGGCGACGGCACGCTCTTCGCCGGCCTGAATGTCAATGTGATAATCAGCGGCGCGGTTGAGATCAGAATCGGGCGCGTTGGTGATTGCCAGAGTCGGGCAGCCCTGGCGGCGGCCTTCTTCTAGCACGCGCACAATATCGGGCGACTTGCCCGACTGCGACACGCCCACCACCAAAGCGCGGCGCAAGCGGGGCGGGGTTTCATACAGAGTAAAGAGCGAAGGCGTCGCCAGGGCAATCGGCAGGCCGTTGCCGGCCCCCCACAGGTATTGAGCGTAGCGCCCGGCGTTGTCTGAAGTCCCCCGCGCGGCCAGAAAGACGTAATCAATCTCTATCCCTTGCAGTGCCCGCGCGATGGCCTGTACGTTGGCCCACTGCCCGCGCAGCAACTCGGCCAGGACGCGCGGCTGTTCGATGATTTCGGAATGCAACGACATGGCTGAACCTCCCTATTCAGTATATACCACTTCGCCCCCTACCAGCGTGTAGCGGATGTGCCCTTCTGGGGTGAGCAGGACGAGGTCAGCGCGACCACCCACTTCTACTCGTCCGCGGTCCGCCAGCTCTAAAACGCGCGCCGGGGTAGCGGTGAAGGTGGGCAGGGCTTCATTCAGCGTGCAGCCGGTGTAGGCCATCAGATTGCGGATCTCTTCATCTGGCCGGACGATGGACCCGGCCAGCACCCCGTTGGGCAGGCGGGCCGCCCCCTGGCGGACGGTGATGTCAAAGTCCCCCAGGCGGTAGACCCCCTCGGCCATGCCCAGGGCGGCCATCGCGTCCGTTACCAGGGTAATCTCGTTGGGCCCTTTGGCCTTCCACGCCAGCCGGATAATGGCGGGGTGGGCGTGGATGCCGTCAACGATCAGCCCTACCGTTACGCCGGGAGTGGTGAGCAGCGCGCCCGTCAGGTTGGGACTGCGGTGTTCGAGCGGGGGCATGGCGTTGAAGAGGTGCGTGCCGTAGGTCACACCGGCGGCAAAGGCGGCCTGGGCCTGCTCGAAAGTCGCCAGCGAATGCCCCGCGCTGACGATCACCCCCTGCTCTCGCAGTGCGCGGATGGTCTCTTCCGCGCCGGGCAGTTCGGGGGCCAGAGTCACCAGCCGCACTCCGTTTTCCGGTGACCAATCGGCCACCAGGCGCGGGTCGGGCAGGCGCAGGTAAGCCGGGTTATGCGCCCCTTTACGTCCCGGGTTGAGGAACGGCCCTTCTAAATGCAATCCCAGCGGAACCGCGCCGCGAAACCCGGGTGGTGGGCCGGCGCGCATCACGGCGATGGCTCGCTCAATGGTATCGAGCGGCGAGGTGATTACCGTCGGCAGAAAAGCGGTGACGCCATAACGGGGCAGTTCGGCGGCCACGCGCCAGATGCCCGCCGGGTCTTCGGTAAAATCTACGCCGAATCCGCCGTTGATTTGCAGTTCAATGAAACCAGGGGCCAGAGTCAGCCCGGCGGCGTCAATGACGCTTGCTGTAGGCGGCGCGGCGCGTTCTGGCGTAGAGGTATCAATGGCCTGGATGCGCCCGCCGGAGAGAAGCACCGCGGCGCGCTGGCCGGTGGGATGGATGATCGCGTTGCGGATCATGAGAGTGGTCATAGGCAGCCTTTCAAGCTAAATGAGTGCGGGCAGGCCCCAGGCGGCGCGCGTCCGGTTACAGCGTTCCTGGTCGCCCGGCGCGAACACGATGCGCCGTTCTTGCTCTTGCCACTGCGCGCCGAATTCGCGGCAGGGGGTGGGACGCAGGGCGTAGATGGAACAAAAAACAGCCTCGCCGATCTTGCCTTGCAGGGCTACGCAGCGAGGGGTGGACTGGTTGGTCCCACGCATGCAGGCGCGGAAGGGCGGTAAGGGCTCGGTCAGCTCAGGCGGAACGGTACCCCCCAGGGTGGGGTCGGCTTCGGCCCAGTAGAAAGCCACCCGATAAGCGGCACAGCATGCGCCACAGGTCAGGCAGGGATTCTGAGCGTACACGCGCCCATTATACTATTTTCAGCCAGCCGCGAGCCTTCTCTTTGATGCGCCCGTGCAAACCCCGAGGGTTCAGGCCGGTGCGCTCGACCACCACAGCCAGCGGCACATCTTCGTTTGGAGAGAGCAGCAGTGCCAGGCGCACGCGGTCTAACAGCGAGCCGCGTGCGGCAAACCCTGGTTCCTGTCCGCACGATTCCACCAGGGCCGCCGCCAGCTCCGTCAGGTCCGCCTGTACCAGTGGATGATCTTTGAGCGAGCGGTACAGCTTGCGGTACTCGTCCCCGTGCTGTGGGCAGAACGAATCGACCAAAAAGCGTACGCCCGCCGCCAGCGGCCAGGTTTCGAGCGTCAGGCGGTAAGCGGGCTGGGGCGGTGAAGGCGGCGCGGGAGGTTCGCTGGCAGGGGGCTTTTCTGGAAGCTCAGGTGGGGGCGCAGGCGTGAGAGGCGGCACCGCGGCGCGCGGCGGAGCGGGCGCGCGCGCTGGGCGTTTGGGGGCGGGTTGGGGCCGTAGGGGATGACTGCCTGCCGCCGCGCCCACGCGCAGCAGCGATTGAAATTCTTGTGGAGAGCGAAAGACCGGTTTCTTCCCCTGGCGGCGCACGAAATCATACGCCAGCAGGCACTTGCCCCCTTCTGCCTGTACATCCTCGCAGACAGCCTCATCATTGGTGATCACTACGCAGGGCCAGCCCTGGTGATGGTGAAAGCGGAAGCGCTGGAGCAGCAGTTCATCGGCGTCTTCTGCCGCGCCGGCCACGAGCACCTTTACACCCGCCATATCCGGCGGCGGCTCA
The DNA here is from genome assembly GCA_034434155.1 of Anaerolineaceae bacterium. Taxonomy (GTDB): domain Bacteria; phylum Chloroflexota; class Anaerolineae; order Anaerolineales; family Anaerolineaceae; genus DSYU01. The sequence goes on from DAOUAC010000090.1 coordinate 30,887, forward strand.
TCAGGGGGAAAATGATCGAGGCACAGTTCCACCATTACCGGTTGGCCCGCCGAGCGCACGTACCCCGATAACTGCATGCTTAACTGCCAGATTTCGCTTACGGAAACCGGGTTGTGAGTCGTGAGTTCGTAAAGATAATGCGCCAGGTTGTTGCCATCCACAATCAGCGCCAGGATGGGGTGTACAGGCATACCGCTCCTTTTCAAAACTGCGCTATCATAGCCGCGTTTGCCGTGGAGCGCAAGGGGCGTCATTACAGGGCTTTTCGCAAAGTACAGCGAAAAGCCTGTTGCGTTTAATGCGCGTTTTCCTGACGCCAGAGATGAACAGCGGGCGTTAAAATGTTCCTGGCGCGGATGAGGGGGGCATCCGCGCCAGGAACATTTGTGATTATAACAGCTTTCCTCAGAAATGCAAGGTTTTTTGAAAAAAATCCTTACTTTTTTACGCCCAGGATCATTTCGGTAGACCCCGGTTCCACTTCACTGTGTTCAAACGGCAGCAGTCGGCCCTCAAAACCGGCGCGGCGCAGCAGTTCCAGCCAGGTTTGCTCTGAGAAGATGCCGAAAACGTGCTGGTCGTAGATGCAGCGCGTGGGCTGTCCCGGCTCGTGGATCAGGTAGACGAAATCCACCAGGTAGGTGGAGTCGCTGGGGTCGGGGTCATACGTCCATTCCATGTAATGCAGGTCGCGCCCGGTGTATTCTGGGCCGAGTTCCGCGCCGTCGTGACCGTGCAGGCTGGTGCCGCTGTGGTACGTCTCTTTCACGTGATCCGGCACGATCAGCACCACCCCGCCCGGTCCCAGGTGCGCCGCGGCGGTTTGGATGGCCTGAAACAGATCCTCTTCGCTGGTCATGTACATGATGGCGTCGTGGATAAAGACTGCGTCGAAGGTTTTTCCCAGGCGCACACTGCGCATATCGCCCTGAATGTGCGGCAGTTCCGGGTTAAGGCGGCGGCTGTTGGCAAGCATCCCCGGTGAAAGATCTACCAGGGTCATCTCAAAATGCTGTTTGAGGAACGAAGCATTGTTGCCGCCGCCAGAGCCTAACTCTAACACCGTATGGATGTTTTCATTGGCTCCCAGCAGGGTGCGCCGGTAAATTTCGGCCTCTTCGGCGTAATCCGCAGGGTGTGAGATATAAGGCCACCATTCAGCCAGTTCGGTGTACATTTTCGGCAGAACCCCGCTTCTGAGCGACCCGCTTCCAAGCAGCTCACTCATGGCATTTCTTGCTTTTCAGCGGCGTTTTCCTGCGGTTCCTGGTCTTTTTCTTTGGAGTCTTTCTGATCTTCGTACCAGCGCAGCGAGACGTTAAAGTTCGACTCCATCCCCGCGCGAGCTACTACCAGACTGCCCAACTCGGCAGAAGCTTTGAGACCAAAAGAAATTCCAATTTCAGAGGGCTTGTCCTCGAAGCCGTCGCGCAGGCCGTTCAGCATGACCGAAGCCATTTTGCGCACTGCCTCTACCGATTTTTCAAAAGAAGCGGCTTCCGGTTCGGCGTGTTCGCTCCCGCCGCGCGGGATGAGACTGCCGCTGCCTTTGGGTACGTCGGATGATTCGATGTAGACGATGGTTCCATCTTCGAGCGTGAATTTGACGAAAGAAGCCATGGTTAATCCTCTCAGGTTGTATGGGTGGTATTGTACCGCAGGATCATCCCGCGATCAGGCTTCCGGCAGGCTGTTCTCGGCCCCGGCGTTCATCGGACGGCCTGGGTCTAGCACTTCGCGCACCTGCGAGGATGCCTGGGCCGGGCCAACGATGCCCTGCGCTTCGAGCGCGTCAATCAGGCGGGCGGCGCGGGTGTAGCCAATGCGCATTTTGCGCTGGAGCATGGAGATCGAGGCTTTGCCTTCCTGGCGCACGATGGCGGTAGCCTCTGGCAGCAGCGGGTCGCCGGGTTTGTCGGCGTCATCACCCCACAGGGGCGTCTGCCGCAGGGGGGCATTGAGGGGCAGGTCCATATTCACGGGGGCGGCGGTAGGGGCGGCTACGGCCTGGTTGCGCAGTTCGTAAGCCTGGTTGCGCCAATATTCCACCAGCCGCTGGATTTCCCCTTCCGACACCCATACCCCCTGAACGCGCACCGGCGCGGCAGCGTCTGGAGCCTGGAAGAGCATATCGCCGCGCCCCAACAGGCGCTCCGCGCCGGGCTGATCGAGGATTACGCGGCTGTCGGTTCCAGAGGCCACGGCAAAGGCAATGCGCGCCGGAAAGTTGGCTTTGATTAACCCCGTCACCACGTCCACCGAGGGCCGCTGCGTTGCCAGCACCAGGTGAATGCCGGTCGCGCGGGCCAGTTGGGCCAGGCGGGTGAGACTGCGCTCCGTTTCATCGGGGGCCAGCATCATCAGGTCGGCCAGTTCATCCACCAGCACCAGCATATAGGGCAGGGGGGGCGAGTTCTTGAGGTTATAGTCCTGGATGTTACGCGCTCCCACCTGCGAAAAGCGGTAGTAGCGAGCGTCCATTTCGCGCTGTACCCATTGGAGCGCCCCCACAACCTGCTCGGCTTCTACCACCACAGGGGCTAACAGGTGCGGAACGCCGTTGTAGCCGGTCAGTTCCACGCGCTTGGGGTCTACCAGGATCATGCGCAGTTCGGCGGGGGTGTTGTTCAGCAGCAGGCAGGTGAGCAGTGAGTTGACGCACACCGACTTGCCCGATCCAGTCGTCCCGGCGATCAGCAGGTGGGGCATGGCCGCCAGGTCGTAAACTTTGGCGTGGCCCGAAACGTCTTTGCCCAGCGCAAAGCGCAGCGGCGATCGCAGCCGCCTGAACGGCTCGCTTTCCATCACGTCGCGCAGGGGCACGCGGCTGACTTCCAGGTTGGGGACTTCAATGCCCACGTAGTTGCGCCCCGGCACGGGGGCCTGGATGCGGATGCGCGGGGCGGCCAGCGCCAGGGCCAGGTCGTCGGCCAGGGCCACGATCTTGCTCACCCGCACGCGCGTGCGCCCGGCGCGCGTTTCGATATACAGCGGTTCGACCCCAAACTGGGTGACGGTTGGGCCGCGCTGGATGTCTACCACGCGCACGGGCGTGCCAAAGGATTGGAGTGTCTCTTCGATCAGCCGCCCGCGTTCCTGGTCCTGGTTCGACTTCACCACTTCCGGCGTGCCGGGGTCGAGGATTTCATCAATGGGGGGGAGCTTCCAGGGTGGGGTGGCCGGTCCCTGGTGCGTCACCTTGACTTCAGCCGGGGCAGTGCCAGAAGCTGGCTGGCTCTCTGGGGCCGGGCGGAGCGGCCGGGGGGGAGTGGGCGCGGGTTCGGACAGGCGGTCGAGCGTGGGGGTGGGGTCAGCGGCCGGTTCGCTCCGCAGTGGGCGAAAACCAGCCGGCAGTGTATCGGTGACAGCCGGTTCGGGCGGCGGCATGGCCTGCTGGCGGATAGGCGGCAGAGCCCGGCCAGGGGCCGCCTGGGCCTTAAAACGCCGGACCAGGCTTGCCAGCATTTTTTGGAAAAACATGAACAGTTCGTTGACCGAAATATCGAGCGATAGGGCAATGGCGATCAACAGCCACGAGAACAGCGCCACCACTGCCCCGGCCACGCCCAGCGCCCCGACCAGAACGCCCTCAAACAGCGCCCCAATGTACCCGCCGCCTAGCCCGGCTTCTGCCGCGGCCAGCCCGCCGCCCGCCGCCAGGTGCAGCCAGGCCAGCAGGTTCAGGTACAGCAAGATCACCCCTACCAGACGCTCGGCAGACAGCATGGGAAGACGCTCTACGTTGCGCAGAATCAGCCAGATGCCCACCCCCGTCAGGCCAATCGGCAGGATGAACGACCCCCACCCGGCCAGGCGGTTGACAAAATCAACCCACCAGCCCGTCAGCAGGCCGTTAGAGCTGCTCAACAGACTGAGAAGCGTCAGCAGCCCAACCAGCGCCAGGATCACCCCCAAAATGTCGAGCTTGCGGTCAATAGACAGACGGTTCCAGCCGCTGAAAGGGTTGACCACCGGCCGGCTCTGCCAGGGCGCGCCCCCGCCAGACTTGCGCGCGCGCGGACTGCCGCGTTTGGCTTCTGGCCGGCGCGCTGTGGCGCTGGCGGCGCGGCGCGGGGCGGTTGGTTTGGGGGAGTGGCGAGTGGGTTTTGGCAAGGCGAGCGTTCCTTTCTGGCCTCCATTGGGGCGACTAGGATATTTTTTCTATCAATATTATAGCACGCTGGAGAGGAAAATAAAAAAAGCGGGCCGCAGCCCGCTGGCGTAGTTCAGATCGTTACCACCAGATGCGGAACATCGTCTCGGCTTCGCCCTCTGGCCCGTTGACCACGTTGGCCCTGGCAATGACCGTCACCACCTGGTTGGGCTGGAGTGCCGGCAGGTCAAACCCTACTTCCACAAAGCCATCCGCATTGGTAGGCGGGTCGGGCCGATACTGCACCGATGTACCATCTGGCAGGCGCACTTCGATCATTACCAATGCGCCTTCCACAGGCTGGTTGTTCTGGTTGCGGACGATTACAAAGACCTTCTGGCGCGTGGGGGTGTTGATCAGCGGGCGGTCTGGGAAGGTATAGACCTGAATGCGAGTCGGTCGTGCCTCGACCACGTTGTTGATCGCCTCGGTGTACGAGTCGTCGCCGATAAAGATGTCAAAATCCAGCCGTCCGATGTCGGTAAGGGCCACGCGCTGGCCCGGCTCGTTTTCAGGCCGCCATTCCATGCGGGCATACTGGAAGTACTGCACCAGGCGGTTGTCGAGAATCTCTACGTCTGAGATGGGGTTGCCAAAGTAGATCGCGCCCTGGTTGGCATCGTAGAACTGCAAAAAGCTGTAGCACACCCGCTTGTCGGTGGCCGGAAAGTTCCGGCAGGCCCCGTTGTTCACGGCAAAATCGGCCTTTTCGCCGTGTTGTAAGTTGTCGTATAAAAATTCACCCAGCGGCGCCAGGGTGACGCCCGCCGTCCCGTTGGTATCCCACTCCATGCGGGCGCGCTGGAAGAACTGAATCTTTACCCCTTGGCGGATGGGATGGTCAATCGCCTCAGTGATGGGGTAACCGAACAGCAGCAGAGGGTCGGGAGCCTGGTGATAAAACTCCAGGAACGGCGTTCGCACCCAGTGACCGGTCTCTTCAAAGAACTCGGCCCCCTGGGTGGATTGTAAGAAGGCAGGACCCGCCGACACGCCTGCCACGAGAATCACCAGAATTAGGGCGGTTAGCGGCGCTGTGGATCGAAGCATATGACCATTATACAAATATCAAGGACCCCTAACAAGAGATTTACGAAGAAAAAACGCATAAAAAGTACGCAGGGGGCGGCTCATCCGTCACTGTCAATATAGCGGGTATCATCCAGCTTTTTGCGTAGTTCATCTTCTGGTTTGGGCCGGCCTGCCGGCTCTTGGGGCGCGGCGGCGGCCAGTTCGGCCTGTTCGGCGGCGCGCAGTGCTTCGAGGGGCAGGCGCGTCACCATAGCCCACTTGCCGCAGAAGTCACAGCGGTCTAACTTCCAAGGGCCAAAATTCAGCGCCCATAGGTGGATGGCAAAGGGCCGCCCGCAGCGTTTGCAGATCGTCCCGCCCCGCAAGCCGTACTGGCGAGGCGTACCCAGGGGCAGGTTGAGGGTTTTTTCGCGCAAAAAGAGCATTTGCGCGCCCATGACCAGCACCATCAGCAGGATGACCCCGCCCAGGACGGGAAAGATGATCCTCCGCACCCCGGCAAACTCTTCTTCTGGGCTGACGAACTGGAAGCGTCGCGTGGGCGTTTCAACGGTGCGCCCGTCCTGAGTGCGAACCAGGGCGCTCAGGTCATGCCAGCCGAGGGCATAGTCATCGGTTTGGTAAGTGTAAGAGAATGGCGGCTCGGTGACGGTCGCCATCTCTTGCCCGTCAATCAGATACGTGACCGACTGGATCTTCTCCACCGGCCCTACAATCGAATTGGTGAAGCGGCCCCGAATCTGGCTGCCGCTGGAGTAACCAAAGTTGCGCCGGACGTTCAGGCGAAACTCTGGGGTATTCTCTTCCTGCGCGCCCGCCCGCTGCCAGGGTAGAGCGAGCATCCCAACCAACAGGATGAGCGCCAATCGCAGATGCCATTGTAAAGGTTTCATTGTCTATTTCCAGCGGGTCAAAATTACTTCGCGTTGAAACAGGCGCGCGCCGGCGACGACCAGGGCGGCGTCAATCACCACCATAACGAGAGCCGTGATCGCCATGACGGTTGGGTTGATGACGATCAGGCCGGCAATTTGCCCAAATAACAGCGCCAGGATGGGGACGATCAGGATGCCCGAAATCTGCTCGGCGGCGCGCGGATCATTGACGCGCGACGAGACGATGACGGCCATGTTCACTGAAGCCACCGCCATCAGCGGGCCGATGATAAGAATGCCCACCAGCCAGGTCGGCCCGAGGGCCATGCTTACCAGCCCCGGCGTGCCCCCCGCCACCGGTATTAACGCGACAAATATGAAGAAACACAGCCAGGTAGCCCCGATGGCTGGTAGAGCCGCCGCCAGCGCCTTGCCCACCAGCAGTTCCACGGTGGTAATTGGGGTCGCCAGCAGTGGTTCCAGGCTGCGGGTGGTCTTTTCGCCCACGATGCTGTAGGCCGCGATGGCGGTGGGGATGATGAGGGGCATCATCATAAACATCAGCAGGAACTGGTTGATGAGGAAGTACTGCATGCACTCAATGGGCGAAAGCTGCCCGCACATCTGAAAGAACTGCGGGGGGATGTCGGCGCTGTCGCCGACCAGGTCTTCGCCGGAGGCGCCGGTGAAGTACAGCATTGCCAGCGGCAAAATCGTGAGCAGCAGGGGCATAAAACTGACAGTAAAGAGGACGAGCCGGTTTTTAAAGACCTCGGCCCATTCTTTATCCACGATCGTCAGGATGCGGTTGAAGTCCATCTTGGCTTATCCTTATTCCGCGCGAATGACCTGCAAATAAATATCTTCCAGCGAGTGGCGCAATTCGCCCACAAATTGAATATCAGCCCCGGCTTCAACCAGGCGGCGCACGATGACGGGATTATGCGCTTCGGGGTCGTCCAGCGCGATGACCAGGCGGCGGTCAATCATCTGCACGTCGCGCACAAAGGGCAGGGCGCGCACCACTTCTTGCCAGCGCGGTTCCATCGTTTGCAGGTGGAAGACCACCTTGCGCCCGAACAGGCTGGCGCGCAGGTTCTGAGGCGTATCCACCGCTACCAGGCGGGTTTTAAAGATGCCGATGCGGTCGCACAGACGGTCGGCTTCATCGAGGTTGTGGGTGCAGAGGAAGATCGTCACGCCCGATTTGCGCAGTTCCTCGATAAAGTCGCGCACCATGCGCGAGGCTTCAGGGTCTAAGCCTGAGGTGGGTTCATCGAGGAACAACACGCGCGGTTCGTGCAGCAGTGCCCTGGCGATGGCTAGCTTCTGGCGCATCCCCTTAGAAAAACTGCCTACCGGATCAAAGCGGCGCTCCCAAAGGCCCAACATGCGCAGGTATTTTTCCACCTGGCCGGGCACGTCTCTGACGCCGTATAGGCGGGCGAAGATCGTCAGGTTTTTGTCTGCCGAGAGGCGCTCGTACATGCCGGGTGTTTCCGTTAAAATGCCGACCATGCGGCGGATGGCCTGATCGTCTCTGCCGATCTGGTACGGACCGATGAATGCCTGGCCCGAGGTTGGGGCGATCAGGCTGGTTAACATGCGCACGGTAGTTGTTTTCCCGGCGCCGTTAGGCCCTAAGAAGCCAAAGACTTCCCCTTCCGCCACCTCCAGCGTCAGGCGGTCAACGGCGGTAATAGGCTCGGCCTTCTTTCCCAATGAAAAGATCTTGGTAAGGTTTTCGGTGCGGATCATGTGGTTTCCTTGCGGTTTGAACAGGAAAATGGGCACCAGCTATTGGATTGTAGCATAGTTTTCTACAGTGTCTGCCGAAGCAGTGCCCTTTGGGGGACTTTCTCGGTCTGTGGTTCGGATATCCCTGATTGCACCCGGCAGTCTGGCGCGTTTTAATACCCTTAGCAAGACGCTTGATAAGCATCTAACAAGTGATATTATTCACAATTTTAGTGGATAAATTAAGTTGTGTTTGCGTCTGCCATTAGGTACAATAACCCAGGCTCTAGTTCAATATTTTTGTAGCCAACCTGAAAATTCCCTCCTGCTGGGGCTGCATCCGCGGCCGCGCCGTCTGTCAGCCTGTGCAGGTCGTAGTTTTAGGGATATATCTTTATCCAAATCGAGCAAAACATGAATGAACTTAAACGCATCGCTTCCAACCAGCCTTCATCGCCGCAGACCAGGCACACTCAACGTAAGGAACGGGTCGGGGTGGGGGTGGCGCGGTTGTTATCGCAGTTTATTTTGACCCCTTACCTGAAACGAATGGCGAAGCAGTACCTGCGGCTGGAGCCAACGACGGTGAAAACCCTGCCTGGTCCCCGCGCGGGCAAAACCTATACGCTCTACCTGCACGTGCCTTTCTGTGAGAGCCTCTGCCCTTACTGCTCCTTTAACCGCTTTTTGCTCCAGGAAGAAAAGGCGCACACGTATTTTAAACAGCTCCGTGAAGAGATGCGCATGGCGCACCGCCTGGGATATCGCTTTACGTCGCTCTATATCGGCGGCGGAACGCCCACCATCCTCATTGACGAACTGGTTCAAACTATAGACCTGGCCCGCGAGCTGTTCCCCATTGGTGAAGTCTCGTGTGAAACCAATCCCAACCACCTCATTCCTGAAATCATCGCTAAACTGGAAGGGCGCGTCCAGCGCCTCTCGGTTGGGGTACAGTCTTTTGACGATGGCTTGCTGAAGCAAATGGGACGTTACTATAAGTTCGGCTCCGGCGCCGCTGTGCTGGAAAGAATCCGCCAGGCGGCCCCGCACTTCCCATCGCTGAACGTAGACATGATCTACAACTTCCCCAACCAGACGGAAGAAATCTTGCGGCGCGATGTGCGCGCGGTGATCGCTTCGGGCGCGCAGCAGACCACCTTCTACCCGTTGATGTCATCGCCCTCGGTCGCCAAATCGTTAGATCGCTCCGTGGGGCGGGTAAACTATGGGCGCGAGGCGCGCTATTATGAGATCATCCTTGAAGAGCTTAGCGCGGAATTCAAGCCCATGTCCGCCTGGACGTTCCTGCGCGCCGGCGGCGGCATGATTGACGAGTACATCGTCGAAGATGAAGAGTACGTGGGCCTGGGTTCCGGCGCGTTCAGCTACCTGGATGGCTCGCTGTACGTCAACACCTTTTCGTTGAATGAGTACAGCCGGGCGATTGAGGCAGGGCATATGTCGGTTGCGGCCCGTCAGCGCTACGGCAAGCGCGAGCAGATGCGCTACCGCTTTATGATGGAGCTGTTCAGCCTGCGCTTTAACCGAGAGCGTTTCAAAAAATCCTTTGGCGTCAGCGCCGAGCGCGGCCTGTGGCTGGAAATGCTTTTTATGTTCCTGGTCGGCGCTTTTGCGCGCATCACCCGCGATGAAATCACCCTCACCCCGCGTGGAAAGTATCTCTCGGTGGTGTTAATGCGCGAATTCTTTGCCGGTGTCAACAACGTGCGCGATCAGGCCCGCCAGGCGCTTTCAGAAGAAGAACGCCTGTGTGCCTTCCCCTTGAAGGGCAAACAATTAATGCCAAATGGCTAAAGCAGGGTTGCAGGTTGGTGGTCGTAGCTGTGCGGGTGAAACAAACGGCATAGATACTTCGTTTTAATCAATACAAGACCAGGGTTTCCCCCCCTGAAATCAAGGATTGTCCCCAATGACAGTGAGGAGAAGCGGTTATACACTTGTCTCGGTGGCGTTTCAACCCTCGGTTTTTTTACAGGAACCCCAAAGGAGATGCTCGAAAAAATGACGAGTTTACCCGAAGAACTCTTCTCCCAGCTCTGGCGCCTGATGGGTGAAAATAAAAGTTGGTCCGCCTTTATCAGAACGGTGATGAGCCAGTGCGGCCTGACTGAAAAGTTAGATGTGATGACGGTGGATTACCTGGTGCGAGAAGCCTACGATCTTAAACAAACGAATGTTCAGTTTCCTGATTCGCCGGGAGGATTGGCTCAGGTACTGCACGAGCGGATGAGTCACACTCACGCTTAATTCGCGGCCAGCACCACACCCATATTGCCCAGCACCGCCCAGGAGGCTAAAAACTGCTCCCAGGGGACGGTATACACCTGACTGCCGTCTAACACAGTAACAGTTTGCCGGGTATAAGCAGTGACAATGACGGTATGCTCGTAGGGGGCGACGAGGACGGTCGTTCCATCGGCGGCGGTATAAGTGCGGCTGTACCCCAACCAGACGTGACCAATCACCCAGGCGATGACCGGGCGGCCCTGCGAAACTTCCAGGCGCAGGTCATCGGGGGTGATGCCGGTGCGGCTTTGGGCGCTCAGGCCGTATTCGCGCAGCAGCTTTGCCACCGGCGGCGCGTGAACGCCGTAAGAAAACGGGGGAATTTGGCCGGGCAGTCCGTTGGGGTCGCCGACAAATCCCTGGTTGGGGTTGTCGCTGGTGTCCAGGCGGTATTGAAATTCCAATTCGTCAATCAAAATGCCAAAATACGCGGCCCAATCCACCGCCGAGCGCGCCTCGCAAGACAGCGGCAGAGCCTGATCTGCTCCCGAAATGCCCGGGATGGCGGCCTCGGCGGGCAGATCAGGGTTGAAAAAGATGGGGGTGAGCGTGGGCGTGGGTGAGAGCGTAACGGTGGGAGTGGCGGTTGGCTCTGGCGTGAGGGTAAAAGTCGGCGTGAGGGTAGGTTGAGGCGTGGCGGTAGGGGAAGGCGAAGGTGAGGGCGAAGGGGTAGCGGTTGGGGTGGATTTGCGCGTAGGCATAGCCATTGGGGAAGCAGGAAGAAAAGCCGTCGCCGTGGCCGCCGGAGGCCGGGTGGGGGCGGCAGTCGCCATCAGCACATAGGTGGGCGCGGCACTGCACGCCAATGCCAGCGCGGCCAGGGCGCACAGCGCGCCTGCAATGCGCCCAGAGGGGGGGCCGTTAGTCGTGGGGTAAAGCGCCCGGCTCATCGAGCGCGTTGATGCAGAGCGGTTGGCTCCCCTGGGGTTCTGGCCGGCTTCAGGGCGGTCCTCTCAGAGGCCGGGGCGGGGGGCATCTCACGCTGGGGCAGCAGCGCAGAGCCGGCGAGCCCGGCCAGCACCAGGACCACAGCGGTGATGGCAAAGGCCGGGCGCAGTCCCAACCACACTGCCACTGCCGAACCGAGCATGGGGGCCAGGGCACGCGCGCCCGAACCAATGGCGTTATCCAGCCCATAGACGGCCCCCTCTAAGCCAGGGCGGGTATAGCGTGCCAGCAGGGCGCTGTAAGAGGGGATCACCCCGCCCAACGCCACTCCAATAACGGCCTGTAAAATCAAAATTTGCCAGGCGGCGTTGACCCAGATTTGTGGGATGTACAACAGCCCGCCTGCGATCAGGCTGGTGACCAGCACCTTGCGGTGGCCGATGCGGTCTCCCAGGCGGCCAAAGTAGATACTGCTCAGCGTCGTCGTCCCCGATGAAACCCCCACCACCAGGCCGGTGAAGGTGTTGACCGACTGCGTTGAAGCCAGGACCAGCGGGATGAACAGCGGCAGGATGGGCAGAAGCATATTGCGCGCCAGACTGCTCAGGAACCCCAGGCTGTAGTTCACCGGTACGCCGGGGCTGGCGAGAATCTCGCGCCAGCCGCCCAGCACCGAGGGCCGCCCTTTGGCTTTGGCGCGCGGGTCAAACGGCTCTTTAACTCCAAACAAAACCAGCAGTCCCCCCAGCAGAAGCAGCAGCGAGGTGACGTAAAAAGCCGCGCTGTATCCATAAGAGTCGGCGATGACCCCGCCCACCATAGGCCCCAGGGCCACCCCCGCGCCCTGCCCTACCTGAAGCAGCCCCATGGCGTAGCCGCTGTGCTCGCGCGGGGCCATGGCGGCCACCAGGGCGTTGGCCGCGGCCACTGTGCCGGTGATCAGGCCCTGGATGGCCCGTAAGATCACCAAATCTTCGGCGGAGCGGCAGAAGGCCATCAACAGCAGGATGACCGTGCCGCCGAACATGGCGCGTTCGACCATCAGCTTGCGCCCGTAGCGGTCGGCCAGCGCGCCCCATAGCGGAGCGGTGAGCATCATGGTAAAAGCCTGGCCGGAATAGACCAACCCAGAAAGCAGTTCCAGGCTGGTTCCGGTGCTGGAGCCCAATTCGTGAATGTACAGCGGCAGGAACGGGAAAATGCTCGAAAAGCCGACCGCCGTCAGCAGTTGGGCGAAAAACATAATGTACAGGGTGCGCTGCCAGGGCGTGTTCAGCGCGGTTTTAAGGCGGTGAAGGGGCATCATGAGACGGATTATACTCTGCTTTGCTAACCTGTATTACAGCTTGACCTCGCATCCTTCGGTGGCAGAGCGGGTGGCCGCCAGCGCCAAATCGAGCGAGCGCGCGCCTTCGCGCATGGGGGTGCGCGTCTCGCCGCCGGTGCGGATGGCGGCGATCAGGTCCAGCCATTCCAGACGGTACATATCCTGTTCCGAGGCGATGGTCTCAGTGGGCGCGCCTTCCTGGGCGGTGTAAGTCAGCACAGCGTGATTGGCGTCGCTGAAGTCTACCGTCAGGTTGCCGGCCACCAGGCGGTAATCGTTGATCCAACGGTTGGGGATGGCCCCGTTGGTAGCGTAGATCACCCCCAGCGCGCCGCCAGGGAAGGTCATCGTCGTTGCGCTGACGTCTTCCACCGTGTAGCCGGGGATGTGCTGGTGAAACAGGTTGGCCTGGCGGCTGAAGACGCTCACCGGCTCGCCCATCAGATAGCGCATCAGGTCCACCATATGGATCACCTGCTCAACCAGTTGTCCGCCAGAAAGATGGCGCTGCCGCCACCATTCACTGTGCAGTGAGTTGCAGAAGTAACGCGCCGCCATCAACCCCGGCAGGCCGCTTTGACCAGAAGCGATCAGGGCTTTTACCTTTTCTACGGCGGCCCCAAAGCGCAGTTGAAACCCCACCTGGGTTTTTACCCCGGCCCGTTCCACGCACTCTACCATCTGCCAGGCTTTTTCAGAGGTGAGGGCAATGGGTTTCTCAATAAAAATGTGCGTTCCCCGCGCGGCGGCCAGTTCCACCGCGTCGGTGTGAGCATAGGGCGGCAGGTTGATCACCAGCAGGTCCAGGTCGAGCGTTTCCAGCATGGCGTGATGGTCCGCAAAGACCGGCGCGCGCCCGCCGGTGTACTGCCGCGCATACGCCTCGGCTTTGGCGATGGTGCGGTTGCAGAATCCCACCAGTTCAACTTCTTCAGGTAGTGAAGCCAGAATAGCGGCGTGCCTGTGGGTAAAGCCGCCGCATCCCAAAATGGCCGTTCGGAGAGGAGGCATGCGTGTGTTCTCCTTATCGCGATTGGTTTTGAAGATTATAATCTTTTTTACCGACGCGAGAATCACAATACAGAGGAGGCATCTATGCCGGATTTACAATTCGCGGTGTTTGGGGCGGGATTCTGGTCCAATTTTCAGATCCCAGCCTGGTTCGAAGTGGGTGGGGCCAAACCGGTGGCGATTTACAACCGCACGCTGGCGCGGGCCGCGGAGATGGCCGCCCGGTTTGGCATCGCGCAGGTTTCCGATGACCCCGAAAAACTGCTGGAACAGACCCCCGTTGATTTTGTGGATATTATCACCGCTGTTGAGACGCACGCCCCTCTGGTTCACCTGGCGGCGCAGTACAAAAAGCCCGTCATCTGCCAGAAGCCCATGTCCACCGACCTGGCCTCGGCGGAAGGGATGGTGGCGGCCTGCCGGGCGGCGGGTGTGCCGCTGTTCATCCACGAAAACTGGCGCTGGCAAACCCCCATCCGCGCAGTGCGCGATATACTCAGCTCTGGCGCGATTGGCGCGCCCTTCCGCGCCCGCATCGACATGATCTCCGGCTTTCCGGTGTTCAAAAACCAGCCGTTCCTCAAGGAACTGGAGCAGTTCATCCTCACCGATCTTGGCTCTCACGTTCTCGACACAGCCCGCTTCCTCTTTGGCGAGGCCGACAGCCTCTACTGCCAGATCCGCCGGGTTCACCGCGATATTCGCGGCGAAGACGTGGCAACCGTGATGATGGAGATGGGCGGGCGGCAGACGACGGTGGTGGTCAATATGGCCTATGCCGAAAACTACCTGGAGCGCGAAGCCTTCCCGCAGACCTTTCTGTTTATCGAGGGCGAGCGCGGCTCGCTGGAATTGGGGCCAGATTATTGGGTTCGCCTGACTACGCGCGAGGGTACGCTGCTGCGGCGCTGTCCACCGCCGCGCTATTCTTGGGCGGACCCTGCTTATGATGTCGTCCACGCCAGTATTGTGCCCTGCAACGCTAACCTGCTGCGCGCCCTCAAGGGTGAGGGCCAGGCCGAGACCACCGGCGAGGACAATCTGAAAACCGTGCGGCTCGTCTTTGCCGCCTACGACTCGGCCAATGATAACCGCGTGATTTGTTTTTCATAAGGAGGCTGTTATGACGACGATTGCATTGTTTGGCGCAGCGGGTAAGATGGGATCGCGCATCTCTCAACGGCTGCGCCAGACCAGCAGCTACCAGACGCTGTACGTCGAAGCTGGCGAGGCCGGTCAGAACCGGCTGCGCGAGCGCGGCGACGCGCCCACCCCGCCCCTCCAGGCCGCCGCCCAGGCGGATATTGTCATCCTGGCCGTCCCCGATAAATTGATCGGCAAAGTGTCTCACGAGATTGTACCGCACATGCGGCCGGGCGCCATGCTGGTACTGCTCGACCCGGCTGCCCCGCACGGCGGCGAACTGCCCGTCCGCGAAGATATCTCCATATTCGTCTGCCATCCCTGCCACCCGCCGATTGTCAACGATGAGACCGACCCCGAAGCCCGCTTAGACTTCTTTGGAGCTATCAAAGCCAAACAACACGTGGTCGCGGCGCTGATGCAGGGGCCAGAAGCCGACTACGCCCGCGGCGAAGCGGTGGTGCGCGCTATCTTCGCCCCGGTGATGAACGTCTACCGCGTGACCGTTGAGCAAATGGCGATCTTAGAACCCGCCCTATCTGAAACGGTGGTGCTGACCTGCATGGTCATCATTACCGAGGCCATTCAAGAAGCAGTCAGGCGCGGCGTTCCCGAAGAAGCCGCCCGCCAGTTCATTTTGGGGCATATGAACGTGAACGTGGGTATCCTGTTCAAATATATTGACGCGGAACTGTCAGACGGGGCCAAGCTGGCAGTGGCGCGGGCCAGAGAGCGCATCTTCCAGCCGGATTGGAAGCGCGTCTTTGAGCCAGAAAACGTGATGGCCGAAGTGAAGGCCATTACTCAGGGGATCACGGTAAAATAACCAGGCGGATGGGCATCTTACCTTCAGCAACCGGCGGTTGATTGTTACGCGCGGCGGCAGGCGCGAGCTGGAGAGCGAGGAAGAAGCCCGGCAGGTGTTAAGAGGGCAGTTTGGTATTGAGTTGTGTATTGAGTTGTAAAGAGAGGATACCGTGGACCCGAAAGAACGGTTTTCGTCGCGCGTTGATCATTACGTTAAATTCCGCCCTGGCTACCCACCGGAGATTTTAACTCCCCTGCAAGAACGCTGCGGCCTGTCACCTAACTCCATCGTGGCGGACGTAGGCTCAGGGACGGGACTGCTGGCACGGCTGTTCCTGGACCTGGGATGCCGGGTGTTCGGCGTGGAACCCAACGCGGCCATGCGCGCCGCCGGAGAGCAGTTTTTGGCGGCTTACCCGCGCTTTGCCAGCCTGGATGGATCAGCAGAAGCCACGGGTCTGCCCGATCAGGCGGTGGATTTTATCACCGCGGGGCAGGCCTTTCACTGGTTCGACCTCCCGCGCGCGCGCCGCGAGTTCGAGCGCATCCTTAAGCCCGGCGGATGGCTGGTACTGGTCTGGAATGAGCGCCGCATCAACGCCACGCCCTTCCTGCGGGCCTACGAAGAACTCTTGCTCCAATACGGCACGGATTACACCACGGTCCGCCATCAGCACCTGGATGAAGGCATCATCCGTGATTTTTACGGCAGCGACGGCCTGCGCATCGAGACGTTTGATAACGCCCAGTACTTTGACCTGGAAGGGATGCAGGGCCGCCTGTTATCTTCTTCTTATGTGCCAGCGGCCGGCCAGCCGGGCCATGCGGAGATCCTGGCGGGGTTAGAGCGCATTTTCCACCGCTACCAGGTTGGCGGCAAAGTTGCTTTTGAGTACGATACGCGCCTGTATTACGGCCGTTTGGGTTAAGGAAACATCCCATAAAACGGTTGCTTATTGAATGGCGTGTAAATTGCAGGTCACAGCCCTGCCCGTTGGGTGTACAATGATACGGTTCGCCAGCACGAAACAATCAGTATTTTTGTGATTTAACAAAGCTTAACGGAACCGCAGAGAGACGCAGAGGATGCTCCAGCAGATTGGGGAACGAGAAAATCTGTGTTTATCTGTGGTTTCGCGAACGGGCTTGTTAAAAATGCAAAACTACTGAAACGATCTTTGGAGGATGGATATGACAGAAAAGTCCCTCAACGTGGAGGGGTTCGTTGGCCCGGTGCGGGTTAGCGACAGCGGGCGCTATTTGGTAGACGCCGCCGGCCGGCCCTTCTTCTGGATGGGTGACACCGCCTGGCCGCTGTTTTCGCAGTACCCTTTGCAAGATGCCGTGCGCTACCTGCAAAACCGCGCCGCCAAAGGTTTTACCGTTATCCAGGGGGTGCTGGCGTGGGGCAGCGGCACGGGCATGGAGAATCAGCAGCCCCACCCGAACGAGACCGGCCACCGCCCCTGGGTGGAAACGCCCGACCGCCCCGATCCGGTCTATTTTGAGCAGGTGGACCGCCTGCTGGATGAGGCCGAGCGGCTGGGCCTGGTGCTGGCGATGCTGCCCACCTGGGGCTATTACGTGATGGATTCCAGGTTGTTCGATGAACACAGCGCGCGCGTCTACGGGCGCTTCTTGGGCGAGCGTTACCGCAACCGGCCCAATCTCATTTGGGTGTCGGGCGGCGACCGCATTCCCACCGGGCGCGAGAGCGTTTACCGCGCCCTGGCCTATGGTCTGCGCGAGGGTGACCTGGGAACCCATCTGATCACCTATCACCCCTGCGGCGGGCGATCCTCTTCGCAGTTCTTCCACCAGGATGACTGGCTGGACTTTAACATGATCGAAACCTGGACGGACTGGCCTAAAGTCTACCCAATGGTGCTGGCCGATGCTTTCCTGCTGCCCCTCAAGCCGGTGGTGCTGGGCGAAGGGGCCTACGAGAACGGCCCGGAATACCCGTTGGGGCCGATCACGCCCTTGATTGTGCGCCGCCAGGCATGGTGGGCATTTATGGCGGGCGGGTTTATCACTTATGGGCAAGATCGCATGTGGCGTATGGGCGAGGGTTGGACGGAGACGTTCGATACCCCCGGCGCCTGGCATATGCAGTTGTTTAAACGCATCGCCACCTCGCGCCCCTGGTGGGAGCGCATCCCCGATCAGAGCATCTTTGCCAGCGGCGTATCCAGCGAGCGCACCCTGAACGCCGCCGTGCGCGCCCCCGACGGCTCTTGGGCCATGCTCTACCTTTCCAGCCAGTGTCACGTGTTGGTGCATCTCGATAAAATCCTCACCCGCCTGGTGCGCTGTACCTGGGTGAACCCGGCCACCGGCGAAGAGCGCGACGCGGGAACCTACCCGACCGGCAACCGGACGGGCAGTATCTTCCCGGAGGGCAAAAGCCAGTGGTTCTCCGTCCCTGGGCATTGGGAAGATGCCGTTTTGCTGTTGGATGGGGTGGAGGAAGCCGCATGAGCGCCTCTATTCAGGTTACGGCTCTGGATCACATCCAATTAGCCATGCCTGCCGGGCGCGAAGATGAAGCCCGCCGCTTCTACGGCGGCTTGCTGGGTCTGCGTGAAGTGAGCAAGCCTGCGCCCCTGGTTTCCAGAGGCGGGGTATGGTTTGCAGGCGCGGGGGCCATCGCCGTTCACCTGGGCGTGGAGCAGGATTTCCAGCCGGCCCGTAAAGCCCATCCCTGCTTTCGGGTGGCCGACCTGGAAGCCGCCCGCAGTGCCTTTGCCGCTGCGGGCGTTGCCATCATCCCCGATGATGCCCTGCCCGGCGTGCGCCGTTTTTACGTGCAAGATCCTTTTGGCAACCGCATCGAAATCTTGCAGGAAGGGGACCGGCTGAACCCATGAACCGCCGCCGCTTTTTACGAGCCATCCTGGTCGTGACCGGCTCTTGCGCGCTCACCTGCGTGGGCGCGGTGGGCCTGCTGGCCCTTAAAAAGGCCCCCAATGCCGGTTTGCCGCTTGGTTTTCCAGATCGATCCTTTGGAGAGAACGCCATGAACCGGAAAATTTTGGTGGCTTATGCCAGCGCGGATGGCTCAACCGGCGGAGTGGCCGAAACCATCGGCCAGACTCTGGCCGATGGTTTCGGCGCGGCGGTGGACGTGCGCCCGATGGGGGCTGTTACGAGCCTGGAGGGGTACAGCGGCGTTGTCCTCGGCAGCGCCATCCATGGTGGAAAGTGGCTTCCAGAAGCGGTAGAATTTTTACGCGCCAATCAGGAGACGCTGCGCCGCCTGCCGACCGCCTTCTTTTTGGTGGGGATGATGGTGGCAAGCGCCGCCGAGTCTAACCGCAATCTCGTGGAGCAGTACCTGGCCGAAGAACGGGCGCTGGTCAGTCCGGTGGCCGAAGGGCGCTTTGCGGGGGCGTTGTTCCCCAACAAGTATCCGTTTTGGACGGGGCTGGGTATGCGCGTCTTTCTGGCGTACTGCGGGGTAGGCCTGCGCGGCGGTGATTACCGCGACCCAACGGCCATCCGCGCTTGGGCCGAAGCGCTCATGCAGTCCGGTTTTCCGCAAAACTGAATTTACGCCCCTGCGCCCCGCTGGCTTTCCTCGTACATTGCCAGGATGTTCTCCAGCGGCGTGATGGGTTGAAGGTTATGACAGGGCGCGAGGATATAACCAGTGTGGTCATTCCACAGGGTGGCTTTCAGGCGGCGCACCTCGGCGCGTACTTCTTCGGGTGAGCCAAAGGGCAGGGTTTCCTGATTATCCACCCCGCCGTGAAAGCAAATGCGCCTGCCAAAATCGCGTTTCAGGGCGGCCAGGTCCCAGTTGCCGCAGCGCCATTGGATGGGATTGAGCAAGTCAATGCCCATATCAACCAGGCGCGGCAGCAGGCGGCGCAGGTCGCCGTCGTCGTGATGAAAGACCAGCAGGCCGTAGGCGTGGGCCAGATCAATGGCGCGCTGGATGGGCGCGCGGTAGAAGTGTTCGAACATGGTGGGGCTAATCATCAGCCCATGCTGTGCGCCAAAATCGTCCGTTACCTGCGTGATGTCAATGTACCCGCGCGCGGCCTCAAAACAGCGGCGGTGATAGGCATCGAAGAAATCCGACAGGCGCGTCAGCAGGTGACGGGTAAATTCTGGGCGCAGCAGGGGGTCCATCAGCGAAAGTTCCAGCCCGCGCAGTTTGTTGTGGAAGTAAAAGATCGCGGTATAGCCGCACTGCACAGCCCGCCCCGGCCAGGCCTGTGCCAGGCGCGGCAGAGCAGAATAATCGTACCAGTCGGGAGAAGGCCAGGCGTAGCCGTCTAAGTCGGCGATAGTCTTGGCCCCGGCCAGCGGATAAACTACCTGTTCATCGTAATTGCCGGAGCCATACGCCTGCGGTTTGTATCCCATGCCCCACTCGTCGTAGCGGATGCCATCTTCCTGGCGCAGCGCCGGGCCAATGTACGGCGGCGCAATGCCAGGGATGCCGTCAATGCCCAGGTGGTCGTAGATTTCCAGTTCGGTAGCGGCGCCGAAATATTCGCGCAGCCGTTGCCAGATTTCGGGCGTGGCCCAGATGTCAGTAGGCAGGCGGTCAACCGGTTCGTGGCGCAGCGAGGCCAGGATGCGCTCGCGGGGAGTCAGGCGGGGTGTCATGGGCGTCTCCTGATCGAATTGATGATATGATTATATCCAGATGCCCCCAGGGGTTCCTCTGTTAACGCTTGCATTTGACGTAGCCGGCCAGCCGCAGATGCCTGTTCCTGACCGGATGAGCGGCTGAAGCTGGCGGTGAGGTCCGCGCGGTTTCCATCATTGGAAAGATCAGGTGCGAAAACTACCCTTTCTTTACGTAGTGCCGTATTTTTTGGTTGTGCTGGCGGTTTTCGCGGCGCTGAACCCGCTGCTGCTGGTGGAATTTCCGCGCCTGAATTTATATGAAGGTGAACTGGCGTTTTCAGAGGAACGAACCCTGGCAGACCTGCAAACCCTGCTCCAGCGCTTCCCCGACCGCTCTCCAGGCTCGCCGTCCAATCAGGCCGCCGCCCAGTGGATGGCGGAGCGCTTCCGCCAGATGGGGCTGGATACCCGGCTGGAGTTCTTTGAAACCCTTGCCCCTGAAGACATCTGGTCGCCGGGTTTTCTGTTCCGCCCTTTTAACCTCACCCACTGGCAGATTCGCGGGGCCAATGTGCTGGCGTATAGCCAAGGCCGCTCGCCCTCAGTGGTGCTGCTGATGGCAAACCGCGATGTGCGCCCCTCAGCGGGGCCAGCGGCGCTGGGCAACGCCGCTGGCAGCGCCCTGCTGCTGGAGATGGCCCGCGTTTTAACCGAGAGCGATCACTTTTACAGCTATCTGTTCGTTTCCACCGACGCGGAAGATACCGGCCGGCAGGGGGCGCGCTACCTGGCGCAGTTTCACCCAGATCTAAGCCTGCGGCTGGCGATTTATATTGACGACGTGGCCGCTGAGGGGGCGCGCTACCTTCATCCCTATCATTTGATGAGCGCGCGCCAGGCTTCACCCCTGTGGACGATGGCCCTGGCGCGTCAGGTGATGGCCGCTCAGGGATTGGCAGACCCACTCGATGGAGAACCCGGTGAAGGGCATCCGCTGGCGCTGTTTTTCGCTCTGCTTCAACAGCGTGGTTGGGGCGTCTCTCCGTATGAGCATACCGGCGTCTTTGTAGAGCGCGGCGACGCAGTTTTGGGCGTCGCGGCGGTTAACCCCTCTGCGCCCGGCGGCCTGGCGGCCTGGTTGGGATTTCAGCCCTCTGTTGCTGGCGCTTCTTCCGAGGAAACGCCTGCCCCGGATCACCCCGCCACCCTGAGCATGGCCGGGCGGTTTATCGAGCAGTACATCCGCAGTTTAGCGTTGAACCAGTTTGGCCCGGCGCTGCTGGCGCGCTCCTATGTAATCTGGGGAGACCGCTACCTGCCGCCGGCCAGCGTGAGCCTGTTCGTGGGCCTGCTCCTGGCGGCGTTTGCGCTCTTCGCGGCCCTGCCGTTTCTCTACCCGCCGGTGAAGTGGCATGCCTTTGCTAATTTTCTGGAGCGCGACCTGCCCTGGCTGATGCGTCTGGCCGGGCTGGCATTCCTGTCGGGGGCGGTCTGGCTGCTGCCGCGCCTGCCGATCATGCGCGTTTTCCCGCCGGTGATCTTTTTGCTGACAACGGCTGGCATAGCACTGCTGGGGGGCCTGCGGATTGTGCGCCAGCGCATGTATTTCTTGCGCTTGTGGCATTTCGAGCCGACCCTCGCTCACCAGCGCCGTTTTTTGGTGATCGCGCTGGCGTTCCTGTTTCTGGCCTACAGCCTGCTGCTCAGCCCCCTGGCGGCCGCGGGAATGCTGCTGCTGCCCTTCCTGGTATGGAGCGTGGCGCGCTTTCGCCAGGCGAAGAACCGCCGGGTCTGGGCGATCCTGTTTGGCGGCTGGACGCTCCTGCACCTCCTGCTTGGAACGCTGGCCCTTTATACCGTGATGAACCACGCTGCCCCCTGGACGCTCACCGGCCTGCTGGCGTTTACGCTCAACTCGGCCCTGTGGCTGGTGATTCTGGTGTACGTATTCAGTACCCCTCCGCTGGGAGTGATTGAAAGGCGCTAAGCGGCGGGCTTTTCGCCAATGGAAGGACGGAGGCAGGGGTAGGTTCCCCTCCTCAGATTTTTATGATTTCTTGAAGGGAACGGGTGATCTCAGCCGGTATAATCGGTAGGATGGTTGAGTCGGGTGTTTCCAGGGGGAAAATTGAGGCGCTGATGCGCCGCGAGCTTTCAGAAGCGGCTTCGCTGTTGGCGTTTCTGGTAGGGACGGCGCTGTTGTTCCGCAGTTGGGAATTTGCGCTGATCGTCACTGCCAGCCTGGGGTTCCACGAATTGGGCCATGCTGTCGCCCTGCGCTGGTTTGGTCTGGCGTACCGCGTCCATTTTGGCATGGTCGGGGCCTGGACGTGGACTCGCGGCGAAGAACGCGCGGGGCTGTCTCAGCTTGCCAACGTTTACATTCACCTGGCCGGGCCGCTGTTCAGCCTGGGGCTGTCGCTGATCGCCCTGGCGCTGAACGCCTGGTGGCAGCCCGGCAGCCCGCACCTGGAACTGCTGGCAAATTTCAGCGCGCAGACGGGCTTTCTCAACCTTCTGCCGCTGGGAACCCTGACGGATGGCGGCAAAGTCCTGCGGCGGATGGCAAATTCGGCGCGGGATGGCAGTGCCCGGCGCTCTTTCTTGCTGTTCTCTGGCGCGGTCTTCATCTTCCCCGGCCTGTGGGTGCTGGCCGCCTTTTGGCAGGCAGGGGCGGAGGTATCGAACCAGGTCTGGGGGCTGGTGTTAATCGGCGCGTGGCTGGCGGCGGGCGCGTTGGCCGAACTTTACCGCGCTCACGGCGTGGAACTGGCCGCCCGCCGTCCGATGAACGCAGTGCAGATTGTCTTTACCACCCTGTTGGTGTGGGATATGCTGGCTGTGCTCCTGGCGGTGATCCTCTTTACCCCATTCTGGCTGGCCCCGCAGTACGTGCGCGGGGCTCTGCAAAACATGACGCTGCTGTTGGGTTGGTTATTCAGCCTGCTTTAAACAGCTCTTGCAAGAACTTTAACTTTTCAACCGTCTGAAACGTCTCGCCGCCCTCGTGATAGTTGTACTCGTACACGCGAATTTGCTTAGGGCCGTTGTAGTGATTGTAAGCGGCGAAAACGGTGGAAGGCGGGCAGTTGGGGTCCATCAACCCTACCGAGAAGAGCGCCGGGGCCACAGCGCGGGCGGCAAAGTTAACGCCGTCGAAATAGTCGAGGGTGGTCAGCACGGCCTCAACGGCGGCGCGGTGGGTGCGCAGGTAGGCGACGATCTCGGCGGAAGTGGTGTTGGGGCCGGCGATGCCGATGGCGCGGCGGATATGGCACATCGAAGGCACGTCTGCCAGGCAGGCGCATACATCTGGCTGAAGGCCCGCGGCGGCCAGGGCCACGCCGCCGCCCTGACTGCCCCCTGCCACGACCACGCGGGCCGGGTCTACCAGAGGGTGAGCACGGGCGGCTTCGATGGCGCGGACGGCATCGGTGAACAGGCGGCGGTGGTAATAACGGTGGCGGTCGGGCAGGCCCCGGGTGCGGAATCCGGGGAACTGCGGGGGAAAGCCAAGCGGCTCCAGGTCGGGAGTGTCGCCGGCGGCCCAAGCGCTGCCCTGGCCGCGCGTATCCATGACCATATGCGCGTAGCCCGCATTGGCAATCTCCAGCCAGTTCAGCGGGATGGAGCGCCCGCCGCCGTATCCCAGGTATTCCACCACGCAGGGCAGTTTTTGCGCAGGTGGGTTGGCCGGCAGTAACAGCCAGCCTTTAATCGGTTGACCGCCGTAGCCGTTGAAAGTCACGTCGTAGGCCCGGATGGTGCGCAGGTAGGCAAAGCGGTCTGGAGCCGTAAAGCGGGCATCGAGGGGAAAACGGCGGGCTTCGGCCAGAGTTTGCTGCCAGAAGTCGTCAAAATCGGCGGGTTCTGAACGGTCTGGCCGGTAGGTCCATAGTTGTTCGAGGGGCAGATCAAAGAAAGCCATAGCGATGCCTTTATGCCATCGTCTGCCAGCGTTCTGGCAGCACGCGGAAGCGCAGGGGTTCGTTTTGAAGGTAGTGGAGGATGTCTTGCGCGACATAATCGCCCTGGCGGCGGCGCGCTTCGAGGCTGGCCCCGGCGATATGCGGCAGTACGGCGCAGTTGTCGAGCTGGAAGAAGGGCGAATCGCGCGGGAGCGGCTCAGTAGGGTCGGTCACATCCAGCAGGGCGTAGATCCGCCCGGTTTGCAGTTCGCGCAGCAGGGCGTCATGGTCTACCAGCACGCCGCGCGCCGTGTTGACGAACAACGCCCCGTCCTTCATAGCGGCGAAGTGTTCGGCGCGCAGCATATGGATCGTCTCTGGCGTGATCGGCGCGTGCAGCGAGACGATGTCGCTCTCGCGCATCAGCGTCAGCAGGTCCACCTTCTGCGCGCCGAAGGCCGCCGCGCTCTCGGCGCTGAAGTAAGGGTCGTAGAGCAAAATTGTGACCTTCCAGGGGCGTAGCAGTTCCATCACCCGTCGGCCAATGGCGCTGGCCCCGATGATGCCCACCACACTGCCGGGCAGTTCGCGCATGGTGGTGAAAGGCAGGGCGGGCTTCCCCTGGCGGAATCGCTCTACAGAGAACACAATTTGGCGGCGCATGGCGATAAAAGCGCCCATCGTAAACTCGGCTACTGCTTCGGCCAGCGCCTCGTTGGCGTGGGTGACGAGCAGGCCGCGCTCCAGCAGGTCTGCCGCCAGCAGATGCTTAATCGTCCCAGCGCAGTGGGCCACCAGGCGCAGCGGAGAACGCTGTGGAGACCAATCTTGCAGAAGGGGGGCCAGCGAGGGCGTTCCCCAGCCGGTGAGCAGGATTTCGGCGCGTTCCAGGGCCGCGCGGATTGCCTCTTGTGTGGGGCTGCCGGGCCCCGGCCAGCGCTCGATCTGCGCCGCCTCGGCCAGTCGGGGAAGATGCCGGTTCAATTCGATTTCTTCAAACAGTTGAGGTGAAATGGCGATGTACAGGATGGGTTTAGATGCCATATGCAAAGTCTCCTTCTACGAATTATAGCCAGAAACCAGGCGCTCCCTCTATAATGAAAGGAGAGATCTTGCGGTGGTGACCGCGATCCAGTGATTTGAAAGGGGCTGATAAAGGAGCAACCATGACCTACCCGCTTCCTCCGGCGTCCCCTTCGCCCGCCCAATCCGGCGTCCAGCGGAACCAGTTAACGCCATTGTGGATGCTGTTGTTGGCGCTGGCCCTGCTGGTGGCTGGCGCGGCGCTGCTGCTGGCGCGCCCGGTGGGGCAGTGGGCGGCGGCGCTCCAACCCACCCAGACGCCTACGCCAACATTTACCCCTACGCTCACCCTTACCCCCACGCCGGTTCCGACCCGCACGCCCACCCGCACCCCCACGCTGGTTCCCACCGAGGCGCTTTCGCGCCCGCGTTCCCGCCCGCTTTTTGACAAGGCCGCCGATTTGCGCTCCATTCAGATGTTCGACAGCTTGCAGGGTTGGGGCGTGGGTCAGTTTTCGGTCTATTCCACCCGTGATGGCGGCCAGACTTGGGAAGACGTTACCCCCGCTGAAGTGATCCCCCGCCTGCCGGGGGGCGCGGCTTTCTTTCTAGACAGCCAGCGGGCCTGGTACTTTGATTCGAACGGCGCGGTAAATTTTAGCGGGCGGCTCTATTACACCGCGGATGGGGGCCGTACCTGGACTTCGCGCGCTACCTGGTTTGGCGGCGAGGATCCCCGCCTGTTCTTCCTCGAAAGCTTTACCGGCTGGGTGTTAACCAGCAGTTACAACTTTACCCGCGAGCTGTACCGCACCTCCAATAACGGCATTGACTGGGCGGCGTATCACCGCGTGGCCCGTACTCAGGAAGGGCGCAGCGGCTTCCTGCCCGATACCGGCTTTTTGCGCGGGCCGGTCTTTCGCACCACAGAACGCGGCTGGATCGGCGGAACCACCCGCATCGAAGCAGGGACAAGTTTTATCTACGAATCGACCGACGGCGGGCGGCTGTGGCTGCCGCACCCCCTGCCTATGGAAGCGGGCTACGCCAGCATGTGGATTTCTGCCCCGCGTTTCTTTCACCCACGGGAGGATCAGGCCGTGATGGTCGCTTACGCTGCCCCCATTACGGAGATCATCGAGGCGCAGGGCATTTTTAACGAAAATCAACTAGGCGTGACGCCCGTAGACCTGCCTGGCGCGCGCTACGTGTTCTTTGCCACCGCGGATGGGGGCGAGAATTGGGAGGCGATTGCCTGGGTGAAGATCGCCAACCCCAGCCCTTACAGTTTGATGGACCCAGAGCATTTCTTCGTCTTAGACGGCCTGACCCTGCGCTACACCCGCGATGCCGGGCAGACCTGGCAGGCGCTGGAAACCGGCCTCGAACAGTGGGGCGGCCAATACGTGCAGATGACCGGATTGCAGTTCGTCAGTGAACAGGTCGGGTGGGCTTGGGGGCTGGATGGCGACCGACTGCATCTATATAAAACAAGTGACGGGGGCAGTTCCTGGGAGGAAATGGATTTGCAGCGATGACCTACCCTCTGCCGCCGGCCGCTCCCCCTCCGCGTGCCTCCCGGTCGAGGCGGGCTGTGAGCGCGCCCGGCGAAGAAAACGGGAAGTATACGCCGCTGTGGATGATGCTGGTAGCGATTTTACTGCTGCTGGCAGGCGTTGGGCGGCTGTTGGCCCGCCCGGTAGGCCAATGGGCCGCGGCCTGGCAGCCCACTCCGACCCCTACGCTTACAGCCATGCCCACTTCTGAGCCTGCGCCGCAACCCACGCCCACCCTCACCCCTACTCCGTTTCCCACCCAAGAGGCGGTTGCCTTCCAGCGGTCAGAGCCAGAAAACAGCCTGGTCGCTGTTGAAATGGTGGATGAACTGCGTGGCTGGGGGCAGGGCGTTCACAGCGTTTGGCGGACGGAAGACGGCGGTCTGCGCTGGCGCGACGTCACCCCGCCTGAACTGCGGCCCGGCGGCGGTGCGCCCCCTGACGCGCTGCTGAGCTTCTTCCTGGATCACACTACGGCCTGGCTGTTGGCGGCGGGAGCAGGCCCCGAACGGCTCTCTCAGTTGTACCGGACGGATGACGGCGGTCAGTCGTGGAGCGCCCACCCCGCGCCGTTTGGGTGGGCGGAACTTTTCTTTCTGAGCCCTGCCGATGGCTGGGCGCTGGTGAACTCACCGGAAGCCGGCAGGGTAGAGATCTATCAGACGGCCGACGGCGGCGGAAGCTGGCGGCTGATGCATCGCGCGGTGCGTGGGAACCGGGTGGAGGCAGACAGCCTGCCAGTATTGGATGGCCTGTTCCTGTCTGGGCCGGTTTTCCGCAATGCGCTGCACGGTTGGATCAGCGGCAGGAAGTTGGATGAGACCTATTTTTACCGCACCACGGATGGCGGGCAGAGCTGGAAGCCGGTTGATTTGAGCCTGCCAGAGCAGGATCTGGGCCGGCGGATGTTTCTTCTCTTGCCCCGTTTCTTTGGGTCAGATGCCCTCGATGGGATTTTACCGGCCTATTTGAGTTCGCCGGATGGCCCTGGACGTTCCTGGCAGATGGTTTTCTTCTTCACCGGTGACGGCGGCGAGACCTGGCGGCCCTCGCAGCCTGTGGAGATCGCATCTGGCCGGATGGTCTTTCAGATTCTATCGCCGCGCGAGATTGTCGTGCTGGACGGCGACCGCCTTTATCAGACGGTGGACGCGGCGGCAAGCTGGCAGTGGTTCGATACCAATCTAAGGAATGCCCGCCAGACTCCAGAGCGCGAGGTGGCGATCTCGCAGGTGGAATTCGTGAGCCGGCGTTCTGGTTGGGCCTGGGGCTGGGACTTTGGCAACCGCTTCCACCTCTACCGCACGCAAGACGGCGGCCAACGCTGGCAGGCCGTGCGGATCGAAACGGTGGAGCGCGGCGCATTGGGCTGCGAAGAAGAGGCGATTCCCCTGGGCCGCGCGGTGGAGCGCAACCAGCAGTCAGGGCCGTATGAGGGCTGGTCGGTCTACCAGCCGGGGGGCTATGGCTTTTCTTTCAATTACCCGCCCGATTGGCGGGTACTGGAAGTATACGAATACTGCTCCAACCGCCCCGCCCGTCTGCGCTCGGTGATGGCGCTGCCGCCCCGCGCGCAGGGGGGCTACCTGGTAGTTAGTTTTCGCCAGGCTGACGAACCGGCCAACCTGCTGTTTCCTCTGCCGCGCGTCGGCGAGATGAGCGCGCAAGGCAGCGTTCAGTTCTTTGCCCAACCCCTCAGCCGCGGTGAAGTTCGGGTCAACGGCGAGGTGCGGGCCGTGTATTATGCTCAGGGCGAAGAAATCTACGTGGAACAGCCCGGCGACGCCGACCTGTACTTCACCCTCACCCTGCTGGGCCGCGGCGAGCCGGGCCGCGAGGAGCCGCTGGCGGCGGAGGTGCTGGCCCTGGCCGATCAGGTGATTGCGTCTTTCCACGGCGGAGTGCTGAGTCCCGGCCTGCTGGCAACCATGGACCTCAACGGGTTCATTTCCATCTCGCCGGATGGGGCCTGGCACGCCGAAACGCTGTTCGCCAATACTACCTTTGATGGCCTGCCGCTCGCCAGGGTTTTTCAACGGGTGACGCTCTACAGCGGCACGGATCGCGAACGCCCCTGGATCATCCTGGACCGCTGGCTGCCGCGGGAATGGGTTCGCACCCTGCCGGGCGGCTATCAGTGGTCGCCCGATGGGCGAGACCTGTACTTTACCGAAGCGGGCTATGCTGAACCCTGCGCGCCGTTTCCCTACCAGGCGCATTTGTGGCGCGCTCATATTACCGCGAGGCAGCTAATAGAAATAGAAACCCTGCCCCCCGAGCGGCTGCCTGCCCTGGCGCTTTCACCCGATGCCCGCTGGCTGGCGTATCTGGCCCAAAACGGCGCGGATAGCGCCATGAAAATCTGGATCCGTGACCTGGCCAACGGCGCGGAACAGGCCATTTCTTATATCTATCCTGCAGAAGAAAACGGGTGGCTCAGTGGAGACCTGCTCTGGTCGCCCGACAGCACCCGGTTGGTATTTTCCGTCTCCCGGCTGGGGTGCGAACCTGCCGGGCGCATGGGCCAGGTACTGCTGGTTGATCCACAGGCGGGCGCGGCGCAGTATTTAACTTCTTTGGAAAAGGGCGACAATTTCCGCATCTACCGGTGGGACGAAAATGACAGCGTGGTGATCGAAGACCCATTGGGCGTGCGCATCCGCCTCGACCTGAACAGCGGCGCGCGCACCGCCTACCCGCCGGTTCGTTAATCCAGGCCGTGAGTGCGTGCGTATTCATTCTTAAATACGCACCAAAAGGGCCTGTAAAGGAGAATTAACCGATGACCGATTATCCACTTAAGGCAGAACGACCCGATCTGGATTTCCCGGCCCTGTTCGAGCAGTGCGTTGAGCTGGTATATCGTTATCACCTGGCGCGCACTGGCGACGTGGAGGCCGCCGAAGACCTGACGGCCGAAACCTACCGCGCCGCCCTCGAAGAGCGCGGCGGCTACCTGTCGGAGGATGGCCCGCCGGCGGCCTGGCTGGCCGCAATTGCTCGGCGTACTCTGGCCGATTATCTGCGCCGGGGCTACCGGGGGCGGGCGCAGCCGGTCCGCCCGGCTCCGTGGAACGCCTCGAGCGGGCCGGCGCTGGCCGAAGCCATGCGCCTGTTAGAGATGGCCCGCGTGGCCCAAATTTTGCGCGCCATGCCCACCATCCAGGCTGAAGCCGTGGCCCTGCACTTTTTTGCCGGTTTAGAACTTCCCGACCTGGCGGCGGCGCTGGAACGCAGCGAAGAAACGATCAAAAAACTGGCGCAGCGCGGGTTAGCTGCGCTGCACGAGCGCCTGCTGTCCGCGCGGGAGGTGAAGCGGTGAAAAGCAGTAAAGACAACGGGCGCGTTCCGGCGGGGCCGCGGCGGCTGGAAGAAGAACTGGAAGCGCCTTTGGCGGCCTTTGGCGGCGAACTGCGCGCCCTGGCCGAAGCGGTTCACCCACGCGCTGATTTTGTGACCGCCCTGCGCCAGGACGTGCGCGCCGGGTTGGAGGTGGCCCCTAAAGTCATGGTGCGCCGGGCGCGGCGGCGCATTCCCCTCAGGTGGGTGGTTGCCGCGGCGCTGGCATTGGCCGTTGTGCTGGCGATCACCCTGGCCTTTGTCTTCGCGCCCCGCTGGTGGGGCGCGCGCGGTGCGGCGCAATCCCTGGTGGAGAGAACCGGCCTGGAATTACCGCTTCTGCCGGACCGCCTGCCTGCGGGAGCAGAAGCCCGCCTGGGGATGGGCCAGGCCCTCAGTTTTGCGTCTGAGCCAGAGGGCCGGCTGGCGGTGGGCAGCAGCGTGGCGGTTTGCGTTTACAGCAGTGCCTACGTGGAACTGTGGTGTGCCTACCAGGAGAGTGCCGTTACCCGGCTGGCCTTTTCTCCGGGCGGCGAATGGCTGGCCGCCGGGCGCGCGGATGGCCGGGTGATCTTGTTCGACGCCGCCGGGCGGCCGGTAGGGAACCCCATTGCTTTCGGGCTGGATGCGATCACCGGGCTGGCGTGGCTGGCGGCGCGTCCGGCGCGGCTGGCGGTCGTTACCCAGGCGGCGGTGACCGGCATTTGGGACGTGGAGCGGAACGATTTCGCTTGGGCGCCGTGGCGGGCGGCTGGTCGGGCCGAGGCGCTGGCCGCGGCCAGTGGGTCAGACCTGCTGGCGCTGGCAACCGATGCTGGCGTGTTGGCGTTGGATGGGGCCAGCGGTTTGCTCCTGCACCGCGAGATTACCGGGCCAGCCCAGGCGGTTGCGCTGGCCTTTAACCCCGGTGGAGACCGGCTGGTGGCCGGATTGGGAGAGCCGGATGGCCGGGGTTCGCTGGTCGCCTGGGAAGTAAGCGATTGGTCGGCGGTGGATACCTGGAAACTGGACTCCGCGCCGCGCTCGGTATGGGTTGGAGAGAGAGATCGGTTTGCCGCCGTCAGTCAGAGCGGCAAAGTCTGGATGGGAACGCTCCACAGCCCCAACCTGCGCATCCTCGATGGCGTTGGCCCTGGCTCGCCGCTGGTCCAGGCCCCTACCGGGCAGGGCTTCTTTGCGGTGGGGAACAGTGGGGCGGTGGTCTGGCTGAATGCCGAGCGCGCCACCCTGCGGACGGTGTGGAAGGATTATACCGGCCCGGTCAGCGCGGTGGCGTGGCGCGAGCCGGGGAGCATTTGGGCGCTCTATGGCAGCGCCGCGCTGAGAAAATGGGATGCCGCCCGTGCCGGTCTGGAGACAACCCTGCCCGTAAACGGACAGCAGGGGCGCTTTCTGGCCTGGAGCCAGGACGGCCGCTGGATCTTGCTGGGAGTGGGGGAAGAAGCGCTTTTGATTGACGCGGCCAGCGGCCAGGAAGCGGCCCGCCTGCGCGGCAGCGCCGCCCAGGTGGTGCAGGGAGCCTTCAGCCCGGATGGCGAGCAGATTGTCACCGCGGACCGCACGGCGCGCCTGCGCATCTGGAACCGCGCCGATGGCAGCCCGGTGCGCACCCATGAACCACTGACCATCGGCGCGACGGTCACCGGCCTGGGCTGGCTGCCGGGCGGAGCTGAGGAGGGGGCCTCTAACCTGGTTGTCACCTGGTTAAACTCGGCCCGCTACGGTCTCGACCTGGTAGACCCCCTTAGCGGACAAGGCCGGCGCTTTTCGGGCATTGCCGATAGCCTGGGCAAAGTAGCCTGGAGCCAGGATGGGCGCTGGGTGGCCTCGGTAGCGGGCAAAAGCGTGCTGGTTTGGGATGTAGCCACGCGCCGGCAGCGTTGGACGTTCACGCTCGACCGCGCCGACTGGTCCTCGGTTTACCTTGCATTCAGCCCCGATGGGCGCTATCTGGCCGCCGGAGGGCGCTTTATTACCCTCTGGGACCTTTCTACCGGCGAAACGGTGGAGGCATTTAGCGGGCACAGTGAGTACATCACGGCCCTGGCCTTCAGCCCAGATGGCCGCGCGCTCGTCTCTGGCTCGTCCGATGGGACGTTACTGGTGTGGAAGCTCAGGTAGGGAACTGTGATATAATCCTAAAAACCACATAACTGCCAATGCCCGTTGCTCAGACGGGCATTTCGTTTACTGAATTGTGTTACACACAATTCGAACTACTACTGCATCTTTTAGCTTTTACTGGCAGTGTGGCATGGAGGAGAGATGACCGACGATACCAAAAATGCTTTATACGAGGCGGCCCAGTTGCTCCCCGGAGAGTCGATTGACCACGAGCGCGTTCAGGAGAGCGTGACCCGCATGTTACAGGCATTTGGAGAAGACCCGCAGCGCGAAGGACTGTTACACACCCCTGAGCGCGTGGCGCGCATGTATGAAGAACTGCTGGCCGGCTACCGCACCGACCCGGTAGAACTGGTCAACGATGCCCTATTTGAGGTCAAATACGATGAAATGGTGATCGTGCGCGACATTGAGTTCTACAGCCTGTGCGAACACCACATGCTACCGTTTATCGGGCGGGCGCACGTGGCTTATCTGCCCAGCGACCGGGTGATCGGCCTGTCTAAGATCCCGCGCATTGTGGATATGTTCGCGCGCCGCTTGCAGGTGCAGGAGCGCATGACCCGCCAGATTGCTGATTTTATTCATGAACTCCTGCATCCCCAGGGCGTTGCGGTGGTGATGGAAGCCCTGCACCTGTGTTCGATGATGCGCGGCGTGCGCAAGCACGACGCCCGCATGACCACGTCTGCCATGCTGGGGGTCTTCCGCACCGGCCTTGCCACGCGCATGGAATTCCTCGATAACATCTCGCGCGGCTCGGAACCGCTGCACTTATAGGCGGATTTCTGGCCTCAATACCGCGCTTTCAGACTGGCGCAGGGCTGCAGCGACCTGCCGGAGCGTCTGACCGCTGGCCGGGTGAATGAGGTCGGGGAACAATTCAGAGACGGGCAGGGCCACGAACAGGCGGCTCCACAGGTTTTCGTCGAGAACGGCGTCGTCGAACAGGATGATGTCCAGGTCAATGGGGCGGGGGGCGTATTTATCTGCCGTGCGCACGCGCCCCAGGGCGGTTTCGATGGCGGCGATTACGTTCTTTTTCAGGGCGGGCGCATCCAGCGGAGTGCGCAGGCTAACA
Organism: Anaerolineaceae bacterium; assembly: GCA_034434155.1. Lineage (GTDB taxonomy): Bacteria > Chloroflexota > Anaerolineae > Anaerolineales > Anaerolineaceae > DSYU01. The sequence continues at coordinate 63,785 of DAOUAC010000090.1, forward strand.
GCCGCGTTGATGAAGTTGGGCCCGCTGCTGCCCACGGCGGGGGTCTCCCAGCAGCGCGAGATAGCCTCTACCTGCGTGTAGCGGCGCAGCAGAGCAACTGCCTGGGGGATGTTCGTCTCTGGCTGGATATTAGATCCCAGGTTCAGACAGGCGCGGTGCAGCTCATTCGCGGTAGCGTTCAATCTCCACTCCTACAGATTGCGAAAAGCGCACGGCTCCTGGCTTTTCTACCCGGACGCGCGCCCCCTGCACGCGCGGGTCTTGCAGGCAGATATTCGCCAGGTCCGTTGCCAGGGCTTCGACGGTGTAACGCCCGGCGGCTTCGGCATGGGCCAGCAGTTTTTTAGCCATAGCACTGTAATCAATGCAGTCGTCCAGGTTATCACTGCGGGCGGCGTCGCGGATGTCGGTGAACAGTACCACGTTGATGAGAATATCCTGAGGGCGGGCGCGCTCGCGGTCGGTAATACCAATCACGCCGCGCGCCAGCAGGTCTTTAATGAAAATCTGATCCATGCTTCTCCTTATTTCGGCCCGGCATTGAGGATACGGCTGCGCAGGCAGGCCCCGATCTGCCCCAAGGCCAGCGCCAGCACAGCCCAGGCGATCACCTGCGCCTGGCGAATACCGCCGAACCACAGCAGGCTGTCGCCGCGGAAGGCTTCAAGGAACAGGCGCGCGGCGGCGCTGAGAGCGATGAACGCCCAAAAACGCGCCCCAGGCGCCCCCTGGTCTTCGCTGAGCCGCGCAATGCGCCCGCCCGGCCAGACCGCCGCCGCGATCAGCACGGCGGCCAGGGTCTCGTAGACCTGGGTAGGGTGGCGCAGTTCGCCCCACAGGAAGATGGCCCAGGGCAGCCGGGTAGGCGCGCCGAAAGCGTCGCCAGAAGCCCAATGCGCCAGGCCCAATCCCACCGCGACTACAGCCAAAAGCGTGGTCAGAGCGTCCAGCGTGTGGGCCAGGGGCAACTGCCGGCGCTGTCCATAGATGAGGGCGGCCAGGCCAGCGGCCAGAAACCCGCTCCAGGGATCGAGCATGTGGGGTTGGGGGGCCAGCAGGCTGAGCGGGCTGGCGAGAAACGCCTGCGGAGCGCGGGCCGCGTACCCCAAGCGCGCGCCCACGAGACCCGCTATCAGAGCCACCAGCGTGAGGCGGTAGAGCAGGTCTGGGTTCGATTGGTAGCGCGGGGCGTGTCTTTCCGTCAGTTCCAGCCCGATCCAAACCGAAGCCAACAAGAGCAGAGGGGAGACGGGCAGTGCCAGGGGGCCAAGGTTTAGAATCGGCAGCATCTCAGCGCTCCTGCGGCATTTGCTGAAGCATTTGCTCAGCCTGCGCGCGCAGCAGCCCTTCAGACATCGGGCCGCCGATCACCACGTCGCGGATGATCCCATCCGCGTCAATAAAAAACGAGGTGGGCATCGAACGCACTTCGTACCGGCGCGCAGCGTCCCCGTCCCAATCCCACAACACCGGGAAAGTCAGCCCGCGCTCTTCAATAAATGCCAGAGCCTCGGCCTCGCTGTCTTGAAAGGTCGTGTTGACTGCCAGGATGACGTAACCTTGCTCCCCGTAATCGTCGTAGACGCGCTGTAGGGCGGGCATCTCAGCCTGACAGGGCGGGCACCAACTGGCCCAAAAGTTGACCAGCACCGGCCGCCCGCGCAGGTCGCTCAGGCGCACCAGTTGACCGTTGGAATCTTCTAGGGCCAAATCAGGGGCCAGAAACCCCCGGCGGGGGGCCGGAGTCAGGCCGCCCGTTACGCTGCCCGGCGCAGCCGCCGAGAGCGCAATCCAGGCGGCCCCCAAAACCAGCGCCAGCGCGCTGAACAGATTCCAACGCTTGTTCATGCGTTGATTATATCGAATTTATGAGATCGTCTCCACCTGCTCGCTGGCACGCCGGGCCTTCCGATTTGGGCGGTGCGTTTCCACCAGGCTCAGGGCGCTGATGTAGCCAAAGCTGAGCATCCCCAGCACCATCACCGGGATCATCGCCGGAGCGCGTTCAATCGCCACTCCCAGACCAATCGCCATGTAGACAGCCATAAAGATTTCCAGCCACACGGCGCGGTCGGTTTCGATGGCGTAGCCCATTTGCTTCCATGCGGAGCGGTCTTTTTTGTTTTCCAGCCGGTATTTGGGCGTGCGTTTAAACTCTCCCTGACGCCCTAACAGTGCCAGGATGACCGCTTCAGCGTTCGATACCGCCAGGCCCACGCCCAACATCATCAGCACCGGCAGTGCCATCAGGCGGCGCAGACCGTTGCGGTAGCCGGCCAGTTGAGCGATGGCAAACATCACCGAAGGACCGGCGCTGGCAAATGAGATCCAGCCCATTGACGAGGGCAAGTCGGGGCGCAGCAGGGCAATCGGCAGGCTGATCAAAAATACCAGCAGGCCCGCCAGGTGCATTAAGTTCGTCCCCAGGTGGAAGGTGGCCGCAATGCGCTGCGGCAGGGTGAGGTTGCGGGCCGTCCACACTTTGGGCATCAGCTTTTTGAACACCTGGATGGTGCCAAAGGCCCAGCGGTACTGCTGGCGCTTAAACGCTGTGACGGTCGGCGGGATTTCAGCGGGAACCACTACATCCGGCAGGAAGCGCATCTGCCAGCCGCGCAGTTGAGCGCGGTAAGACAGGTCAATGTCTTCCGACAATGTATCCCACTGCCAGTTGCCGCTGTCGCGGATGCACTCGGTGCGCCATACACCCCCGGAGCCGTTAAAGTTGATCAACAGCCCAGAACGGCTGCGCGCCACCTGTTCGACGATGACGTGACCGTCGAGGAACAGGGATTGGGCGCGGGTGAGAATGTTGTAGTCATTGTTGAGGTGGCCCCAACGACTCTGCACCATGCCCAGGCGCGGATTCGCCAGGAAGCAAGGGATCACCCGCTTTAAAAAGTCGGGCGGGGGCAAAAAGTCGGCGTCGAAGACGGCCACATAGGGCGTATCGGTTTTGGCGAGGGCCTCGGCCAGCGCCCCAGCCTTATACCCTTGGCGGTTGGCGCGGTGCAGCATGGTGATGTGGTAGCCAAGCGCCTGGTAGCTGTTGACCTTTTCGACGACAAACCGGGTGGTTTCGTCGGTCGAGTCATCCAGAACCTGGATGTGGAGCCGGTCGCGCGGATAGTCAAACGCACAAACGGCATCAATGATCCGTTCTGCTACATATTTCTCGTTGTAGAGCGGCAGTTGCACCGTTACCGGCGGCCATTCTCCGGTTTTTTCCGCTTCGCACTCATCGGCGCGGCGTGCGGCATGCAGACTGCGCACGTGGAACAAAAACAGCCCAGAGAGGACCAGCGCATGCAGCCCAAACAACGAGATCAGCGTGACCAGCGGAACATACAGATAAATGAGAAAGTTCGCATTCATAATAAATGACCCCATGAACCCTCAGGGCTATCGTGTCGCTGCTTTTCTGTAAATGGGCGGTCAACCCACAGCTTACAGAAAAGCAAAAACTCTTTCCATTGCTAGTATACCTGTTAGTACACCTGAAGGAAAGGTTTTCCCGTTCCTCGCCGAGTGGGGACTATCCCTAAAACGGGAGTGGGGTTGTGTCTCTTTAGGGGGCTAAGGCCGGATCACCAGCATCAAGAACAGCAGGCTGGCGATCAGCGTGCCGACAAAGATGATGGCCGGGGCGGGGTTGTTCTGCTCCACCGATTCCAGGCGGATCATCTCGAGGCTGGAGAAGCCCAGCAGCCGCAGCATTCCCCAGACCATCAGCCCGGCGATTAGGGCGATCACCGGCCCCCAGAAGGCCACCATACTCAAGATCACCGGCAGCCGCGCGATGAACGTGAGCCACGATTCGGGGGCCAGCAGGTATGCTAACCCTTGCCCCAAGACAATGCTGACAACCAGGATGATGCCAATCGTCAAAAAACCGCGTGAAGCTTTCATCTTATCCTCCTTGTATATCGTTGCTGTCAATCATGTACCCGATCCAGACGGTGTCTTGACCGCCGCCTTCGTAATCTTCCAGCACCAGGCCGCGCTTCAGGTTGTCTTCCTGTCCGCGCCCGCTGGCGTGAATAAAACGCCCCACCGCTCCCTGGGTCATGTGCAGGCCCTCGCCTTCCACCGCGCGGACGCGAAACTTGCCGATGTCGTCCATTTTCCACATAGTGGGCGGGTAAGCGAAATAAACTTCAGCAGTCTGATCCGATTGGGCAAATTTGCGCGCATGGGCGGCAAAATCGCGCTGGATGTCGGGGTCAGAGACTGGAATGCGCTCATCCAGCAGGTAGTAGCGGTTCTGCCAGTTGAGAAGAAAGAGGTTGGTTTCTAGCCAGAAGCCCACGTAGGCGTTGCCGGTGGGAACCCAGGGATTCTGCGGCCCGCGCGATCTTTGCCACAGTTCATCGAAGATCACGCGGCCCATCACGTAGACGTTTAGCTCGCCTTGCGCCGGGTGGCGGACGCGAATGCGCTGCCCGACCTGGATATTGGCAAGAGAAGGCATGGTTCCTCCTGAAGAAGGTGGTACTACTGCACTGGCGGCCTCCAGGTTCGACGGGCGGGAGACCGGCTCGATAGGGCCGCTCCGGCGCGGTGGTTCGGGGCGGGCGGCTAAATTTGAGGTGCGGTAGACTGGCTCCACCGGCGCGCGCCGCGGCGCATAGGCCCCACCTGCCGTAGAAGACCGCTCAGGCGCAAGAAGCTGCACCAGGCCGATGAGAAAAAAGAGGACAGCCAGACCCAAGAAACATGCGCCCATATGCCACGCTCCTTACCACGACCCAGAATTCGATCCGCCGCTGTTCCAACCGCCGGAGTTTCCGCCCCAATCCCAACTGCCGGAATTGGAGCCAGAGTTTCCACCCCAGTTCCAGCTACCGGAATTAGAGCCAGAGTTTCCACCCCAATCCCAACTGCCGGAATTGGAGCCAGAGTTTCCGCCCCAATCCCAGCTACCGGAATTGGAGCCGGAATTAGAGCCGCTGCTGCTGCCGTTGTTCCAGCCACCGCCCCAATCTGAATTACCAGACGACCCTCCTCCCCCGCCGGGGACGATCACCGGGCCGGGGTTGACCCACGGGCCGCTCCCGCCCCGGCTGCCACCCCCAAAGGGGTTTGCCAGCGTGCAGCAGCCCATCACAAAAAAGACCAGGCTGAGAATGAACCAGATGCGCGCCCGCTGCAAGCGATTGTTCACGGCTAGCTCCTCTCCTTTTTCGTTTCCACACTACTTATGTACGTGTGTCGCGGCGCAAAAGTTGCGCTGCAGCAGCTTCATTGGACCGCCGTTCTTTCCACCAGATAAGGGACGGTCTGCGGGCCTTCGGGCAAGACCGCGATGGTCGCCGCCGGGCGGCGCGCGAGGATGGCGGCCAGGGTGGCTTCGATGGAGCGGCAGGGGATGACTTTGGCGTCGCCCAGTTCTTCATCTGAAAGCCCCCCCGCGTAGACGTGTACTCTGGCCTTGTGCTGGATGTTGGCCTGAATCTGCACCTGCCATTGATCCTGACTGCGGAAGCCCGGCGTGAGAATGCGCTCGCGTAGTTCTTCCAGAGAGCCAGCCTCGCGCAGCAGGCGGGCATACAACCCGTGATTGGGCAGCCCGTCCCAACATTCGGCGGCAATGAGAATATCGCCGCCGGGGCGCACGATCTGCGCGGCGGCGGACATGCCCTTAACCGCCTGGTAAAGATTGAGGTCCAGAGGGTAGCCGCTGTTCGAGGTGATGACTACGTCGAAGGGCTGTTCCACAGGCTGCATGGCCTTCTGGCGCACAAACTCCGTTCCAGCGCGGTGAGCGGCGGATAAATCCCCGGCGAATACGCCGGTGATGGCCTTGTCGCGGTTGAGGGTGACGTTGAGCAGAAAGGTGGGCCGCGTGGCGGCGGCCATCCGGAACATTTCTTCCCAGATGGGATTGCCCGTCGTAATGGCCCATGTAGCGCGCGGGTCGGCGATCATGGCGGCGTTATGGTTATCCATCACCGCTTCGGCATCGGCAATGCCCGGCAAGACGGCCTTTGGCCCGCCGCTGAAACCGGCAAAGAAGTGTGGTTCGATAAACCCCGTCAGGATTTTGACCGAAGCTTCTATGTAGTGCCGGTTAATGCGCACCATTCGCCCGGTGTGGTTGGGCGCTACGGGGACCAGGTTGGCATCGTCCCAGGCGTCGTGCTGGATGACGCGGTAGCGGCGCAGGATGGCACTGCCCAGCATTCGTTCTAGTTCGGCGGGGGTCTGCGCGCGGTGCGTCGCCAGGCCGTTAATCAGAGTGATGCGCTCGTCAGCTACCCCGGCCTGGGCCAGTTCATTCAGCAGAATGGGCAGCACGCGGTCGTTGGGCATGGGGCGGGTGATGTCGCTGAATACGATGGCAACGGTATCTTCTGGAGAGACCAATTCGCGCAGTGGGGGCGCGCCCAGCGGCGCGCGCAGGGCGGCCCGCAGCGCCGCCGCTTCGTCTTCCAGGCCGGGCGTATACAGTGGTTCCACGACCACCGCCTGTTCCGGCACATCCACCCACAACCCCTCGCGTCCGTAAGCCAGTTTCACGCGCATGTTCCCTACCTTCCTGGTGTTTGGCAACTCCAAAAGAACAGAAAAACCACTCTTTTTACCGTTATGATTATAATAGCAGCAGCGCACCCGTGTTTATAGATTTGGCAATCTTGCATGAGGAGACCATGAAGAAACTTCTCTACCGCCTTGAAGACTTGCAGGAATATATCGTCCGCTTTTTCACCCATTATAAAGTGCCAGAGGCGGACGCCAGGATCGTGGCCGATGTGTTGACGTCCGCCGACCTGCGCGGCGTCGAATCGCATGGGATTATCCGGTTAGATACTTACTATGGCAACCAGATCCGGCGCGGGATGATTGACCCTCAGTCGCCCTTCAAGACGATCCACGAGACTCCGGCGATGCTGGCGGTGGACGGCGGCTATGGGCTAGGGCATGTGGTGGGCTATCACACCATGCGGCGGTGCATCGAAAAGGCGCGCGAAGTCGGCGTGTGCATGGCAACGGCGCGTAACAGCAATCATTACGGCATTGCCGGTTATTACGCCATGATGGCCTTGCCCGAAGACATGATTGGCATCAGCTTTACCAATGCACAGCCGTTGGTGGCGCCCACCTATGGGCGGACGGCGCTCTTGGGGACGAATCCCATCGCCGTGGCGGCCCCCGCCGGCCGGCACCGCCCCTACGTGTTAGATATGGCGACCAGCATCGTCCCAATTGGCAAGATCACCGTGTATCAGAAGGCCGGGCGGCCCATCCCCGAAGGGTGGGGGGTGGATAAGGACGGCCTGGTCACGACCGACCCTTCGGCAGTGCTGCAAGGCGGCGCGCTGATGCCCCTGGGCGGTACGGATATTATGCGCGGCTATAAGGGCTACGGTCTGGCGCTGATGGTGGATATTTTCTGCGGCGTATTGGCGGGCGCGGCCTACGGCAACAAGGTGGGCGGCCCCAGCACCACTTACCCGGCCAACGTCGGCCACTTCTTCGCCGCCATCAAAATTGAAGCCTTCCGCCCGGTGGAAGAATTTAAACGCGACATGGACGAGCTGATTACCATGCTGAAAGAGGCTCCGAAAGCCGTTGGCGAGGAGCGCATTTACATCCACGGCGAGAAGGAGTTTGAACTGGAAGAGCGCAACCGCAAGAACGGCGTCCCGTTGATGCCAGCGGTGGTGAAGCAGTTGAAAGATACCGGCGCAGCCCTGGGCATCCCCTTTGACCTGGAGCCGGTGGGGGAGATGGACGAACCAGAGGGATAATTTCTAACGACTCAAGAGAAACTCCGCCGCCTGGTCGCCGCCGTCGGGGGTGGCCGGGCGGCGGCGGGGGAGCGCCAGCAGGTGGGGGACCACGTCCAGCCAGTCGCCGGCGAAGAAGCGTTCTTCCGTCAGTTCTACGCCATT
>DAOUAC010000091.1:0-43117 GCA_034434155.1 Anaerolineaceae bacterium
CCGCTACGCCGCCCCCCCCGACCCCTACCCCTACGCCGGAGCCTTCGCCTACCATCACTTTTACCCCCGTGCCCCGCTTTACCCCCCGCCCTTCGGCCACCCCCCGGCTGATCCCCGACTCGCCGTTTGCCCTCGGCAAGCAGGAAAAAATCTGTGATGGCAGCCTGCCCGCTGGTTTGCTCCAGGTAGAAGTGTCCGATGCGCAGGGCAAGCCGCTGCCGGGCGTACGGGTTGTGGTAATCTGGCAGAATGGCGAAAGTGTGTTTTACACCGGCCTGGCACCAGAGATCAGCGCCGGGTATGCCGATTTTATGATGTCGCCCGGCGTCGAGTACAATGTGAGAGTCGGCGACGCCAGCGAGCAGGCCAGCCCGGTCTCCGCGGCGGGCGGCTGCGGTTGGAGGCTGGAATATCACCAACAGTAACCCGGCGGCGTTTGGCTCAGGGCATCGTGTTAACCCCTGGGTAGAGCAACATCCGGTCTGCAAACAGACTGCCCAATTCAATGGCGACTGCCGCGATGCGGGCATTGTCATCTACCTGGGTGTAGGTATCATCGGTATAAGCGGAACAGGTTCCAACGCCGGTATAGCGCGCGCCGGTCTGCCCGGCATGGTTGATGATCAGCGCCGCGTGAGGTTGGAGATAAGCCGCCGGGGTGTAGCCAGCGTCGGAAAGGGCACAGCGCACATACGTAGGCGCTGCGCCTGCGTTCATCACGGCGAAGCCGGTGGTGCTTAAACCACGGCTCGCCAGCCAGGGTAAAAGGACTTTGGGAGTGGCCTGAGCGGGGTTGATGGCGGCATAGGTTTCTCCCGCTTTTGCGGCTGTTTGGCTGACCACTACGGCCAGCGGAACCCCGGCGGAATTGCCGGTCACGCTTGCCGAGCCAATGAAAGGCCCCGGCGCGCAGGTACTCGCGCCGCTGACGTTGCCGGTGGTAAAAGCAGCCAGGGCAAAGGAACGGGCAGAATAGGCCGGGATGTTCTGCGTTTCGGTACAGGCACTGCCGGCCAGGGCCGGGAAGTAGGATACCGTCACTTCAGTAGGCACAGACGCGGTGTTCTGAATCAGCACTTCGGTGGCAAACTCGCCGCCAAAGTGAATCAGCGGCATGGCAGGGGTAGCAGCAGTTTCTTGCGGCGAGAGGGCGCGGTAAGCCAGCATCCGGCCGCCGTTTTCTTCTACCACCGCGGCCACAATCCGCCCGGCGGTGGAGACCCGCGCCGGAAAAACCGTTTGTGTATGGCAAACCTCCGCGCCCTGCGACAGAGTCTGGGAAGCATAGGGCTTCAACCAGAGGGTAACCGGCACACAGCCTGGGTCGCTGTACGTTACCGTCACCTGAACTTCTGAAGTGGATATATTCTGGACGGTGAACCAGGTATTACCCGTCATGTTTCCACCGGCTTTCATCAGCCGGGGCAGGGCCAGGGTCATTTCACTGTTCTGAAGGGTGAGGTTGGTTGGGCCGGCGCTCTGATCCGCTGGCGCAGCGCCGGGCGCGGCAATCATCGGCAGTGCAATGCGGTAGCCGGGCCGCGGCGTTCCAGCGGAGCGAATGATGGGCAGGGCCACCGCACCCGATGGCATCGCAAAACCGGTATATGCGGCCCCGGCTGTATCGGCTTCGTTGCGCAGTTCGGCCATCACCGCCAGGTTCTGGCCAGGTGAAACGACGACCGAGCCGTTAAAATTGGGCAGGACCGGGTAAACGGTTGCGGCGGAGCTTCCCGCGATGGCATCGCCGGCCGGGCCGCCCTCCACCAGAGCGCCATCTTCCGGCGCATAATAAAACGCAGAAACCAGGACCGGGGCGCTGTTCAGGTTCGCTATTTGCATTCCGGTCACGTAGCTGGTAGCTGGCTGCGCCGCGGCCCGCCCTGCCAGCAGCATCATTCCGGCCAGCCAACTCAGGATGATGGGGTTTCGCGTTCGCTTCATGGGGTACCCTCCGCGCTTGCTGTGAATTTAAGCAGCCCCTACCGGCAGTCGTACAGGTCTACCTGGAAGGCCCGGTCAGAGAAAGACTGCGCCTTCCGGCATCTCTGGAGCAGGTCTGAACTTTCCAGGCGGGCAAAGACGCCGGGAATCAGCACCACGAAGGCGGGCCGGTAGCGTTGGATGGCATAAAAGGCCGCGTCTTCATAGGTGGTGGTGGGCGAAAGCTGCGCGGCAATGTCCGGCTGAATCAACCCGGCGAAATCAACGACCGGGCGCTGCGCGTAGTAGCCAATCGCGCCGATCTCCAGCGCGCCGATGCGCGCACCCGGCGCGGCGTTTGCGCGCAGCCACTCTCCAGCCTGGCGGTACACGGCCATGCGCGCGTCGGTGGATTGATAAGCGTGGAGCAGTGAGCGGGTTTCCACGGCCCACAGCGTCAGGGCGATCAGCACCGGCAAGACCCAGGCCAGCAGCGCAAGGCGCGCCCCACCCATCCGATTCAGCGCCCAGCGGGCGGCCTGCCCCACCGTTGTAATCCCTATGGCGGCCAGTACCACCAGCCCCGGAACCAGGGGCGCGTAATACCAGAAGTAGGCCGTCACCCCCAGGATGGAATAGCCCACAAAGTAGGCAACCGTCCATCCTAACAACAGCCACCAGTCCCGATTTGCCTTCCAGAAGCCCGCCAGGCCCACCGCGGCCAATCCCAGCATGGCCTGGTAGCCGGGGTTGCCCGCGTACCAACCCGCCACCCGTCCAATGCCCGGCAGAAAGGTCTGCCCGGCGGCCATCTGTCCCTGGTGCTGCTTGGCCGCGAGCGTGACCGGCAGAGGTGAGCCAAAATACCACTGCGCGAAGCCCACCCACGCCAGGGTCAGGGCCAGAAAGAGCAGTACGGCCTTCCAGGGAATCGGCTCGCGCCGCAGGAAGAGGAAATGCGCCCCCAAGATTGCCGGAACCAGAATGCCATCCGGTCGGGCCAGCCCGGCCAGAGCGGCGCACAACCCCACGAGCAGGTATTTTTTGCGCTCGTAAGCGGCGAAGGAGATCAGGATCAACGCCAGGTAGAGCGGCGTTTCGGAACTGAGGGTCAGCGTCAGCAGTGGGAACAGCGGGTAGAGCAGTAGCAGTATCCAGCCGGGCGCGGTGGCGCGGTAAGAGTGGGCCAGGTCGAAGAGCGCCAGCCCCCCAGCCGCCAGACTGATACAACCCACCAGCACGGCCAGCCGTGGTATGTCGTCCCATAACCGGCTGAGAACCGCCAACAGCATGGCAAATAGAGGGGTCGTGGTGCTGAGGACCCGCTCGCCGGGGTTATAAACGAACCCAACGCCATCGCGGAGGTTAGCCGCATAGCGGTAGGTAATATAAGGGTCATCGTACACCCAGCCAGAGGTAAAAAAATACAACACCGCGCTCATCAAGATCAGATAGGCGGCCTGCCATGCCCGGAGATGCCGGTCGCTGAGTATCTGTGCTTTGTGCATTAATGTCATGAAATGCCTGCCGCGTTCTCTCGCTTTGTAGACCAGCTTACTTCTTTAGATCATCGCCGTAGGGTGGACCAGACTGCGGTAGGGGTTGGGTCACCCAATCCGTAACAATGGGAGACCGCGCCCCTACGCATCTCCAATGTCCATCATGCAATGAAAGGAGGCTGATTGCTCAGCCTCCTTGATTTTACATCATGGCGTTATGTAGTTGGCTGTCAGGAACTAGGGGATCACAATGCCGTTGTAGTCTTCAGCAACCAACTGCGTGCCGTTCAGGTTCGAAGCCACGCGCACGACCACTGCCAACTGCGCCGTAACGCCCGCCTTGGTAGTTACCGTCGCGCTGCCACCGAACGTGCCATCGGTATAATAGCCGAATTCTTTGGCGGCATCCGGGAAGCCGGGGATCATCGAGGCATTGGAGTTGGCTTTCGCGCCAGGGCCCATAGCCGGGAGCTCGTGCGAGCCGACCAGAGCGCCGTTCTTATCGTAGTAGTTAACGATCACGTCGCCAGCGGCCAGCGTTTGCGTGGTGCTTACGTTCTGAATGGCGATGTAAGCGCGCTGGCGTCCGTTAGGAGCCCAGCGGGATTCCGTCCAGCGGATGTAGGGCAGGGCAATCTTGGTGGCGCCAGACTTGAAGCCCAGGAAGGCGGTGCTCAGGCCGTTGCCGCTCACTTTACCAATAGCCACAATGTCCTGCGTGGAGGTGATCGTCGCGGAGCCGCTGAAACCGTTGCTGTTTTGCCCGTTGGCGCAGCCGGCGAAGCTGGCCTTCTGGCCGGGGCCAATGTTGGCGGTGTCGGTCGCGCCGGAAGAGTAGGTGACCGTCACAGCCGCAGTATTAGTGGCGCTGGTATTCTGAACCGCGTAGAAGGAGTTCTGTCCGCCGAAAGCGTTGCACAGAGCAGTGGGCATGAAGATGGTCGTGGCCTTCTCGGCAGTGCCTTCAAAAGCGTAGACAGCATCGGGGTTGGCATTGGTGGCAGTCGCGAGTTCGAGCGAGGTCGCTACTACCGAGCCAGGGGTGGTGGTGGGGTTGCCGCTGCCGTCTAACTGCACGGCATCAATCGTGGCCGAGCCGTTGAAGCTGGCAAACCCGTTGAGTTCGGGCAGTTGAGCCAGATCGTAGTACTTGGCCTGGCCGGGGTTCAGATCCACCGTCGGCAGGGTGATGGCCGCGCCGCTCAAGGGGATCAGATTTACCGTGACGCGGTTCCTGGCCGTGTCGGCGTTCTGCACCACGAAAATGGTGTTGGTATGGAACTGATTCTTGAGGACGGTAGCGATCAACACGCTGGGGGCACCGTTGGTCATGCCGCTGGACAGCGGGCGGTTCTTAACACTGCTGGAAGCGGGGGGCAACTGCACCAGAACGGCCGCCATCGGCTGATCGGAGGTCATCACCGCCGAGCCCTGGAAGCCGGCGCTGATAGTGGTAACGCTGCCAACGTACAGAGACGAGCCAGCGTTCGCAGGTAGATCAGGCAGGGGGAAGTTGATCGCGGCGCTGCCATCGGCCGGGTAGAAATCAACGTACAGATGAGCAGTGTCCGTGCCGATGTTCTGGTAGGTGATTGAGGTGACGAAGGCCGTCCCATACCCTACGGCTTTGGCCGGAGCAGGCGCGCCGAACAGGGCGGCTACCAGGGCGAACATCAGAGCGAGAGATAAGAGTTTAACTTTCATGCAAATTTCTCCTTTACAGTGTGCGCAGTGCATACTACATAACCTTCTCCCATTATCCGCAAATGCCGGGTTAGATCAATAATCCTTTCGGGTTAATCACGCGAATAAGCCGGATGTTGTACAATAGATCTGGTTTACAAAAGATTTTCGCTCAGAAAGGGTAGTAGATCGAATTACGTTTGCGGGTGCAGTCCGCAAACGCCATTCGGTTAACAATCTTAGAAAGGGTTTTTTGCTGCCGATGAAAAAGCGAGTTTGGCTTGTGCTGGTAATGATAGTTGCACTGCTTGCGGCTTGCCAGTCGCAAACGCCTGCAATTTCTCAAAATACGCCGGGGGCCCCTCCTGCCCCTGTTGCCGAAAAGACCGAGGTTCCCCCGCCGGCAGATAACACCACCGGCACCGTCACCGGGCGGATCGTCTCAACCGCGGATGGCAAACCCTATGCCAACACCATTGTCTGGCTGGCAAGTGTGCACCGCAACGGCGAGAGCGCCGCTTTTGCTTTAGATACAGCCCACAGTCCGGCCCGCTATACCGATGAAGACGGCTATTTCGTCATCCCCGGCGTCACCTATCCGGAATTTGTAATCGTCGTTGGCGACCCCGAAACCAAATACTACATCGTTCAAAACAGCGACGATTCGGCGCGCGTTTTCCAGACGAAAATGGGCGAAATTTTGCAGATCGGTGAGCTGAAAATCGACTTCGTGCCTTAATGAAACGCCCAGGAAATCCGCCGGGCTTACCTGTGCTTCTGGTTAGCTGGCTTCGGCAGATTACCCAAATCCTGGGCAACCCATTCCAGCGGTTGCGCCGCCGCCGCAATCACCGCATCCATGCGCTCGGCCAGCCGCGCGGCTCTGGCTTCTCGTTCCAGCCAGGCGCGCGCAGCCAGGCCGATCAGCCGGTCTTCCTGGATTGCGTTTAAGTCAATCACCCAGTCTTCCAACCCAATCGCGCTGAGAACCCCACGCGTTTTGGTCAGGTAGCCGATCATCAGAGCAGGGACGCCCTGTCCCAACGCGAAGATTCCCGAATGCAGGCGCGAGGCGATCATGAAATCCATCAGCCCGTAGCAGGCTTTCAATTCCTGCGGCGTAAGGGTCTCATTCACCCAAACCGTGCGCCCGGCGTCTTCGCCCAGCGCGGCCAGCACCTGGCGTACAGCAGTGCGGTCGTCTTCCAATCGGCTGGGGCCGGTCACCTGGTTAAAGAAGTAAATGCGCGCGCCCCAATGCTCAATCAGGTGCCTGATCAGCGCCGCCATGGCCGCGTAATAGCGCGCCACCGCCTGAGCATCCAGCGAGCGGCCCATTGGAGCGATGAGCGTAACGCCAATCTTGGGCGCTTGCTCGTCGTAACCGTAGCGAGCCAGCAGGCGGGCGGCCTCGGCGCGCGGGGCCGCCGGAAAGCCAAATGCCGGGTCGGGAGCGTAGTAGATGATTTCTGGCCGGATGCCGATCTCTTGGGCCAGCCGCACCGAAATGTGCTCCCTGAAAAACAAACGTCTGGCCCGTCCGTATACCCGGCGCATCAACCAGCGTTCCCAGCGGCGCTTAAACGGGCCAATGCTCTGGGGCATGCAGTAAAACGGCTTCTTAAACAGGTGTGCCAGCTCCACCGCAAAGGCGTTGACGGGTAAAGGCCAGCCGAAGCGCCCGGTGGAATAGAACTGATTGCCCGCTACGCCGATGACGGCGTCACAGGTCTGGTACGCCGCGAACAGGTCCTTCCAGCGGCGCGGGCAGAACCGCAGCGGCAGACCCAGCGCAGCCGCACAGGCCACCAGTACGCCCAGAATGAATCGGGCGATCCGCAGGAATACCGGAAGCCCATCCCCTTCACCCACCCGGTTCCAGGCCGAGGCGACGACTTCCACATCTTGCCTGGATTGATAATAGGGCTCATCCGGCCAGTTGGCCGCGATGAGAATCCGGGGAGACGGAAACGTCCGCTGAAGCTGGTTCACCAGCCCATCCAGCAGAGCCAGGTCGCCGGCATTATACGAGGAATGCACCAGGATTATCAGGATGGTTGGGGAGTTTTGCTTCATCTTTCGCCTGCCTGTGCCTGCTCGTGGAACCAGCGGTATACCAGCCAGCCATAGCCCGCCGTTAAAATCACCTCGCTGATGACGTAAACCACCGCCACGCCGGTCACGCCAAAACGAGGAATAGCCCACACGTTGAAAAGCACGTTTGCCAGCGCCGCGGCCAGTTGGGGTCCCAGGCGGCGCTGCTGCCAGTTAACCACCACCAGCACCGCCGCCAGCCCAAATCCAATGGATTTTAATCCCAGTACCGGGCTGAGCAGCGACAGCAGCACGCCGGTCGTCTGGTAATTCGCTCCCAGGATCAGGCGTACAATCCAGGGGCCAGCGGCGGCAATCGCCAGGGCCAGCAGAATGCCCAACCCCACGAATCCGGCGATCACCTGCTTCGCCACCGTGCGGAACTCTGCCGGATTGCGCTCGTTCAGCCGCGCCAGTGGAGGGATGAGAAGCAGGTGGCCGGCCATTGGGATGACAAACAAAGCGTTGATGAACCCAGAGGCCGGAACGTACAGCCCTGCCGCTACCTGACCCGCCAGCAGCAGTAAAATACTCACATCCGCCTGTACGTACACCAACGCCAGCAGTTCTGAGACCCCAAATGCAAAAGAGCGGCGCAGCAGTGGAACGCCCTCAGAAAATTCCACGTTCCCGGACCCAGGGCGCAAGATGGCAAGCGCCAGCATCAGGCTGAGCAAGGTCGCCAGCGCGCGCGCCAGGGCAAATATCAATGGAGAGCTAGGCCCGCTCCATGCCAGGACGATCAGGGCGCTTGCCAGCCGGCCAGCCCGTGAAAGCACGATCAGCCGCGAAGCAACACTAATCCGCCCTTCCAGGTTTAGGGCGTTGACGTGGGTGTTCAAGGCACTGTCTGACCAGACATCCAGAATGCACATCAGAATCAGCAGGCGCGAAAACAATTCTGGCCTCACGAGGGGGATCAACGCCAGCAGTGCGCCTCCCCATAAGATCCCCAGCGCGATTTTGGTGCGCAAAACCGCCCCGGCCAGTTGGGGCGCGCGGTGAGGTTCCACGCCGGTGCGCAGCATCCACGTATCCATCCCCCAACTGATGAGGAAAGAACTGAGGCCCACCAGTGAAAACGTGCCGGCGAACAACCCATACGGGCCGGGGTCCATGACCCTCGCCAGAAGAATGGCGTAAACCATCATCATCGCCTGTGACAGGCCTAAACTGCCGCTGTAAATGAACAGCCGGTTGATGGTCTGGCGGCGCTGTTTCAGACCGGAAAGCTGTCTTGCAACCCACTGCCACTTCTTCTGGAGCGTCAGGTTCATGGTTGCGCCTGCCTGAAGCCTGCCAGTTGAAGAAACAAGGCCTCGTACTGCGCCGCCACCCGGTTAATCGAATGCTTTTCCACTTCTTGCCTGGCCCTCTGCGCCCATTCGGCGCGCAGTTCTGGGTTTTGCAGGGCAAAACAGATCTGCTCGGCCAGGGCGCGCGGATCGCCAGGCGGGGCCAACAGCCCGCTGACCTGATGGGTGATGAGATCGCGCGTTCCAGGAATGTCCGTCCCCACCACCGGGATGCCCGCCGCCATGCTTTCCATCACTACCGTTGGCAGCCCTTCCCATAAGGAAGAAGAGGCAAAGACATCAAAAATGTGGATCAACCGCTCGATATCTGCCCGCGGGCCGGCGAAGATCACGCGCTCGGCAATGCCCAATTCCTGCGCCTGTTGTTTGAGGGCCGCTTCTAACTCGCCGCTGCCCACCAGCACAAACGTCACCCGCGCGTCGCGCGCTAACACAATTTGGGCGGCTCGCAGCAGGTCGCCGTACCCCTTCTGCTCGGTCAGCCGGCCCACCGAGCCAACGACCAGCCCATCGCGCGGGATGCCCAGCGCCTCCTTGAGTTCCAGTGGAGGCGCCCCGGCGGTTTGAAAGCGTTCCAGGTTGAGCGCATTGGGGATCAGCAGAGCCTTTTTCTTGAGAAGCCGCGCCGCCAGGCGTCGGTTTAATCCATCAACCATAACCCGGTTCAGGCCGATCTCAACATCATACCCGATAGGATACGCCAGGCCCCACAACAATGCCCGGCGCAGGGGACTGCGCCGCCATTCGCGGTGATTGTGAGTGGTGCGTACCAGGCGCGCGCGCGGTAGCCGGTGCTTGAGTAAGAGCAGCATCACGTCTCCGAATTGATCGTGGCTGTGAAGGATGTCAACCGGCCTGGCAAGCAGCGTTTGTTCCAGCAGGCGGAAGGAACGGACGAAGCTCTGATAAGGGTGGGTCTCATCCCAGCGGCCGCCTTCAAAAGTTTCAATCCCTGCCTCGTTTAAAGAAGCAATCCAACGGCGGTTATAAGGCGTGCCAAAGTCCCACAGTCCAAATACAGAAACAGCGAACTGCTGTGGGTCCAGGCGGCGGCAGAGTTCCACCACGAACCGCTCAATGCCGCCGAGGGGCTTCTCGATGCTAAAACCGGCGATAATCTCCACAACGTTCAGCCTGCGGTCCATGCCTTAGCCTGCAGCGTCCTTTACCGAATAGAGTTCGAGCATCCGCTCCGCGAGGCGATCCCAAGAAAAATCACTTTTGCGGCGGTGTGCCTCGGCCCGCAGGGTCTGGCGCAAAGTCTCATCCTGCAAGACCCGCAGAATGCCTTCGGCCAGCGCGCGCGGGTCACCCGGCTCTATCATCACTCCGGCGGGGCCTAGAACCGCCGCCGAGTCGCCGATGGCGGCGCTGACGCATGGCGTCCCGGCGGCCATGCTTTCTACAATTTTGAGGGGTGAGGCGGTTTGCTCCAGTTCACCCTGGCGCTTGGGGTCCACGCTGACTTCTCCTAGACGGAAATAGAGTGGAACCTGGTCACGGGGCACGCGCCCTACAAAGCGCACCTGCCCATCCACGCCCAACCGCCGGGCCTGTTCCTGCACGCGGGCAAAATCCTCACCGCCCCCCACTACGATTAAAACCGCCGCCGGTTCGTGCCGGAGTACGAGCTGAAAGGCTTCCAAAAGCAGATCAACGGCGTGCAGAAGCAGGCTGATGGACCCCACAAACACAACCGTCCGACTGCCAGCGGGCAGGTTGAGTTGTTTGCGCAGTTCGCGGAGGGCGCGGGCACAGTCGTCCTGCTCCAGTATGGCAAACCGCCGGGGATCATATCCGTGCGGGATCACCCGCAAGCGGCCTTCCGGGTAGCCAAGCGAGCGATAGAACTGATATAAGAAGAGATTGGTAACTGAAATGCCCGCCGCGAAGTCTGCGGCCCGGCGCTCAAACCAGGCCACTACTTTTTGTTGCCATGGATGCCCAAAGCGGTTGTTTAAAGTCTCGTAATCATCCGAGTCCAAAAAAACGGGCGTTCCATGCAGATGGTGTTTCACCCAGGCCGCGAACAGGTTCATCGGCTGGGCCTTGCACACCTGAATCACGTCCGCCCGGCTGGAGAGCGCCCCAATCGTCAATCTAAGGGTAGCAACCAACAGCACCCACGCCAGCGCCAGGGGCGAGAAGTAGTATTTTTCGTTGCCCACTTTGCGCACGTGCATTTGGGCCACATACCATACCTCTATGCCGTCGAGCGTGAAGCGGTGAGTTTTCAGACTTCGGTAATCGGGGTGCAGCGCCAAAATTCTGACCGCATGCCCGGCCCGCGCCAGCGCCTGAGCCAGTGGCCAGACGCGCCCGGCTCCGCCGGGGCTTTCTAAGCTCTGGGTGAGCAAAAAGACGATCCTCATAGCCTGCCCCTTATCTGTTCAATCAGGGCCACCAGACTGCTCCAATCGTCCATCGCGCGGGCCGGTTGGCCCGGCCAATCTTGTTGAATGCAGGCACGCATATGCCCGGCCAGTTGCGCGGCGTCGCCAGCCCGGTGGATGAGGATAGGATAGTCGTCTGCGGGCAGGTCGCTGGCAATCTGGTCTGAGGCCAGGATCGGCAGTCCATAGCTCATTGCCGTTTTAATCGCGGCAGATTGCGTTCCATTCAGGTAGGGAGCCACAAACCCGTCCGCCGCGCGGAAGAAGGTCTCTAATTCTTCGTTGGGGATATAACGCGCGTCAATTTTCACCTGTGCGCCCAGCCCCAACTGCTCAATCTGCCGGCGGTATTTCTCTTCATCTTCCCAAAATTCGCCAGCTACCAGCAGGGTGGGCCGGAGCGGCTCTTTCTTGAGCAGACTCAAGGCTTCAATTGCCACGCTCAACCCTTTATAAGGGCGGACGATCCCAAAAAATAACAGGGTTGGCTGGTCGGGAGGAATCTGGAGTGCGCGGCGCGCGTCCGCCGGGTCGAGGCGCGTATGCGGCAGGCGGGGAACCGGCAGGCGCGCCGCGAACACCCTGGGATGAGCAAGTAGTCCTTCCAGGCGGCCGGTCTCTTTGGGCGAAAAGGTAATGTACCCGCTTCCCTTCCCCAGCACCCAGCGCGCCAGCGCGCGGTCTGGCAGGCGGTTTTCGTGCGGCAGGACGTTGTGAATGCAAAAAACCAGCGGGATGCCCCTGCGCCGCAGGGCCGTGCCCAGGTGAGCATAGGCGAGGCTCCAAAAAGTGGTCCACCACTGGGCAATGACCAGGTCGGGTTGAAAAACGTAGATTGCGCTGAGCGCCCGTCGCCAGGTCCACAGATAGAGCGGGTCGAGCAGGTAACGGGCTTCTACCTGTTCGTGCTGCAAACTGGGGTCCTTGTCTGACTTGCCGGGGTAGAGCCAGGCCGGATACTGGCGCGCAAAAGAGATCACCTGCACCTGATGACCGGCTCGGAGCAGTTCGCCGGCCAGGGCGGTGGTGAAATGGGCAATTCCGCCGCGATACGGATACACAGGGCCGATCAGGACAATTTTCATGACAGCCACCTACGGAGTTACCGCCCGGACTTCAAAAACCCAGACCCGATCCTGATGGTAGACCGGGCGGAAGCGCGGGCTGGCGAGCAGTTCTTCCACAGTATACAAATCTTCGCTCGCCGGGTACTGCCCGTGCCGCTGCGCCACGTACACGTGCGTGATCTTGCGGGTTTGCAGTTCACGGTAAACTTCATCTGAGCCAATGCCGTTCTCCCGGATTAGACGAACCAACTGGTTGTTCCACTGCTGGTAATCGGGGCGCGGGCCTTGCTCAAACCCCTGGGTCATCGGCGGCAGAGTTGAACCGCGCTGTGCCAGCAGAGCCAGCCACCACCCCCCATCGGGACCGGCGGCAACCGTATTGTAATACGCCAGAAACGCATTGACCAAAAATCGTGACTCGGGAGTCGTGTTGTGTGCAATCCATTCAAACGCGCGCAGGTCGGGGCGGGTCAGCAGGGCATATTGATCTGCATCTAAACTGTTGGCCCGCGCCGCTGCCCCCGCCGCCGCGATGATTGTCACAGCCAGCGCAGTGAGGATTTGCGTAACGCAGGCAGCCGCCATCCACTGCGCCGCGCCGGCCTTCACTTGGCTGAGCCGCCCTTCCACCCGGTTTATTCCCGCCGCCAGCCAGTGACCGGCCAGCCCGCCCACCAGCGGCGCAATCAGGATGTAACTGGCAATCCCCACCGAAAAATCGGTGATGATGTTTTCTCCGGGCAGGTTTAGCCACACCGGGTTGGCCGCGATGAAAATGAAAGCCCACCACAAAAAGAAGGTCAATACGGCCCGGCTGTGCCGCCATAATCCCCACGCCAGAGCCGCCAACAGCAGAAACCACAGCGCCGGAGACGCGTAGTTAAACAAAAATTCTGCGCTGGCGGTTGGAGTTTCGGCGATCACCGCCTGGGGGCGTTTCTGTAAGACCACCCTCAACAGCGTCATGATCTTGCCCTCGAACACGCGCGCCAACCAGGGCGAGAACAGTGCCGCACTGCCCAGTCCCACCCAGGCCGTCTTTCTGATAAGATTTCCCCAGTTCCCGCCGATCAGCCGCGCCAGAAAGTACGCTGGCAGAAACAACAGCCCCATCAGCGCCACGCGGTAATGTGCCAGCCCCAAAGCCGCCCAGAGGAGCCAGTTCACTATCAAGAGAGGGCGGTTTTGCCTTTCGGAGTCCAGCCATTCCCACAAGAGAAAGACTGCCACCGGCAAAATTACCTGGCCGGCCAGTTGGGTATAGCGGCCCCAGTTGACGTAGATCATAGGGACCACCATCAGCAGGCCGGCGATCACCACTGCCGCGGCGCCGGCCCAGCGACTGCGCCCCAGGCGCAGCGCCAGCGGATACAGCGCCAAGACGCTCAGCCCATTGATCATCTGCCCAACCCATACCACCGCCTGCGGAACCGCCATGCCCGTGACCCAATGGAACGCCGCCGCCCAGGCATGAAAAGCAAAATGGTAGGTAAAGGTGGTCAGGTCAGCATAGGGCCGCCAGTCGTGGAACAGCCCGCCGCGGTCTACTATCAACTGGGTGATCATGGTATGCTGATAAGAGTCGCCCCACAGGCCCACGTCCAACGGGCGGATCACCCATAACCGCGCCGCAAAAACCATCAGCAGCGCCAGCGCCAGGGTCATATCCGGCCAGAACGTATCGGAAAATACCAGCGAGGGGAGTTTGAGCTTTACAAAGCGGTTTTTCCAGATCAGGTAAGCAGTCGCCAGCAGCGAGGGCCCCCAGGCATAAACCCGGCCGAGGCGCAGACCAATCAGGTCCGTCCACAGGAACAGCACGGGATAAAGCGCCAGGCTAACCCCCGCGGCCAGGGCCAGCTTTTCGGCCCAACTCCGCCCGGCCCAGCCGGGATCCAACCGCGCCAGGAGCGCCCAGCCCGGCGGCAGGGCCAGCCACGCGGCGGCCAGGAACAGCCCCACCCACTGCAAGACTTCACCCCCCAGCCCCAATGCCATCTGCCAGGGATCGTATACCAGATAAAAAGCCATCTGTTCGCTGGCGGGCTGGTGATCCACGTACATGGAGCCATCCAGGTAGGCGTCTCCCGGCGCAGCCGTCAATCCAACACGGTCGGTGCCCGCCAGTTCCAGGTAAAAATAATAATCCTGCTGTGCTGAACGGCTCAATGGCGGAAACTGGAAGCGGTAAAACCCCGCTCCGTCCACCCGGCTGAGCGGCAGGGCCGCCGCGGCCAGTTCGCCGCCTGATTCTCGCCGCCCCGCCGCCAGATGAAAACGAATTTCACCGCCCGCCCCCGCCGCGTCCTGAGGGTCTATAAATACCTCCACCCCCATCAGCCCGTCATAACCAGCGACCAGGCTCTGCCCCAGCGTCCGTTGTGGCTCAAGCGCCGCCGTAGTCGTCATCGTCACCTGCCCGGCGCGCCGGATTGGAGCGCACCCGGCCAACGCCACCAGGATCACCGGCAGCAGCAAGAAAACCAGACTGCCCAGAAGGGAGTGAGAAAAACCACCCCTTTTACCCCCTGACGGAGCCATCACCGGAAAAGAGTCATGCTTCATGCTCGCCGGAAGAGGGGGTACTGCTGTGAGAGTCGGGGTCTTGCCGGCCGTCTGGCGAGTTCATATCCAGTTTGCGCACCCGGTAGAGGACTTCTTCCAGGATAATGCGGTTAAAGGCAATCAGGTCGGCTACCAGGCCAATTAACAGCGTCTGAAAACCGATAATCATCAGGATGGCCGCCAGAATCAGCGACTGAATATTGCCTGAACCGGTGTTCAAGACGTAATTAAGCACAATGAACCGCAGGCTTAAGAGAATGCCGATCAGGAACAGAATCAGGCCGATAGCCGTAAACACCCGCAGCGGCCGGTACATGGCATAGGCGCGCACGATGGTAATGGATGAATTGCGGATGTAATCGAGGATGCCGCGCATCAGGCGCGAGGGCCTCTGCGGCGGATTGGTGCGCACAGGAATGCTGACGACCGAGAAATGCTGATTGCCAGCCTGGATGAGCGTTTCGAGGGTATAAGAGTAGTTGGTGAGCACCATGGTGCGCAGGGCCACTTCGCGCGTCATGGCGCGGAAACCACTGGTAGCATCGGGGATCGAGAGATGCGCGGCCTGAGAAACGACCTTACTGCCGATGGTTTGCAGCCGCCGCTTGAGGGGAGAAAATGACGGCAGGGTCGCCACGCCCCGGTCTCCGACCACCAGTTCGGCCCGCCCGCTGACAATTGGCTCAACCAGGCGGTGAATGTCTTGCGCCTCGTACTGATTATCCGCGTCGGTGTTGACGATCACATCCGCGCCCAGGCGCAGGCAGGCGTCTAACCCGGCGCGAAAAGCCCCCGCCAGCCCGCTGTGATGCGGCAGGCAGATGATATGATCCGCCCCGGCCTGCCGGGCCGCTTCAGCAGTGTTATCTTGGCTTCCGTCGTCAATGACCAGAAATTCGACCCGGTCAAACCCCTTAACCTGGCGCGGCAGCAGTTTTAGCGTACCCGGCAGGCTTTCGGATTCGTTGTAACAGGGGATCTGGATAATCAACTTCATACATTAAGGTTGTTGCGTCAGGAAATCGGCGAGCAGGTTAAGTATACCAGAGAATCTCGGCCCCTTTTCTGCCACTGCTGGCCTGTCTCATCCTACTGGGCTGTGGATAACGCTCAAAAAACTGTGCATAACTTCTGGATAACCGCCCACCCTCAATGGAAAAGCTGTGGACAGATCTGCTGTTGCCGGTGGATAAACAGGGGGCGGTTGGGGATGAGTGAGGCACAGCCTGTGGATAACCCCGTCCTAACCTGTGGATAACTGCCAGAAATCTGTGGATAATTCCGACTTAAAAGGGGATAGACCCGGCCCGGATGGGGATAACTTGTGGAGACAGAAGGTAAAAAAACGGGATGCGTTGGGGATGAAGGGCCGCTAACCTGTGGAAAACCTGGGGACAGATAGATGACTTACTCACAGTTATTCACGCTTCAGCCGCCGGGCCTGTGGATAACCCGCGCAAAACTGTGGATAAACTATACGTACCTGTGGATAACTGGCAAAGTTATCCACAGGTTATCACCAGAATCGAAACGTTATGGGAGGTTAACGGGACGGCGGTCTGAGATCGTAGATCCCCTCTTGGACCTTATATTTACTGCCGCAGGCCGGGCAGATCAGTTCTGGCGGGGTATCGGCCAGGGAATCACTTCCACAGGCCGGGCATCGGAAGAACTTCTCCTGCTCCCAGGGTGCGTCCTGCGCCGCCGCCACAGCCCCCACCGCCTTCGACCGTACAAACACGCTGGGGCTTAACTGCCACCACGCGCCGGTTCCTTGAGCCAAAGAATCGAGCCATACCAAAAGCTTAAGCGGCGCCAGGCGCTTGAGAATTCCCATGCGAAAATGGGATACCGTCAATTGGCGCTCTACGGCAAAGCCGGTCACTTGCAGCCAGGCGCGCACGGTGGCGGGGTGGAAATCGAAGTTCAGCGGCGCAAACTCGACTGGTTCCGGCGAAAACGGGCTCCAGCTCTGCCGCCGGATCAGATAGCGCAGGATCGCCTTTAAGTTGTGCTTGTTGGCATATTCCAGAATAAACACTGCATCACGCTGCAGCGCGCGGCGCACCTGTTCCAGCGCCAGGCGCGGGTCTACCATGTGGTGCAGGGTGCGGATCATGGTGGCGGCGTCAAACAGACCGGCCACAAAGGGCAGGTGGTAAATATCAGCGGCGACGAAGCGATAGCGGGTTTTGCCATCGGCAGAAGCATCGCCTAGGCGGCGGCGGGCCTGTTCTAACTGGGTGAACGAATAATCCAGCAAGACGACCTGCTCAAAACCCCGGTAACGCGGCGTATTCCGCCCGGCCCCGGCGCCCAACTCTAGCAGACAGCGCCCGCCAGGGGGCATCAGCCGCTTTAACGCAATGGCTTCGACGGCATCCTCGTAAGCGCGGCCCCCGCGCTCCCAGAACGAATCCTGGTAATCGGAACCTTCGTAGTTGCAAACAGGTAGATTGGAATTCATGGTGTTCTCGCTCCCTGAAAGGGCATACGCTCGCCGGGTTGAAGGGGGCGGCAAACCGTCCGCGAAAGATCACGTTTCTGTTAAATGGATACGCCGGGCAGGTTTGCCGGCGGCGCCCAGAATGGCCTCCTTACCGTTGCTTCCTCTCGGACCTGGCGGGGTTCGAAGGATTCTGCCGCGCCGGTCCCGCCCGGACGCCTGGTAAGGATACCTGAAAAGCGGAGGGATGTCAAGTTTGAGCCGATGGATGATGTCATGTAAGCGGTGGGCGAAAAAAGGAAAGAATTTTGCTATACTACCTTCCAGAGAGCTTTTCAGCCTCAGCGCCGATGTCGGCGATCTAGAGATAGCAACACCGCGCAGGCGAACGCAAAGCGGGCGGATTTTGTAAATCATCTTTATCTCAGGAGAAATTGCATTGAAACCCGGTACTATTGTCAAAGCACGCGATCGCTACTGGGTGCTTTTACCTCATGAGGATCCGAGCGTATATGCTCTACGTCCGCTTACGGGAACGGTAGACGAAACTCTGCTTCTCCACAAACAACTGACGGATTTGCTCGGATACACTCTACCAGAAGAGCGCCCTCAACCGGCGGCCTTTCCGCTTCCCACCCCAGAGGATGTTTCCAATGCCAACCGTGCCGCACTGCTCTGGCAGGCGGCGCGCCTGACCCTGCGCGAAGGTGCTTCACCCCTGCGCTCTCTGGGACGAATTTCCATTCGCCCGCGCGTGTACCAATTTGTACCGCTTCTCATGGCACTGCGCCTTGACCCCGTGCGCATGCTCATTGCCGACGATGTGGGTGTAGGCAAGACGATTGAGGCTTTACTCATTGCCCGTGAACTCTGGGAACGCGGCGAGATCAAACGGCTTGCCGTGTTGTGTCCGCCCTATCTGTGTGATCAATGGCAGAAGGAATTGGTGGAAAAATTCAACTTCCACGAAGCCGTGGTGATTCGTTCTGGTACCCTCGGACAACTGGAGCGCAGCAAGCCCGCTACGCGCACGATTTTCGAGCATTACCCTGTGCAGGTCATCAGCATAGATTGGGTGAAAAGCGAGCGCAACCGCCATGCCTTCCTGCTCCATGCCCCCGAATTCATCATCGTGGATGAAGCTCATGGCGCCGCCATGGCGGAGAACCAAACCCAGCAGCAGCGGCATGAATTTCTGCGTGAGGTGGCTAAAAACAAAGACCGTCATCTCATCCTGCTTACCGCAACCCCCCACAGCGGCATTGAATCGGCTTTCCGCTCCCTGTTAGGACTGCTCAGCCCACGCTTTGGTGAGTGGGAAATCAACCAATTGAGCGAAGATCTATTAAGAGAACTGGCGCGTCACTTCGTCCAGCGCACCCGCAGGGACATTGAACATGACTGGGAGAACGAATCCTGTTTTCCCCAACGGTTATCCGAAGACCGCCCCTATCGGCTTTCGAAAGCCTACCGCAACCTCTTTGAGAAAACCTACAGCTTTTGCGCTGAGATTGTTCGCACAGGACAAAACCTGGAAGAGCGCAAGCGGCGGGTGCGTTACTGGGGCGCGCTGGCCCTTCTGCGCTGTGTCATGTCCAGCCCGAAAGCGGCCCTGGCGGCGCTGGAAACCCGCCAAAGCCGCTTGATTACCGAAGAAACCCCTTCTCTGGAAGAAAAAGAAACCGTCTTCCGCAGTTTGGTGTTCGAATCGGATCAGGAACAAACCGATGACGAACAACCTGCCCAACCCATTGAAGAGACCGAAGGCGATTTGCCCGATGCCGAACGGCGCAAACTCCGTGAACTATCTCGTTATGCAGAAGCTCTGCTGGAGCCAGGGCAGGATGCCAAACTTGAGGGCGTGATAGACATCGTCCAGAACCTGCTCGATGAAGGGCATCACCCCATCGTCTGGTGCCGCTACGTGGCAACCGCCGAGTACGTGGCAGACGCCCTGCGCAAGCGGCTGGGGAGGATCCGTTCTGACCCGCAGGTCCTCTGCATCACCGGCAGGCAGGCCGATGATGAACGCCGGGCCTACATTGAGCAGGTAGATGCGGCCAAACCACGCGTGCTGGTAGCTACCGACTGCCTCTCGGAAGGCATTAACCTGCAGGAAAAGTTTACTGCCGCTATCCACTACGACCTGCCGTGGAACCCCAACCGCCTGGAACAGCGCGAAGGCAGGGTGGACCGCTACGGACAACCCGCCGCGCAGGTCAAAGTCATTCGCTATTTTGGCGCCGATAACCCCGTGGACGGCGTAGTGCTGGACGTCTTGCTTAACAAAGCCCGCGAGATTCACCGCACCCTGGGAACTCACGTTCCGGTGCCCGAGGACAGCGAAAGCGTCACGGAAGCGGTGTTGAACGCCCTGTTCCTGCGCGGCTACTCCGGCGGCCCACAACAACTCGCCTTTGATTTTATGACCGACAGCGTCTCTGCATTGCATCGTCAGTGGGAACGCGATGCCGAGCGCGAAAAAATCACCCGCACGCGCTTTGCCCAGCGCTCTCTGAAGCCCGAAGAAGTGCGCCGTGAACTGGAATCTGCTGACGCTGTGCTGGGCGACCCCCATGCAGTAGAAGATTTTGTGAAGAATGCCGCTCAACGCCTGGGATTGACGCTGACACTCGAGAAGAATGCAAAAGTATACCGTTTAAAAACCGAAGACCTGCCGCCGGAAGTGCCTGATGCGGTCAAATTTGCCCTGCCTCAGAGAAAAGACGGCGTGTGGCGCATCAGTTTTGTTTCTCCCACCCCAGAAGGCGCCGGGTTTGTAGGGCGAAACCACCCCTTTGTTGCCGCTCTGGCGCGCTTCCTGCTGGAAGAAGCCCTTTCCCGCAAGGACGGCGAAGCACATGCCAGCCGCGGCGGGGTGATTGCCACCCGCGCGGTGACCGGGACCACCATCCTTCTGCTTCTGCGGGCGCGCTATCTGGTCAAAATTCCCAACCAACCCGAACTGTTCTCCGAAGAGGTGCGCGTGATGGGATACACATCCAAAGGCAAAGAGAACGTCGAATGGCTCTCGGAAGATGACGCCCTGCGTCTGCTGACCCAGGCTCAGCCCGATGCCAATATAGATCTGAAGGATAAACGCGCCGTCTTTGCCCGGGCTTTGGAGGCCTATCCCCGGCTGGAAACCGACATCCGCCAGCACCTGAGAAACCGCGCCCGCGGCCTGACCGAAGCCCACAAACGCATCCGCCAGGCCGTGCGGTTGAGGGTGCGCGAACTGATTGTAGAACCGCAGGAACCGCCCGATTTGCTCGGAATGCTGGTGCTTCTGCCGGCGGGAGGTGCGCAGTGAACGCTTTTCCTTCCCTGCGGGTAGAGGGCGGCCTCTTCAGCCCCGACCTTTTCGAAAACCTGCTCCACGACCAACTGCCGGGGCAAAAGGCACAGGATTTTGGCCTGCCCAAACAGCGCGATTTAACCAACGAAATCGCCGCCGTCTATCACGATGCGCGCGCTCTGTGGCAGGTTTTCCACAGCCGCCTGGAAGGCTTGCCGGAAGAAAACACTGCCACTTCTGAAACCCGCACCTTGTGGATGATCCCCTTCCTGCGCCTGCTGGGGTACGATCTGGAATATCAGCCGCGTGCCTTTGAACTGGATGGTTTAACCTTCGCCATTTCTCACGCGCTGGTTTCATCGTCCTCTGTACAGCACCCTGCACCCGTGCATATCGTCGGCTGGCGGCAGGAATTGGGGCGGGTAGCGCCTTCTGGAAGGCCGCGCCTTTCACCGCATGCCCTCGTGCAGGAATATCTCAACCGCAGTGAAGCCCTGTGGGGCATCGTCACCAACGGGCGCATCCTGCGCCTCTTGCGCGATTCTACCTTTGTGCGCCGTCAGGCGTACCTGGAATTCGACCTCGAAGGGCTGTTCGAGCAGGAACGCTTTGCCGATTTCGTCCTGCTCTACCGCTTAATGCACCGCACCCGCCTGCCCATGGACGGGCGCGCCGAAGCCTGCCTGCTGGAGCAGTATTACCAGCAGTCCATCGAGCAGGGCGGCAGGGTGCGTGAACACCTGCGCGAGGGCGTGGAGCAGTGCCTGACCCTTCTGGCAAACGGCTTTCTGGCGCACCCGAACAGCGCCGGCCTGCGCCAGTGGGTACAGCGCGAGGGTTCGCTTGCCCTGTACCAACAGCTTCTGCGCCTGGTGTACCGCTTCCTCTTCCTGTTGGTTTCGGAAGAGCGCGGGTTAATGGGCAGTGATCCGCTTTACCTGAACTATTACGGCATCTCCCGCCTGCGCCGCCTGGTGGAAAGCCGTGCCGCCTACACCGACGATACCGACCTGTGGCTGGGACTGCGCGCCCTGTGGAAGATTTTCCAGGACGAGAAACTGGCTCATCTGCTCGGCGTCCCGCCGCTCAACGGTGAATTGTTCGCCCACCAGCAGTTAGATGAAGCCCTCATCTCCAACCATGACCTGCTGAACGCTTTCTGGCTTCTTTCTTTCTACGGCAACCCGCCGCGCCGCATCAACTATGCCGCGCTGGATACCGAAGAACTCGGCTCGGTGTACGAGAGTTTGCTCGATTACCATCCCGCGGTGATTCCTTCCCCGAATGGCCGGCTGGAGTTCGAACTCGCTCCCGGCTCAGAGCGCAAATCCACGGGGTCTTACTATACTCCCCCTCAATTGGTCAATGAACTGATTCGCAGTGCGCTGGAACCGGTCATCGCGGAGCGCCTGAAAGGTCAACCCACCCAGCAGGCACGCGAAAAAGCCCTGTTATCCATCAAGGTGTGCGATCCGGCCTGCGGTTCCGGGCATTTCCTGCTTGCCGCCGCCCGCCGATTGGGCAGGGAACTGGCGCGGGTGCGCACAGGGGAAGACGAACCCGCCCCCGAACAGGTGCGCGCTTCTATCCGTGAAGTGGTCGCGCACTGCATCTACGGGGTAGATAAAAACCCGCTGGCCGTTGAACTGGCGCGCGTTGCCCTGTGGCTGGAAAGCCATGCTGAAGGCAAGCCGCTCACCTTCCTGGAACATCGTATTCAGTGGGGCGACTCGCTGGTGGGCGTCTCCGATTTGAGCGTCCTCAAAACTGGGTTGCCCGATGAAGCCTTCAATCCGCTCGAAGGGGACGATCGCAAACTGGCCGCCAGCCTCAAGCGCCAAAACAAAGCTGAGCGCGAGGGGCAAATGACCCTCTTTGGCTGGAACTTTGATCTCGACCTGAACGGCCTGGCGCAGTTGGGGCAGGAACTCGATTCGATCCCCGATGACTCGCCTGAACAGGTGCGCCGCAAGCGCGAACGCTACCAATCCCGCTGGAATGACCCCGTTCTGCGCCGCCATAAAACCGCCTGTGACTTGTGGACGGCCGCCTTCTTCCAATTCCTCACCCCCTCGTTCCCCCTCTCCCAGAGCGGGAGAGAGGAAGGGGGCCAGGGGGCAGGGGTGAGAGTCGTCACCAGTGATACTATCCGCCGCACCCTGACCGGTCAGCCCGTGCCGCCGCAGACCCTGGCAGAGGCAGAAGCCCTGGCCGGCGAGGTGCGCTTCTTCCACTGGCCGCTGGAGTTTCCAGAAGTGTTTTTCCCTCACCCCAGCCCTCTCTCAGAGGGAAAGCACCCTCACCCTGACCCTCTCCCAAGGGGAGAGGGAATTTTTGGTGGAAGGTATGGGTTTGACGTGGTGTTGGGTAACCCGCCGTGGGAACGCATTAAACTGCAAGAGCAGGAATTCTTCGCCAGCCGCGACAGCCGTATTGCCCGTGCCGCCAACGCCGCCGCCCGCAAACGGCTGATCGAACGCCTGCCCCAGGAAAACCCTGCCCTGTGGCAGGAATACCGCCGCACCCTCCACACTGCCGAAAGCACCAGCCGCTTCCTGCGCGCCTCTGGGGAATATTCGCTAACAGGAAGGGGAGATATCAACACCTACTCGGTCTTTGCCGAGCGCATCCGCACTCTGCTTGCCCCGCAGGGGCGTGCCGGGGTGATCCTGCCTACCGGCATCGCTACCGATGCGACCAATCAGTACTTCTTCGCCGATCTGGTGGAAAAAGCGCAAATCGTCAGCCTGTTCGACTTTGAGAACCGCGAAGGTATCTTCCCCGGTGTACATCGCAGTTACAAATTCTGCCTGCTCACCCTGGGCGGTTTTATCCCTCACCCTAGCCCTCTCCCAGGGGGCGAGGGAATGAACTCCCCTCACCCTGGCCCTCTCCCAAAGGGCGAGGGAATGAACTCCCCTCACCCTAACCCTCTCCCAGGGGGCGAGGGAATGAGCTCCCCTCACCCTAACCCTCTCCCAGGGGGCGAGGGAATTAACTCCCCTCTCCCTGAGGGAGAGGGGTTGGGGGTGAGGGAGAAAAGTCCTGGCCAGAGCGAGAGCATGCCCCCCCGCACTGGGTCACCTCACCTTAGCCCTCTCCCACAGGGCGAGGGCATGAACACCTCCCCTCTCCCTCTGGGAGAGGGGCCGGGGGTGAGGGAGAAAAGCCCTGGCCAGGCTGAGGGCCTGAGCCGGAATTCAGGCATGACCCTTTCCTTCTTCTCCACCCGCGTCGAGCACCTGCGTGACCCGCGCCGCGTCTTTACCCTCACGCGAGATGATATTCGCCGCATCAACCCCAACACCCGCACCCTGCCGGTCTTCCGCACCCGCCAGGACGCCGACCTGACCCGCGCCATCTACGCCCGCGTGCCGGTGCTGGTCAACGACTCCCCGCTCCCCCAGGGAGAGGGGCCGGGGGTGAGGGCAAACCCCTGGGGCGTGCGTTTCTTGCGTATGCTCGATATGTCCAACGACTCTCACCTCTTCCGCACGCGGGAAGAGTTGGAACGCGCCGGGTATCGGCTGGTTGGGAATTGCTTTGTTCGCCCTCACCCTCACCCTCACCCTCTCCCAGAGGGAGAGGGAATCAACTCCCCTCACCCTCTCCCAAAGGGCGAGGGAATCATCCCCCCTCACCCAGGGAGCGGGGAAATCACCTCCCCGCTCCCCCAGGGAGAGGGGCCGGGGGTGAGGGATACAAGCCCTGGGCAGGGTGAGAGCATGTCCACCCGTCCTGCGCCCCCTCACCCTAACCCTCTCTTAGGGGGAGAAGGAATGAACTTCCCTCACCCAGGGAGCGGGGAAATCACCTCCCCTCTCCCCTTGGGAGAGGGGCCGGGGGTGAGGGCTCAATCTCTCCCCGAAACCTACCTCCCCCTCTACGAAGCCAAGATGATCTGGCACTACGACCACCGCTTTGGCACCTACGAGGGCGTATCCGACCGCTCTAGCACCCACCTGCCCACACCGGATGAGCGCCAGCACGCCGACCCGCGCTTTGTGGCCCTGCCCTGGTATTGGGTCAGCGCCGCTGAAGTGCAGGCCCGTTTAGGGAACTGGAAGCATGGCTGGCTGATGGGATTCCGCGACGTGTGCCGCTCCACTGACGAGCGTACCGCCATCTTCAGCCTGTTGCCCAGGGCGGGAGTTAATCATAAATTACCGCTTGTCACTATTGATGCGAGCGCCATATTGGCAAATTGTTGGTACGCTGACATGAATAGCGTAGTATTTGACTTCGTAACTCGCCAGAAAATCGGTGGAACATCGCTGGGCTTTTTCATCCTCCGCCAGCTTCCCGTCCTTCCGCCTTCCGCCTACACCGCCGAGCATCTGCGCTTCATCGTCCCGCGCGTGCTGGAACTGGTTTATACTGCCTGGGATCTCAAGCCCTTGGCCGATGACGTGTGGAGAGAAGAGCGCCCTCACCCTAACCCTCTCCCAGGGGGCGAGGGAATGAACTCCCCTCTCCCGAAGGGAGAGGGGTTGGGGGTGAGGGATCAACCTCCCCAGGGAGAGGGGCTGGGGGTGAGGGGTCAACCTCCCCTGGGAGAGGGGCATGGGGTGAGGGATAAACTCGTCCAGCACGCCCGCGAACTGCGCAAAAACGCCACCGAAGCCGAGCAAATCCTCTGGCGTGCTCTGCGCGACCGTCAGTTGGGCGGGTTAAAGTTCCGCCGCCAGCATCCCATTGGGCGCTTGATCCTCGATTTTTACTGCCCCGAAAAGCGGCTGGCGGTGGAATTAGACGGCGGTCAGCACGCCGCGGACGACCAGCGCGCTTACGACGCGGAACGCACCGCCTTCCTGAACGATCAGGGCATCACCGTTTTGCGATTCTGGAATCACGAAGTACTGAACCATCTGGAAAGGGTACTGCAAACCATCCTGAGCGCGGCAGAAAATGCCTCTCATGCCCTTGCATACTCCGAACTGCAGGAAGCCATCCTTGAGCAGTGGGAGGAAAATGCTGCTGCGGCCGGCGGCGGTCATGAATGGGATCCGCCCGAATGGATCGCCGTTGAACCGGATGGCATTCCCCTGCCGCCTTTTAAGTGGGATGAAGACCGCCGCGCCGTTTTACGTGCCGAATTGGATGCTTACTTCGCCCGTCTCTACGGGCTGACCCGCAAGCAGATGCGCTACATCCTCGACCCCGCCGACCTGACCCCGCGCGAACTGGAAAATATCCTCGACCCCTGGGAAGAGGTAGATGACCCGCTGGATGCCCAGGGCTACGCGGAACGCTGTGCGCAGAGCGATTTCCCCGGCGAGACCTTCCGCGTGCTGAAAGAGAAGGAAATCCGCGAATACGGTGAATACCGCACCCGCCGCCTGGTGCTGGAAGCGTGGGAGAGGCTGAAACATGTGCCATCGGCATCTCAGAATGAGCAAGCCGAAACCACTCATTCTTCTCCGAGGACGGTTCCAGAGAGTCAACGAGAAGCCCCTGCGCCCATCCAAAAACCCGCACCGCCTCAAGCCAATCATGCACTGCCAGCCCAACCGGGTGAAGCCGATAATGCTTACAGCCTCTTCCGCTGTGCGGCTTGCGGCAAGCGGGTTCTGGGCTTCGACCGCGAGAATCATGTCCAGCAGGTGCATCCGGGCAAGACCGTGAAGTTTGAGAAAATTCAGTGAGGCTTTACTTGAAATGGAAACCTTGCTTGCCGAACGGAGAGCGAAAAATACTGACGTAAATCTTCTGGAGGAATTGAACCTCTCAGACCTGTTCAACTTGATAATGTGGTTTTCCAGGATAATTCCAGATTGGATTTTTTACGGAAATTGGGGTTGGTTACGAATTGACAAATCCCATTCCCGAGACGATAATGTGTGCATAAAGTCAAACATTTTTTGACTTTATGCACACATGAGCGAATTAGAAGCAAAAACCAAACTCTACGAGATAGCGGAGCAGCAGGCTGGCTACTTTTCTGCACAGCAGGCACAGCGGGCAGGAATCTCCAAAGCTTTGCTTTCTCACCACGTCAAAAGCGGGCGCTTTCTGCGCATTCGCCGCGGAGTCTATCGCTGGGCTCAATTCCCCGAAATGCCTCACGCCGATTTATTCATTGCCTGGCTTGCCACGGGCAAAAAAGGCGTCTTTTCCCATGAAACCGCCCTTATGCTTTATGAACTAACCGATTTGCTCTCTGCCGCAATCCATCTCACAGTGCCGCGCACCGCCTCGCGCCGCTTGCCTGACGTACGCTTTCATACAGCTCATCTGAGACCTGAAGACATTACCCGCAGGCTTGGGCTTCCCGTCACCACCCTGCCGCGCACTCTGACCGATCTGATTCGCGCTGGTGTCGCTGAGGAATGGATCCAACAAGCCATTCAACAGGCATTAGCGCGCGGCCTGGTGAGCGAATCGGTGCTTCGTGAAGAAGCGCATCAGCGCGGCGGGCACATTGCGGCCCAGATTCTCGCTGCTCTGGAGCATTCCCATGCGGTATGAAACTGGGGGCGCTTTCCGCCAGGCTTTAGAGACTCGTCTGCGCAAGCAGGCATTGAGTTCAAATGTACCATTAACTCGCCTGCGAAAATTTGAACGGCAGAGCGGTTGGATTCTGGGATCCGATTAATTGGCAGTGGGAATCACCATAGGAGTATGCTTATGTCCATCTTCGACCTGCACACCAGCGTCTTGAACGATTACCGCGATTTTGTGCGATCCTTTCTAACCATCGCCGATGAACGCATCCGCGCCTTTGTGGATCAGGCACTGGACGAAGAAGCTCATCTCTGGCCCGACTTCCTTCTGCAGATCAGCCCTTCTTATCAACGCGGCCCCAGCGTAGATGACCTTGCCCGCCAGGGCAGTCTTCACCCAGACACGGCGCGCATTTTCCGCACCCCGCAGAGGCACCCTTACCACCTGTACCGCCATCAGGAACAGGCGGTTGAGAAAGCCCGCCGCGGCGAAAGCTATGTGGTCACCAGCGGCACCGGTTCAGGAAAAAGTCTCACCTATTTCATCCCGATTGTAGAAAACATTCTGTGCAATCCGGTTAAAGATAAAACCCTGGCGCTCATTGTTTACCCGATGAACGCCCTGGTCAATTCTCAATTACAAGCCCTGGAAGCGCTTAAGGTAGCCTACGAAGACCACACCGGACGACCCTTTCCTGTAACTTTTGCCAGGTACACCGGCGAAACCGGCGATGAAGCCCGCCAGGCCATGCGCCAGCATCCGCCCCACATTTTGCTAACCAACTACATGATGGCAGAACTGATGCTCGTCCGCCCGGAAGATCAGCGGTTTCTGGATGCGGCAGGGGGCGGAATGCGTTTTCTGATCTTTGATGAACTGCACACCTACCGCGGGCGGCAGGGCGCCGACGTTGCCATGCTCATCCGCCGCCTGAAGGAACGCGCCGCAGGTGAAAACCTCATCCATGTAGGCACTTCGGCAACGATGGTCTCTGACCGCAGTGCTGGGCCGGCACAGCGCCGTCAGGTTGTGGCAGATTTCGCATCCCGTCTCTTTGGACACCCCTTCACCGAGAGCGATGTCATTGAAGAAACGCTTGTGCCGTTTACGGAGGGAGGAATGCCTTCCAGGCAGGAACTGGACGATGCTTTGGCTGTCCTTTCTCCCCACCATCTGCCCGCGCTCTCTCTGGAAGAATACCGAAAGCACCCGCTTTCCCGCTGGATCGAACACGCCTTTGGGCTGGAGCCGGAGCCAGAGGGGGGATACAGACGCCGGACTCCCATCTCTCTGCCCGAAGCCGCCAAACAACTGGCAGAACAAACCCACTGTGCGCAAGAGACCTGCAGGCAAATCTTGCGCGGCTGGCTGACCCTCGGCGAAGAAGTGCAGGATGAAGGGCAGAGATCCGCCTTTGCTTTCAAACTGCATCAGTTCATTGGGCAAGGGCGGGCGTTGTTTGCCACGCTGGAACCGCCCGCCCGGCGGGAACTCACCCTGGAAGGGCAGGTACAGGCAAGCGAAGGGCGCATCTTTCTGCCCATTCGTTTTTGCCGCCGGTGTGGTCAGGATTACTATCACGTATTGAAGATTGAAAATCAATTTCTTCCCCACCCCCAGGGGTATGCCGAGACGGATGAGACTTATCAGGCAGGGTATTTAATGATGGCTTCCGCCGAAAATGACTGGAGCGAAGAATACCTGCCGGATGAATGGCGTGACCCTAATGGGCGCATCAAAAGAGATTATCGTGACCGGATTCCTTACCCGGTTTGGGCGCGCCCGAACGGTGGATTCTCAACTTCACCTTCGGCGGATGCGGTCAAGATGTGGTTTCAACCGCAGCCGTTCAGCCTGTGCCTGAACTGTGGAGAGTATTACACCCGCAGAGAAGATGAGTTTCGTAAACTGGCGGCTCTGTCTACGGAGGGTCGTTCCAGCGCCACCACGGTACTGGCGGTCTCTCTCTTACGGCAGGCGGCGCGCACAAAGACCGCCCGCGACAAACTGCTTACCTTTACCGATAACCGCCAGGATGCATCCTTGCAGGCAGGACATTTCAACGACTTCATTCATCTGGCTGTTCTGCGTTCGGCGCTGGTCTCGGCGCTCAAGAAACACGGCACGCTTACCCATGACTCTATCGCCCAGGAAGTAGTGGCAGAGTTGAAAAACAGCTTTCGTATTCGCGATATTGCCCGCAACCCTGAACTCGATCCTGCTTCTTCAGCCGCGCAAGCTGTGTGGGATACCTTCACGAATCTGACCGAGTACCGCCTGTATGAAGATCTGCGCCGCGGCTGGCGCGTACTTCAGCCCAATTTGGAAGAACTGGGTCTGCTTCTCATCGAGTACCGTGGTCTCGAAGAAGTGTGTAAGCAGGAAGATCTTTGGAATGGTCACCCTGCTCTTTCTGCGCAGGAACCGGAAAAGCGGTTCAAGCTGATGCGGGTGATTCTGGATTATTTCCGCCGCAACCGCACGCTCAATGCCAGGATTTTTGAGGAGCAAACGCAAAGTCAACTGCGGCGCCGCTGTGAGCAGAACCTCAACGAATTCTGGGGCCTGGATCTCGATGGTCAGGAACTCAACCCCGGAGAGTATTTCTTTCTGCGGGGTAAAGCCGACAATTTCGTGAAGGGGAAGAGCCTGGGGGAGCGCAGTACCTTAGGACGCTATCTGATTAAGACTCTGCAAATTTCTACCAGTGAATACCGCTCGCTGATTGAATTCTTGCTCAACTTGTTGGTACGGCAGGGTTTCCTGGTGCGAATGGACCCCATCCAGGATCATCAGCGTTTCCAATTGGATGTGTCTTGTTTGATCTGGAAGGCTGGCGGCGGTACGCCCCCTCAACCCGACCCGCTGTACACCCGCCGTGCAGCCGCCGAAATCTATGTGAACAACTCTCGACCGGTCAATGCATTCTTCCAGCGCTTTTACCAGGAATCTGCCGCCGACCTTGCTGGGCTGGAAGCCCGTGAACACACGGCGCAGGTGGTTGCGCCTGGCGAACGCGAAAAACGCGAGCGCCGCTTCCGCTGGGAAGACAAAGATACCTCTAAAGAGAGCGAACTGGGCAGACGTTTGCCCTATCTGGTCTGTTCGCCCACGATGGAACTGGGCATTGATATTGCCGATTTAGACATTGTCCACATGCGCAATGTGCCGCCCACGCCCGCCAACTATGCCCAGCGCAGTGGACGTGCCGGGCGGCAGGGTCAGGCGGGGCTGATCTTTACCTACTGCGGAGCCCTCAACCCGCATGACCAGTACTTCTTCCGCAACCGCCAGGAAATGGTGGCTGGGAGTGTGCGCGCTCCCAAACTGGACCTCACCAACGAAAACCTCATCCGTGCTCATCTACATGCTCTCTGGCTGGGTGAAGTGCGCCTGAACATGCGCCAGTCTATTGAAGGGGTACTTGATGTTGAGAGTGACGATTTACCTTTGCGGCAGGAAGTGCAGTCTGCCATCCAGTTGAGTAAGTCCACGCTTCAATATCTACGGGAACGGATGCGCCGCGCCTTGAAGGCAGACGAAGCTCTTTTAGGGTCTGCGCCCTGGTTCTCTGATGCCTGGCTCGACCGGGTCCTTGAGGATGCGCCCCAAAAATTTGATCACGCTTTTGACCGGTGGCGCGAACTCTATCGTGCGGCTACGCGTCAGTTAATGGAAGCCCAGTCTGCACTTTTACGCGCTCGCCGGGCTGAAGATCAGCAAGAAGCCAGCAGACTTCAGCAGGAAGCCGTCCGCCAGCGCAATCTGCTTTTGCAAATTGAGACCACTCGCGAAGAAAGTGATTTCTACCCCTACCGCTACCTGGCAAGCGAGGGATTCCTGCCCGGATACAACTTCCCTGCTCTTCCCGTGCGCGCCTGGGTACCGCGCAGTAACGGGGAGTTCATTCCCCGTGCCCGTTTTCTGGCTTTGCGTGAATTTGCCCCGGGCAATTACCTGTATCATGAAGGCGCTCGCTGGGAAATTTACGGCTTCCAATCACCCCCAGGCGGCTTGGAAGAGCGCCGCCGGAAGATGCGCTTGTGCTATACGTGCGGATCGTTTTGCGCTCCAGATTTAGATTTGTGTCCGGCTTGTAATACTCGCTTCAACGCCGATAACAGCCTGACCGCTGAATTACTTGACATGCCTAACGTCAAAACCCGCCGTGTTGAGCGCATTACCTCTGACGAAGAGGAACGCCGCCGCCGCGGATATATTATTGAAACTTTCTACCAGTTTGCCCCCGTCTCTCAGGGTGAATGGCAGAGAAGAACGGAAGAAGCCGACGCCCCGCGCTTTCAACTCACCTAC
Source organism: Anaerolineaceae bacterium (assembly GCA_034434155.1). Lineage (GTDB taxonomy): Bacteria > Chloroflexota > Anaerolineae > Anaerolineales > Anaerolineaceae > DSYU01. Next base: position 31,043 of record DAOUAC010000091.1, read on the forward strand.
GGGCCTTCGGCAACGCTTCTTCGAGTTAATCACGGCTGGCGCTCTCAAGACGCCAAAGGTTTTCGGGTGGATTTGGACAGCGGTGAGATGGTGAGTGATAACACCCAACCACCTGTCCAGAACCGTCACCGCCGGGTGCAGACTTTAAGCCTGAGTGTGCAAGATACCCAAAACCTGCTCTTACTCCGACCGACCGATCCGGAACTGTTTCAGCGGCATGAATTTGAAATCACCTTACGTGTTGCCTTACAGCGGGGTTTGGAGCAGGTGTATCAGTTAGAAGAAAACGAACTTGCGGCTGAGAGCGTTGGCAGAGACGAACACCGTTCCCTTTTATTCTATGAGACTTCTGAGGGCGGCAGTGGTGTTTTACGCCGTCTCATTGAAGAACCCAACGCTTTAGCCCAAGTCGCTCGTGCCGCACTGGAACGTATTCATTATGACGAAAGCGGGCAAGACCAAAAACCCGACTGCGTTGCCGCCTGTTATGAGTGTTTAATGAGTTATAGCAATCAATTAGAAGCCATTTACCTCGATCGCCGCCTGGTGCGTGAAGTTCTGTTAGAACTTGCCAGAAGTTCTGTCCTGCCGCGCAAAGCCGGGCGGACCTATTCCGAGCATCTGGAGTGGCTGCGCTCACTCACCGACTCGCGTTCTGCATTAGAGCGTCGGTTCCTAGATGTGCTTTCTACGCATCAATACCGGTTGCCTGATGATGCCCAGCGGTCTATCTCCGAACCTCGTTGTGTCCCCGATTTCTTCTACGAGCCCAATATTTGTGTCTTCTGCGATGGCAGTATACATGATGAACCGGCTCAACGGTTGGAAGATGATCGCATCCGTAACGAATTATTAAAGCGTGGCTATCGGGTTATCGTCATCCGTTATGACCGTGATCTGGAAGAGCAAATTTGCAATTACCCAGAGGTGTTTGGAATAGGATAATCTCTCAGCGTTTACAGTGAATCTGTTTAAATCTGGTATAGCCTGAAAATCCATGCCCTATCAGCGCCATTTTTTATTCGCTGGCCGACTGTTAAACACATCTTTCCTGGCGCAGAAGCGTCGAGCATTGGCCTGGGGGCACTCGCCCTGACCAGCCTTTTCTTCATTTGGTGCCATGTAAAGCGGTCCGTTGAGCCCTTATAGTATCGCTGGGGCCAAACGCGCCTTATGTACGGTGTGCTTCACATTGGGATTGAGAATGAATTGCCGTGGAGAGATTACGGACCGGAAAATCTCGCCGTGCCTGCTGTAAAGACTACGCCGCGCCGGTTGTGGGCGCGCCTTTGCGAGTGGGGACCGCAGTAAACCAGGCTGTCGTCGCTTGATCCAGCCTGATGACCACTATTTCGTTCATTTGAACCGTCTGACCTATGCCCCCTTCTTGGACAGCCGCATCAGTAATAAAACCGTGCGCAGGAAGCCCCAGCCCAGGGTCAAAATCAGGATAATGATGTATATGACGCCGGTTTCAAGGAAATAGGTGAAGGTCAATAATAGTGTTGTTTCAGAAGGTGACATTTCGACAAACAAGATGTATCCGGCAATGACCAGATCAAGCAGCAGTAAGATCGCAAAGGCAAGAATTGTCCTCGGAGTGAAGTCAAGTGTCCGCCGGAATAGTAGACGCACCGACCAGATAAAACTGCCTGCCAGCAGCACAATCAAAACCAATCCAGCCACCTGACCATAGCGGACAAGAAAATCCGGACTGCCCGGCACCATTTCTGGCTTCAGCCCGGCAGCCAGTAAGACTGTATTCCAGGCGATATAATCATATGCCTCTCCCCGGCGGTGATCAATCTTGTTTATCAAAACGACCACGCCAAGCTGCAGGTCGGGAACCATGACCATCAGCGATCGGAAGTTGGCCCCTTCTCCGCCGTGAGACAGCGCGAATGGCACATCACCGTTGGTGCCGTTCGCAGCAGTCAGTTGTGGAAACGGCCAGGTAATCCAGCCCATGGCATATTTGACTGCACCGTTAATGATTACCCCCGGAGCATGCAGTTCGGCCATGCCGGTTGGAGAGAGAACGGCAGATCGTCCGGTATGACGGCCTTCATTCAGGTGAACCAAAAGATACTGTGCCATATCTTCCGCGCTGGAGAATAACCCTGCTGACGGGACCACTGTGCGCGAATAGGGCATGAAGCGGTCGTAATTGGTCGTCAGACCGAAGAAAGAGATATATCCGGTTGATAATGAACCGGCGCGGGCTTTTTCTAATGAGGTATACGAGTTCCACATCTGGAGCGGAGCAAAGATATTGTCCTCGATATAAGTCTCGTATGAGATTCCGCTAACGGTTTGGATGAGAAGTCCTAGAATATCGTAATTGGTGTTGGAATATTCATATCGTTCCCCTGGAGCGGCGGCCAATTGAGTATCGGATAAAGCACGCACGCTCATTTCCAGCGCATCTTCTGCCAGGTTCCGGTCCAGGTTCCTTAAGGCTCCTTCCAGTTCTGAAAACCCGCTGGTGTGGTTGAGAAGATGGCGGATTGTGATCCGTGCGGAAGCTTCTTTATCTGCCACCTGGAACCAGGGCAGGTAGGTTTGAACCGGGGCTTCCAGATCTATTCTCCCCGCTTCGACCAGTTGCATCACGCCCAGTGCCGTGAACGACTTGCTCAACGAGGCAATCAGAAGCGGCGTTGCGGGGGTCATTGGGCGACCGGTATCGTCGGCCACGCCATACCCCCGCATGTACTCGATTTGATCACCGCGCACAATGGCTAATGCCAGCCCTGGAATCTTCAATTCCCGCATCTGCTTCTCGATATAGGCATCCAGCGCAGTCTGATTGACTGATAGTCGTGACTCCCCATTCCATTGCATTTGGCCCCTGGCCAGATCCAGGCCGTGCAGAGGCATAAAAGCACAAATGCTGACGATCATCATGATTGTTAAGCCAATTCTGTGCATCGTTCTCCTCCTTATTCGCCTATCCCGGCCTGGCGCGCCTGGATGATCGCCTGAGCGCGGTCTACCACCCGCCCCGCAGCGGCCAGCACCGCGGCACACATCAGCAGCAGCGGGCCAATGATCAGCATCACGCCAGCAAACCTTGTGGAATACCTGTTGAATTGATTCATTTCCCCTCTCCCATCGATTCAAAAATAACCGGCACAGAACGGTGGGCCATACACAGTCCAGCCGTCAAAGGAAAAACCGCCCTGATCAGACGCCAGGTATTCTCCCTGCGCGTCATTCGTTAGAAGACCATCATTTCCAACTTCCCGATGTCATAGGGGCCTGCCCCTATGACATCGGGAATACCGGACGGTTGAATGTTCAAAGAAGGATGCGGTGCTGCTGCGGTGGGTTGACCGATGCGCGTGGGTTGCGATGGTCCATCAAAGAGCGATGGACTGAGCCCCCGGCTGTAGGTTCACGGTTTTTCCAGCAAAGCGAAATGTGCCATAGATGCCTGCCGGCAGTGATACACTGCCGCGGACATGACCCGCCTCAAATTCGAAGACCGCATCAATCTGCCCGCGCGGGTGGGGCATGGTTCCCGACAAGGTCTTCAGGTGGCCTGGCATAGGGGCGATCTCTACGCGCTCAAAACCGAATGAAGCTGGCTGGATGCCTAGCAGACTGGCAAAGTCGTGGTAAAGGGGGTGTGCCCCCCACCCATGGCAATCAGAGCGAGTCGGTTCGGGCTGTTCTGGCGTCGTTTTGAAGCCCTGCGCTGGCAGATCAAACCAGAGCCGCATGCGATCGAAGAATGCTCCAGGCTGTTCGAGCAGGCGGTAAGTCTCGAACAAGTAGTGGTTGAAGTAAATCGTAGTGCGCGTCAAATCGGGGCTGTTAAGCAAGTTCTGTCCCGTCAGGCGGCGTTGTTCGCCATCCAACACACCAGAAAGCAGAGCCAGGCATTGGGTATGCTCAGAAAAGCGCGTGTGCGCAAGGTCGTCTGCAAACAAGCCGCGCGGTTCATTCCAAAAGGCCGCTTTCACAGCATTGGCAATCCGGTCCCGTAGGCCCTGCCATCGCTGCGCTAAGAGTCCTTCTCCGGCCCATTCTTCCAGGCTGACAGCCAGCCCTAAGGTGTATACCAGATGCCAATTAAGCAGGCCGCTAAAGCCGTCAAAGCCATCCGGCGGCACGCCCAGCGGCCAATCGGCAACCCAGTCCGAGAAGTTCCAACCCTGGGGGGCGCGCAATAGATAGTTGGATTGGACGTTCGCCATAAAACCATCCAACACTGCGCGCACGCCCGGCAGCAGCCCAGCGATAAACGCACGGTCCCCACGCCATAAGGCATAGTCGTACACCATCCCGATCCACCACAACGAGAACGGCGGGATGATCTGCACATCCCGACCCGGATAGCGCGCCTGGGTCAACCCGTCCGGCAGACGCGAGAGGCCAAACAGATGGATCGCTTTTCTCGGCAGTCGGCTGTCCGCGCTGATCGCGTAGGTGGTCAGCGCTTCCAACCTCGAATCACCCACATACATCATCTGCTCGTAGTAAGGGCAATCCATGTAAGTTTCATGCGCACACATTTGCAGTCCGCGCAGTGCCACGGGCGTTACCGCGTTCAGTTGTTCATCACTGCTGTTGAAACGGCTCTCCATTTCCAGAGGATAGCGCGTCTCAAGCAGGTGAAATGCTTCAACGGTTAAAGGCTCGTCTCCGCTCTCGACCAGCAGTTCGATGAAACGTCCGGCCCGCCACCATAACGGCTCAAACAGACGCTTTTCACCGCCATCTGCGATGACCACATCGCGGCACAAAGCGATAAACGTGCGGCCTGCAATCTCGTCACGCGGCCCTTTGGCGTGTCCAGATGCATCTAGATGGAGTGCTTCGGCCCAGCCAATCGTCACCCGGCTGCCCGCGCCGCCGGAAAGCAGAATCTGTGGGTAGGCACAAACATAATCTTCCAGGTCGAGGATGATCTGACGACGGGTTCGGGGTGGGACGACCAGCGGCGCAATTCCATCGAACAGCGCTTGCCAGGCCGCTCCTTCGGCAGTCAAGTTGGCGCTTGCATCCACCTGAACCGACTGTTCGTCACGCCAGATCCCTTCAGCAACATGGCGGACCCGCCCCCCCTGCCTTCTGGCGGCCATTTGGGCCGGCAGCATGGCCGGATGGAGCACGTGTTCGGCCTGGATCCCAAAGGGAAAAGCAACATCCTCCCGCCGTGCTGCAGCGGGCATCCAACCCTGCCCCTCGCCCTTTTCAACCCCCCAGGGGTAAGCCGAGCCATCCGTCGTCTGAATTGGTTCGACAAACCAGGCCGTTCCCATCCCAGGCAGTTGCGGTTTACTGAAACTGATTCCATCCACCGGCCGGGTTTCCCAAACTGCGGTTCGGGTGGAGATCAGTTCGCCAAACGGGCCTTCGGCCTCCAGCAGAAAACCACCCGCCAGGCCAATTTGCGCCAGCGGGCCGATGTCCCCCAACTGCCAGACCAACGCCGTGAGCAGGTGCGGCCCTGCGGAAAGATCCAGGTCATAGGTTTCAAAGAACCAGATCCGATCGGAACCCCGCTCTGGCCCGCGCCCCACCCGCTCCCCGTCCAAAAACAATTGGTAGCGCTCATCCGCGCTCACGTGCGCGCGGATCACGGCCGTTTCTGGCAGATCAAACCGCAGCCGATAAGCGGTCACACTGGGCGCAAGCCCTGCCGCTGGCGGTGTTATCCAGGCCGGACGGGCGCGAAATGCCGCCTGGAAATCAGACGGGGCCAGATTGCTGGGAGCCAGGGGGTTATAATCGAGTAAAACGCGCATAGAACCCTACCTTTTGTGGACTTTGCCGTTTAACGAATGTGTAGCTATCTTTCTTCGCTGCACAGGTAACCAATGGACCGCCACAGAGCCAGTTCCATACTGTAGCGATGGTGGATCACCTCGCAGGTGGTATCAATTCGCATGGATGGCCGGTCTTTGAAATTATACGCCGGCCATTCCGGCACGCCAACCGCCGCAGGTTTGCCGGTGCGGGCAAAGGTGGTCCACAGTTCCGCCATATGATGCGAGGCGATCACACGCTCCGGACGGTTTCCAGATAAATACCGGCCACCGTTCTCCAGAGTTTCGTTGTTGAATTTAAAAGTAATGTCCATGGCATGTGGGGTTCCCAACGGATAATCCGTTCCCGGGATTTTTGCCTCGGACTTATACCCGAATTGATACAGGTAGACGGGCGCGCCTTGCTGCGCCGCTTTTTTCTCGGCAATCTCTACTGACCCCAACCCCATCATCGTCATCGAGGCAATGGCAACATAGATTTCCGGCGCCGAGGCGTTGGGCATCGCCAGGCGGTAAGTTTCCATAATCCGGTGGGCATCGGAGCCGTACTGCTCGGTTAACTTAGCCTCCAGGCCGGTAAAATCTAACAAGAATGCGCTGGTATCTTTCCGTTCCCAGGCGAAGAAGGTGTATTCATCCTCATTCCAGCCGGTCATCAGCGGTTTGTTGCGAGAAATCGCGGGCGCTTCTGGGTCAAAGGGATGGGCTGGGAGGGTCACGCCATCAACAACCGGCCCAAAGCCCATCGGAACGGCGCTAGGCGAGGCGCGCTTGCTTTGGAACGGGGGAACAAACGGCAGGTTATATTGAATCCGCAGCAGCTCGGCAGCCGGCACTTCCAACAGTTTACGCCAATCCTGCGGAGCAAGATTGAGCTCTTTCAGCACCCAGGATGTCGTCCGCGCCGCCATCTCGCGCGTGTTCATCCGCACGCCAGGACCGCTCTCAATTGACGCTTTGTTGAAATAGGGCGCTGCCTCTGGCATGGCACACAGGCAGGATGTTTTAGCGCCACCCCCCGACTCGCCAAAGATCATCACATTGTCGGGATCTCCGCCAAATGCGGCAATGTTCTCATGGACCCATTTCAACCCCGCAACAATATCCAGAAGGCCCTGATTCCCAGAGCCTTCGTATTCTGGGCCGGCGATCTCATCGAGATAGAGAAAACCCAACAGGCCCAGGCGGTGATTGGTTTGCACCACTACCACGTCAAAGTTGCGCGCCAGGTTCGATCCATCTTGTATCGCTGTGCCGCCAGAGCCGATGACAAACCCCCCGCCGTGATTGTAGAACATCACCGGGCGTTTCTGGTGGTCATTCGCAGGAGTCCATACGTTTAAGAACAGGCAATCTTCTGCTGGTTCAGGTTCGTTCTGTCTGGAAGGTTGAATCGCGGGAGCGCCTAACTGCACTGTATCTCGCACGCCCGACCAGGGTTCGAGTTCCGCGGGGCGGCGAAACCGCCTGTCCCCTGAAACGCGACCAGCGTACGGGATTCCTTTGAAGATATTGACGCCTTCTTCTCGGATCCCTCGGATCTTTCCATGTGAGATTTCGACCTCGATGGTATTCATTTGCGGCGACATTCCTTTTTGATATTTTCAAGAGTTGAGGAAACCGGAGCCATTCTTAATCCTACTCCAGATTTTCCATCTGCCGCACAAGTCCGGCAGCAATTTCCCGGGCTGGCATGGTTAGCTCACCTTGTTGGAACGTCAGGCCGGATGGCCGCGGACCCCACTACGCGGTTCGGCGGCATTCTCTGACAGCGCTGCCGGTTCCACCTCCAGCAGAACCCCCAGGCGTATGTGCCGCGCAAAGAAATGCAGGCCGAAGTCGCCGATGATATTCGCATCATCTTCAACAGATATCGTTGCACCCCGGACAATTCTCACGGATAGGAATAACCCTGAGGTGATCAGAGGGATTCTATGGATTGTGGTGTGTTTTACCATCCAGTAATCTGACCAGATAAATCATTTTTTGCGATTGGTTTTGCTCTGATCAGGAGGTCAACGTGTTTAATCGAATCCTTGTCCCATTGGATGGATCTCTGCTCGCTGAGGGGGTCATCATTCATGCTGCGCAGTTTGCGCGGATATTTGGGGGCAGGATTACCTTGTTGCAGATACTAGACCCGGCCCCTTACCAGGAGGGTCAACACGCCGTTGAACCGTTGGATTGGCAAATTTTGAAGGCGCAGGCCGAGATGTATTTGCAGGCTGTCGCCGCCCAATTGGAACGGATGGGGATTTCAACGACCTATGCCTTGCGTGAAGGAAACGCGCCAGAAAATATTGTCAGCTTTGCTCAAAGCGAAGGATTCGAATTGGTGGTACTGAATTCGCACGGGGCCAGTGGGTTAAGCCGGTGGAATATCAGCAGCGTGGTATCCAAAGTGCTTGACAAAATCTACCTGCCAGTGCTGCTGGTGCGTGCCTATCACGGGGCGACTGAGGCGGGAGGACCCGCTGAGCGCGGGCAGACCACAGAGGCCGCTTCCTCCAGTGAGTACACTGCCAATCCGGGAACCTCTGCGGCAAGGATGACGATGAGCACAGCAGCTCATCTCCCGTTCCTCTATCGGCGTATTTTGCTGCCGATCGATTCCTCGCGACGAGCTGAATGCGCCCTTCCAGCGGCTACAAACCTGGCGATGGCTCAGGACGGCGAGTCTACCACTGTTGTGATTATGGGGGCGGTGATCGCTCCGCCCAATCTGCCGCTCCCAATGCCCTACCCGGAAGAGGTTCATCAACTGATCGAACGATTCATGCAGATTACCCGGACGGCGGTCGAGAATTACTTATATGAAATGCGTCAGCGGATTCCTGGAGCTTGTGAAATTCGCATTGTGGAACAGAATAACGTGGTAGCGGGCCTCCATGATCTGGCAGAAAAGGAAAACGCGGACCTGGTGATCTTGTGCGCACACGGCCAGACGGGCGGAACCAGTTACCCCTACGGCAGCATCACGCGCAATTATCTTGAATACGGAACGAAGAACGTTCTGGTGATCCAGGATGTGCCGCTTTCGCAAGTGCGGCCCTCGGCGGCGGAAGTCGCCGCCGAAAGGTATGGGAAACGCTGAGCATGGCGCAGGTACATTCCATCGAACACGGCACGGATGAAATGGCATCAGAACCGAGAAGTGATGACTTTGTCAACTGGCTGGCAGACCAATACGGCCCCGCTCGTTCGCACAAGGTGGGAAATCCCATTACTGGTGATCTGGAAACGTTTGGACGGTGGCTGACTGAAGCCCATGACTACTTCCGCGATGCCTCACGCGAAGAACTGCCTCTGACTTATGCTTCGGAATGGGTGTTGGACAATGATTACATTATTCGCCAGGCCCAGCGCCAGATTGCCGAAGATTTGCCGGCTGGGTATTATGCGCAACTACCCAAGTTGGTGCAGGGGCCGCGCGCCGGATTTGCGCGCATTGACGCTGTGGTCAAAGAAGTGCTGGTGCGCCAGAACCTGCTGCTCAATGTCACAGCGTTGCAAAATATTTTGATCCAGTTTCAAGAGCGTGTGCCGCTGACGATGGGAGAATTGTGGGCCGTTCCGACCTTTCTGCGTATTGGCTTAATTGAGGCTCTGGCTCTTGCGTTGGAACAAAATCTGACCGGGCGGTTGTATCCCAGCCGCCCGCTGCCCACTTCGAACATGACCCTGGCCGTGAAGGGGCAAGCAGAACCCAACGGCGTCACGGATGCAACCAGCATGATTGCCAATGCGATCCTGAGTCTGCGCGCCATCTCAGAGCAGGATTGGAACGACTTTTTTGAAAGTGTCAGTCAGGTGGAGAAGACTCTGCGGCAAGACCCTGCGGGGGTGTATGCGCAGATGGACTTTCGGTCGCATGATCTGTACCGCAAAGAAATTGAAGCGCTGGCCTTTGCCACTGGACGTGGTGAAAACGAACTGGCGCGCCTGGCTGTAGAACTGGCGCGCGCTACACGCGCATCCGATGGAAGCGCAGCAGTGGAGCGCCAGACCCATGTGGGGTATGTACTGCTCGATCAGGGCCGCGCCGCGCTGGAAGCGCAGATTGGGCATCGCCCGCGCGGCATGCTGGCGGTGCGGCGTTGGGCCGCGCGGCATAACAGCGCCCTATACTTGGGCAGTATACTGGCCCTGACCGCCGTATGGGTAGCGCTGGCGCTTGGACTGGCGGGAACAGAGAGCACGCTGTCTGCCCTGGGCGTCTCAGGGTTGGTGATTCTTCCCGCATTAACCATTGCTACCAGCCTGGTGAACTGGCTGGTAACGCTGTTTACCCCCCCGCGCGTTTTACCCAAGCTGTCGTTTCGCGAGGCTATTCCCGAGTCGTATCACACCCTGGTGGTGATCCCAGTGCTGATCACACACGCCGAAGAAGTGGATTCACTGTTACAACGCATCGAAATGCATTATCTGCGCAATCCAGAACCGGGGCTGTATTATGCCCTGCTGAGCGACTTTGGCGATGCAGACCATGAGAAGATGCCTGAAGATGCTGCGCTGGTCGAGCGGGTTATAGCGGGGATAAATGCTCTGAATGCCCGCTATACGCGGCCCAACGGCGCGCGGCCATTTTTTGTTTTTCACCGGCCTCGCCAATGGAACGCCAGTGAGGGAGTCTGGATGGGTTGGGAGCGCAAGCGCGGGAAACTGCACCAACTGAATCAAATCCTGCTTGGAAGAGGCAGCTTAGACTCGTTCTCCCACTGCGCCGGGGACCTGTCCTTGCTGCAGTCCATCCGCTTCGTATTGACGTTAGATGCCGACACGCTTCTGCCGCGTGGGGCGGCACGCCGCATGGTGGGAACCCTGGCGCACCCGCTCAATCAGGCTGTTTTTGACCCCATCACTGGTCAGGTTGTATCTGGTTATACTGTGTTGCAGCCACGAATCGAGATCAGTCCTCGGAGCGCCACTCAAACCAGGTTCACGCGCATTTTCGCGGGCGATACCGGTCTCGATTTGTACACCCGGGCTGTCTCGGATGTGTACCAGGATTTGTTTGGTGAAGGCATCTTCGTGGGCAAGGGCCTATATGACGTGGCCGCCTTTGATCGCAGTGTTGCGGGGCACATCCCCAACAATATGTTGCTTTCGCATGATTTATTAGAAGGCCTGATGGGCCGGGCGGGGTTGGTAACAGATATTACGATGGTGGAAGATTACCCGCCTACCTATTTTGCCCAGGTACAGCGCCAGCGGCGTTGGGTGCGGGGGGATTGGCAACTACTGCCCTGGTTCTTGTTCTCTCGCCATTTCGGGGTACGCTTCTCTGCCATCGATCGGTGGAAGATATTTGACAACCTGAGGCGCTCGCTGGTGCCTGCCGCCCTGCTGGGAATGCTGGGGGTAGGGGTGTTCTGGCGGCCTGAACTGGCATGGCTGTGGGTAGCCGGTCTGCTGTTGACTTTGGGTATTCCGTTGCTTACGGGGCTGGCGCGTGGAGCACAGCACACCCTGTTTGGTGAGAAAAGCGTCTTCGTAATTCATTCGATCAAGGCGGATTTCTTGCGTTGGCTGTTGGCAATTGCCTTTTTACCCTATGAGGCTTATGAGGCGCTAGATGCCATCTTGACTACTCTGTGCCGGTTGCTGGTGACGCGCCGCAACCTGCTGCAATGGACGACCGCCGCTCATACCGTGCGCCTGTTGAATCACAAGCACGGGAACCTGGCCCGAGATACCTTGGGCGCCCAGACAATTCTAGGGGTAGGGTTAGGTGCTGCACTGCTGTGGCTTTCGCCGAGGGCGCTGGCGATTACGGCTCCGGTGCTGGGGTTGTGGATGGCTGCGCCTTTCATTGCACACAGGATCAACCAACCCATCCCGGTCGCCAAACGCGATATTACACCTGAACAAACGGCCTTGCTACGGCGTTTAGCACGACGCACCTGGTCGTTCTTTGAGCGTTTTGTTGGCCCAGAAGATCACTGGCTGCCACCAGACCACTTTCAGGAAGCGCCGGTAGGTGTCGTTGCGCACCGCACCTCACCGACCAATATCGGTTTATTCCTCAATTCAACCCTGGCGGCCTACGACCTGGGGTACCTGGACCTGATTGGCCTCTCAGCCCGGTTGGCTGCCACTTTAGATACAATGATAGGGCTGGAGCGGTTTCGTGGGCATTTTCTGAATTGGTACGATACCCAGACGCTCCAGCCGCTGCATCCCCGTTACGTTTCGACGGTGGATAGCGGGAATCTTTCCGCCAGTTTAATCGTCACTGCGCAGGCTGCTGAGATGATGGCAGATGCGCCCATCCTGCGTTGGGCGATGTGGCAAGGAT
>DAOUAC010000092.1:0-7395 GCA_034434155.1 Anaerolineaceae bacterium
GGCGGGGGAGAGCTGTCAACGGATTTCGGGAGCGGATTGAACGGATTTCTTGCAGGTCGGGTTCGGCGTCCGGCGGGGAACCCCCGCCTCAGAACCTGCAAACCCCTCACGGGGTTCTCATCCTCAGCCCCGCAGGGGCTTCCACGTCCTGAGCAGGGGCTTTAGCCCCGCGTTTTCGTCCCCACCCGCGCGGGCGGGGGAGAGCTGTCAACGGATTTCGGGAACAGATTGAACGGATTTCTTGCAGGTCGGGTTCGGCGTCCGGCGGGGAACCCCCGCCTCAGCGCCTGCAAACCCCTCGCGGGGTTCTCATCCTCAGCCCCGCAGGGGCTTCCACGTCCTGAGCAGGGGCTTTAGCCCCGCGTTTTCGTCCCCACCCGCGCGGGATTTCGGCGGGGGTTGAAACCCCCGCCTCAGCACCTGAAAAACCCCTCACGGGGTTCTCATCCTCAGCCCCGCAGGGGCTTTCACGTCCTGAGCAGGGGCTTTAGCCCCGCGCGTTTTCGCCCCTACGTCCATAATCCGTTCAATCTGTTCCCGGCCCATCGGAATGGGCGGCCCATAAGAATGGGCTTACCGTTGACAGCTCCCCCCAACCTGCGCGGGCGGGGAGACCCCGCCCCTACGTCCATAATCCGTTCAATCCGTTCAATCTGTTCCCGGCCCATCGGAATGGGCGGCCCATAAGAATGGGCTTAATCCGTTGACAGCTCCCCCCGCTTCAGCCCCGCAGGGGCTTTCACGTCCTGAGCAGGGATGTAGGGGTTGGGTCTCCCAACCCGCATTCCTAATCGCCCCCCCAACCTGCGCGGGCGGGGAGACCCCGCCCCTACGCCCATAATCCGTTCAATCCGTTCAATCTGTTCCCGGCCCATCGGAATGGGCGGCCCATAAGAATGGGCTTAATCCGTTGACAGCTCCCCCCCGCTTCATCTCCGCGCCCCTCCCCCGCCCTGAACCCGGCGAGAACCGGTTGAATGTATAATTATTTTCACAACCCTTTGCGCCCTTCGTGCGCTCCCGCTCTTACCGGCTCCAGAGGTAAATCATGTCTGCAATCCAGGATTTTGTGACGCGCGTCATGGATAATGTTGAAAAAGTCATCGTTGGCAAGCGCCCGGCGATTGAAATGCTGATGGTCGCCATGTGCTGCGAAGGCCACGTCCTGCTAGAGGACGTGCCGGGGGTCGGCAAGACCATGTTGGCCCGCTCGCTGGCCGTCAGCTTAAGCGGGCAGTTCCAACGCTTACAGTGCACGCCCGACCTGCTTCCCAACGACGTTACGGGGGTATCAGTTTTTAACCAGCAGAACGGCCGCTTTGAGTTCCGCCCCGGACCGGTGTTCGTCAACGTGCTGTTGGTGGATGAAATCAACCGCGCCACGCCGCGCACGCAGTCGGCCCTGCTTGAAGCCATGCAGGAACAGCAGGTGACGGTAGACGGCGTCACCTACCCACTGCCGCGCCCCTTTTTGGTACTGGCGACCCAGAACCCCATCGAATACGAAGGGACCTTCCCACTGCCCGAAGCGCAGTTAGACCGCTTTTTAATGCGCCTGTCCATCGGCTACCCCACCCCCGCCGATGAGCGCGTACTGCTCAACCACCTGCGCCGCGAACATCCCATCAACCAGCTCCAGTCAGTCGCCGCCGCCGCCCAACTGATCGAACTCCAGCGCCAGATTTGGGAAATCTACGTAGAAGACAGCCTGCAAGATTACATCGTCCGGCTGGTCACGGCCACCCGCGCCCACCCCGACCTGGCTCTGGGAGCCAGCCCGCGCGCCACCCTGGCCCTCTTCAAAGCCGCCCAGGCTCTGGCCGCCATTCGCGGGCGCGATCACGTCATCCCTGATGACATTCAAGCCCTCGCCCCCCTCATCCTGACCCACCGCCTGCTGATTGCGCCAGAAGCCCAACTGCGCGGGCGCACCCCCCAGGGCGTGCTGGCCGATATCCTCGAAAAAACGCCCCTGGAGCTCGGCAAGCTGGAGCAGGACTAGGGGACGGCCATGGGCGACGCCTTTACCGCCTTTCTGGTGGCGTTAATGCTTCTCGCGGTGCTGACCCGCGAAACTTTTGTGGTGATCTTGCTGTACCTGTTCGTGGGGTCGCTGGTGGCCGGGCGCTGGTGGAGCAGTCAGGTCGTTAGCCGCATTCGCTTTCACCGCCAATTCGACGCCAAAGTCTTCCCCGGCGAGACCATCTCGGTGCAGGTGGAGGTCGAAAACCGCAGTTTTCTGCCAGCGGTATGGCTTCGCGTACAGGATTATTACCCCCTCGAACTGGCCGAGGTGAAAACCTTCCAGCAGGTCATCTCGTTAGGCCCGCGCCAGAAAACGCGCCTGCGCTACACCCTGAAGGCGCGCAAGCGCGGCTATTACGCCATCGGCCCGCTTCACGTCACCTCTGGCGATCTGTTGGGCCTGTCATCTGAGCGCAGCAGTGAGGGCGGCAGTGATTATCTGACGGTCTACCCCCGCGTCATCCCCCTGAACAGCGTCAAACTGCCTTCGCGCTCGCCCATGGGAACGCTCAAAACCACCCAGCCGATCTTTGAAGACCCCGCGCGCCCGATGGGGACGCGCGATTACCAGGCCGGCGACTCGCTCCGCCGCATTGACTGGAAGGCCACCGCTTCGACCGGCCATCTGCAAACCCGCCTGTTCGAGCCGTCCATCGCCCTTGAGACGATGATTTTCCTCAACCTCAACACGGCAGACTACCACTACCGCTCGCGCTTCGACGCCACCGAACTGGCGATTGTCGCGGCGGCTTCGCTGGGGAACTGGGTTGTAGCCCAGCGCCAGGCGGTGGGAATGATCACCAACGCCTTCGATCCGCTGGCGGTGGATAACCAGGCCGTCCCGCTGTTCCCCCGCAAGGGCCGCCCCCACCTGATGCGCATTCTCGAAATCCTCGCCCGCGCCCGCGCCGCCGAGACCACCCCCTTCACGGCCCTGTTGAGCACCAACCGCGTAAAATTAAGCTGGGGCACCACCCTGTTAATCGTCACCGGCTCCGCCGACCAAAGCCTCTTTGATGAACTGATCCAGGCGCGCCGGGCGGGCCTAAACCCGGTGCTGATCCTCTGCGGCGAGCATCCCGGCCACCGCCAGGCCTGGCAGATGGGCAAGCTGTTTCATATTCCGGTCTTTATTTTCCTGCACGAACAAGACCTGGACCTGTGGAGAAGATAAACGGATGGCCGACTCGCGGGGAAAAATAGACGTTCCGGTTGTGACGGGCCAGATCCTGGTGGCCCTGATGATGGCATCGCTCGCGGTAGGGCTGGCGCAGTTTGGCCGCCGCGTGGCCCCCAACTGGCATTCGGGCTACCTGGTGTGGATCAGCTTGTTACTGCCGCTCGAAGCCGCCTACACCCGCCATACCACCCGCGAGATGGAGCCAAACCAGCGCCTGGCCTTCCGCCTGTCGGAGTGGGCGGCCTTTGCCATTGTGATAAAACTGCTGGCCTACAGCGGCCAGCCCGCCCAAATTTTGGCGGATATTCCGCTCTGGCAGGAAAATTTCTTCGCCTTCCTCGACGGCGAGTACCTGGTCGCCATGCTGTTGGCGCTGGTGGTGTGGTTCGCTGGCCGGGCCTACGCGGGCGAAATCGAGCAAATCTACGACCGCGACCTGGAACAGGCCTGGGACGACCTGGGCAAGCTCCAAAATGCCCTGCATGAAATCCGCGGACGCATGGCAGGGCGCATCTTTCTGCTCGGCGGGGTGGTAGTCATCCTGGCCGTGCTGGCGCGCATAGACGCCACCGCCCTTCTGCGCGCTTTTGGCCGGGTAATGCCCGGCTACAACGCGCCGGTTGCCAATGTTCTGGCGTATTTTATCTTCGGCCTGGTGCTGTTAAGCCAGACACAGTACGCCATGCTGCGCACGCGCTGGCAGTGGCAAAAACTGCCCGTCAGCCCGGCCATGCCCGCCAACTGGCTGCGCTACAGCCTGATCTTCTTCGCCATCCTGGCCGGGGTGGTGTTTTTCCTGCCCACCGAATACTCGTTGGGGCTGTTCGACACCCTGCGCCTGGCCGCCGAAATCCTCTTTGGCCTGGTGGGCCTCGTGCTGATGGTCGTCATGCTGCCCCTCAACTTCTGCCTGTCGCTCTTCCGGTGGAGCGCCCAGGGGCCGGTCAGCCAGCCGGTCCTGCCGCCCGCCCCGCCGCCCGCGCCCGGCCAGTCAGCCCCGGCAGACTGGCTGACCGTCTTGCGCTCTCTGTTGTTCTGGGTGATCTTCCTGGTCATTCTCTACATGGTGTTTCAGTACTACGTGCGCCAAAACCAGGCGCTTCTGGCGGCCCTGCGCGCCTTTCCCCTCTGGCGCTGGCTGAGTCAGAGTCTGCGCGCCTTGTGGCAGTGGCTGAGAGGCGTGACCCGGCAAGCGCGTGGGATTGCCGCCGCGGGCATCCGGCGGCTGCGCCCGCCCCGCGCGGCTTCACCCGCGCGCCTGCTGAAGCGCATGTTCAGCCTTCAGCGCCTCTCTCCGCGCGAAAAGGTGATCTACTATTACCTCAACCTGATCAAACTGGGCGGAGAGCACGGCGTCGCCCGAAAACCAGCCCAGACGCCCTATCAATACGAAGCCGCCCTGGCCGAAACACTGCCAGAAGTGGACCACGAACTGCTGGAATTCACCGATACCTTTATCGAGGCCCGTTACAGCCAGCACCCGGTCGAAGAACCCCATGCCCAACAGGCCAACAGCCTGTGGGAGAAGGTTAAAAACGCATTCCAGCGCCTTAGAAAGCCAGAATAACGGGTTACTCTTTGGGCATCGTCCCAAAGACCATGTCCCACAGCGGCGAACTGACCCCGTAGCGCTGGTTGGGCGTCTTGTAGTGGTGCTGCATGTGGTAGCGTTTGAGGAACTTTAACACCCCGGAGCGCATAGGGAAGTGATGGGTGGCATAGTGGGTTAAATCATACGTCAGGTAGCCGATGGTCATCCCGCCTAAGATGGGATTCACCCAGGCATCCGCGCCCAGCAGGCCGCCCACCACCAGCCACATGAACCCATAGACCACCAGCCCCAGCGGAATGCTCACCGCCGGGGGCATGACCAGGCGCGTTTTGCACTGCGGCTGGGCATGATGAACGCCGTGAAAGAGGAAAAAGATCTTCTCTTGGGTGGGGTTGCGCGGGGTATAGTGGAAGACAAACCGGTGCATCAGGTATTCGGTCAGCGTCCACAACAGCACCCCCACCACAAAGGCCGCGGGGATGTACCCCAAAGAGGCCGAGCGCGCCTGGGCCGCCGCCACCTCTGAAGCGACAAAGAAGATCGCCAGCGGAAGCCAGATCATCACCACCACCGCCGGGTGGATATGGGTAAAGAATTCCAGAAAATCCGATTTGAACAGCCGGATTGGCTCAGGGTCGTGGGTGATCGGATAATGCGCCATGCGGTTTCCTCCTGTAAATTGTGGTTTGCCGGTCATCATCATTAACCCCTCAGCAGATAAAGTGGTATCGCCTGGAGTAATTTATGATAGCACAGAATAATTCCAGGCGGGCAGTAGTCTTGTATAACCGCTTCGACCCTGGTGACTTCAAGATTCCTTTTTGACCTGCTCTTCGCCGTCTGTGGGCTCTTTAAAGCGCGGAACCTCAATCCGGCTGGCCTGCTCGCGCTCGATCTCTTTGGGCGTCTTCTCGCGCTCGCGGATGCCGTACGCCTCCAGCCGGTCGTACATGGCGCGCACTGCCAGAATGGGAGCCAGCGCCGGCACGCCAAAAAACAGCGGCAGTACCAAAAAAATGCTGGCCCCCAGCGCCAGCGCCGCGAACAGGGCAATTAACACCGAAAAAACCGGCGAGGCCATGCTCGCGAAAAACCCATTGCGGACGGCCACCAGCAGACGCTTCCGCTCCATTTCCATCAAGAACGCCAGGGCGTAAAACTGCACCATCACCCAGAGGAAGCCGAGCATCACAAAGAAGATCTGCACGTACCCCGCCCACGCATTTTCAAACTGGCCGTAAAAGCGGACGTTGGAATACACGAGCGCCAGGACAAACAGGTTCAACAGCACCCACAACCAGGATTTGACGAAATATTGGCGCGCGCCTTCGATTACACCGCGCGCCCCCAGGCTTTCGCCGTTAATCAGGGCGTGAGCGGTGTAATACAGGCCAAACGTCGCCGGTGGACCCAGTACAATGGTGACCTGCGCCACCAGCCAGACCAGCACCGCCCCTACCAGGTCGAGCCAGCTATCCCACCAATCTACCATCGAGCGCCCAATCACGCGCAAGAAAGCAGGTAATTTAAGCCGCATGACTCATCCTTATCCACGGCCAGCCGCCCATTTACGCCTCTGCCGCGCTGACCACGACCTCATCGGTCATGAAATGCCCTTCCTCGACGACCAGACCGGCGCCGCCCCCGTCCATCAGCGCGTCGGGGTCTTCAACATCGAACAGCAGACGACCCTCTACCCAGCCGCGCAGTCGTCCGCCGTTCACTTCCAGGCTGAGGGCGTATTCCTGCCAGAGTTCCCAGGGAAAAACCGCTTCGGCCAGCACCGAATCAGCGCCTTCAAACGCTTTCAACAGCCGGGCTTTGCCCCCCTCCACCAACTGGAGGGCGTAAAAGCGCGTCATCCCCTGCACGCGGGCGGCAATGCCGCCGGCCTTCACCAGAGCGGGACGCACGCGCGCGCTGACCCGGTAATTGCGCCACTCGCGCGTGCCGGTCATTACCAGGCCGCGCCCGCTGTTCTGAATCAACCGGAAAGCCGGCCCCCAGCCCTCCCACTGGTCCACAGCGTTCACCCAATTGGCCCGGTACGCGGTACTGCCCTGCGCCGCGGCGGGCCGTTTAAACGTCACCTGGGGTTCACCCCACCAGCCCAGATCATCCAGGTAGACGGTCCCCGGCTGTTCCAACGCCTCGCGCCCGGGCCGCGCCAGTTCGATCCCAACGGCGTAAATCAGCAGTCCTTCCGGCTCGAAGGTCTCAAAACCAGGGATTTGCCATTCCAGCCGCCGGTAAGCCCCCGGCTCCAGCGTTACCCCAGGCCCATAGACCCTGCCGGGCTGATCGTTCACGTCATAGTACTGGACGTACAGGCGCGCTTCTACGGCATCTGGATTGGCTTCATCGGCGCTCACGCCCGCGCGAACCGTCTGCCCAGGGTAAAGGGCCGGCGAAGCGACCAGTTCATAGCCCGGCATCTGGCGGTCTTCCGGCGCAACATAGGTCGGCAGAGACAGGCGCGCCGCGATGCGCTCTCCGATATACGCATAGCGCACTGCCAGACTGCGCGCGCCCCTGCGGCTGTGTCCCGCCGCGTTGAACAGCGTCACATACGGCGAGCAGTCCGCCGCCTTTTCTGCTCTGGCCCCCTGCACGCTCCCCGGCAGTTCAAAGTGGAAGC
>DAOUAC010000093.1:0-31539 GCA_034434155.1 Anaerolineaceae bacterium
TAGTCAGCGGGATGGACGTGGTCAACGGTCTGCGCCGCCGCAACCCAGACGATAACCCCGATTACCCAGGCGACGCGATTGAGACGATCACCATTACAGAGCAGTGAGTGAAGCGTATGCGGAGTATTTTTGTCTGATCCGCTCGCACCCTTTGGTTGAGATTTATGCTACAGTATATCTATGAAAATACACCCACTCCTTCAAGACCCCAACGCCGTCCTGGTGGTGCGCGCGCCGTTGGCCGGGACTGTGAGTTGGGATGATTATCGTCGCGCTGCCATCCAGGCTCTGAGCGCCCTGCGCCTGGAGATGGAAGGCGAAAAGGTCGTTTTTAAACCCAACGTCACCTCTGGAGAGCGCTTTGCAGACCCCGATACGGGTATTACCACCCATCCGGGGTTTATCGCTGGGATGATCGCTTATTTGCGTGAGCGTGGAACGCCTGCCCGCAAGATGACCATTGTGGAAGACCCGCGTGATACCGATGATAACAACCCCCGGCACTGGCGCGGAACGGGCTACGAACGCCTCTCGCAAGTCAGTGGGGTGAAGCTGCACTGCCCCACCACCTATACCTGCGTTAAAAAGCCGGTCCCGGTTCCGCAGGTTTTCGAGCGCCTGAACGTCAGCCGGCTGGCGGTGGCGCCCAATACGGTTCTCTTTAATGTCCCCAAGCTCAAAACCCACAACCTGGGCATCACTACCCTGGGGATGAAGAACCTGATGGGCCTGGTGAATGTTTTTGACCGCCATTACTGTCTGCAAGCCTGGGAAGAACTGCCGGAAGAGATACAGCATGATCAACGCCCACGTCACGAGTGGTTTGACCGCTCTCAACATGAACTCTGGCAAACTGGCCTGGCGCGCCGCCTGGTGGACACGGCTCAGGTGATCCGCCCGGCTTTGAATATCGTCGAGGGCGTGGTGGGCCGCGAGGGGACGGGCTTTCAGCGCGGGCGCAACCGGCCGTTGGGGCTGGTTGTGGCGGGCGTTAACGTCGTTGCTGTAGACAGCGCGGCCAGTTACCTCATGGGGTTCGACCCGCAGGAATTGATCTACCTGAAGCTGGCCGCTGAGGCCGGTTTGGGGTGCAATGATGTGCGGCGGCTGAAATTCTATACGGAGCAGGACGGAGAACTGTTGCTCTGCCCTGAACCGGCTTCACTGCGCGCATGGCCTCCCTTCCACGTCATTACCAACACCTTGGGCGAAGATCCCGACCCCTTCCAGAGTGAAGGCAAGGTCGTAGATGCAACCGATTCCTTTTTTGGAAAATCCAAAGCTTAAGGAGTTACCACGATGGCATTCAACGTAAAAAAGCGCGGAAAGCTGACGTATTACTACGAGGGCGAGCACCCGGTGCTGTCGGCCCTGGTGACGGAAGAACAGCCGGACGGGGATTTGAAGATCTATTTTGCCGGTCTGACGGGTGGGTATTCGGCCAAAGGGGTGCTGGGGTTAGATGAACTGGTGACGATGGACCCCCACCGCGAAATTCCGCTGGTGTTCCAGTGCTGGGAGAAATGGCTGAAAGATGCCGGCATTTGCGATTCGCTGCGCTGCGTTGATTTTATCGAAATCCATGCGTTTGGCTGCCAGCCCAAGGCCCCCAATCCGCTGGTGGACCCGCTGGGTTATGCCGCCGAGCAGGAACGACTGCGCAAGGCTTACTTTGAAGCCTACCAGGGCTATTTCCGTGACCATCTGCCGGAGAATGGCGTTCCCGCCCGCTTTACTGTTCACCTGGTAGACGTGCCGGACAAAGCCGCCTCGTATGAGTTCTATGGGACGGCGCTCTATCAGAAGTCACTGCAGAAAGGTTGAAAGCACAGGTGAAAAGGCAATGACCAATCAGAACGCCCCAGAGGGCCAGAAGTATGAAATGCTGTTAAAAGGCGGGCGCGTGATTGACCCCGCCAACCAAATTGACGCGCAGATGGACGTTGCCATTCAAGAGGGCAAGATCGCCAGGGTCGCCCCAGAGATTCCCTCTGCCGAGGCCGCTCAGGTGGTGGATGTAACCGGCCTGATTGTCACGCCGGGGATTATTGACATCCACACCCATGTATATACCTTCCGCCCGGTGTCGCAAAATTACGTCGAGGGGGTTCACGCCGACGCGCACCTGTTCGCCTCTGGCGTGACCACTACCGTAGACGCAGGTACCGCCGGGTGGAAGCACTTCCTCGACTTTAAAGAGGCCATTATTGACCGCTCCAAAGTGCGCATCCTGGCGTATGTTAACATCGCGCGTGGGGGCATGGTGGAAAGCGATACCGAACAAGACCCCCGCGAGTTTCAGCCGGGCATGGCCGCCGCTGTGGCGAAGACCTACCCCGACCTGGTGGTGGGGATCAAAACCGCACATTATTGGACGGCCAAACCCTGGGATGACCTGCACACCCCCTGGGCTTCGGTAGATAAAGCCCTCGAGGCGGCGGAGATGTGCGGCAAGCACGTAATGGTGGATTTCTGGCCGCGCCCGCCGGAACGCAGTTACCCCGACCTGATCTTGAAAAAACTGCGCCCCGGTGATATTCATACCCATGTGTTTGCCCAGCAGTTTCCCATCCTGTCAGATGCGTGCAAGGTGAATGATTTTATGTGGCAGGCCCGCGAGCGCGGGGTGAAGTTCGACCTGGGTCACGGCGCGGGTAGTTTTTGGTTCCGCAATGCGGTTCCGGCCTTCCGCGATGGCTTTGTCCCCGATACCATGTCTACTGACCTGCACATGGGCAATATCAATGGGCCGGTGGTGAGTATGCTCAACGCTATGTCGAAGTTCTACAGCATGGGCATGCCTCTACCCGAACTGATCTGGCGCTCCACCAGCCTGCCGGCGCAGAATATCGGCCACCCCGAACTGGGAACCCTGAGCGTGGGCGCCGAAGCCGACGTGGCCGTGCTGCGGCACGTTGAAGGGCAGTTCAGCTTTGCCGACTGCGGCAAGGCGCGCATGTGGGGCAGCCGCAAGCTGGAGTGCGTGCTGACCCTGCGGGCCGGTAAGGTGGTGTTCGACCCAACCGGTGTGACCATGCCCGATTGGGAGAAGGCCCCCCCTGCTTATTGGGTCCTGCCGAACCTTCAGGCGTAAAAGGAGCCGCGCATGGATATCTACGATGAGCTGGGGGTGCGCAAGATCATTAACGGCAGTGCCACGCTGACGATGTTGGGCGGCTCGCTGATGCCCCCAGAAGTGATCGCGGCAATGGCGGAGGCCTCGCGGCATTTTGTCAATATTGACGAACTGCAAGAGAAGGTGGGCCGCAAAATTGCCGAATGGACCCACAATGAAGCGGCTTATGTCTCTTGTGGGGCGGCGGCGGGGCTGGTTTTGAGTACAGCGGCCTGCATTGCCGGGGTAGACCCTGCTTTGCGCGAGCGGCTGCCGTTCAGCGACGGGATGAAGAATGAGATCATCATTCACCGGCGCGGGCGGGTGGGCTATGACTTTGCCATCCGCCAGGCCGGGGGCCGCCTGGTGGAAATTGGAACAGACCAGGGCGCGACTGCCAAAGACCTGGAAGCTGCCTTCACGGAGCGCACCGCGGCGGTATTTGTCTTTTACCGGCATTTGGGCATGGAGGGCCACGTCCCGCTGGCGCAGCAAATTGAAATTGCCCACCGGCACGGCGTCCCGCTGATTGTGGATGCCGCGGCGCAGTTACCGCCGGTGGAAAATCTGTGGTGGTTCACCCAGCAGGGCGCTGATCTGGCGATCTTCAGTGGAGGGAAAGGGCTGTGCGGCCCACAGAGCAGCGGCCTGATCGTGGGGCGGCGCGATTTGATCGAGGCGTGTGCCTTCCACGCCTGCCCGCGCGCCTTCATAGGCCGCCCAATGAAGGCCGGCAAGGAAGAGATCATCGGGCTGATGGCCGCCGTGCGCTGGTATTTGAACCTCGATCATCGCGCTTTGCTCCAATCTTACGAAGATCAGGTGGCCTGGATCATTACGGCGCTGGCTTCTGAGCCGCATTTGGTGGCCCGGCGCAGTTTCCCCAGCGAGGCCGGCCAGCCAATGCCGCGCGCTGAAATTGTGATAGATGAACACGCTTTTGGGATCACGCGGGACGAATTGTTAAACCGCCTGATGCAGGGCGAGCCGGCGATTGCCCTGGCTCCATCGGGAAAGGATGGGGTTTTTGTGAATCCTCAAACCCTGCGCCCCGGCGAAGAACAGGTGATTGTGGCGCGGATTTTGGAGATTCTGCACGCCGCGCGCGCGGCGGCCTCTGGCGCGCTGCATCTGGCCGCGTAAGATCAGAAAACAGTGCATGTGGGTTGGTTGTGGGCGGTGAAGCCGCTCATAACCAACCCACAAAACAAGTGTTAGATAATAGATAAGTTCTTCTCCACGCTCTTCGACTCCAGGGAGTGAAACGATGGCATCGCTTCAAATTGGCTGCGGGCGGGCCGAGATTACGCCTACCACGCCCACCGCGTTAAGCGGGTTTATTGCGCGGCGCAACCAGCCCTTTACCCGTATCGAAGACCCCCTCTATGTGCGCGCTCTGGTGTTAGAACAGGGCGGGCAGAAGCACGTCCTGTTGAATTACGAACTGCTGGGGTTTGGCCCCGCCGAGCGCGAGATGCTGCTGGCGGCGCTGGAAGGGCAGGGCATGGGCGGCTTTGACCGGGCCCGCTGTGTAATCACCACCACCCATACCCACAGCGGCCCGGCGGTCTCGCCGATTGAAGGGGAAACCGGCGCTGGCGAAGATTACCTTGCTCTGCTGCGCCGGCAGACGGTGGCGGCAGTGCAAACGGCCCATGCCAATTTGCGCCCGGCGGCGCTGTTGGCCGCGGAGCAGGAAATTGTGGGACTGACGTACAACCGGCGGGCGGTGCTGGCGGATGGGCGTGTTTCCATCGCCTATGACCCGGCGCTGGAAGTGGTGGAGCGCGGGCCGCTCGATAACCTCTTTACGCTGTTGCTCTGGAAAGATGCCGCCAACCCGGCACGCAACCTGGCCGCTCTGGTGCATTTTGCCTGTCATGGCGTGGCGCTTTTAACCCCAGCCGTCAGCGGAGACCTGCCGGGGCAGATCATCCGGCACATGGAAGAGACGCTGGGCGCTCCCTGTCTGTTTCTGCAAGGGCCAGCAGGCGATGTGAACCCCATTACCGTGGCTGGCGAGCGCCCGGCCATGCTGGAATGGGTTGGGCGCTTTGTGGAGCAGATCGCTGGCATTGCCGACCGGTTAGCGCCGGTGGAAATCGCCCCTTTGTGTTCCGAGGCGACCATATTGCCGCTCCAATTCCGGCCCCTGCCCGACCGCGAGACGACCGAGCGCAACATCCGCGTGCTGGAGCGGATCGCCGCCGGTGATTTTTCGTCTATCCAGGCCGCCGGCACGGTGGATGCGGTGGCGAACCTGTTAAATATCCGCCCCGGCGATGACCCCGACCCCGTGCAGACGGCTTTCACTGCCCAAGCGCTCGCCAACGCTGAGCGGCGGGTACTGCGGGCGATTGAGGCAGGGCGGCCGCTTGAACCCTGCCCGCTGGAGCTGGCGGCCTGGCGCGTGGGCGGCGTGATCTTCGTCTTTATCGGCGCGGAGGTCTTTTCGGCGACGGGCCTGCGCCTGCGTGCGCTGGGCGCCGCCGGGCGGCGGGTGCTGCCGGTGGCCTATGCCGCGCCGGTGATCGGCTACCTTCCAGACGCCGAGTCGATACGCAAAGGGGGCTACGAATCCAATGATGCCTGGCGTTTCTATGGTCAGCCAGGCCCCTTCGCCCCTGATTCAGAGGAACGCGCCGCGGCAGAGGCGCAAAAGTTAATCCACCGGCTTCTTAACTGCCATAGAGCGGAGGTGTTATGAAAATTTCGCGCGTTACCCCTTTGGTGCTGGGTACAGCCTGGCGTAATCTGACTTTTCTCAAAGTGGAGACCGATGACGGTCTGGTGGGCGTGGGCGAGGCGCGCGCGCTGAACAAGGACGAGGCCCTGCTCGGTTATCTTAACGAAGCCGTTCCGCGCTACGTACTGGGCGCTGATCCGTTTGAGATCGAGCGGCTGGTACAACGCATGTTCCGCGGCGATTTTGGGCGCGCCGGAGAAATTGCCATGACCGGCATTGCCCTGGTGGAAATCGCCTGTTGGGATCTGGTCGGCAAGGCGCTTAACCAGCCCGTCTATCGGCTGTTGGGCGGCGCGGTGCGCGAGCGCATCCCGGCCTACGCCAACGGCTGGTACACCGTTGAGCGCAGTCCGCAAGAGTTTCGAGAAGCGGCCTGCCGGGCCGTTGCCAAAGGCTACCGTGCCTTAAAGTTCGATCCATTTGGAGCGGGGTTCTACGAGCTGGACCGCGCCGAAAAACGCCGCTCAATTGAACTGGTCGAGGCCGTGCGTGATGCCGTTGGCCCAGAGATTGACCTGTTGATTGAGATGCACGGGCGCTTTAACCCGGCCACGGCCATCGAAATCATCCAGGCTCTGGCCCCCATGCGCCCCGGTTGGTTCGAGGAACCCGTCCCGCCGGAAAACCTGCCCGCGCTGAAGAAAGTGGCCGAGGCCGTCGCGCCGTTGGGTATTCCCATTGCGACGGGTGAGCGCATCCATACCCTGTATGAATACCGCGAGTTGTTCGAGCTGGGCGCTGCTGATGTAATCCAGCCGGACATCACCCACCTGGGTGGACTGCTGAACGCCAAAAAACTGGCCGCCTGGGCCGATGCCTACTATGTGCTAACGGCTCCGCACAACGTCGGCGGGCCGGTCTCCACGGCTGCCGCCCTGCACCTGGCGGCCTGTACGCCTAATTTTAAAATTCAGGAACACTTTAACGATTTCTGCGAGCCGTACGTCAAACAGGCCGCGCCCGGCGTGCCAGAAGTGGTGGATGGCTGTTTCAGCCTGCCCTCTGGCCCTGGCCTGGGCGTGACGTTAGATGAGGCTGTACTGCGCGAGCACCCGCGCCAGACCCTGCACTTTGACCTGTTCCGAGAGGGCTGGCACAAGCGCAAAGCCAATTGAACCAGATTCATCCCTAACGGCCTAAAAAAGGCTGGGCTGGCGCGGTTCTGGCTTGAGCTGTGGTTTGAATTTCTCTGCCTCATCGCCTAGCCGCGCTCGCAGCTCACGGGGCGGGGCTTTAAGAACATGGGCTGTTTCTTGATTGCGACGGTTTCAGTCGCTTCCCACTGACCTGGATGAAAGGTTTTGTCTGGCCCAATCATTTGGTGCAGGAGGTCTAGAGCATATTGGTATCGTGACGTGGCAGTACGGATCGTTTTTGAAAGTCACCCAGCAACGTCAAATAAGAACGCGGCTTGATGACTTAGAGGGCTGACTGGCAAAATCGGCAAAACAGCGGCCTTTCAGGTAATCTGGGAATGAATAAACGCCGTTAATCTGCAAAAAACAACAATGGGGCCACTTTTGCCAGGTGGGGCGCGTGAGTCCGATCCGTAAATAGACGGCCTGACTGTAGTGTAACTGCTGGACGAGCTGTCCCCCGATGTGGTTGCAGCTCAATCCCTGCTGGATTCGCAGGTGATCGACATAATAGCGAAAGGCAAGGTCGGTTACGGAGAGATTAAAGGCGCAGCCATTCTCATCCACAAATTCAATTCGGTAATCCCACTTGTCTTCTTGAGGATGGTAGCGATGGGTGACGGACAGCATTTGTTTTACACGTATGGTTCCCAGTGAACGGTTCCCTTCGCCCTCACGCAAAAAATAGCCGTGATCTGAGTGGACTGGCGCGCCGAAAATGTTTTCAACGCCCGGGTCGAGGATTTCTTCTAGAAACGATTGTTTTTCATCCTCGGTCAGCGTTCCTAGAATCTGCTTGAAATCAGGCCGGATTATCCAATCTTCAGTATGAGGTGACTGAGGATAAGCGCGCAATGTATCGATTAACACTCTGGCAAATGGGCGGATCACGACCTGCCCGTTTTGGTAAAGCCAATTTTCTGTTATTTTGCCATTCTCGAAGACAGGACGGATACAACGCTTTTCAGGAGTTACACCTGCAATACAAACCCTGGCCCCGCTCATTCGGGTAAGGTCCGTAATGATTAGCGTGGTTTCCATGGTTCCCCCAGGGAAAGTTTAAATATGGATAATTTCTACATTTTTCCACTCTGATGCCAGCCGTTCAGCTACCAGCCGGCGGTGACAGTATTCTGGTGTTGGTTCGCTGCACAACAGACAGCAAACTTTTTCTTCAAACACAGTTCTATCGAGCGCGGCAGGGATGTTGCGCCGGTCCAATAAGGCGATAAACGTCTGCGCGTATTGATTCCAATCGTGGCTGCTACGATAGGCTCTTAAGATATCTTCTTCTGGCGCAAGGTTGAGCATATGGATATAGTCACAGCCGATAAGCCGGTCGAGGAAGTAGCGCAAATCCTCTTGTTTGGTAAAGCCAGCTAACTGCCCATGAGGGTGTAGGCGGATATCAACCAGGCGGGTGACGCCATTGTGGGCTAGTAGCTCAAAAAACTGTTGGGCGGTTTTCTTTGCAAAGCCAATGGTATAGAGTTTCATTTTCTTTTCTTCTCTTTTCTCGAATGGGTCTTTTTGTTGGAGCGTAATTGGGGCTTTGGGCCAACATAAGCATTGATATCAAAGAGATAACCAGTCTCAGCCGATATGCTGGCGGATTCGTCTTTCATTTCTGCATCCACAGGGCCCGGTTCTGCATCCTGAACGTCGTTGCCGGTCGGTTCATTATTGGGTTGCAGATCGGTCTGCGGGGAGTTTTCAGGTAAATGGGTCTCCGTTTGCAACGGAGCTAAAAGCAGTAAAGGTGGTTCGACTTCTTGCTTCTCTCTACGGGATACAAGGAGTGAGTATTGTTCGGCAGAAACCAGTTCTCCTGTCTTACGAATATGTTTGACCTGGATTCCCTGTTGGAGCAAATAACAAGCAATCAGGTAGTGGCGGTGGCAGCGCCTGGGGTCTTCCTCGCTGCACATCACCGCTACGGTGTGGTTCTCGGCATCATGGAGAAGCCCCTGTATTCCTTTTTGGAACCATGCTTTTCCCATCACGGCGTCATAGTTGACCTCGTGGAGATAATCCACCTCCCCAGTGGGAATGATGCCTTTAAAATAGCAATCGGGGTCTCTGGGCCGCCCGCCCAAATACTCCCCGGCGTACTTATATTGGATCCCATGGCGGGCAAGGGTAATATCGAAGGTTTCACGGTTAAATTGGTTAGCGTACCGGCTATAAGGCGCTGAACGAACGTCCACCAGTATCTGGATTCCCCACTTTTTTAACAAAGAAACGATGTTGCTGGCCTCAGCATTACCATGCCCTATCGTAAAGATTGTGTTTTCATCTTTTGAACAGGTTGAGTTTTCTGTCTCCGTCATTTTGAAACTCTGATAAATATCTGAAGACTTTTGTTTTATTTATAAGTTGGCCTGCAATTTCAATTGTAACATTTAAATTGAGAGGATAACCTTGCAATTTCTTTTAAAATGTCGAAATGTACAAGTCAAAAGATTTGAATGACAAGAAGGACCGGCAACTCCGCCGGTCCTTCAAGCGGAGACCCCCTTCCTTTTACGCCCGGATCTCCTGCCGCTGGAAAAGCACGTAGGCCAAAGCGAAGAGCAGGATGCAGGCGGCGATTAGACCGGTGAAATGCGGCCAGATCAGCTCAACCGACTGGCCGAGAGGCAGGGGCGCGCCCAGGATGGCTCCTTCTAACTGGGTAGGCAGTAAAATCCCCAATGAGCGGACTTCGGGCTGGAGCAGGGCTACCATCATCTCGGCGTAGAGCGTGTTGGGTGAAATCCGCGCCAGGGCCAGTTCCAGGTTGGCCTGCGCCAGAATTTCCTGCGGAAAACCGATCCGGATGGGGCTGAAGGTCTGCGCCAGCAGGCCCGCGATCATGCCCCAGAAGACGGTGAAGAACAGCCATACGGCGATCGAAGCCAATGCGGCCGTCGCTGACTGGCGGAAAACCACCGAGAAGACCAGTGCCAGCGCCAGCCAGACGCCGCCGTAAAAGACCGAAGCGAGCAGGAACAACAGCGCCCGTCCGACTTCTTCTGCGCCGGGGGCCACGCCCAGGCGCAGGATGCCCATGCCAAAGATCAGCAGCCAGATGGCCGTGCAGACCAGCGCCAGGGTGAACAGAGCGGCCAGAAACTTGCCCAGCAGCAGCCCGTCGCGGTAGATGGGCTGCGCCAGAATGCGCGATAGGGTGCGGCGGCTGAACTCACCGTTGACCGCATCAAACGCCAGCGCGATGGATACCAATGGGATGAAGAAGGCCAGCAGGCCAACAAATGCAGGCAGCGGTTCTTGCGACCTCGTGAACAGGCGCAGATACAGGAATTGATCCTGGCTGACGGTCTGCTGAAGCTCCTGCGTGGCGACGTATATCGTCCCCAGGGCGGCCAGGATGATTAAGATTTCAAGGATGAAGATGCGCGTACTGGATAAGTGGTCGGCCATCTCTTTAAAAATCACCGACCCCATGCCGGCCCAGGGCGACCCTTCTCTGACGCGCGGCGCGCTGACCACTCGCTCACCCTGCTGGGTGGAATGAGACAGCGTGGCTTCCCTCATGCTTTACCTCCTGATAATAGGCCGAGTAGATGTCATCCAGGCTCTGGGCCTGTACGCCTAAGCCCAGCAAGCGCCCACCTGCGGCGATGACCGCCTGGGCGGCTTCGGGACGCACGTCTTGGGCGGCCTCAACTTCGTATATGGTTGTATCCGCTGCCCGCACGTGTACTACGTGAGGAACCTGTTCCAGCGCCTGCACAATCGCTGTCTGCGGCCCTTGCGCGTCCACGCGGATGCGGTAAGCACCACCCAAGACGCGCTGCGCCAGCTCGTTAACCGTGCCTTCCAATGTCATCTTGCCCTGGTTGAACAGCCCCACCCGGTCGCAGACGGCCTGAACCTGATGCAGCAGGTGCGAAGAAAGCAGGATGGTAATGCCTTCCTCTTTAAGACCGCGGATCATATCCAAAAACTGATGCGAGGCTTCGGGGTCCAGGCCGCTGGTAGGTTCATCCATAATAATCAATTTGGGCTGTTTAATCAGCACATCGGCCAACCCCAGGCGCTGGCGCATCCCATGCGAGAAGGTGCGCACCCGCTTGTCTGCGGCGTGTGACAGGCCCACTCGCGCCAGCGCATCATCGACGCGGCGGTCAATCTCACTGCCGGGAATGCCGTTGAGCCGGGCGATGTAGGCTAAATTTTGTCGGGCGGTCAGTTCATCGTAGAACCCTACCTGGTCGGGCAGGTACCCCACCCGTGATTTGACGCTGAGGGGCTGGCGCGCCGGGTCCAGCCCCAACACGCGCACTGACCCGGAGGTTGGCTCCGTCAGCCCCAGCAGCATCAGAATGGTGGTGGTTTTCCCCGCGCCGTTCGGTCCCAGCAGCCCAAAGACCTCGCCCGGCTGCACGGTCAGGTTCAAGCGGTCAACCGCCACAAACGCCCCATATTTTTTGGTCAGATCATGGGTTTCAATCACGTTGTTGCCCATGGGCTACCTCCTGTGCGCAAGCTGGCGGAGCCGGGGCATTAACGGCGGCCAAAGCGCATCACGGCCAGGCCCACCACGCCTACCGATACAGCAATCAACCCAATCCCGGCTGCGCCCCATAAAGTAGAAGTGCGCACTGTGATGCGGAACTCCGCCGACTTCTGGTTGGCGTCAATCGGACGCGCCCGGATCGTGAGCATGTAATCGCCAGCGACCGCTTTCTCCGGCGGCTTGATCCGCGCGGTGACTTCAACCGTCTGGCCTGCGGCGATTTCGGGAATCTTCTGTTGGTCAAACGTGACCGACCACCCATTTGGCTCGCTCGAAGACAATTCAATGCCGCGCAGCGGGGCGGTGCCGCTGTTGGTCAGCACGATCTTCAGTGGGGTCTCTTGCCCGGCCACCACCTGACCTGAAAGCCGGCCCTCCGGCCCACTGATGCTGAGGTTGCCTTCACCGACCACTTCAATGGTCAGGTCCAGTTTAGCCTGCACATCACCGGCAGTGGCCTGGACGCTAAAGGGGTATTTCCCGGCCTCTAAGTCAATGAAGGGATCGGCCTTGATCGTCAGAGTCTTGGTTTCGTTGGCCTTCACCTGCAGTTCGGTGACTTCCTGCCCCGCAGATTCCACTGTCACCTGCACATTTTTAGGCTGTGTGGCCGAGAGGTTCACCAGCAGGTCTTCTCCGCCTTCATTCTTCAGGCTGGCGGTGAAGGTAAAAGTGGTGCTGGGTGAGCCGCGCTTGGTAGGCAGCCCTTCCACCTTTAAAGACAGGCGTGGGGGCAGCTTTTCTTTGACGGTAAGGCGCAGCGGCAGTTCCAGTTTTTCGCGGCCCCCACTGGCGACCACCTTCAATGTGTAGCGGCCAGCCTTCACATCGGCGGGCGGCTCTAGGCGCAGGTCAACGCTGGCTTCATTGATCCCATCAACATAGACAGCGTCCACAATTTGCGAGCCGCCCCGGAATGAGGCGGTCCAGCCTTCGGGCAGGCCCTCAACTGTTAAGTCTAGAGCCTGCCCCGTTCCACCCCGGAATTTGATGGGGATGGTAACGACTTCTCCAAAGCCGATCATACGGCTGGGATACTGGGTATAAATGGTCAGCGGTTGGGGGGTGGGTGGCTGGCTTTCTTGAGCAAAGACCGGGCCGGCCGCCGCCGCCAACATCGCCAGAGCCGCTAGCAGCACGAACAGAACAGTGATGGCACGCTTCATAGTCTCGTTCTCCCTGTAAAGCTGTTAGTGATGTGAAATTTTAATGTTCCCTTCTTTTTTGAACAGGCCGGGCAGCCTGAATTTGGGCGCTTTGACCTGGATCCGTTGGATCAGGTTCTTGTGCGGCTCACGCTTGGGCAGTGAGATGGTGAGAATGCCGTCTTTTAGGGTCGCCTCGGCCCGCTGGAAGTTCACCTCCATCGGTAGGCGCAGTGAGCGCTGCCAGGCCCCGTACCGTTCCGCGCGGATCTGCCATCCCGCCTGCTTCTGTTCCATTTGCTCCTCGCTTTTCGCGCGGATGGTTAGGATGCCGTCTTGCTCGATCACTTCGATGTCTTTCTCCCGTACTCCCGGCAGCGAGGCTTTCACCACCAGGCGGTCATCTTCTTCATACAGGTCAATTGCCAGGTTGTCGCCAGGGAAAAACTCGGCCAGGCCCCAGGGGTCCAGCCATTCGCTGCGTTCCCAGGGGAAAATGGAGAACGGTTCAAACCAAAAATCGGTAGAGAACGGCGAGAACTGGCGTTCTCGCGGCGCCAGGCTGCGCCAGGGAGTATAGCGGACTAGATTTGCCATAAGACACCTCCTATCGTTCGTTTTATCCAATCAGATTACCGAAAGAGTGGAAGCGCGTAAGGCCAAAAGAAGGGCTTCGTGTATCCGAAGCCCTTCTGATGATTTTATACTTTCTCAGCGACTTTCCCTTCAATCATCTTCGTCGAGGCCCCGGCGTGGATCGGAATGCGCTTCGGCTTGACCTCTTCGCTCTTGGGCAGGTAGAGCGTCAGCACGCCGGCTTCGTAGTTCGCCTGGATGTTCTCGGCGACGACCTTGGTCGGAAGCACCAGGCTGCGCCGGAACGGACCGCTCCAGCGTTCTCTGAGGTGATAGCGTGACGATTCGCTGGTCTGATCGGGTTTCACCTCGCCTCGAATGGTCAGGACATTGTTGCTGTAGGTGATGTCCAGATCATCGGGGTTGATGCCCGGCAGCGAGGCTTTCACCAGATAGGCGTCATCCGTCTCGGTCAGATCGATCGGAATGACGGTGTCCGTCCACTGCATGCCGTTCCAGACGCGGTCGAAGAAGCGATCGAAGAAGCGATCAAAGGTTTCGCTCAGGTCGGTTAATTCGCGGAAAGGATCACGCAGTGCCAACATAGATCTCACCTCCAATCTAAGTGGTTGCAGTTCTGAAGAACGGCGATTGCGTTCTTCAGCCCCCATAATTAATACGGGTTTATTAAAAAAGGATATGCAAAACATAAAAAAATCGTATGAATTACGAGGTAAACGTTAAGAAAAGCGTTAAAACGAAAGAACCGCCTGAAAAGGCGGTTTTGAGCGGTTCAGGTGGCGAGGGTGGGATTCGAACCCACAACCAATGGCTTATGAGTCCACTGCTCCACCGTTGAGCTACCTCGCCGGACAACGAGGCAAGTTTACCGCAACCCTGGTAGTTTGTCAACCATCTTTTACAAGTGAATCGTCCACGCCTGCCATTGGAGCCGCCTGGAAACCCACTCATCTTGAAAGTCCGGGGCATACATCCAGGTTCCGGCCAGGTTGGCTTCGTCGAGATGGTAAAACCCGGCGTAGTCGGGGGTTTGTGGGCCAGGAGCAACCTCGGCCTGCTCCGCGCCCTGCAAGATTTGGCGGGCGGCCTCTAGAAAATCGCGCGGGCCAATCCGGCTATGCCCGACCTGCACCTGCGCCGGGATGACTTTCAGGCCCCCCATGCGGGCGGCGGCGGCGCGCAGGTCGGCGGCGCTCAGGCGCGTAAGCGCGCTCACCCCTTGCGCCTCTTCAGTTGGCCCGGCGATGATCTCCGGCATCCACTGGCCCGCCCCACCGTTCAAGAAATACACGCAGGCCCCAAACATCTCTGCCAGTGAATAACTGCCAGCCCGGCAAGTGGCAAAAAAGAACTTGCGGCTGGCCGAGTCCAACAGTGAGAGCAAATCTTCTCTGGTAAGGGGCGGGCGAGCCGGGGCGCTTTCCACCACTTCTTGAAAGGTGGTGAAGCGGAAATTCCCATCAGCCCGCAGCGCGCGGATGGCCTGGCGCAGGTCGGCGAAGAACTGGTTAATCACCCCTGCGCTGCGGCGTTCCGGCAGCCGCCACTGTCCCCAGGCAACGTGGTTGGCACCGGCCAGGTTGAGGGTATCCCAAAACACCGGGTAGTAGATGAGATTGGGGTGCATGCAGATCACCAACCGTTCCCAGGTGCGCCAGGTGGCTATCTGGCGCACTGCGCCGGCCAGGCCTTCATTCAGCAGCAGACTGTCCCAAAACGAATTGTTTTCCACATACAGGCCGCCGCCGTAGTGGATCGTCTGCCCAACCGTCTCGTACAGTGGGAAGCTGGAGACGCACAGCGGCAGGCCCATCTGAGGGTAGGCATACAGAGACTGTGCCGTCACGCAGTTGCCCGGCGGCACAGCGGCGTAGAGGCGCTCGCGCCCAAACACCTGCTTCACCACCTCAATTCCCGGCCCCTCTTCGGCCAGCAGCCGCTGGTAGGGGCCGTCCCAATCGGGGGTATCGCTGTACTCAGCGGGGACAGGGTGCCAGGTATGGCGGTAGGTGTGGTAATTGATCTCGTGGTAGGCCAGCGCGTCCAACACATCACGCCGGCGGCGCTCCACGAGCGCCTCGGCCAGCGCCGCTACGATGT
This sequence comes from Anaerolineaceae bacterium, assembly GCA_034434155.1. Taxonomy (GTDB): domain Bacteria; phylum Chloroflexota; class Anaerolineae; order Anaerolineales; family Anaerolineaceae; genus DSYU01. Next base: position 15,362 of record DAOUAC010000093.1, read on the forward strand.
TAAAACTGGCCCGAATACCCTCCTCCCGCAGTGTTTCCGCCAGCCGCACAATGGCATCATCAGCGCCGGGGTTGGTGTAATCTTCGGTATCAAAGCTGAAAATAACCGTGGTCATGCGCGCCTCCTCGCACGATTATAAGCCTTTTCGTGTTAACGTCTCCCCTTGACATTTTTTAAAGAAGTCTTTATATTTAAGCTCACTTAATCAATTAGAGGGATTAACGAATGGCATCTTCTGATGAGTTTTTGCCGCTCTTACGCGAGTGGATGGAAGTCTTTATGCACCGCTCTATGCGTAGTTCCATGCGCTTCACCAAAGAGCATGGCCTAACGATGGCGCAGGTAGCGGCTATGTTTTTCATTCGCCATCGGGGAGCCTGCGGCGTCTCAGACGTGGGGGATGAATTGGGCGTCACCAGCGCCGCCGCCAGCCAGATGATTGACCGGCTGGTGCAGCAGGGGTTAATTTCGCGCAGTGAGGACCCTGAAGACCGGCGCGTGAAGCAGATCGTCCTCACCGACAGGGGCCTTGAACTGCTGAGAGAAAGTATTCATGCCCGGCAGAGCTGGCTGGATGAACTGGCCGCCCGGATGACCCCTGCCGAACAGGAACAGGCCGCGGCCGCTCTGCGCGTGTTGATCGAGAAAACCAGACAGCTAGAGACCGGAGGATCTGAAGGTTTAGAAGTACCAGAATAAAGGATCATGAAGATATGCTGCGATTGGCAAAATACCTGAAACCTTTTTGGCTAATGATCGCACTGGCGATCATTTTATTGTTTATCCAGGCGAATGCAGACCTGGCCTTACCCGATTATTTGTCGCGGATTATCAATAACGGTATCCAGCAGGGCGGGGTAGAGGACGCCGCGCCCCGCGCCATCCGTCAGGAACAGATGGAACGGGTATGGTTGTTCCTCAACCAGGCCGACCGTGAATTGTTGCAGGAACATTACTCCCTGGTAGACAGCGCCTCACCCGATTATGACCGCTATCTGCAGGAATACCCGGCCCTGGCCGATGGCTCCATCTACGTCTTAACCACAACCGACCCGGCGGTGATTGCGCGCCTGAGCCCTGTCATGGGCCGAGGCTTGCTGGTTGTGAGCGGTCTGCAAGAGATCATGCGTGACCCCTCGAAGGCCGCCAGGTTGGGCCAGGGGTTTGATCTCTCCAGACTGCCCCCCGGCACTGACCTGTTCACGGCGCTGGCGCAGGCCCCAGAAACCATGCGCGCGCAGATTGCTGAACGCATTGCGCAGCAGTTTGCCGCCCTGGGTGATAACATGATCGAACAGGCCGCCGTGCGGGTGGTCAAGGAAGAGTACGCGGCCCTGGGCGTAGACACCGAGGCCCTGCAAAACCGCTATATTCTCTCTACCGGCGGCCTCATGCTGTTGATCTCGCTGGTGGCGGCGGCCTGTACGGTGGCTGTCAGCTTCCTTTCGGCCCGTACCGCCGCCGGCCTGGCCCGCGATATTCGCCGCGACGTGTTTCGCAAGGTGGAGAGCTTTTCCAGCGCCGAGTTTGACCGCTTCTCAACCGCCTCGCTGATTACCCGTTCCACCAATGACGTTACCCAGGTACAGATGTTCGTGGTGATGATGATCCGCATGGTGTTCTACGCACCGATCATGGGTGTGGGCGGTATTTTCCGCGCGATGGGCAAGGATTCATCCATGTGGTGGTTGATCGCTGTGGCCGTTGTACTGCTGGTGGGCCTGGTGGTGGGCGTTTTCTCGATTGCCCAACCCAAGTTCAAAATCATGCAAACTCTGATCGACCGGCTGAACCTGGTGATGCGCGAAAACCTGAGCGGTATGATGGTGATCCGCGCCTTTAACAAGCAGGCGGCCGAGGAAAAACGCTTTGACAAGGCTAACCTCGACCTGACGCAGACTAACCTGTTCGTCAACCGCGTCATGGTGGTGATGTTCCCAACCATGATGCTGTTGATGAACGTGTTGACCATTGCCATTCTGTGGGTGGGCGCGCACCAGGTGGCTGAGTCTAATATGCAGGTAGGCGATATGATGGCCTTCATGCAGTACGCCATGCAGATTGTGTTCAGCTTCTTGATGATGTCTTTTATGTTCATCGGCCTGCCGCGCGCCACAGTTTCGGCGGGGCGCATCGCCGAGGTGTTGGCGACTGAGCCTTCTATCCGCGATCCTGAACAGCCCAAACCCTTCACCAGCAATGCCGGCCTGGTGGAGTTCAAGAACGTCTGCTTCCGCTACTCTCACGCTGAGGAAGATGTACTGCACGACATCACCTTCACCGCACGGCCCGGCCAAACCACTGCTCTGATCGGCTCCACCGGATCGGGCAAGTCCACGGTAGTCAACCTCATCCCCCGTTTTTACGATGTCACCGACGGCGCGATCCTGGTAGATGGGGTGGACGTCCGCGAGGTAAAGCAGCACGACTTGCGTGCCCGCATCGGGTATATTCCGCAGAAGAGCAGTCTGTTCTCCGGCACGATCGAGAGCAACCTGCGCTATGCCGATGAAGATGCCCCCGAAGACGTGATTTTAGAGGCGGTGCGCGTGGCTCAGGCCCAAGAGGTGATTGACTCAAAGCCTGAAGGCATGGCCGCCGAAGTGGCTCAGGGTGGGGCCAACCTTTCGGGCGGGCAAAAACAGCGCCTGTCGATTGCCCGCGCCCTGGTGAAGCGCGCCCCCATTATGATCTTTGATGACAGCTTTTCCGCGCTGGATTTCAAGACCGATGCCGCCCTGCGCCGCGCCTTGCGGGAAAAGGCATCCACCAGCACTCTGCTGATCGTCACCCAGCGCGTTTCCACAATTAAAAACGCTGAGCAAATTATCGTTTTAGATGAAGGCCGGATGGTAGGCCGGGGTACCCACCAGGAATTGATGCAAACCTGCGAAACCTACCGCGAGATTGCGCTTTCGCAGCTCAGCGCGGAGGAATTACTATGACGATGCAAAACAGACCCCCAAGCCGGGTACAACAGCGGCGCGGGCCAGGGCCGTTTGGCGGCGGCCCGGGTCATATGATGATGCGCGGCGAAAAAGCCAAAGATTTTAAAGGTACCATGCTCCGGCTGATCGAATACCTGCGTGAGTACCGCCTGGCCTTCCTGGTCGTGATGATCTTTGCCATCGGCTCGACGATCTTCGGCATTCTTGGCCCCAAAATCTTGGGTAAGGCCACCACCCGGTTGTTCGAGGGCGTCATGGCTCAGATTGCCGGCACAGGCCAGGGCATTGACTTCCCCTACATCGGCAATATCCTGCTTCTGATGTTGGGGTTGTACCTGCTCTCTACCATGTTCGCCTATATCCAGGGCTGGATCATGGCGGACGTTTCCGCCCAAATCACCTACCGCTTCCGCAAAGAAATCGCCGCCAAAATCAACCGGATGCCCCTGCGTTATTTCGACGGGACCAACCACGGCGAGGTGCTTTCGCGCGTGACCAACGATGTGGATACCATCAGCCAGACCCTCAACCAGAGCCTTTCGCAGATCATCACTTCGGGGGTAACGGTCATTGGTACGCTGGCGATGATGATTTCGATCAACGGCTGGATGACTCTGGCCGCGCTGATCGTCATCCCCCTCTCGCTGGCGTTTGTGAGCGTGGTGGTCGGCCAGTCGCAGAAGTACTTCAAGCAGCAGCAAGAATACCTGGGGCATATCAACGGCCACATCGAAGAGATGTACGGCGGTCACATCGTGATGAAAGCCTTCAACGGCGAAGCCAAAAGCGTGCAGAAGTTCGACGCTTATAACAACACGCTTTATGATTCGGCCTGGAAGTCGCAGTTCCTTTCGGGCATGATGATGCCGATTATGGGCTTCATCGGCAACCTGGGCTATGTGGCGGTGACGATCCTGGGCGGCTACCTGGCGGTGCGTAACGCCATTACGGTAGGGGATATTCAGGCGTTCATCCAGTACGTGCGCTCGTTCAACCAGCCGCTGGTGCAGTTAGCCAATACCTCTAACGTCCTCCAGCAGACCGCCGCCGCCGCCGAGCGCGTCTTTCAGTTCCTGAATGAAGCAGAAGAAGCTCCCGATACCAGTACCCCGGTACAGGTGGAGGATGTGGAAGGCCACGTGGAGTTTGAGCACGTCCACTTCGGTTACACCCCCGATAAAATCATTATCAAAGACTTTTCCGCCCGCATCGAACCGGGTCAAAAGATCGCCATTGTAGGCCCTACCGGGGCGGGCAAAACCACGCTGGTCAAGCTCTTGATGCGCTTCTATGATGTGAACAGTGGTGCTATCAAGATTGATGGTCACAATATTCAGGATTTCACCCGCCATGACCTGCGCAAGCTGTTTGGCATGGTTCTGCAAGATACCTGGCTCTTCAACGGCACGATTTTAGAGAACATCCGCTATGGGCGGCCAGATGCCACCGACGAAGAAGTGTATGCGGCCGCCAAAGCCGCGCATGTGGATCACTTCATTCACACCCTGCCCGGTGGCTACAATATGGTCATTAATGAAGAAACCACCAACATCTCGCAGGGGCAGATGCAGTTGCTGACCATTGCCCGCGCCGTGCTGACCGACCCGAAAATCCTGATCCTAGACGAGGCCACCAGTTCGGTAGACACCCGCACCGAAGTGCTGATCCAGCGCGCCATGCAGCGCCTGATGAAGAACCGCACCAGCTTTGTCATTGCCCACCGCCTTTCCACCATCCGCGACGCCGACCTGATCCTGGTAATGCGGGATGGCGATATTGTAGAGCAGGGCAACCACCACGAACTGCTGGCGCGGGGCGGCTTCTACGCCGAGCTGTATAACAGCCAGTTTGAACGGGCCGAAACGGTCTATAATCAATAACAGCCTATCATTCATAAAGGGTAAAGCGATCTTGCCATGAAAAAGCCGGGCCGTCCTCGAATTCTCCGTATCCTTTTTTACCTCGTGGCCGGCCTGGCCGCCCTCTGCCTGTTGGGGGCCGGCGTCTTGTGGGTTTCCAATGCCAACCTGCCCACAGCCTCGGCTGATCCGTCGGTCCTCACCGGTGAACAGGCCGCGCTCGTCGCCGAAGCACTGCACCTGCGTACCAACCTGGGCGAAGCCCTGTGGCCCGGCTTTGGCGCGGACGCCATCCCCGTGCTGGTGTTTAGCGAGAGCCACGCTTTTATGTGCGGGTTGGAAGGACTATCGGAGAGGTGGGAGCCGATAGCGGCTGAAGGCATGGCGTGCGCCCGCAGCACCTGGCAGAACGGGCAGAACTTCGCCGTTGAGGTCGAGGGGCGTTGGGCGGCAAGCATGGCTACGCGTGAGTGGGGCCTGGTCTTGCTCCGCCAGGAATTGGGTGAGCAGATGCCGCCGGTGGTGCGCGAACTCTTGGGGCCGCTGCTGGTCAATGAAATGCTCACTCCGCACCGCTACCTGGGCGGCATTCTTCACGAGAGCTTTCACGCTTTCCAGGCGAATACAGCCCGCACGGTTTTTGAAGACGCCGAAGCCGCCTATGCCGATGGCCCATCTTATTGGGCCATTGACCCGCAGATGAATGCGGCCTGGGCCCAAGAGATCAACGCGCTGTTGAGCGCCGTTGAGGCGCAGGATGATGAAGAAGCCCGCACCCATGCAGGGCGCTTTTTGCATGCGCGCCGACAGCGCCGCGAGCAGTACTTTACCGGCCGCCCGCAGTTGGCCCGCTACGAGCAGCGGTTCGAATGGCTGGAAGGTCTGGCTAAGTATGCGGAACTGGGCATGCTGCGCCTGGCCTGTGACCATCGGCAGTATCAGAGCCTGCCCGCTATGCAGCAGGTGAAAGGATTTCGCGGTTACTGCGCCATCAACAACCTATGGAAGCAAGAACTCCAGCAGATGCAGCGCCAGGCCGGGCAAGAAGGGGATACCCGCTTTTATTACACCGGCTGGGCGCAGGCGCTCATGCTCGACCGTTTTCTTCCTGGCTGGAAGCCGCGCGTATTAGAAGGCGCGCTGTTGGAAGAATTGCTCGCTGAGGTTGTGGGCGATTACTAGCCAGTAGAAATAAGCCGCTCGATCCTGTGTTGACAAGGAGACCATCTCATGCTTTCGAATCCTGTTGAACTCCCCAAAACTATGCGCTCGGTGCTGTGCTATGGGCCAGAAGATTACCGTCTCGAAGAGCTTCCCGTCCCAACAGTAGGGCCGGGTGAAGTGTTAGTGCGCGTGCTGGGCGTGGGCATCTGTGCCAGCGATATCAAATGTTTTTCGGGCGCGCCGTTGTTTTGGGGCGACGCCGACCGTACCGGTTACTGCCAGCCGCCGATCACGCCAGGCCATGAGTTTGTAGGCGAAGTGGTGGCGCTAGGCGCGGGTGCCGCCGAAAAGTACGGCCTGGCTCTCGGCGATTGGGCCATTTCGGAGCAAATCGTCCCCTGCTGGGAGTGCCGCTTCTGCAAGCGCGGCCAGTACTGGATGTGTGACCGCAAGCACGATGTTTATGGCTTCCGCCAGCGCACCCCCGGCGCCATGGCCGAATACATGAAATTCCCGGCGGATGCAATCAACCACAAAGTCCCCCGCGCGCTTTCGGTTAAGCAGGCGGTCTACATTGAGCCGCTCTCTTGCTCCATTCACGCCGTCCAGCGGGCGAATATTGAATTGGGCGATGTAGTGGTGGTGGCCGGCAGCGGCCCGCTGGGGCTGGGCATGGTGGCCGCCGCCCGACTGAAAAACCCCGGCTGTCTGATCGCCCTTGACCTGCACCCCAACCGCCTGGAGGTCGCCCGCCACTGCGGGGCCGACCTGGCGCTTAACCCCGCCGAGGTAGATGTGGTCGCCGAGGTGCGCCGGCTGACCGGTGGGTACGGTTGTGATGTCTATATCGAAGCCACTGGTCATCCTGAAGGCGTTCCCCAGGGTTTAAAGATGATCCGCCGCCTGGGGACGTTTGTGGAGTTCAGCGTGTTCACCCAGCCGGTGACGGTGGATTGGACCATCATCGGCGACACCAAAGAATTAAACGTCTTGGGTTCGCATTTGGGTCCGTTCTGCTACCCCCTGGCAATGGATATGATGCAAAAAGGCCAGGTTCCCGCCGAAGAGATCGTCACCCATACTTTTCCCCTGGAAAAGTACCAGGAAGCCATTGAGATGGTGCGCGAGGCCAAAGAATCGATCAAGGTGATGCTTCAACCCTGATTTCGGTTGTTCCGCTAGGGTTGTGCTTCAGGGAACGGCGGCATCGTTTGCCACCAGGCCGGGTCGCAGTCGGTAAAGCCCAGTGGGACGACCCGGCGCATGAGGTTCAGGTAAAAACGCTCATCCGTAGTGCCGGCAAAGGTCATGTAACTGTGGATGCGCCGGGGCAGTTCGGCGCACGTGGTTGCAGGATGATAGCCGGGCGGTTCGTTGCCCGAATAACCGTTCAGGGTCGGCCAGCCCAACTCTTGGGCCAACAGCATGGCATCTACCTCTGTGGCAACCGGGTCTTCATCTGCTTTAGCGGCCACGAATAAGACCGGATTGGGGGGCAGAGTTTCCGGCAGTTGGGCGCGCAGGCCGGCCAGCCGTTCTTGAGCGTGATGCTTGACGAACTGATACCGGTGACGGAATGCCAGCGGCTCGATCAGCACGGCGGCCAGAACCAGCACGGCGGCGAGCCACCGGAGCGCCGGGCGTTGGGGCAGGCGGAGCAGTGCCCCGGCGGCGTAAGCAGCCCACAGCGCCCCCGGCCACATCAGCACCAGGATGATGCGCGTGACCGAGCGAATGCTGTTCATCCCCGGCAGCCAGGCGACGGTCTGATAGAGTGAAACCCCTGCGATAGAAAGAGTCAAAACCGTCAGCGCCGCCGCGGCCAGCAGATGCGCCGCGGCCGCGGTGCGCTGCGGCGCGGCCCATCTCCCGGCCAGCCCTATGGCGAGCAGGGCATACCATGCCAGGCCGGGGAATAACTGGTGTTCATGGCGCATTGTCAGGCCCATCATCAGCTTTGAGACCGGCTGCCAATACCCAACATGATCGGCCACCAGGTAGCTCTGGGGTTGGGGCAGCATCCGGGCGATCTCTTCCCAGGGGCGGGTAAAGCCATAGAGCTGGATCACGCGCAGATAGGGCCAAAACAACCCCATCAGCCCGGCCAGCGTGAGCAGACCCATCACCGCCGCAGCAGCGCGCCCGGTGGGGCGGGCCTTCTGCCAGGCGGCCTGCACCTGGCGGGGCCAGAAAGCCAGCCGCGCGCGCCACCCGGCAGCCCAATACCACGGCAGTACCACCGCCAATGCCGCCAACAGTAAAGCCAGCAGCACGCCCAGATATACGCCCGCCGCCGCCTGCCACAGCGTCAGCAGAGCCACGCCGGCCAAAAAACGCAGCCGGGGCGTTTCGCAGAAACGCCATAGCAGATAGCAGGCCGGTGGAATGCAGAAACGGTAGAGCATTTGCAGGTGACCTACCTGCGCCAGCATTGGCAGTCCAAAGGCAAAAAAGCTCGCCCCTGCGGCAGATGCCACTGCCCCGCACCGCAGCCGCCTTAGCACCAGCGCGGCGGAGGCGTAGTTCAAGAAGAACCCCAGGAAGATCCAGGCTTGCAGGGCCGTTTCGCGGTCCAGGCCAGCCCAGCGCAAAGCCGCGTAAAACGGCCCCACGCCGTAGAGATTATCGCTAAAAGCCAGCGCCAGCGGGAAGGGGTAAAACAGGCCAGGGTTCCAGTAGTTTGGTTCCAAACCAGCCAGCCAGCGGTAATTGTGTTCCAGGATGTAATTAATCAGGCGGGTGTCGCCATACGTGCCGGGGATAACGGACAGGCGGTAGCCGATGGGCCGCCAGATGATTAACCCGGCGGCCAGCGCGAACACCCCCCACAGGACGGCCTGCTCCCCAATCGAATGAATGTGCCTGCCCCGAAGCCATTTCATCGCTGATGCCTGCAACTTTTTAAGCTGAATGCGCGTATACGGTAGTGATAACAGAAAAAACTTCAGGAGAGATGTTCATGGACGACCGACCGGGTTGCTTGGGTGGTTTGCTGCGCCTGTTCTTTCTTAATGTGATTTACGATTGGATGCAGGAACACTTTGGGTTTGGACAGGGCGGCTGTTTGGGCTGCGGCTGTGGCTGCATTATGCTGGTCATCTTTGTGATGATATTCTTCTCGATCCTGTTTGGCACCGACTGGTTCGACTTCCGTCTGATGCTGCCAACTATTCTATTTGCCTAAATCAGCCTCTCTGGGTGTGTGGCCCTGCCGCTGCACACCCAGAGACCAGGTCATTCCTCTACTGGCGGTTTGCTGTTTAACCCCTTGCCCAGTTCTTGCGAGCGTTCATACGCGGCCCAGATAGCCCGCGAGATGGCTGTGCGAAAACCGGCCTTCTCCAGGTAATACAACGCCTGGGCGGTCGTGCCGCCGGGAGAAGTCACCTGGTTGCGCAACTGCGCCGGGTGAATTTTTTGGGCCTGATAGTAAGACACGGACCCCAAAATTGTCTGTTTGACCAACTGCTCGGCGATACGACGTGGAAAGCCCATGTGAACCCCAGCGTCTATCAACGCTTCCATAAACAGGAATACGTAAGCCGGGCCAGTGCCAGATAGGGCCGTTGCCATATCCAGGTAATACTCTTCTTCCACGAACACCTCTTGCCCTAATGCCCCCAAAATCTGGCGGGCCATCTCCATCTGCTCCGGATTGACCGAAGGCGAAGCCGTCCACACGGTAATGCCTTCGCCAATCTGGGCAGGGGTGTTGGGCATCGAGCGGACAATGGCTGAGTGGCGCAGCCCGCTTGCAATCGTGTGGATGGTCGCCCCGGCAATGATCGAAAGGACCAGCGCATCTGGCGCAATCGAACCGGCCAGCCCGGCCAGCACCTTAGACAGCCGTTGGGGCTTAATCGCCAGAATCACCACGCTGCCCTGCGCGGCGGCAGCGCGGTTATCGGTATACGCCTGCACCCCATACCGCCGCTGAAGTTCCTCCACCCGTTCCAGGCGCGGGCCAGAAGCTAAAATACATTCGGGCGTGGTGATCTGCTGGCGCAGCAGGCCCGAAATGATGGCTTCAGCCATCACGCCAGGGCCGATAATCGTAATGGTTTTGTTTTCTAATGTCATCTTTCTCCTCCAAACCTCCATGCCAGGGCCGGCCAACATCGTTATTTGGACCAGCGGGCAAAAATTGCCATTGACAGCACCCGCCCGGCGCTTTTTTCGTCCAGCACCACTTCGCCGGCCTCCACCTGCCCATCCCAGGCGCGCATCATCTCTTTCAGGGCGTAATACAGCGTAATGGCCGAGGCCTTTACGGCGTAAGCCGTCAGCAGTACAAAACAGGGCTGTTCCGAAACCACCTGGCGGCAGGCTTCTAACAGATTCGGCAGCAGCTTATAAAATTCCCAGACCTCGCCTTTGGGCCCGCGCCCGAATTTCGGCGGGTCGAGGATCAAACCATCATAGCGCGCGCCGCGCCGGGCCTCGCGCTGAACGAACTTAAGAGCGTCGTCCACCATCCAGCGCACCGGGCGGCTGCCCAGCCCCGATAGTTCGAGGTTCTCGCGCGCCCACGTGATCACCTTTTTCGAGGCGTCCACGTGCGTCACGCGCGCTCCGGCGGCGGCGGCGGCCAGGGTGGCGATGCCAGTATAGCCAAACAGGTTTAACACCTGCGGGGGCTGTTGGGCGGCGCGAATCTGGGCGGCCAGCCAATCCCACTGGCCGGCCTGTTCAGGGAACACCCCCAAATGGCGCGAGGCGGAGAGCTGCGTCCAGAACTTCAATTCCTTATACCGCATCACCCAACGCTCGTCAACCGGTTGCAGTATCTCCCAATGGCCGCCGTTCTCTTCAGGGGCCGGGCGGAAGACGGCGCTGGCGCGGTTCCACGCCTTGGCGGGCAGGGCTGGCTTCCAGATAGCCTCGGGTTCGGGACGTTTCAGCAGGTAAGGACCGTAGCGTTCCAGCTTCCAGCCGTCGCCGCTGTCCACCAGTTCATAATCCTGCCAGTCGGGCGCGGGCTGTACTACCAGGCATGGATAAGAGCGAGAAGATGGGGCTTGTGGTTCGGTCATGGCTAGAGTATATCGTAGTTTAACACAATCTGTCTGGCGCATCGAGTATAATCCTTCCGGCAGCCACCTGTAGAAGACAAAAAAACTGGAATTTAGCGAAGCCCGTTGAGAAAGCTGTTGACCTGCTGGCTGCTGTCAACTCTTTACGGGCCGCTAACCACAAACCACTGACTAAGGATGGGCCATGATTTATAACTTCGACGAACTCCCAGACCGGCGCAGCACCGAGAGCGCCAAGTGGAGACATTTTGACGAAGATGTGCTGCCGATGTGGGTGGCCGATATGGATTTTCGTTCGCCCGAGCCGGTCATCCGCGCCCTGCAAGAACGCGTGGGGCACGGCGTCTTTGGTTACCCGCTGGAGCCAGACGGCCTGCGCGAGGCGGTAGTGGATTGGTTAAGCCGCCGCCACAACTGGCAGGTGAGCACCGATGCCCTGGTCTTCACCCCAGGGGTGGTGACGGGGCTGAACCTGGCCGCTCAAAGCCTGGTTCATGCGGGCGAGGGTATCCTCATCCAGCCGCCGGTATACATGCCCTTCCTGGGAGTTCCGCGCCACGCTGGAGCCACCCGTCAAGACGCTATCCTGGCCTGCGCAGCCGACGGGTGTTACAGCATTGATTGGGACGCCTTCGAGCGGGCCATTACGCCTCAAACGCGCATGTTCATCCTGTGCAACCCGCACAACCCGGTGGGGCGGGTCTTTACGCGCCTCGAACTGGAGCGCATGGCTGAAGCCTGTCTGCGCCACGATCTGATCATTTGCTCCGATGAAATTCATTCGGATCTGGTGTTCACGGGCCAGAAGCATATCCCCATTGCATCCCTCAGCCCTGAAATTGCCCGGCGCACGATCACCCTGCTGGCCCCATCCAAGACCTTTAATATTGCCGGGTTGTCCTGTTCCGTCGCGGTGATCCCTGACCCCGAACTGCGCAAGCGCTACCAGCGCGGTGACCGGGGTCTGGTGCATGGCATCAACCTGTTGGGGTTGGTGGCCGCGCGGGCCGCTTACCAGGAAGGCGCAGAGTGGCTCGATCAGGCGCTGGCGTACCTGGAAGGCAACCGCAACTGGCTGGAAGGGTTTGTTAACCGCGAACTGCCCGGCGCGCGCATGATCCGCCCAGAGGGAACCTACCTGGCCTGGATTGACTGCCGTCAGATGGGCATTGGCAGCCAGCCCGCCGAGTTTTTTTTGCAGAAGGCCCGCGTAGCTGTCACAGAGGGCAGCGCCTTTGGACCAGGTGGGGAAGGGTTTATCCGCCTGAACTTCGGCTGCCCGCGCTCCATGCTGATGGAAGCCCTCGAAAGAATGCGCGCCGCGCTGAAGAGCCAAATGTAAGCCGAAATTGCCAGCCTCGAATTAAAAGCCAACAGGGCTTCGGAATACGAGGCCCTGTTGTGTTATTTTCAGGTAGGTCAGCGGTTGTTACCGCAGGCCAATATTAAAAATTAGTCCAAGGGTACGACGTTGGCAGCCTGCAGGCCTTTGGGACCTTGTTCGATTTCGAATTCAACTTTCTGGTCTTGCTTCAGCGAGCGATACCCTTCCATTGAAATCGCGGAGAAGTGGACGAAGACATCATCGCCACCTTCGCGGCCGATAAAACCATAACCTTTGGTTGCGTTGAACCACTTCACGGTCCCAATATAACGTTCAGACATGCTAACACACTCCATCAAAAAGAACTGATTTGAAGAATTCGACGCAGACTCACCCATTCCCAGCTTGGGTCATGGGTCAACACGTTTGGATTGGGTGAAATCATGGGCGTCATGCGACAAAAGCAAGATTATCACGTCTTTTTGAAGGTGTCAAGACAAATCTGCTGAAAATTCAAGGCTCTCTCAAAATCATCCCGTACCCAAACGCCTTTGATGACCGCGGCTCACAACTCCGCTAAAAATGCCATCACCTGTTCCGCCACCTGCTGGGGCGTCAGCCCATCGGTGTGCAGATAAAAATCGGCGTAGCGGCGGGCGTGCTGTAAGCGCCGCACCTGTTCGAGATACTCTGCTTCCGTCCAGTTCAGGTTCTTGCGCCGCAGTGATTCGTGGTACGAAACATCCAGGTAAACCAGCCGGTCGGGTTTGCCGATCACCTGCCACATGGTTTGCACGTAAGAATGTTCCTGGGCGATGTGGCGCAGGTCGAAGCCGCGCCCGCGCAGGTTGCCGATCAGGGTGGATTTGCCGGCTGTGCAGGGGCCGACGATGCCAATGCGGAGGGTCTTACCGCTGGTTTTCATGCATTAATCGGTTGATCTGCTCCGGTCTGCCAAAGACGGCCAGGGTCTGCCCTGAAAACACGGCGCGCTCACCGCGCGGATGAAAGTCCTGCTGGCCGTTGGATGAAATCAGCACGATACTAACGTGATGGCACTCTTCGATCTGGCTCACCGTTTGCCCTTTCAGGCGTGAGTTGGGGGTAATCTTCAGGCGAGCCAGAATGTGGGCCTGACCTTCGATGGTGATCGGCGGCGTAATATCCACGTCCGCGCCCAGAGCGGCGAACAGCGGGGCCGCCATGCCGGTGGCACTGAGGGCGCGGAACCCAAACTGCGACTGCAAAGACGCGGCGAAATCGTCGTCGAAGATGCGGATCACCACTTCGATCTGGGGGTTCAGACTGCGGGCTTTCAGAGCCATGCGCAGATTTAAGCTGTCATCTTGGGTGCAGAGCATAATCGTGCGCGCCTGCGGAACCCCCGCCGCCAGCAAGACCGATTCGCGCGTGCCGTCTTCCACCAGCACGGGGATGCCCAACGCCCGTACCTTTTCCAGCAGGTCGGGCCGCGGTTCGATTTCGATCACCACCACGTCTTGTTCCAACTCGTACAGGTTCATGGCGACGCGGAACCCCAAATGCCCCATGCCCACCAGGACAATGTGGTTGCTGTAGGTAGAAGCGACTGCCATTTCCCACTCCTTGCCGCGCAGGCGCCGGTTGAAGAACAGGATGCCAAACTCCGCCAGCCCTTGCGCCAGGATGCCGATGCCCACGACGGGCATGAGGAAGAAAAATAACTCCAGGTACCACTCGCGCGGGAATGCCTCGGACGGCTGAAAAAACGTCATCGTCAGAACCACGTAGATGCCTTCGACGACGCTGTCTAAAGGGGCGGTGGAACGCAAAGACAGGAAGTAATACAGCCAGCCGCTGCCCAGCATTGCCAGGCCAAACCAGAAGAGCGGAAGCCGGAACTCGCCGAGCAGCAGCAGCGTGTCGCGCCAGCCGGCCCGTGCTTTGCGCCAGATTTTGCGAATCCGCCAGGTTCTCCGCCAGGGCGACGCTCGCATTGGCTCTCAGCTTACTGGGGGTTAAAGATCACCGGCAGGCGTACCGTCATGCGGCGGATCAGGTCGCCCTCGTAGGGCATCACGCGCAAAACAACCACGCTCATATCGTCGTTGGGCCGGCCCTGATCTAACTGGATGGCATGGGCCAGCAGGGCATCGGCCACTTCCTGGGCGGAGGGCTGCTGGTCTTCCAGCATCGAATCGAGCAGAGTGCAGATGTCCAGCGTCTGGCCGTAGCGTTCTCCGGCGTGTAGGATGCCGTCGGTATAGAGCACCACCGTGGTCCAGCCCTCCAGGGCGATCTCCGAGATGGCAGGGCGGGTATTGCGCGACGTGCCGATGGGCTGGCTTTCGCCATTCAGCACTTCGATTTCCTCGCCGCGTGCAATGTAGACCGGCGAAGGGTTGTTGCGGGTGATCACCAGCGTGCCGGTCTGCAAATCTGCCGAGAGGATGTTTAAAGTAGCCGAAACCTTGCCGTACCGCTCGGTATAGAGATAATCAGAGGCGGCGCGGGCGGCGGCCCCGTCGCGCACGCCCTCGGCCAGCAGGCTGATGACCTTGCGTACCACCATCGTGGAGATCACTTTGGCCCCGCGCCCAGAGGTCTGCCCATCGGCCAGCACCACCGACATGCCCCCGTTGGGGCGTTCAACGACTTCGAGCGTGTCGCCGCTCTCAGAGACGGCATATTTATTGGTTTTGGCAACGGCTATTTGTATTTCCATAGGATAATTTTACATCAAATCAACCCGGTGAGGGAATACCGGTGGCCCTGTATTTTGAGCATGCCTGTGATGGGAACGCCAGATTTTCTTGTCTTTCATCTGTGTCCATCTGTGGTTTCAGCTCAAATGTATTAACTGCCTGTTATTCAGATGTTTTGTGCGCGAAAATATACAACAGCCGGCTGCCGGGTCGTTCAATCTCGCGCAGTTCGGCCGCGAACCCGGCTTGCCGGAACGGCGCAAGCATGGCCTCGCCTATCTCCACCGCCTGCGGCACCTGCCCGGTGATCTGAAACAGCTGCGCGGCGGCGCGATCTGCCAGGCTGCCTCCAGTGATCCAGGCGGCAAACAGTACCACCACCCGCCCACCGCTCGCCAGCACGCGGTAGATTTCGGCCAGCGTTTCCGGCTGGAAGATATAAGGGGTCGGGAAGGTCGCCACTACGCAGTCAAAGCTCGCGGTGGGGAAGGGCAGGTTTTGGGCCAGTCCGCGGGCCAGCCGGGCGGGGAGTTGGCGGCGCAGCAGCCGCCGCCGCGCCTGGCGCGCCATCTGCGCGCTTTCATCCAGCCCAAAAACTCGCTTCCCCTCGGCGTTCAGCCGCGCTTGCAGGTGGCCCGGCCCAAACCCAAGCTCTAAGATGCGCCGCCCCTCCACCTGTTCCGCCGCCGAAAGTACCCACCCCTGCCACCGCCCCACCGATACCGCCCCCGCCACCGCGTCATACGTCCACGCCAGCGGATGGTACAACAGCTTGAAAAATACGCCCAGCAGCCGCCCCAACAGGCGGCGCGGATATTCACGACTCATAAAAACTCCCTGAGAACCGGACATCCGTCATAAAGCCGCCACCTTTTTGAGCGTGCGGCGCACAGTTTCGTGCGGTATACTCTCCACCATGCCTGATTCTACCAGTTTGCCCGCCAATAACCGCATCGTCCAAATACGAAAGAACCATTCTGGTCTGACTGCGACGATCTGCCATATTTAAACACAAACGGAGATCGTCGCAGTGTTTGGCCGACATCCCCCACCGGTGGGGGAGTAACCGGTAAAGCGAAACGGAATTTGAGGCAGGTTTGCGACAATGAAGCGAAAAAAAACGTATCGGAAGATTGTCGCAGTCAGGCCACCGCTGGGAAAAAAGG
>DAOUAC010000094.1:0-14558 GCA_034434155.1 Anaerolineaceae bacterium
ATCCCGTTGATCACTTCCGCTGCCATTTCTTCCCACTGCTT
This sequence comes from Anaerolineaceae bacterium, assembly GCA_034434155.1. Taxonomy (GTDB): domain Bacteria; phylum Chloroflexota; class Anaerolineae; order Anaerolineales; family Anaerolineaceae; genus DSYU01. Next base: position 42 of record DAOUAC010000094.1, read on the forward strand.
GTTGTTCTCTGTTTTCATGCCTTCCTCCTTCTTTCTACCTCCTATCTTACCCCCTTCTTAAAAAAACTGAAACACACTCGGCTGGAAAAAAGGCGTTGACTTTCGAGGGGAGTCGATATATACTTTAAATACTGGAGAGAGCAGCGATAACAATGCGAGAGTTCTTTTCATATACCGGATGAGTAAGCGAAGGCACGCGTCTAGACGCGTGCCTTTTTACATCCACTTTTTCAGCAGTCCGAAAGGAGTAGGTATACCATGGATTCTGGCATGATTGGCAAAATTCAGAAAGCCAAACGCTACGCCGAAGAGCGCAACCGGATTCACTTTAACCAACTGGCGGTCACGTTTGATGGGACCAACAACTCCCATACCGTGCGCTACGAAAACGGGCAGTGGTCCTGCGATTGCGAATTTTTCCAGACTCGAGGGCGTTGCAGCCATACCATGGCGCTTGAGATGATCCTGGAGGGCATGATTGTGCCTGCGCCGGTGAGCTAAACCATTCAATAAGGCCGTAAAAAAACACCCCACGCCTGGGGTGTTTTGTGTTTAAAAGCGCAGTTTGAGAATATGCTGGATGTGATCCTGTTCGTGATACAAAACCCGGCGCAGAAGTTTGCGCGGGCTCCAAAATTCCCCATCCTTGCCCACCACCCGTTCGCAGTCTACCAGTGTGGGCAGCACCTCCATCACCCGCGCGCGGGTGAGTCGCAGGCGCTCGAAAGCGTCTTCGGGCAAATCGGCGCGCGTGCCGCCGGCCAGGTCCAGGCGGTCTAAATACCACCAATCGGCATTGGCGACGTGCTTTAAAACGCCCCGGATGCTCCACCTCTCGCCGGGGCGCTGTCGGTCGAACTGGCTATCGTCGAGGCCGGCCACGGCGCGCAGCAGGTCTTCGCGCGTCCAGCTCATCAGCGCCAGGCCGCGTTCTACATCCTGGGCGGTAAGAGGCTTCCAGTCGTGGCGAAACCAGGCGTTGACCTCGTAGCCGTTTTCATCCAGTTCGTATTGGCGGTTGATGGAATACACTGTCCAGGTATCCACCAGGCGGATGTCAAAATCGCCCAGGGTCAACCAGCCCGGCCCGCCCCGGCGGTTGGCCCAATCCTCATATGCTACCAGAGCGCGCGGCAGTGCCAGCAGGGCTTCGGGGCCATCCTTGCCGAAGGCAAAACACCCAGGGTAATCCAGCGCCCAGGCCAGCGCCCGGCCTTCCATGTTCAGTTCTAAACCTACTGAGATGAGCATCGCATTGCACCTTGGAGTTTTCGCAATTATAGCCGACTCCCTGATTTTCCTATACAATTAGCCTGTAGATTTTTTATTGTTGGGAACCTTTTGGCCGGTAAATCGTCTTTCTAATGGGGATGTGCATCCCATTGCACACTTTAAAAAAGATCGCGCGGAAACTCATTTGAGGACATAGATTATGGTACAAACCGAAGAACTGGAAGCTCCTGCTCTGGCTCGGCGAAAACTGCCCCTTCCCTGGTTGATTGGAGTGATCTTCCGCCCCGGTAAAACCATGCGGGCCATCGCTGCTGAAGAGCGCGGAGTCTGGTTTCTCCCCCTGTTGTTGCTGACATTGCTAACCGTGGCGCACGTGCTGGTAGCCGGCCCACTGCGCAAAGAGGCCGCGCTGGCCGCGCCAGGCGAGCCGCCGCCCAACTTCGAGTATATGTCTCCAGAACAGCAGGAACAGTATAACCAGGCCCAGCAGAGCAAAGCCAGCTTCACCATGACAACCCTCTTCCCCGGCATCGGCGCCCTGCTGAGTCTGTGGATGGGCTGGTTCGTGTTGGGGGGTATTTTGCACCTGGCGCTTACCTTGCTGGGCAGCCGCAGCACTACCACCACCGCCTTTAACCTGGCGGCCTGGGCCAGCGTGCCGTTTGCCATCCGCCTGATTGTACAGATTATCGCCATGTTAAGCACCCACCGGTTGATCGGCAGCCCGGGCGTGTCGGGGTTCATTGCGGCAGACGCAACCGGCGCTCTGATGTATGTCCGCATCGCCCTGTCCCTGGTGGATCTCTATCTCATCTGGCAGTTAATCCTGCTGGTGATCGGTGCGGCTTCCATCCCCGGCTTAACCACAGGCAAGGCCCTGAGCGGCGTGCTGACGTCGGTCGTGCTGATGCTGGTGCTGGCGGCCCTGCCGGGGTTCATCGGCGCGCAGTTGAGCGGGCTGGATGTCAACCGTTCTTTCTTTTTCTTCTAACCCGGCTGCGCCTACCCGTATGCAAACCCAGGCGTTTATTCATATCCGGCAACTGCGGAAAATCTACCAGATGGGTAACACCAAAGTGCACGCCCTGGCGGGAGTGGATCTGGATGTTCCACCCGGATCTTTTACCGTCCTGATGGGGCCGTCAGGGTCCGGGAAAAGCACGCTCCTCTACCTGCTGGGCGGGCTGGACCGGCCTACCAGCGGGCGCATCGAAGTGGCCGGCCAGGATTTAAACGCCATGGACGAAAACGCCCTGGCCGTTTACCGGCGCAAGACTCTGGGGTTTATCTTCCAGCAGTTCAACCTGGTCGCAACTATGTCGGCCCTCGAAAACGTGGCCTTTCCCCTGCGCTTCAGCGGCATTGCGGGCCGCGAGCGCCATCAACGGGCGGCCAGACTCTTGCAGCAGGTAGGGCTGGAGAAGTTTGCCCGTCACCGCCCCACCGAAATGTCGGGCGGCCAGCAGCAGCGCGTTGCCATCGCCAGGGCGCTGATCCACGACCCGCCCATCATCCTGGCCGACGAGCCAACCGGTAATCTTGACACTTCCACCGGCTATGCCATCATGCAGTTGCTTTCAGAACTACACCACAGCGGGCGGACGGTGATGGTTGTCACCCACGACCCGCGCATGGCGCGCTTTGCCACTCACAACCTGTATATCCTCGACGGCAAGCTGGTCTCGCACGAGGAATATGAACGCGCTACAATCACGCCCACCATCGAAAGCGCCCCGGCCCCTACACCTTCCACGCCCACTGCCGCCCCTGGCGCCGCACCAAAACTGAACCTTGAGGAAAACCCGCTATGAAAGTAACTCTTCCGCGCCAATTCACGCACGTTACCATCCTCGCCCTGCTCATCCTGGCGTTAGGCCTGCCGGTCGCCGCGGCCGGGGCACAGCCGGCCACTTTAGAGAGTCCCGCGCTTGCGCCGGCCGCGCTCTATCAGGGGACGCTTACCGCCACGCCCGATGCGCTGGTGAAGTCTGGCGCGCCGGGCACGAGCCTGGTTTTTTACGTCTCCATCGCTGCCACCCAAAACGATAACATCGCGGTGACGACCTCAAACACCCTGTCGTGGACGGTCAACGCCAACCCCAACCCCGTAGATCTGACCACCCGGACTGCCGACTCGATGGAACTCTCGGTTTCCATCCCGCCCACAGCCAAACACGGCGATGAGACGGTTATCACCGTCTACCTGACCGGCGCGGCCAACCCCGCCATGACCACCTCTTTTTCGGTAACGGCGCGCGCCGTGCTCCCTCAGCCCACCCAACAGCCCCAGGCCAACCGCCCGCTGGTGGTCATCGGCTCTTATTACCTGGATAAAGATACAATTGTGCCGGGCGACTCGTTCAACCTGTACCTGTCGGTCAAGAACGAAGGCGGCCAGGATGCGTTGAACCTGGTGTTCTCGTTCACCGGCGAGAACTTCTTGCCCCAAGAGACGGGTGGCGTGGTGGCGCTGGGGTCGCTGGCCGCCGATGGCAGCCGTGATATTTCACAGCGTTTCCTGGTCAGCACGACCTTATGGGGGCAGACTAACGCCATCCTGCCGGTGAAGCTAACCTACAACAACCCGGCGGGTGAAGTCTTTACTGAAACCTTTAACCTCACCCTGGCCGTGCGCGGTACAACCGCCGGCCAGGCCCCCACTAAGACGCCCACGCCTACGCCCACCCCCACCACCGCGCCGCGTCCACAGTTGGTAGTCAGCGGTTATCAGGTGGATGTAGACCCGCTCCAACCGGGGACCGTTTTTAACCTGGAGCTGGAGATTAGCAACCTGGGCAACGCCGAAGCGCGCGGCGTCACCATGGTTTTGGGCGGCGGCGGCAGTAACACCGAACCTAACCCCAGCGGTACGCCGGTTCCAGGCGGCGTTTCGGGCGGTTCAAGTGATCTGGCGAATTTTGCTCCGTTTGGCTCCTCGAATCTGGTTTATATTGGAGATGCCGCGCCGGGAGCGTCGTTGAAGACTAACACCCGCTTGATTGTGAACGTTTCTTCGAACCCCGGCGCTTACCCGCTTAAGCTCTCTTTCGTCTATAACGATGCGCGCGGCATACGCCTGGTGGATGACCAGGTCATCACTCTGCTCATTTACCGGCTGCCCTTAGTTGAAGTGAATTTCTACCGCGACCCAGGCCCGATCTTTGCCATGCAGCCCAACACACTGCCCATTCAGGTCGTCAACCTGGGGCGCTCCAGTGCTGTGATGGGCAATATGACCGTCTCTGCCGAAAACGCCGACCTGATGAACAACGTTTCACTGGTGGGGACGCTCGAAATGGGCGGCTACTTCCCGCTGGATGTCATGATTATCCCCCATGCCCCCGGCCCATTGGACGTGAACGTGACCATCAACTATACGGACGATTTCAACCAGCCGCGCTCGATTACCCAAACGCTCCACCTGGAAGTGCAGGAAGGCGCGCCGCCCGTAGAAGGCCCGACTTTGGGGCCAGATGGCATGCCCATTGACCCGGGGAAAGTTCCCGGCGAGGGTGAGCCGGTTAGCGGGGTGTCTACGGAAGAAACCTTCTGGGATAAAGTGTTGCGCTTCCTCAAAGGTCTGGTTGGTTTGGACAGCGCCCCGCCCCAACCCGATCAACCGATGATCCCGGTTCCCAACGAGGGCGTACCACCTGGAGGGAAGAGCATTCCCCCCAAAGGGAAAGGCTAAAAAGGTACGTTTATGCGAATCCTGGATTTAATCAGCCTGATCCTGTATAACCTCAACCGCCGCAAAGGACGGGTGGTGCTGACGGCCATTGGCGTGGTGATCGGGACGGCTTCGGTGGTGATCCTGGTATCGCTGGCTAATGGCTTGCAGCGCAGCGCCACCAGTCAGTTCGGCGGCATGGGTGATCTAACCGCTATTCAGGTGTACCCACGCTACGAAGACATGGGCCCCATAGCCATCGATGGGAAGGGCCAGGCTCCCCAGGTGAAGCTGATCACCGAAAGCGTATTGGCGGATATCCGCGCGATTGACGGCGTTACCGAGATCATCCCCAGAGAGTACCTTCGCACGATGTCAATCTTGCGTTATGGCCGCCTCGAAAACTATCCCGGCATTATGGGCGTGGGGACCAACGACGTTACCCGGATGGGCTTTCAGTTGAAGTCGGGTACGGGCACTTTAGAGCGCGGCACAGCCGTGATCGGCGAGCCGGTACTGCGCCAGTTCGTAGACCCCAAAATGCGCCCCGGTCAGGAACCGCCCGAACCACCCGACCTGCTCAATCAGCAGGTGAAGCTCGTGATCGTCAAGTGGACGAATGACGGTCAGGAAGTGCGCAGAACCATTCAGCTCAGGATTGTGGGCATTTTGAAGGAATCGCGCAACGAAGGCGACTACTCGTTAATCATGTCCCTCAACGAAGTAACGGCCCTAAACGAATGGATCATGGGCAAGCGCATCAACCGCAACCGCGATGGCTTCGAGACCGCCGTCGTGCGGGTAGAAGATGTGGATCGGGTGGTTGAAGTCGCCGAGCAGATTAACGAACTGGGCTTCAACGCCTTTACCCCCCAAACCATTGTGCAGGGCGTGAGCAACTTTTACCTGATCGTGCAGGTGATCTTTGGCGGGGTAGGTGCAGTGGCTTTGTTGGTAGCGGCCATCGGCATTGCTAACACCATGACCATGGCGATCTTAGAGCGCACCCGCGAAATCGGCCTGATGAAAGCCATCGGCGCAACCAACAATAACGTGCTCAGTATCTTCCTGGGCGAAGCCGCCGGAATTGGATTTGTGGGTGGGTTAGGCGGAGTGGGCCTGGGGTGGCTGGTCGGGCAGGCCATTAACGTGGTCGTGACTCCTTATCTCGCCAGCCAGGCGGCGCAGTGGGGCGCCCCCCCGCCCGATGCCGCCGTGTATACCCCGGCCTGGCTTCCGGCGTTCGCGGTGCTGTTCGCCACCTTCATCGGCTTGATCTCTGGCCTGTACCCGGCGCTCAGCGCGGCAACGATGGTCCCAGTGGTGGCCCTCAAGTACGAGTAAAGCCGCCCGCGGTAACCTGTCAAGAAAATATTCAAGTTTATCCGCCGCGCACTGCGCGGCGGATGCCATTCTACCCATTTATGGTATGATTTGTTTATGTATTTTTTTGTGGATTTTACCCTATGGGCCGGGATTGGCGCCACGTTAGGGCTGTGGCGGCTGGCAAAGAGTGTTCCGGCGCGCCAGAGCGGCGTTTGGGTTAATGTAGGGCTTTTTGTTTTAATGATGGCCCTGATCGGCGCGCGCCTGAGCTATGTTTTTATCAACCGCGCTTACTTTTCCACCCATCCGCTGGAGATGCCGATGGTATGGTTGGGGGGGCTAACTTGGCCGGGGGCAGTGGTGGGCGTCTGGCTGGCGATGATCTACCTGTCCGTGGTGTACCGCGCGCCCAAGACTGGTAAAGTATCCCTGGGATGGATCGGCGACCGGCTGTACCCGCTTCTGCCGCCGGTGGTAATCACCGCCTGGTTGGGCTGCTGGCAGTCAGGGGTGGGGTATGGAGCTGTCGCACCACAAGGGGCCTGGTGGGCCGTCCCCAGTATGGATGAGAGCGGCGCGGTGCTGATGCGCTGGCCCGTCCAGCTCATGGCGGCGGGCGGCTTGTTGATCTTTTTCGCCGTGCTGGAAGCGCGCGTCAGACCTCTCCACCCGCCGGGTCGGCTGTCTGGGATCGCCCTGGCGGGGCTGTTGATTCACTTTTTGATTTTTTCCATCCTGTGCGTAGACCCTTCCCCCTACTGGCACGGCCTGCGCGTGGATACCTGGGCCGCTTTGATCTTTCTCCTGGTATTCATCTCATACCTTTTGCTCAATGGTCTGGTCGTGCGCCTGGGCCGCCGCCTGCTGCGCGCCGGGTATGAACGGGTGACGAACGAATCTACCTCGACGCGCTAATCAGCCCCTAAGAGGGGTGCTATAAAATTAGAGGCAAGAACCCATTCTAATTTCATTATTTTAGCCGCTGTGAATCTGATAAAATCTTTCCTGGTTTTCGATGGAAGAAACCAGGAAAGTTTTGTGAAGTGCGCCAATTCGCAGCCCAGGGGAGGCTTTTTTACCGTGAAATTAAGCATTGCATTGTCTCAAATGAATACCGTTCTGGGAAACGTTTCGCGCAACCTGGAGAAGCACCTGGCGATTATCCAGCAGGCGCAATCGCAGGGGGCCGAACTGCTGATCTTCCCCGAACTGTCGCTAACCGGCTACGTCTTGCAAGATCTGGTTCCTACCGTAGCCTGCCACCCGCGCGCCGATGACCCTGTCTTTCGCCCGCTGCTCGAGGCCAGCCGCCGGCTGGACCTGGTGGTGGGGTTTGTGGAAGAAGATGCGCGCAACCGCTTCTATATTGCCTCGGCCTACCTCTCGCGGGGCGAAGTCCTGCATGTGCATCATAAGGTCTACCTGCCCACGTATGGGATGTTTGACGAGGGGCGTTTCTTCGCCTGGGGCGATACCGTCCAGGCGTTTGATACGCGCTTTGGCCGCGCCGGGATGTTAATTTGCGAGGATTTCTGGCACGCCTCACCCCCTTATCTGTTGTGGCTGGATGGGGCTGACCTCTTTCTGCTGATGTCGGCCTCGCCGGGGCGCGGGTTGAGCAGCGAGCCGGTGCTGGAATCGGCCCGTTGGGTGAACCACATCCTGCGGGCTTATTCCAGCCTGTATACTTCGTTTGTAGCTCACACCAACCGCGTGGGGTACGAAGACGGCCTGAACTTTTGGGGTGGGGCCACCGTTTATGATCCCAACGGCGATCTGGTCGTCCAGGGACCTTACCACGAAGAGGCGCTGATCCAGGCAGAGATTGACCTGAACCAGTTGCACCGTACCCGCGCGCGCCTGCCCATGCTGCGCGACGAGCGCACCAGCCTGGTACAGCGCGAGATGAACCGCATCCTCAACCAGTCTGCCAGCGTTTTAGGGCGCTAAAGTGAGGAAACCATGCCCATGCCTGATCTGAATATCCATACCGGCCTGGCGCGCCAGATTTTAACCGGCTTCCTGCGCACTGAAATCACGCGCACCGGCTATTCGCGCGCTGTGATCAACCTTTCCGGGGGCATTGATTCGGCGCTGGCGTGCTTTTTGGCAGCCGAGGCCCTCGGCCCGGAAAACGTCCTGGCGATCCGCCTGCCCTATAAGACTTCTTCCCCCGATTCGCTCGCCGATGCCCAAAAAGTAATTGACGCAACCGGGGTGCAGTCGCTGACTCTGGAAATTACCCCCATGGTAGACCCGCTCATCGCCCAGTTCCCCGAGATGAGCAATTTGCGCAAGGGTAATATCATGGCGCGGATGCGCATGATTGTGGCCTACGACCAGTCCGAAGCATTTAAAGGGCTGGTGATTGGAACTGGCAATAAAACCGAAATTCTCTTGGGGTATACTACCCTCTACGGTGACTCGGCCAATGCCCTCAACCCATTAGGTGACCTGTATAAGACCCAGGTGCGCCAGCTTTCACAGGCCATGGGCGTTCCGCAGTCCATTATAGACAAGGCTCCTTCCGCCGACCTGTGGGTTGGGCAGACCGACGAAGGCGAATTGGGCTACACCTACGCCGAGGTTGATAAGCTCCTCCTGCTGTTGGTGGATCACCGCTACACGCCCGAAGAATGTATAGAGGCTGGCTTTTCGCCCGCGTTTGTGAAGGCCGTCGTCGAGCGCGTGCGGCGCAACCAGTTCAAGCGCATTTTGCCGCCCATTGCCAAGCTCACCAACCGCACGGTTGGGTACGATTTCTTATATCTCAGGGATTGGGGAACTTAGACTTTGATCACCATACCACCCGCACTGCGTCACCGCAACTTTGCCCTGTTGTGGAGTGGATCGTTTATCTCCAACGCCGGCAGCCAGATGCAGTTTTGGGCGCTGCTCTGGCATCTCAGCACCTTAACCGATGACCCTATCGTGGTCAGTGGGGTAGGGTTGGTGCGCTTTGTCCCGATTCTGCTGTTTTCTCTGTTCGGCGGCCTGGCCGCCGATTCGTTCAACCGCCGGGTCATCATGCTGATTACGCAGACCACCATGATGTTGGCGGCGCTGATGCTGGGCTTGCTGACTCTGGCAGGGCAGATTCAGATCTGGCACGTTTACCTGTTAACGGGCATTCAAGCCCTCGCGTCTGCTTTCGATGGCCCCGCCCGCCAGTCGCTGGTCCCCAACCTGATCCCGCGCGAAGTGTACACCAATGCCTTCAGCCTGCAATCCATTGCGATGAACACCGGCTCCATCCTTGGCCCGGCCCTCAACGGCCTGGTCATCAGCACGCTGGGGCTGGAGTGGGTGTACCTGATTAACGCCGCGTCGTTTCTGACGGTGATTGGGGCGCTTGTGCTGATTGGGAATGTCCCCCAATCAGCGGCTATCTCCAACGGTCAGCGGCGCGGGGTCAACCTGGCGGCTATTCGTGAGGGGATCGCCTTTATCCTTCATCAACCGGTGATCCTGGCAAGCATGGTGTTAGATTTTTGGGCGACGTTCTTCTCGTCGGCCAACACCTTACTGCCGTTTGTAGCTCGCAACGTGTTGAACGTCAGCGTGGTGGAATACGGCTGGCTCTCTTCTGGTCAGGCCATTGGGGCGGTGACGGTGGGCCTGCTGTTCTCACAGCGCAGTCACATCCGGCGGCAGGGCCAGTTACTGCTGGCGGCGGTGGCGGCCTTTGGCATGGCGACAATCTTGTTCGGCCTGAGCCGGGTGTTCGCCATCACGCTCTTTGCGCTGATCTTCATCGGAGCCAGTGATTCGGTCAGCACGATCTTGCGCAACACCATCCGCCAGATTCAAACGCCCGATGCATTGCGCGGGCGGATGGTGAGCATCAATCAGATTTTCTTCATGGGCGGCCCACAGTTGGGAGAGATCGAAGCCGGGCTGGTGGCGCAGTTCTTTGGGGTTCCCGCCGCCATCCTGAGCGGTGGAGTGGGTTGTCTGCTGGCGGCGGTGCTGGTAGCGGCGAGGTGGCCGCAGTTGTTGCGCTATCGGGGAGATGAAGAACTGGTCATCCGCGCGGGGTAGGCCGCATGGGTTTTACTGCCACCCCGCAGTAATTTTTACACATCCCTTGCTGGGTATATCTGGCACTGCCTTCTAAGGCGTTAAAAAAGAGCGAGAGGCCAAAAAAGACCGGCTTGAGCAGTACCCCCGCCGGAAAGGCCAGCAGTCCAAATATATTCCGGCCATAGGCGGCGGGCGCCAGCGGCAGTGAGCGGAACGCCAGGCGACACTGGTAGCCCAGGGTGGCAAAATAGCCTTCTAACCAGTCCAGTTCTTCCACGCAGAAGCCAGCTTTCTCCAGCAGGTGCGCCAGCCCATAGCGCGTATAGCGGAAGTAATCATAGGGAGCTTCGTGCTCCGGGAAAAACAACGGCGTGCTGAACCACAGCCGCCCGCCGGGTTTGAGAACGCGGTACATTTCAGCAATCGCCTGCTGCGGCTCAGGAAGATGCTCAAACACCTGGGTGCAGACGACCAGATCGTAGGTGTCGCCGCGCACCGGAATGTTTTGCAGGTTGCTGATAAAATCCACCTGCCCGTAGGCTTTCTCTACCTTGCAAAAGTCGGTGGCCTGGTAGCGGGTGTGGGCAAACAGGCGCTTATAGAATCCCTCGCCGGCTCCGGCATCCAGCACCAGGGCCTGAGGCGGGGCAGAGGCCGCACAGCGCGCCAAAAAATTCTCCAGCCGCCCGCGCGAAGGGTTATAGGTCAGCGCGCGCAGGATGGCGGATTTCACTCCAGCACCTCTTCTGAAAGGCGGCTCCATTCTTCCAGGTGCTCGTCGAGCGCGTGCTGCACGCGCACATATTCCTGACCCAAACGCTGTACCTGACCGGCGTCGGGCGGCGGAGTCTCCAACTGGCGGCTGATAGCCTCTAGCTGTTTTTCCAGCGCGGCGATTTCATTTTCCAGGGTTTCCAGGCGCTGGCGGCGCTGGCGCTCGCGGTTGTTGTTCGAGCGGGCCGGGCGGGCCTGGGCGGCCTCGCGCGCGGCCCCGACCCGCGCCGCGGCCGCTTCTTGTTTGGCGGCCTCTTGCTCAGCCTGACGCACTGCGCGGTACTCGCTGTAGGTTCCCTCAAAGACGCGCAGGCTGGCCTGGTCGGGATCTACTTCCCAAATCTGGGTGGCGAGGGCGTCAATCAGGTAGCGGTCGTGCGAAACGAGTAAAATCGTGCCGCCAAACTCGGCCAGCACCGTCTGTAAGATTTCCTGCGAAGGCAGGTCGAGGTGATTGGTCGGCTCGTCCAGCAGTAACAGGTTGGCGTCGGTCAGCGCCAGGCAGGCCAGTGCCAGCCGTCCGCGCTCGCCGCCCGAAAGCACGGCTACCTTTTTGTAAACATCCTCGCCGGCGAAGAGGAACTTCGCCAGGTAGTCGCGAATTTCTCCGGGCCGCCAGCCAGGCATGACGGCCTCGATTTCCTGCATCAGCGTCCAGTTTTCGTGCAATCCTTCGTGGGCCTGGGCGAAATAGCCCAGGCGCAGGCTGGCCCCTAAAACCACCTCGCCAGATAAGGGCGGGATTTGCCCCAGAAGCGTTTTGAGAAAGGTGGTCTTACCGGCTCCATTAGGGCCGATCACTCCCGCGCATTCGCCGCGCAGCAGGGTGATATCGGGCGCAGAAAACAAGGGCCGGCCCTCGTCGGCGTAGCCCACCTGCAAGTTGTGCGTGCGGATCACCAGGTCGCCGGAGCGGGTGGGGGCCTTCAGGTGGAACTTCAACTGTGGAGGGCGGTTGCTGGGCAGGCGCAGTGCGTGGATGCGCTTTTCAGCCTCTTCGACACTCAGCAAATTCTCGGCAATATCCACCTCGCCGGCAATCTCTGACCAGCTTTTGTTCTGGATAGCCTCAAAGCCCATCTTTTCGATGGCATCCAGCTCGCGGCTGAGGCGCTTCAGGCGGCCTTTGGCCTGACGGGTGTTTTGCCCGGAGATGTTGCGTTTGATGTAATCGAGGTCCTTTTCCAGCCGTTCTTTTTCGGTCTCATAGATTTGCTGCAAGCGTTCCCAGCGTTCCTCGCGCTGGCGGATGTAGGCGCTGTAGTTGCCGTGGTAGATGTTGGTGGTGGGGGCAATTTCGATAATAGTATTGACCACCTGGTCGAGAAAATAGCGGTCGTGCGAGATGAGCAGCACGCCGCCATCCCACTCACGCAGGTACGATTCCAGCCATTCGGTAGCGGCGATATCCAGGTGATTGGTCGGCTCGTCGAGCAAGAGCAGGTCTGGGTTGCTGAGAAGCAGGCGCGCCAGCAGGGCGCGGGTGCGTTGCCCGCCCGAAAGCTGCCAGAGCGGGCGGTGGTAATCTTCGGTTGCAAACCCCAGGCCCGAAAGGGTCTGGCGAATGCGCGTCTCGTACGTATAGCCGCCCAGGCGCTCAAAGTCGGCCTGGAGCTTACCGTAGTTCTCCAGCGCGGCCTCAAGGGCGGCCTCATCCTGTTCTTGCGCCAGGTCATGCTCCAGGCTCGCCAGCCGATCCTGCATGGCGATGAGGTCTTGAAACACCAGCAGACATTCATCGTACAGGGTGCGTTCCGAGTCCAGGGTGGCGTTTTGCGGCAGATAGCCAATCCGCAGCCCTTTGGCGCGCTGAACTTCGCCCCCCGAAGGCTCTTCCAGGCCCACCAGAATGCGTACCAGCGTAGTCTTGCCCACCCCGTTGGGCCCAACCAGCCCAATGCGGGCTTTTTGCGGGATGCTGAACGTAACGCCCTGGAAGATATCTTTGGGGCCGTACGATTTACTGAGATTCGAGATGGTCAACAGAGACATACACCGCAAAGTATACCACGCGGCAGTTGCTCATTCTGGCAAATCCTCAACCGTCACCGCGCCGCCCCGACGAATCTCCACGTTGACCCTGCGCCGGCCAAATGTCAGGTTTTCCAGCCGCGCCCCGTCCCAGCTCGCGGGGATGCGCGGGCGGACGGTGATCTCGTCCCGGTCAGCGCGCACGGCGATGCCCAACATGTCTTCCACCACCCCGCGCATCAGAACCGCCGCCGACCACAACTGCACAATGCACGCGCCTTCAGGGATGAGTTCGTGGAACAGGCCAATAGGCCCGTGTTCCAACGTCTGAGCAATGTGATGAAGCATTTCCAGGCCCAGCCCGGTTTCGCCGTAGCGGAAGGCGGCCCGGCTGAGAGCGGCGGTGGGCAGCGTCCAGACGCGCTCATCCGTGCCTGCGGTGTGTTTCAACCCCCAGGCGTTCAGGTAGTGAGCGCGCAGGGTGGCAAAGGTCGCGGCGGCGTGTTCCGCCGAGGCCAGGCCCACTTCTAGCGGCGTGACCACTGCCCAATGCGGGACCGGGTAGCGGCGGTTATCGCTCTGGAGCGACATGGCATAACTGCCGCCGGTTTCATCCCACCAGTCAACCTCAAACCCGGCTTCGATCTTATCCATCCAGGCGCGGGCGCGCGTGCGGGTGGGCGTGTCATCGAGGGCGGCGGCCATTTCTTCGAGGGCTTGCAGGGCCGCCCAGGTGTAGGCGGCGCTGTCGAGCTTTTCCTCGCCCATCCCTTCTACCTCCACCATGCCCGGCCCTGAGGGATAGCCGTCACCGTCGGGGTCAATCTTTCCGAGAGTATACTCCAACAGCCCGCGCACCACGCCGGGGTACATTTCCTGCAAAAAGGCGCGGTCGCCTGTCCAGCGGAACGCATCCCACACGCTGAGGACCCACAAAGGGGTCTCTTGGGCGTTGCCGCGAAAGGCCAGCCTGCCGGAAGGCGAAACCTGATGTGGTACGCGCCCGTCTTCCTGATAGCGCAGGCCAATCCGCACGTGATTGAGAAACGACTCACGGAACCCGCTCGCCAGCAGTCCTGGACCGCTGTAGGCCCCATCGTTGCTGAACCAGAAGGGAAACATCTCCAGCCCGGCGTAAAAGTAGCGTCCCAGGGTTGGGGCCTCTGCCTCTAACAATTGCAGATTGGCAACCGCCAGCCGGAAGGCATCGTTGAGCTCGGTGGAGGGCGAGTGCAGCACTGGCCCCTGGGCGATGACGCGGCGGTACTGCGCCTCTTTTTCGGTCAACAGCGCCGCGCAGCGCGGCAGGGCGTCTTGCGCCAGGCGGCGGGCGGCGACGGCTCCGCCCTGGCTGACGACTACCATCGCAAAAGTCAGTGCTTGGGCCGCGCCGGGCCGCACCTCCAGATCAAAGACCATCTCTCCCGTCGAGCCAGCCAATGCGCGGATTGCGGCAGGGGGCCGGTCACAGCCGACGACAGCGGCCCATTCACCTGGTAGAACCTGGGCTTGCGCCGTCA
>DAOUAC010000095.1:0-12690 GCA_034434155.1 Anaerolineaceae bacterium
CGCGCACGGTCACGAACACCCCCACCCCGACTGCCACCGCCACCCTGCCCGCGCCTGCTACTAACACGCCCACCCCGACTGCCACCGCCACCCTGCCCGCACCTGCTACGAATACCCCCACCCCAACCGTTACCAGCACGCGCACGGTCACAAACACGCCTACCCCAACTGTTACCAGCACGCGCACGGTCACGAACACGCCCACGCCGACCGCTACCAGCACTCTGCCCGCGCCTGCTACGAACACCCCCACGCCGACCGTTACCAGCACGCGCACGGTCACGAACACCCCTACCCCGACCGCCACCGCTACCAGCACTCTGCCCGCGCCTGCCACGAACACCCCCACCCCAACCGTTACCAGCACGCGCACGGTCACGAACACCCCTACCCCGACCGTTACCAGCACGCGCACGCCGACCGTCACAAATACGCCCACCGTTACGGTTACCAACACGCCCACGCCGACTGTTACCGTCACCCTGCCCGTGCCTGCCACCAACACCCCCACCCCAACCGTTACCAGCACGCGCACGCCGACCGTCACAAATACGCCCACCGTTACAGTTACCAACACCCTTACGCCGACCCCAACCGAGGAACAAGGCGGCGAAGAGACCTTTACTCCAACGCCTACCGTCACCCAACCTCCGCCTGCCACTAACACTCCGACCCCTACCGCTACCCAGCCGCCCACGTTGACCTATACGCCCACGCTTACCCTGGTTCCTTCCTTTACCCCTACGGCAACGAAACCCGCGCCGACCGTCACCAACACTCCGACCCCTACCGCTACCCAGCCGCCCACGCTGACCTATACGCCCACGCTTACCCTGGTTCCTTCCTTTACCCCTACGGCAACGAAACCCGCGCCGACCGTCACCAACACCCCTACCCCCACCGCAACGGCTCCCAATGTACAGCCCATCTCTCTTTCTGCTGTGTGCGGTTACGCCGGTGATTACCTTAATTTCTGGCAGGTGGTCAACCCTGCCTCTGTGACGGTCGCCTTTACCTGGGATTCGCCCTCAACGGGTGAGCGTGGTTCTGGCCTGGTGGGGCCGAATACGACGGCTTACTTCAGCACCAATGCCAGCAGCAAGGTGGTGCGGTTATTTGTCAACAACCAGCTCGTCAGTCAGGCGGTGGCTGACGATGCGCCCTGCCGGGTCCTTCTCAACCCGGCCTTCGGCTGTACCCCCGACAACCAGATTGCCTGGCTGTTGTTCAACGATAACGAGGTGGACGCCGGCTTTAGCTGGTCGCTGGATGGTCAGCAGAGCGGCTCTGGGGTGATTCCGGCCCGCAGCAGTCAGATTATCACCTTCTCGCCCCCCGGTGATCATACCTTTGTGGTCGCCTGGGAGTTCTCGCCCCTCGGCCCTCGCTCCGTCACAGTGACAACCACCATGAACTCGTGCGCTTTTACAGCCACGCGCACGCCCACCCCGCCTGCGCCAGAGATTGTGCCAACCTTTACGCTGGTCCCCAGCTTTACCCCCACGCAGTCTCTGCCGGGGACCGCGCCGACCGGCACGCCGACGCCGGGTTCGACCCCCACGGCTGACCTGCTTGCGCCCGGAGCCGCGGCAACCTTTACGCTGGTTCCCACCCTGCCCCAGCCGGGCGCTACCGAAACGCCGGTGTTGATCCCCGTGACCGGCGTAGACCTCACCCCCACTGGCAGGTTAGCCGTGCTGAGCCGCGTTTTCATTAACCTGGGGATGGTGATCTTGGGTGTGGCTTTGCTGATTATGGCGGGGTTGTTCCGCCCGAGGCGCTGACAGGCCGCCGGATGAAGCGATTCTTGCGCCGTTTTTCAGATTGGTTAGCCCTGTTTGGCCTGGTGTTCCTGCTGATCGGGATGTTAGGGGCGGCGCGTCAGTTTAAGGAACTGATATTGGTCAGCGGGGCTGACCCGCCAGAAGGCTTTCTGCCGATTACGGTGGAGATGGAGACGAACCAGCACCCGCCGCCGGTCGCGCTGGCGCAGACAGAGAAAACAGACCCTCCAAAAGCGCCCACTGCGGCCCGGCCCACCGGCACGCCCTTCCACCCCCTGCCAGAGACAGCCGCCGCCGCGCCAGCCCCTACGCTTGCGGTGGATACCGGCGCGGCGCGGGCTTTTCTGCCGGCGGTGAGCGGCAGGGCGGCGCCGGATGCGGCTCTCACCCCGCCGCCTGACCCCACCCCGGCGGTAGAAGACCCGCCAGCGGCTCAAGCCGCTCCGCCCTCCCCGCCGACGCCCACCCCAGAGCCGGTCATCCCAGATCGGATTGAAATCCCGGCCATTGGCCTGAGCGCCCCGGTGGTGCCCGTCGCCCCGGCGCAGGTGTTGGTAGGCGGGCGGCGCTACGAACAGTGGGCCGCCCCCGACCAGGCGGCGGGCGGATGGCATGACCGCAGTGCGCGGCTGTTCGAGGCGGGGAATCTCGTCATTAACGGCCACCACAATATTTACGGAAGCGTTTTTGCCAGCCTGAAAGATTTACACCCAGGCGATGAGATCATCGTCTATGGGGGCGGGCGGGCTGACCGTTACGTGACCGCTCAGGTGATGATCCTCGAGGAACGTTACGCTACCCTGGATCAACGCGCAGAGAACGCCCGCTGGATCTTGCCATCCGATGACCGCCGCCTGACCCTGGTGACGTGCTGGCCCGCCGAGAGCAATACGCACCGTCTGATCGTCGTCGCTCGACCAGAGGGAAATCCCTAACTGGTAGCATAGGGATAATCCTACACGCGAATTGCCTGAAATATACTGGAATCAAACCAGTGCCTATTGACAGATCGTACTTTAATTCGTATTATCTTAAAAGAAAGGGGGTCACAAGGGAATACGTTGTGACGTACCTTTTGGATGGATGGAGAGTTTGGCCTTTTTGCCAACTTTGGGCTGTTAGCCTGGTTCGTGGTAGTATTTGCCCTTTCAAAGCCTGCCAATTTACAGAAAGACCAAACTCCAGGATGCGATGAACCGAGATTCTTGATTTGGTCGCTTTCTCATCCGAAGGATGAGGGGAATCTCGGGGAGCCAGTAGCGAAACCGGCCCGGCGCCGGTTTCTTTTGATTAAGGTAAGAACTGTACGTTTATTGATGGAGAGGATCTATGAACGATCTAGTGGAGACCGAACAGCAAGTCGCCCTTGCTCCCCAGTCGGGCGTGGACCTGGATGAAGTGTACGCCACCGAGCGCCACAGCGTGCTGGTGATTGAAGATGAGCCGGATACCGTTACGTTGTTGAAGCAAATCTTGCGGAATGCCGGTTTTAACGTGATGGGGGCTTTATCTGGCAGTGAAGCCTTAAAGAAGTGCGCCGATATCAAGCCCGATCTCGTGATGCTCGACCTGATGATGCCCGACATGGATGGCTGGGAGACCTATCGTTATCTGCGGCAAATGTGCGATGTGCCGGTGATTGTCATTTCGGCCGTCGGCAATAAAGAGGATATCGTCCGCGCCCTGAAGATGGGGGTGGATGATTACGTGACCAAACCTTTTTATAACGCCGAAGTGATCGCCCGCGCTCAGGCCGTACTGCGCCGCTATGGTAAGCTGGAAGAGGTCAGCCGGCTGGTTTTCCCTCAGGTTGACCTGGTGATTGACTTCCAGACCCAAAAAGTGACCCTGCGCGATCAGAGCGTTCAACTGACCAACAAAGAATTTGCCGTTTTGGCCGTTCTGGCTCGCCATGCTCCAGAGGTGGTCAATTACCAGACGATCGCTCAACAGGTTTGGGGGATGGATACGCCCGATGTGCGCAAGCGCATCAAGTACCTCGTGTACATTATCCGGCGTAAGTTCCAGAACCTGGATTCAGAGCGCGAGTTGATTGTGAACGTGGACCGCCTGGGGTATAAGTTGGATACCGGAGAAGATTAAGCAGGGTCTCGATGGTTTGAGAGGTAAGCCGCTTCTATCGGAGTTTGCAACCCCTTTGTAGAAGGGCGCGTGCCGCTTTGCGCGCATGCGCCCTTTGCGTTTCCTTATTATAATAGGGGCATAACGAACACAGGATTCGGGATTATGTCTGATCAGACCGCGAAGATTTCTGAAGGCGTTGACCTGGATGCGCCCGCCCTCTACATTAACCGCGAACTCTCGCTGCTCGATTTTCAGTGGCGCGTGTTAGACGAAGCCAAAGACGAGCGCAACCCCCTGCTGGAGCGCGTTAAGTTTCTGGCGATCGTCGATTCGAATATTGATGAGTTCTTTATGGTGCGGGTGGGTGGGCTGCGAATGCAGCGCGACGCCGGGGTCTTCGATCAAAGCGCCGATGGGCTGACGCCCGCCCGGCAGTTGGCGGCCATCCGTAAAGAGGCCCTCAAGCTGTTAGAAGAGTCGCGCCGCCATTTGCGCGAGGAGCTGATCCCCAAGTTATGGGATGCTGGCATCCGCATTATGACCTACAAAGAACTGTCTGGCCGGCAGAAGGAATCGGTGGATGCGTATTTTCGAGAGGTGATCTACCCGGTCTTAACACCTCTGGCGGTGGATCCGGGGCATCCATTTCCGCATATCTCGAACCTGAGTCTGAACCTCGCCATCCATTTAGAAGATAAAGAAGGGCGCAAGCATTTCGCCCGCGTTAAGGTTCCCCCTTCACTGCCGCAGTTAGTGCCGGTGAAGCGTTCTTCGGGCGGGGTGCGCAAAGATGGTACTGCGCCGCACACCCACCTGTTTGTCTGGCTCGCCCACGTCATTGCGGCCAACCTCGACCAACTATTCCCCGGCATGAGGGTGCTGGAAGCCCATCAATTTCACGTGGTGCGCAACGCCGATATGGAGATTCAGGAACTGGAAGCCCTGGACCTCATTGACCTCGTGGAAGAGAGTCTGCGCCGCCGCCGCTTTGGCATGGTGGTACGCCTGCTGGTGCATAAAACCATGCCCGATTACATGCGCGACTTTCTGGCCGAGAACCTCAAAGTGGACCGCAACGACATCTACGCGCTTACCGGCCCGCTCGACCTCACCTGTCTGATGCAGTTGACGCGCATTGACCGCTACGATCTGAAGGATAAACCCTTTACGCCGGTTGTCCCGCCTGCCCTGCGCAACCGCGCCGATATTGAAGACAGCTCTATTTTTGGCGCTATTCGAAGGGGAGACATCCTGCTTCACCATCCTTATCATTCGTTTGCGCCGGTGATTGAATTTTTGAGGACCGCCGCCGAAGACCCCAACGTGCTGGCGATCAAGCAAACGCTCTACCGCACCGGCAATAATTCTCCGGTGGTGAATGCTCTGCTCTCCGCCGCGAGGGATTACGGCAAGCAGGTGGCCTGCCTGGTGGAATTAAAAGCGCGCTTTGACGAAGAAAGCAACATCGGTTGGGCCAGAATGCTGGAGCAGGAAGGCGTACACGTAACCTATGGGCTGTTGGGGTTAAAAACCCACTCCAAGATTGCCCTGGTCGTGCGCCGCGAAGGCGAGCATATCCGCCGCTACTGCCACCTGGGAACCGGCAACTATAACCAGGATACGGCCACCGTCTACGAAGACCTGGGCATGTTCACCTGTGATGAGGCCATCGGCGCGGATGTGACCGACCTCTTTAATTACCTCACCGGCTACTCGGCCAAGTCGGATTATCGCAAGCTGTTGGTGGCGCCCATCAACCTGCGCCAGCGCATCGAGGCGCTTATCCTGCAAGAAACCGAGCGTCACCGCAGTCACGGTGATGGGCATATTATCTTGAAGATTAACCACCTGGTAGATAAGCCGATGATTAAACTCTTGTACCAGGTGTCGCAGGCGGGGGTGAAAGTGGATCTGATTGTGCGCGGGATGTGCTGTCTGCGCCCAGGGATTAAAGGGGTCAGCGAGAACATCCGCGTCGTCAGCATTTTGGGACGCTTCCTGGAACACTCGCGGATTTATTACTTCCATAACGGCGGCAAAGAGAAGGTCTGGATGGGCAGTGCCGACCTGATGCCCCGCAACCTCAACCAGCGGGTCGAGGTTTTGTTCCCGGTGGAGAACCCCAAACTGATCCGCTTCTTGCGCGACGAAGTTCTGGCCGTTTACCTGGCGGATAATACGAAGGCCCGCCTGATGATGCCCGACGGCAGTTTCAAGCGCCTCAGCCCCAAAGACGGCGCGCCGGAAATTGCGGCGCAAGAGGTTTTCCTGGCGCGCGCCGCCAGCATGGGGTATTAGCCGGTGGCATCAGACCTCACCCTGGCGGAGATCCAACAGCGCGTCGTGGAGTACTTCCAGGCTCACGCGGCGCGTTACGGCTTGCAGGCAGGCAGTCTGTCGGCCCGCTATATTTTAAACTGGGGCGGGTTTGTCAACGTCTCGTTTACGGTGAGCGATGGCCGGCGGGCTTATCACCTTAAACTGGCGGATCTTGACGAAACCATTGCCGACCTGGAACGCTGGTACGACCTGCGCGCCCCGCTCGAAAGCCGCTACCGCGCCCCGAAGATTGTGGATTGGGTTGAAATGGACGATATGCCGCTGGCGGGCCTGCTTTTTGAGCATTTTGCGGGCCGGCAGGCCCGGTTTGCGCAGGAACCGGCCCTGCACCGGCAGGTATTGGAGCTGGCCGCGCGCCTGCACGCCGATTCAGAGCTGACCACCACCCTGCTGGCCCTGGACGGCCCGCCGGGCGACTGCGCGGATTATTTTATTGCCACGTACATTGACCGCTTCGATGAAGACCTGCTGGCGGTTGTCCGCGACCTGCCGGAGTTTGTTTCTTTGACGACCCTGGATTGGATGCAGGGCGAAACCCGCCATCTGGAGGCTCTGGCGCGCGAGGGGGCGGCCTTTGCCATGCCTGCGGCGGCTCCGACGCACGGCGACCTGTGGGAAAATAACGTTTTGGTGAACGAGCGCGGCGATTGGGTGGTGCTGGATTGGGATGACCTGGCGCTGGGCGACCCGGCTCTGGAGTACAGCATTCTGCTCAGCGCCATCTGGCGGCAGAACCCGGCGCAGGGGCTGGCCGTAGCCCAATGGCTTCCCCTGCCCGCGCGCGCCGACCCGGCCCTGCAAGAACGCCTGGCCCTCTGCCTGCGGGCCTATCTTCTCGATGAAGTCATTGATACGCTGGCCGATTACGTGGAGTGCGATTTTGCCCCGGAACATCGGGACCAGGTGCGCGCGGAGAAACAGCGCAAGCACCTGGCCGCCCTGGAACTGTACCGGCAGTTGTACCCATAAGCGCGCCCCGATTTCATCCCCGATTAATCCTGATACGGTATACTACCCCCGCAGGGGAGGATATTTCATCTGTAAACGACTCTTGGCAGAGAGAGGATGGAGCCGTGAAGTTCTGGCAAAAAATAGCGGTTGGCGTGCTGTTCCTGATCGTGCTGGCGGCGTGCGCAGTTCTGTTCCCCGCCGGTCAACAGCCGCTTTTGCCGGTCCAGACGCCGCCCCCGGCCCGGCCCTCCCTCCGTCCTACCTTTACGGCCAGCCCCACCGCCGAGGCCACTCTGACCGCCCGGCCTACCGTCACGCTTACGCCTGCCGAGACCCCTTCGGAGCCGCGTAAAAGCCTGCTGGATGAATACCTGCCGCGCCATGCCGTGCTGGCGGAGACCGCGCATTTCGTGTTTTACGCTCAAGATGGCTACTTTCCGGTGGAACTGGAACGCTGGAAGGCCCAGGTTGAAGAAATTTACGCTTACGTGGCCGACCGGCTGGGAGCCGAGAGCGGGGTGAAAATCGCGCTGGCGTTTTTACCGGCCCAAAAAGAGGCCTGCCCGATTCGCGGGCTGGCCTCGTCTGAAAATCCGCCCGTCATTCTGATCTTTGCCGACCCGGGCACCTCTGAAACCTATTTGCGGGCCGTGCTGGCGCACGAGGTGGGGCATGCCGTTGCGGCGCAGGGGCTGGCAGGCGGCCTGCCCAATGAGATTGCGCTCAGCGAGGGGCTGGCAACCTGGGCCTCTGGCAAGTATTGGAATGCCTGGATGGGCGTGCCGACCATTCATCACCTGGTGCGCGGCTATATAGACAGCGGCAGGTATTTACCCCTGCCGGAAAATGTGGACCTGCCCAACGTTTACCCCTGGCAGGAAGGCGCCGATGAAAACTGCCTGGCGCGCCGCGACCAGGTTTACTCGCAGTGGGCCTCGTTTGTTGATTATCTGATCGAACAGTATGGCTGGGAGAAGACGCACCGGTTATTCGAATCGGCGCGTACGGAAGAGATCAACGGCCAGGAAGTGCGCTATCCCAGTGACTATGCTGGCATTTTTGGGAAGCCGCTGGAGCAGTTAGAAGCGGAATGGCTGGATTGGGTGATGCGCGTGACTCAGCCTAAACGGCAGGCTTACGGAGGGCCCTTTTCTGAAACAGGCTGGCGCTGGCATACCCTGTCAGGCTTAATCCCAGGTAGACCGGCGCATAGATCAGCGCGGCCGGGTTAAACAGCACCAGAATCACCGTTGTGAAGGCCGCCGCCGCCGCGATCACTGCGCTCCACAGGCTGCCGGTCATAAAACGGGCCGCCGCGCCGCACAGGATGGCATATAACGGATATAACAGCCATAACAGCAGCCTGATCTGATCGTCATTGAGCAGGTGCGAGAACTGGATCAATTCCTGGGTTAACGCCAGCGCCAGCATGGTAACCAGGCTGATCCCAATGGTGCGGGTCGTTTTTTGTTGAGTGGAAGCAGACATTTTGTTTTTATTGTATCACGAGGTGTTATCGCCCCAAAGTGAACCGCGAGCCGCCGCCAGGCTTTGTACAAGCTGTGCCAGCGCGTCTGGCCCGCCTACGTTCCCCGGAAAGACAATGTACGCCAGGCCCGGAAAGCGGCTTTCGGGCCCGGTCTGCCAGACGGGCACGCCGGGCAGGGCCTGCCCCAGCACCATGGCCCGCTCGATTCCCAGCCCGGCCGTGGCAATATCGCTGCTGGTGATGCCCCCCTTCGCCAGCAGGTAGCGCGGGCGCGCCCGGAGAGCCCGCACGACCGCCACCAGCGCGTCTGAGATTGACCGCCCGATGAGCAGGTCTGCCTCGCCGCCGGTCTGGCTGGCCGCCAGCGCGCGAGAGGTGTACACCACCGTATCGCGGCCGGCGGTCAGATGCCGGTTCATGGCCGCCGCCGCCCGGTCAATCTCAGACGCCCGCCGGGCCTCATCCAGCAGGCTTTCCACGCGGATTTCCACGCGCGCCGCCGGGGTCTGCGCGAAGAGCGCCTCTAGCTGTGCCGTGGTACGCGGTACGTAGGACCCGGCAACGATCAGTCCGGCGGCGCTTTCTGGCTGGTGGGCTTCAGCGGCGCTCGCGATGGGGCGGCTGGCAAGCAGTTCGGCGGGGCTCAGCAGGGGCCGCGCGGCCAGCCCGGCCATCACCCGCACAAAAGAGGCGGCTGTGCGGTACAGGTAGCGCCGCCCGGCCTGTTCGGCCCACCGCAGGCCGAGGGCTAACACTTCCAGGTCGCGGTAGCTGGCGGCATTGGCGACGATCACACGGGGCGGCCCGCCGCCTGACCGCGCCGCTGGCAGGGCCAGCAACTGGTCGCGCACGGCCCTCGGCCCGCCCTGGCGCAGGGTGTGGAGCGCAATGGAGATGACCTCATCTGCCGCAATCGCTCCCCTGGTTTTTTCGGCCACCCATTCTTTGAGGTTCGAGGCCCGGTAGCCAAAGGTTTTGTCGCGCGCGAATTCTGTTTCGCCGGCAGGCGTCAGCCGCTCGCCCTCAGCGGCGTAATGCACATCTCCGATGGTACAGCGCCCCCCCTCTGGAAAGCAGGGGACCAGCACCCAGGCGTCGAAGCCGCCCCCCAGCGCGGCATCCAGGGCCTGTACTTCGCCGGGAAAGTGCCCGCGCAGGGTTGAATCGGAGCGCGATACCACTGCAACGCTGCGCCCCACCGCGCGCACCGCGGCCAGCAGGTGTTGACCGATGGATTGGTTAAGGGCTTGGGCCTCCCGCAGGGGCAGTGCCCGCGTATTGGTCAGCAGGTAAAAAGCTGGCCTGCCCCGGCTCAATTCCGCGGCTAAGGCGGCCGCCGTCCAGCGCGTCAGCACCGGCAGGGCATGCACGGTTTGCGTGCCGGTGGGGTCATCATCCAGCACGACTAACGCCCGCCCGTTGAGCGCATTCGCCGCCCGAATCTCAGGCAGCAAATCTTCCGGCCATTCGGGGGGCAGTGATTGCCATAACGTCTCTGCGCGCATCATCCCTAATTGTATAACCAACGCCCTGTTCTCAGACCACTAACAGCCAGGCAGTCAGCGTGATGGCGCTGAGCAGGGTGGTCCAAAAAATGGAGCGCGAGGCTAGGGCCGGGTCTTGCCCGTACTCTACTGACAGGATATACACATTCACCGCCACCGGCAGGCCCGCGGACGTCACCAGAATGGGCGCCAGTTCCTGAATCGGCCCGGCCGCGCCCGGCCCCAACAGCGGGGCGGCCAGGACCATCCCCAGTGCCAGCAGAGGTGAGGCTACCAGCCGCGCCGCGCTCACCGCCGCCAGGGCCTTGAACTGCCCAAAGGCCTGACTGCGCGCCAACTGCACCCCCAGCGTCAGCAGTGCCACCGGGATCAGCCCATCTGCCAGGTAGCGCACCGACTGGTAGAGCGGCCCCGGCAGGCGGATGTGCAGGCTGTTGAGCGTCAGCGCCAGCACGATGGTGTAGACCACCGGAGACTTTAAAAAGGCCCCGGCCAGTTCTCGCCAGTTGCCCTTGCCAACCCCCACCAGCCACAGCCCAATCGTAAAATTGGCGATGAGTTGTACCATCAGTAAGATCGTCATCACGCTCACGCCCTGGTCGCCGAAAGCCAGTTGGGCAAACGGGATGCCAAAGTTGCCGGAGTTGAAGAAAATGGTCCCCATGACCAGCACGGGGTGCTGGTCGTGCAGGGGCCGGATCTTAAATACCCACCAGCTTAGAGCCATCAGCGCCAGCATGTGGATCAGGCTAAAGGCCGTCACCACGCCAAAATGGAGCGGGTCTAGCTGGCTGTCTATCAGCTTGATAAACACAGTGGCCGAGATAAAGATATAAAAGCTCAGCCGGGCGAGGGTGTTGAGGTCAATCGTCAGAAAACGGTCGGCTAACACGCCCACGCCGATTAAGACGAACACGGGCAGGATAATTTCGGTTAAAATTTGCAGGATCATCATGGGTGGTGGTATTATAAAAGCAGATGGGCCGCCTGGCGAGGTCTGCTTGATCTTACCACCCCAAGGAAAGGCTTCGATGCACCCCTTATTCGACCGTTTTTATCATGGGTTGATTGTCTCGTGCCAGGCGCTGGAAGATGAACCCCTGCACGGTTCGGCGATGATGGCGGCGATGGCGCGGGCCGCGCGCATGGGCGGCGCGGCGGGGATACGCGCGAACTCTCCGGCAGATATCGCCGCTATTCGCGCCGCGGTGGATCTGCCGCTCATTGGCCTGTACAAAGAAGCTCTGCCGGGCTTTGAGGATGTGTACATTACCCCCACGCTGGCTCACGCTGTGGCGGTGGCCGACGCCGGGGCCGATATTATTGCGCTGGACGCCACCGCCCGCCCTCACCCTGCCGGCCTGGATGGGCCCGCGCTCACTGCCGCGGTGCGCCGCGCAACCGGCCTGCCGGTACTGGCGGATGTATCCACCTATGAAGAAGGGGTGGCCGCCTGGCAGGCGGGGGCAGAGGCCGTCTCCACCACGCTTTCTGGCTATACTCCCTACAGTCCCCAACAAGAAGGGCCCGATTTTGACCTGATCCGCCGGCTGGCGCAGAGTCTGCCCATTCCGGTGATTGCGGAAGGCCGCATTCAGACCCCCGAACAGGCCCGTCAGGCCCTGAAGGCGGGCGCTTTTGCCGTGGTGGTTGGCGGGGCCATCACCCGCCCGCAGTTGATCACCCGCCGCTTTGCTCTGGCGCTTGGAGATTGTTGATGAACGCATACCCGACGACAGCCGCCGGGGCGGTTGATATCGGCGGCACGAAAATCGCTGTGGGCCTGGTGGCCCCGGATGGGCGCATTCTGGCCCAGGAACAATCACCCACCTGCCCTGAACGGGGCGTGCAGGATGGACTGCGGCGGATTAGCGCCATGCTGCGCGCCTGCCTGGGACGCTGTGAAGGCGTGGCGCTGGAAGGCATTGGCATTGGCTGTACCGGGCCGGTGGACCCGCATACGGGCGTTTTGGGTCCAAATAACTTCCTGGACGGTTGGGCCGGGCATAACCTTCAGGCGCACCTGAGCGCCGAATTTGGCGTGCCGGCCGCTACCGAGAACGACGCCGACGCCGCCGCCCTCGCCGAAACGATGTGGGGCGCGGGGCAGGGCGCCCGCCGCTGTATTTATATCACCGTCAGCACGGGCATCGGCGGCGGGCTGGTCTTTGATGGGAAGCTGTACCGCGGCGTAGACGGCGCACACCCCGAATTGGGCCATCATGTCATTGACCCTGCCGGCCCGCGCTGTTTTTGCGGGATGCGCGGCTGTTGGGAGAGCCTCGCCAGCGGCCCCGCCCTGGCCGCCTGGTACAACGGTGCGGAGGGCCATCTCGACGCGCGCGCGGTTTGTCAACTGGCCGCCCATGGCGATCTGCTGGCCCTCTGGGCCGTCCGGCGCGAGGCGTATTACCTCGGGCTGGGCCTTGCCAACCTGGTTTCGCTCTTCACCCCCGATGTGATCGTCCTCGGCGGCGGCGTGATGGAAAGCTGGCCCCTCTTCGAGCCGACCGTCCGGCAGACCATCCGCACAAGC
>DAOUAC010000096.1:0-12401 GCA_034434155.1 Anaerolineaceae bacterium
CGGAATTTGAGGCAGGTTTGCGACAATGAAGCGAAAAAAAACGTATCGGAAGATTGTCGCAGTCAGGCCACCGCTGGGAAAAAAGGCCGATTTCTGCCACATTCCCCCACAGTTTGCAGTATAATTTATCAAAGACACTGCAAAAAGGCAACCTGTGGCAGTCTCAATAAAAAAATCCCGTTCGCCGGGATGGAAACGTAAGGCTGGTCGTTGTCAGTGTACAACTTCGACCCGTTGTCTCAATAAAAAAATCCCGTTCGCCGGGATGGAAACCTTTGTCCCAGGTCGAAGCCATGGGGGTGCCAGTCAGGTCTCAATAAAAAAATCCCGTTCGCCGGGATGGAAACAGGACATTGGCTCATCTTCGAGGGCAAGGCGGAAGAGGTCTCAATAAAAAAATCCCGTTCGCCGGGATGGAAACTCTGCTCGTCGGGTGCGTTGGTCGCCGCGACAATCTTGGTGTCTCAATAAAAAAATCCCGTTCGCCGGGATGGAAACGGAAGGGCTTGAGCGCCGATGCTAACAATTCATCAGTCAGTCTCAATAAAAAAATCCCGTTCGCCGGGATGGAAACATTTTCCTCTCTTCCTTTCACTGACAAACATTTCTTGAAAAGAGCATTTACCTGCCTCTGGGTTCTACGGCAACGTTACGCTTTCTTCCAGTAGATACTGCCCATCGCCCCGTAACACCTCCCGGTACGTGCCTTGTAGGTTGCCTTTCCGCACCTTGACAATATGATGTGGAGAACACACTGCTGCTTGTAAACCTCTTCCCGGTACTGGGGTAACGAAGTGCGTATTGACGGTGATTTCTCTCTCGGAAAGGGTGAGGTTCTGGATTTCAACCCCAAAGCCAAGTGTATCTCGGTATCCTTGAGACACGGTGATGAGAAAGTAATCCTCGAAGTCTACCCGGTCCAACTCTTGATGAATTCCTTTCCACACATTGCTTTCCAACTGTGGAAGCTCCTCTGCCCGGGTGGTTATCATCAGCATGGGTTCCCTTTTTTCATACTCGTCCGTCCCTGGAGCGATCAAAATGGTCTCATAAGGCAGATACTTGCTGGTATAGACTCCATAGGCTACCCTTCCTGCTACCACAACCAACATCAGCGCGAGCAGGAGCCACCGATACCGTCGAAGGATAGGTCTCCACCCACCCGACCGGTCTGAAGGCGGCGATTTTTCCTGGCTTTCCATCGAAATGCTCCTTTTTCTTCATCATTTGTCAAGCGGCCTGTGTCAAACAGTTATATCTGGTTTTCAGAAAGCGTAGGTTGACAGATTTCCAAATTCCATGTTAAAAAGAAGGGATTTCATTTCATTCTACAGGCCCACCAGAATTGTCACACTCTGACCTTTCTGCCTGGCCTTGCGCGTGGAGACTACATGCAGAAAGATTTCACCAAACCAACCGTTCAGCCCGGCGCAGACGTATCGTTCTCCTGGCACGCGATGAGTTCTGACGAGGTCCTCAAAAGCCTGGAGACACAATCGCATGAAGGGCTGAGCACGCCAGAGGCCGCCCGCCGCCTGGAAAAGTATGGGCGCAACGAGCTTGCCGAAAAGCCCCGCCCCACCTTCCTTCAGCTGGTTATCGAACAGCTCAATAACTTCGTCGTGATCCTGCTGATTGTGGCGTCGGTGATCTCGGCGCTGTTAGGGGATTGGGTCGAAGCCGGAGCCATTCTGTTGATCGTCGTACTGAACGCCGTTTTGGGCGTGGTGCAGGAAAGCCGCGCCGAAGAGGCACTGGCGGCATTGAAGAAGCTGGCCTCGCCCGAGGCCCAGGTGCTGCGCGATGGCCGCCGGGTTACGATTCCGGCGGCGGAACTCGTCCCCGGCGACATCGTTTTCCTCGAAGCGGGCAATTTCGTCCCTGCCGACATTCGCCTGACCGAAGCGGTGAACCTGCGCGTAGAAGAAGCCGCGCTGACCGGCGAATCGGTGCCGGTGCAGAAGAACGCGGCGGCGGTACTGAACGAGAATGCTTCGCTGGGTGATCGCAAAAATACGGCCTTTATGGGGACGGTCGTATCTTACGGGCGCGGGCGCGGCATTGTCGTCGCCACCGGGATGCACACGCAGTTGGGGCTGATCGCCAACATGCTCCAAAATGTAGAAGAAGAAGAAACGCCTTTGCAGCAGCGGCTGGAGCAGTTGGGCAAGCTCTTGGGCTGGGGCGCGCTGGCAATCTGCGGCGTGGTGTTCCTGGTGGGCCTGGCGCGGACGGGTATCTTTACCACCGGATTCACCGCCGAAACGCAGGCCGCCGTGGTGGAATCCTTTATGATCGCCGTGAGCCTGGCGATTGCCGCCGTACCTGAGGGCCTGCCGGCGGTTGTCACCATCAGCCTGGCGTTGGGGATGCGCGAGATGATCCGCCGCCATGCCCTCATCCGGCGGCTGGCTTCCGTTGAGACCCTGGGTTCAGCTACCACCATCTGCTCGGACAAGACCGGCACGCTCACCCAAAATGCCATGACCGTCACGCGCCTGTGGGTGGACGGCGTGATGAGCGAAGTGACTGGCAGCGGCTACGAACCGGTGGGCGAGTTCCGCGTTAAAGGGCAGACCATTAACCTGAAAGATTACCCCGGCTTCGAAACTGCCCTATGGGTGGGCGTTCTGAACAATGACGCTGTGCTGGAACAAAGCGGCGACAACGGCAAAACCGCGTACCGGTTGGTCGGAGACCCAACCGAAGGCTCGATCCTGGTGGCGGCGGCCAAGGCCGGCATCCTCCAGCAAAACCTGACCGGCGCTTACCCGCGCGCGCAAGAGATCCCGTTTGATTCGGCCCGCAAGCGCATGGTTACGATCCACTCCATTGACGCGCCCCGGGCCGAGGACGTCTCACCCTTCCAGGACGACTCGCGGCGCGAGTGGTACGCCATCGCTGTAAAAGGCGCACCGGACGTGGTCTTGCGCCTGTGTACTCACTATCAGACTATTGACGACCGGCAGGTCCCACTGACCGAGGAAATGCGCAAGCGCGTTCTAGAAGCCAACGATGCGATGACGCGCGAAGCCCTGCGCGTCCTTGGCCTGGCCTACCGGGTGGTTCCGGTCATGCCTTCGGAGATTCGCAGTGAAGAATTAGAAAAGGACCTGACCTTTGTGGGTCTGATCGGCATGATTGACCCGGCCCGCCCCGAAGTGCGGCCGGCATTAGAGCGGGCGCGCCGCGCGGGCATCCGCACGGTGATGATCACCGGCGATTACCCCAACACGGCCCGCGCCATCGCGGAAAGCATTGCGCTCCTTCAGCCCGGCCACCGGGTGCTAACCGGCGCGGACCTCAACGAGATGGATGACGACACCCTGACGCGCGAGGTGCAGCACACCGACGTATTCGCCCGCGTTTCACCAGAACACAAAATGCGCATTGTGGATGCTCTGCGCGCTAATGATGAAGTCGTCGCCATGACAGGTGATGGGGTCAACGATGCCCCGGCCATCAAACGCTCCGATATCGGCGTGGCAATGGGTATTACCGGAACTGATGTTGCCAAAGAAACCGCCGATATGGTGCTGACGGACGACAACTACGCCAGCATCGTTGCGGCGGTAGAGCAGGGCCGCATCATCTACGCCAACATCCGTAAGTTTGTGTTCTTCCTGCTCTCGTCCAACGTGGCCGAGATTATGATAATCTTCCTGGCGACCCTGGCAGGCCTGCCAACCCCGCTGACGGCTATCCAACTGCTGTGGCTGAATCTGCTGACCGATGGGGCTCCGGCCCTGGCGCTGGCAATGGAAAAGGGCGATCCCGATGTGATGCAGCGCCCGCCCCGGCCTAAGCGCGAGCCGATCATCAATGATTCGATGCGCCTGGGCATCCTGATACAAACTTTCGCACAGACCGGCGCGACCCTGGGTGCGTTTATCATGGGCCTGATCTGGCATCTGGGCGAAACGATCCCTGCGGGGGTGAACCCGGTGATGTATCTGCTCCAGCACGATTGGCGCGGTGTAGATGCCTACACCGCCGAAACTATGGCCTTTGTCACCCTCTCGCTGTGCGAGCTGTTCCGCGCTTACACGGTGCGCTCAGAACGCGCGTCAATCTTCCAATTGGGCGTGTTCAGCAACAAGTATATGCAGTATGCGGTGGGTATGTCGCTGTTCCTGCTGATGGTTGTGGTTAACGTGCCCTTCTTCCAGCCCATCTTTAATACCCAATCGCTGAATGTGAACGAATGGCTGTTTGTGCTGGGTCTGGCGCTCATCCCGGCAACGGCTGAAGAGATCACGAAAATTTATCTGCGCGCCAGAGACCGCCGCGCGGCGGCGTAAACGCTTTTCCACAATTGGTGAACCCTTAAATAAGCGAAAGCAGGGAGTGGAGAAACCCACCCCTGCTTTCATTTCGTCCCCGGTTCGTTCACGGTATCGAACGGACGTTGAATTACCTGACCACTTTGGCAGCCGCGCGGATGGGAGCAAAACTGGCGCGGTGAATGGGGCAGGCGCCCAGACGCGCCAGGGCGGCGGCATGAGCGGCCACGCCATACCCTTTATGGGCGGCCAGACCATAACCTGGGAAGGCGCGATCCAACTCCACCATGACACGGTCGCGGGCGGTTTTTGCCAGCACTGAGGCCGCCGCAATGCTGAGCGAGCGGGCATCGCCCTTGATTAGAATCGTTTGGGGAAGCGCCACTTCTGGCAGGGGCAGTGCATCAATGAGCAAATAGTCGGGTGGGCAGGCCAGTTCCGCCAGGGCGCGCTCCATCGCCAGCCGGGTGGCGGGGAGAATGCCCAACTGATCAATCTCTTGGCTGGAAGCGAACCCCACGCCCCACCCCAGAGCCACTGCGCGGATTTCTTCGGCCCAGAAGGCGCGCTGAGAGGGGAGCATTTGCTTCGAGTCGCGCACGCCGCGCAGACGCTCCGCCAGACGTTCATCGCGCGGCAGGATCACCGCCCCCGCGGCCACCGGCCCGGCCCAGGCTCCGCGCCCGGCTTCATCTATCCCCGCTAGAGACGCAAAACCCGCGTCCCATAACCCGCTTTCAAAGCGCAGGTCAGGAAACGCGGGAATTTCATCAGGGTCGTATCGCCGAGACATCGCGCCTAGCGGCTAAAAGAGCGGGACGCCCTCCAAATGATCGCGCCCGTTATCAGATGGCTGCGAAACGTAGAGCGTTACCCGCCCATCTTTCTCTTGCAGTTCAATTGGTTTGGAAACCTCAAACGTACCGGCCAGGTATTCTACGCGCTTGCCGGTCATCATCCGCTTGCCGCTTTTCAGCGCGGCGATCAGGTCATCGCGCGTCATCAACAGGACATCGCTCCAGGTAGGACCGCGCCGCAGATATACCCGCGCCAGCTTAACCTTACCATCCGGCGTATAACGCACGGCTTCGACTACCCCATCATAGTTTTTTGCTGTCATAGCCTGTGATTTAATCCATGCACAAGGGTTTTGAGAAGACAATCTTCAAGCAATAGTCGGGGTGGGCGGACTTGAACCGCCGACTTCTGCGTCCCAAACGCAGCGCGCTGCCAACTGCGCTACACCCCGAAGTTCAAGATGATGCTTTCATCTTTTTTGATCCATTAGAGAATTTGCCCCCTAATGGATAGAGAATCGAGACCTCATCGTTTTCACGAGTATAATCGGAAAACGTGAGAAACGCAAGGATGGCGGCGGTTGGCTTGATCCTCTGGCTTCTCCTGGCAGCGGGCTGTCAGGGGCCAGACGCTTTGGCGTTGAACCAGAAGACGGCCGCATCTGCGCCCACCCCACCAGCGGCCGCCCCGGCGCGAGTAGAGGCGGCCCTGCCCCAGCCGCCAACCTCCACGCCGCCGCCCACCTTTGCGCCCGCCTTCACGCCAGAGCCCACTTTAACCCCCCCGCCCACGGCCACCCCCACTATTACGCCGTTTATCTGTTCTGAAACTCAGGGCAAGGTAGAACGCTTCGAGGCCGGCCCGGCGGATGACGCCCCACCGCTGACCTTCCGCATCTATACCCCACCCTGCTACGCCGAACGTCCCAACGGGAACTACCCGGCCCTATATATCATCCACGGCCAGACTTTCGGCGATGACCAGTGGGACCGTTTGGGCATTGACGAAACCGCCGACCGGCTGATCGCCTCTGGCGAAGCCGCGCCTTTTCTGATCGTCATGCCGCTGGAGCAGGAAACCCTGCCCGACCCATTTGAAACCATGTTCGGCTACACCCTCGCCGATCAACTGGTCCCCTGGATTGACCAGCACTACCGCACCTGCGCCGAGCGCACCTGCCGGGCCATTGGCGGGCTTTCGCGTGGGGGCGGCTGGGCCATTCATATGGGATTTACACGCTGGCAGTTGTTTGGCGCCATCGGCGCGCACAGCGCCCCGGTGTTTCTGAACGATCCCTACCGCCTGCCAGAATGGTTAGAGGAAATCCCACGCGATCAACTGCCGCGCATTTATCTGGATAACGGGCGGCTGGATTGGTACGAAGCCATCGAAAGAGAGTTTGAGGCCCTGCTGATGCGCCTGCGCGTTCCGCATGAGTATTACGTGTTTGAAGGCGCGCATGACGAGGCTTACTGGTCGGCGCATGTTGAAGATTACCTGCGCTGGTACACATACCCCTGGAAATAATTTTTTGCCCTTCGATTTACGGGTATAATTGGCCCCATGAGCCTGACCCGTGAAGAAGTTGAACATATTGCCGAACTGGCGCGCCTGGAACTGAGCGCAGAGGAAAAGGACCGCTACCGCCAGCAGCTATCGGCTATCCTGGAATATGCCGCCCGTCTGCAAGAATTGGACACCAGCCAGATCCCCCCGACCTCGACCGTCCTCGCTCAACGCGCCGCGCTCCGGCCAGATATACCGGAGCCGGGGTTGACAATTGAAGAAGCGTTACGTAACGCCCCTGCCGCTGAACAAGATCAGTTCCGGGTCCCGCCCGTTTTAGAGTGAGCGCGATGCTTTTTTGGGAAGAATTTACCGTTACAGCTATCATGGCCGCACTGCGGCGCGGCGAAGTCTCGAGCCGCGAGATCACCCAGGCCGCGCTGGAACGCATGGCCCGCCTGGAGCCTCAACTGCACGCTTTTATCACCCCCACGCCTGAACTGGCACTGGCCCAGGCCGATGCCGCCGACCGCCGCTGGCAAGAATGGCGGCGCGCAGGCACAGGCGAAGCGCCGCCTGCCCTGCTGGGCCTGCCGATCGCGGTGAAAGACGTTCTCACCCTGGCAGGGGTGCGCTGTACCTGCGGCTCGCGCATTTTAGATAATTTCATCCCACCCTATACGGCGACCGCCGTCCAGCGCCTGTTAGATGCGGGCGTGGTGGTGGTCGGCAAAACTAATACCGACGAATTTGCCATGGGGTCGTCTACCGAAAACTCGGCCTATGGGCCCACCGCCAACCCCTGGGACCTCAACCGCGTTCCGGGGGGGTCCAGCGGGGGCAGTGCGGCGGCGGTTGCCGCGCGGTTGGTCCCGGCGGCTCTGGGCAGTGATACCGGCGGCAGCGTGCGCCAGCCGGCCTCGTTTTGCGGCATCACCGGACTCAAGCCTACCTATGGCCGGGTGTCGCGCTACGGGCTGGTGGCTTATGGCTCTTCGCTGGATGCCGTCGGCCCTCTGGCGCAAACGGTAGAAGATGTGGCGCTGCTGTTCGCACACTTGGCCGGTCACGACCCGCGAGACTCGACCAGTATGCCGGTCCCTGTGCCAGAGATCAACCTGCGCCACGACAGCAGCCTGCAAGGGGTGAGGGTGGGCGTGCCGGAAGAATATTTTGTCGCCGGGATCAACCCGGCGGTTGAAGGCGCGGTAAAAGCCGCGATCCGCGTGATGGAAGGGTTGGGGGCCGAAATTTGCCC
The DNA here is from genome assembly GCA_034434155.1 of Anaerolineaceae bacterium. Lineage (GTDB taxonomy): Bacteria > Chloroflexota > Anaerolineae > Anaerolineales > Anaerolineaceae > DSYU01. The sequence goes on from DAOUAC010000096.1 coordinate 7,846, forward strand.
CGTCAGCCTGCCGCACACCGAATACGCCCTACCGGTTTATTACCTGATTGCCCCCGCCGAGGCTTCGGCCAACCTGGCGCGCTATGATGGCATACGTTTTGGCCGCCGCGAGCCGGCAGAAACGATGTGGGAGGTGTTTTACCGGTCGCGTGGGGCAGGGTTCGGTCAGGAAGTCAAACGCCGCATCATGCTGGGAACCTACGCGCTTTCTGCTGGCTACTATGATGCCTACTACGGCCAGGCGCAGAAGGTGCGCACCCTCATCCGGCGCGACTTTCAGCAGGTTTTTGAGAAGGTAGATATGATCGCCGCGCCGGTAGCCCCCAGCACGGCCTTCCGGCTGGGTGAACACGGCGATGACCCCCTGGCAATGTACCTGGAAGATGTGTTCACTCTGCCGGCCAACCTGGCGGGCGTGCCTGGGCTGGCTTTCCCCTGCGGGTTCGACGCTAATGGGCTGCCGGTGGGCATGCAGTTGATGGGGCCGCACTTTGGCGAAGCCGCCCTGCTGCGCGCCGCCTACGCTTACCAGCAGGCAACCGACTGGCACCGGCGTAAACCGCCGTTAGCAGAGTTGTAGCGGCATCCTTGAGCCTTAAGTCGGCTGTATAACCTCTCGATGAGAAAGTGATACAATCGAGAATGGCGGTCTGTACCCCCCTCACAGGATTCGCATGACAGGAAAAAGTTTTGAACTACTGTCCAAAAGCTAAATCACAGGGAGGAAAACGGGAAATGGAAAAGAAAACCTTAAAAATCGCGGTTCCGATGGCCGGGCTTGGCACGCGCATGCGCCCGCACACCTGGAGCAAGCCTAAGCCGCTGGTCTCACTGGCCGGAAGGACTGTGCTGGATTACGTATTGGAGCAGTTTCAAAGCGTTCCGAAGTCAATGGATGTGGAATATATTTTCATCATTGGCCCGCAGGGTGAGCAGGTCAAAGAATATATGGAGACGCATCACCCTGATAAAAAAGTGCACTACGTTTTGCAGGCCGAAATGCGCGGCCAATCTGATGCGATCTGGCAGGCGCGCGAGCACCTCACCGGGCCGATGCTGATGGTCTTTTCAGATACGTTGATTGAAACGGATTTTTCCTTCCTGGAAAATGAAACCGCTGACGCCGTTGCCTGGGTGAAACCCGTGCCAGACCCGCGCCGCTTTGGCGTGGTGGAAGTAAACGAACAGGGCCGGGTGACGCGCCTGATCGAAAAGCCCCAGGATATGAAGAACAATCTGGTGGTGGTTGGCTCGTACTATTTTCGGAGCGCCGAACAACTGCTGTGCGCCATCGAAGAGCAGATGAAGCGCCAGGTGATGCTGAAAAACGAGTTCTTTCTGGCAGATGCCGTAAACATCTTGCTGGAAAGGGGCGCGGTGATGACCACGCGCAAGGTGGAGGTCTGGTTAGACGCTGGCACGCCCGAATCGGTGCTGGAAGCCAACCGCTATCTGCTGGAACACGGGCGCGATAACTGCAAAGAAGCAGCTTGCCGCCCCGGAGTGACGATCATCCCGCCGGTGTTTATCCACCCCAGCGCAGAAATTGAGGCGTCGGTGATCGGCCCGAACGTCTCGATTGGCCCAGACTGCGTTTTAAAACAGGCGATTGTCAGCAATTCGATTCTGGAAGAAGGCACGACCGTCGAGCAAATGATCCTAGAACGCTCGCTATTGGGGCGCTACGTACAGTTGCGCGGGCAGTCTGTGCGCCTGAACCTGGGAGATCAATCTTGGGCCGTGAGTTAGTGGAATGTCACGCGGGTTACAGCTATGCGCAGCGACCTACCGCGCTCTGGTGGGCAGGGGAGCGCCTGGAAGTTGAGACGGTTGAGGTTGAGCAGCGCGTCCCAACCGGCCGGCGCTTTGTGGTGCGCACCCGCGGCGGCCACCGGTTTGAACTGTTGTACGATGAAAGTGAAGATGGCTGGGAGCTGAACCCGGTCTGACCTTTTTAATTGTGGTTGAAGGAGTAACGATGCGCGATTCATACCTTGCTCAACGCGTGGCCGATTTAAAACCCTCTGGGATTCGCAAATTCTTTGATATCGTTTCCACCATGCACGATGTCATCTCGCTGGGGATTGGCGAGCCGGACTTTACTACTCCCGAACCTATCCTTCAGGCTGGGATTCGCTCACTGCAAAACGGTGATACCCATTACACTTCTAATGCGGGTATCCTGGAACTCCGTCAGGCCCTCTCCGAACACTTACAGCGGCTCTACAATGTGCATTACAACCCCCAAAGCGAGATTACCATCACAGTCGGCGGGTCTGAAGCCCTCTACCTGGCGACGACGGCCTTGCTCGAACCCGGCGACGAGGTGATCGTACTGACGCCCTGTTTTGTATCTTACCAGGCCGAGGTGCTGTTGGCGGGGGGCGTTCCGGTGGAAGTGGCCTGCCGCTTAGAAAACAACTTTGACGTAGACCCCGATGAGATTCGGGCGGCCATCACCCCGCGCACCAAGGCCATTCTCATGGGCTTCCCGAGCAACCCAACCGGCGCGGTAGCCTCGCGCGAGTCGCTGCTGGAAATTGCGCGCATCGCCGAAGCGCATGACCTGATCGTCCTTTCTGACGAGATTTATGACCGCCTGGTGTATGGGACGAGTCACGTATGCTTCCCGGCACTGCCTGGGATGCGCGAGCGCACCATCTTATTGGGCGGCTTCTCCAAGGATTACGCCATGACCGGCTGGCGCATCGGGTACGCCGCGGCCCCCGAACACCTCATGCGCGGCATGGCCCGCATCCACCAGTATTCGGTAATGTGTTCCTCGACCACCGCTCAAAAAGCGGCCCTGGTAGCCCTGCAAAGCGGCGAACCTTACGTGCAGGCCATGGTAGCCGAATACGACCGCCGCCGCAAGCTGATCGTTAACGGGCTGAACACCATTGGCTTGCAGACCTTTGAACCGCGCGGAGCTTTTTACGCCTTCCCCTACATTGGCGGGACCGGGTTGGATGACGAAACCTTTGCCAACCGCCTGCTTCAGGAAGAGCGCGTGGCCGTCGTGCCGGGGTCGGCCTTTGGCAAAGGCGGCGAGGGCTTCGTGCGCTGCTCTTACGCCACCGCCTACGATAAACTCGAAGAAGCTTTAGACCGCATCGAGCGATTTATCAAACGACTTTAATCATCGTTGGAGCAGTTGCTCCAGCATAGCCAAATCCACCCGCGAGGTCATATCCAGGCTCAGCGGCGTGACGGATACGACCCGGTCGAACAGCAGGGCGTAAATGTCGCTGTCTGGGCTGACTTCTTCCCGCCGGACATTTGGCACGCCGTCCATATAAAACGGCTCATTCCAGGTTCCGGGGCGTTTGGCGTTGGGGATGTAGTAGCGATGGCGTGCCAGCCGGGTGACTCTCCAGGGGGTTTTTGGGGTAGCGTCGTGCGGAACTTCGATCTTCAGCACGTCCACATCGGGCGGCATAGGTTTGGCAAGGAGCATTTCGGCAAACAGCCGGGTAAAAAAGGCCGCGCTCGAAAAATCCAGGTCGGTGTAGGTGATGTAATCTGTTCCCAATAGTTGTAAAGAGACGGCCATAGATGGAACGCCCATCGCGGCCCCCTCAAACGCGGCTCCCACCGTCCCAGAGATAGTCACGCTGTGGCCGACGTTCTCGCCGTAATTAATGCCCGCAACCACCAGATCCGGGGGGCGTTTCATTACTTCTAAGATGGCATGCAGCACTACCTGGGCCGGCGCGCCGCCTACCGCGTAAACCGGCCAATCCTGGCCGTTAATCTTCAGGGTGGTTTGTTCGACGCGCCCATCAGAAGTGCGCGGCATACTGCGGCCAGCAGCCGAGACCTGGTCGCGGGGGGCGGCAACTGTCACATAGCCCAAATCAGACAGGGCGGCGGCCGCGGCCCACAGACCGGGCGAGCGGATGCCATCATCGTTGGTCAATAAAATCTGGTAACGTTCTTTCATCTCCAACACCTCTATGGAAGTTCTTCACAGGCCAGGCCGTCATGGTCTTCGTCCAGCCGGGAATTGTAATCCTGACAGGCGATAAAACAGGCCTGCGCCCGCGCATGGCTGTTAAAGTCGGCGCAGGTCCAGCGCACCGAACAATCACAATTGGCCTGGTCGCCTGGAATACTGCCGACAGTTGGCACAAACGTTAAGGTGGGGATAGACGTTGGAGCCCACACCCCCAACCGGGCCGCCCGCGCGCCGGCCTCAGCCGCCTGAAAGACTTGAGCGCAGGCCAGTTCTGGCCCGGCGGCTGCGCGCGCGTACCCCTGGCGGAGCAGCTCGTAGTTGACAAAGCGGTCCCCGGCCATTACGTAGCGCGGCAGACGGCCTGGCTCATCCACCAGTGCGGCGTCTTTAACCATAATCATCTGCTGGCCGGCCACCAACGCACTGTTTTGGGCCGTAAACGCCGGGGAAACCGTGATACCGGCGTACCCAATCGTCAGTCTCCGCCCATCCAACACCTCTACCTGGATGTTTTCGCCATCCAACACAGCCGTCACTTGCCCCAAAAGGATTTCGGTATTGGCTGGCAGGCAGGCATCGGGCGGCGGCGCGGGTTGGG
>DAOUAC010000097.1:0-81789 GCA_034434155.1 Anaerolineaceae bacterium
CTCGCGCAGATACCGTCTGGTGAGCCAGAAGGCATGGCAGAATTGGTGCGGGCCGGCGAAATCCTCTTCGCGCGCGGCGACCTGTCCACAGCGGCAGATTTGCTGCACGAAGCCCTACAGCGCGCCCGCGGCAGCCACCTCCCCACCGCCCAGGCTCAGGCTCTACTGCTCCTCGCCGAAATTGACCGGCATCGCGGACGCTACCGCGATGCCTTCCCCCGCCTGCACGAAGCCCTGGCCCTTCTGCCAGAAATCTCAGATGCACGCATCCAGGCCCGTATTTTGCTGCTCGCGGGCCTCAATGACCTGGCTCTCGGAGAACTGGAAATGGCCTGCCAGCGTTTTAGCGAGGCGCATCAGGTGTACCGCTCCCTGGGCCGGCCCGATGAGCTGCGCCAGATCCTCACCCACCTGGGCAGCTTGTCCACCACCATGGGCGCATACGAACAGGCCGAGCGCTGGCTGCGCGAGAGCCTGGCCTTCGCCGAAGCAGAGGCCAATCCGGCGGCTATTGCTCAGACTCTGGCAAATTTGGGCGAGGTGCAGCGCCTGCAAAATCGCTTCGACGAAGCCCGCCGTACCTTTGAAGCCGCTCTGGAACTGTTCACAAAGGCTGGTCTGGAACCGGAAACCCTGATGATCGAAAATGATCTCGGCCATGTGAATGGGGCGGCTCGCCGCTTGCGTGACGCTCTGCGCCATTACCGCCGTGCCTTTCAAATCGCCGCGCGTCTGGACCTGGCCGCTCACATGGTAGATACACTCGCTGGGCTGATTGTTGTGTTGATTGCCGCTGGTCATACCCCCCGCGCCCTCGAGACCGCTGGCTACCTCCTGCGCCACCCTTCCTTTACCTCCGACATCGAGAGGTACTTTCGCCCTGTGCTACAACCCCTTCTAGCCGATACCGGCCTGCCCTTCACCGCCGGAGTCGAGGACCCGCCCATTCCTATGATCATCGAAGAAACCTTACAATTCCTGGAGCAAAGCCTGACACTCTCCACAGGTTGACATCTGCCTGTCTCCCAGGTAGTATTGAATTGGGAGAATACCAGCATGTCAACTCAAATAGAAAACCAGGCAGAAGGCGGCCAGGAACAGCGGCGCGGGCAGCGTCTGATACGCGCCCTCCTCGAAGTGAGCCGATTGATCGTCCTGCGCGTCTCCACTGCGGAACTGCTGGAAAAAACCTGCCAGATTTTGGTTTCCGCCGCTGACCTGGATTGCGTCTGGGCCGGCCTGCTAACCGGCGCCCCCGGCAGCCGCCGCCTGTCGCTGGCCGCCTGGGCTGGGCCGCGCTGTACCAGCCTCGCAAGCATCTTCCCGACCTTCCCGTCGCCAGGCGCAGGGTTCCCTTGGGATGCCCCCGACAGGGATTCCGACTTCCCCCCGGCGCTGCGGTCGTTAAAACCCGTGCTCCAAAATGAATTAACGCTGGACCCGCGCATCACCGGAGATGCCTACCAGGGTCCGCCGGGCCTCGCCGCTTTCCCATTGGGCTACGGGCGGGTAGCCTGTGGTGTGCTGGTCGTTGCGCGCGATTCTACCCAGCCCTTGCACACCGAGGAGTACGAACTCATCGGTCACATCGCCGGCGACGTGGGCCAAGCCGTCCATCACCGTGAGGCCGAGCAAGACCGCGACCAGTTCGAGAAACGCCTGATTACGCTCATCCAGGCCTCGCCCGACATCATCCGTTTTAAAGACGGCCAGGGCCGCTGGCTGATGGCGAATGAAGCTAATCTGCGCCTCTTTCAAATGGAGAATGTGGATTACGTTGGCAAGACCGACGCCCAATTGGCCGCCTATACCCCTTTTTACCGCGACACCTTCCTTATCAGCCAGCAAACCGATGAGCAGACCTGGCAGATAGGCGCGGTCCACCGCAGCGATGAGACCATTCCCCTACCTGACGGCGGCGCGCGCGTTTACGACGTCATCAAAGTTCCCGTATTCGAAGCCGATGGGCGGCGCTCTGGCCTGGTAGTGTTGGGGCGCGACATCACCGAGCGCAAACAGGTTGAAAATGAACTGCGCGCCCGCGCCGAAGAACTGCGCCATAGTGAAGCTGAACTGTTGGCCCGCGCCGCCCAACTGCGCGCCTCCGAGACCCGCTTCCGCTCCGCTGTTACCAATTCGCCCCTGGTGTTCTTTGCGATTGACCCCTGGGGCAAATTCACGCTCTCCGAAGGACAGGGCCTGGCCGCGCTGGGGTTGAAGCCCGGCCAGGTGGTCGGCCAATCCGCTTTCGACGTGTACCACGACCACCCGCAAATCATTCGCGCCATCCGCCGCGCGCTTACCGGCGAGACCGTCCACGAGTTCGTCCACATTAACGATCTGGTCTTTGACACCTGGTACACGCCCTTCTTCGACCTGGATGGCCGCCTGGCTGGCATCAACGGGGTGGCAACAGATGTGACCGCCCGCGAGCAGGCCAAGCGGGCGCTGCAAGAGAGCGAGCAGAACTTCCGCACCTTCTTTAACACCATTGATCACCTGCTGTTCGTCTTTGACCGCAACGGCTCGGTTCTGCGCGTCAACCAGGCCGTGCTGGAACGCCTGGGCTATACAGAAGAAGAACTGTTGGGGCAAAACGCCCTGCTGTACCTGCCGCGCGATTTCTTGCAGATCGGTACCTCCGCCGCCAGCCCAACAGACAGCATCGTATTCAATATCATCGCCAAAAACGGCAAGATACTACCGGTGGAAGTGCGCGTGGTACAGGGTTTATGGTCGAACCAGGAAGTCTTTTTTGCCATCGGCAAGGATATTTCGGCCCTGCAAACCTCAGAAGAGAAATTCTCGAAGGCGTTTCATTCGAACCCTTCTCTGATGACCATTAACCGGGCCGATGACCAGATTTTTATGGACGTTAACGAGGCCTTCTTACGCGTGTTGCAGTACGAGCGCGCCGATGTGATCGGCAAAACTGCCCAGGAATTGGGACTGTTCGTACGCCTGGAACAATCGCCAGAAAGCCTGGCTGCCAGCACGCCAGGCCAGTTGCGCAACACCGAAGTTACCATCCGCGACCGGTTAGGGGGCATTCGCTACGGCCTGCTGAATGCCGACATCATCAACCTGCAAAACCAGCCGATGATGCTGGTGGTCATCAATGACATCACCGACCGCAAGCTGGTTGAACGACAGCTCCAGCAGTTAAACGCGGAACTGGAACAGCGCGTGCTGGATCGCACCGTAGACCTCAACCGCTCCACCCGCAAGCTGGCCGCCGCCAACCAGGAATTGAAGCGCGCTAAAGAATTGGCCGAAACCGCCAACCGCGCCAAGAGCATTTTTTTAGCGAACATGAGCCACGAACTGCGCACTCCCCTAAACGCCATCTTGGGGTTTACGCAGTTGCTCCAGCGCGAAGAAAGCCTCGATGCAACTCAGCGAGATTACGTAGATACCATCTTGCAAAGCGGTGAGCATCTCTTAGCGTTGATCAATGACATTCTGGAAGTGTCGAAGATCGAAGCGGGCCGGCTGACGCTCAACGAATCAGTGTTTGATCTGCATACCCTGCTGTCTTCGGTAGAAGAGATGATCGCCGTGCGCGCCCACGATAAAGGGCTGGCACTGCGCTTTGAAATCGCGCCGCAGGTTCCGCGCCTAATTCATACCGACGAGCGCCGGCTGCGCCAGGTATTGATCAATCTGATGGACAATGCCGTTAAGTTCACCGAGCAGGGTGAGGTCATCCTGCGCGCGTCGCTGATCACGCAACGCAAGAAAAACCGTAAACCAGACACGCTAACCTTGCACTTCGAGATAGAAGATACGGGGCCGGGCATCGCGCCGGAAGAGATGAAAGAACTGTTCACCCCATTCGTTCAAACGGCGACCGGCCAGCGGGCGCAAGAAGGAACCGGCCTGGGCCTGCCGCTCTCGCGCAGCTTTGTGCGCCTGATGGGTGGAGACATTGAGGTGGAAAGCCAGGTAGGGAAGGGATCCACCTTCCGCTTCGACATCGAGGCCGGGGTGGTGAACGAACAGCTTAATGAAGCGCCCGCCCCCGACCGACAGGTGCTGCGCCTTGAGCCGGGCCAGGCCGCCCCCGACGGCGGCCCCTTCCGCATCCTGGTGGTAGAAGATTCCGAGGCCAACCGCCGCATGTTAGTTCACATGATCGAAAAAGCCGGCTTTTCGGTCCGGTCGGCGGAGAACGGTAAAGAAGCCCTGGAATTGTGGCAAAGCTGGCGTCCCCACCTGGTGTGGATGGACCTGCGCATGCCGGTGATGAGCGGGCAAGAAGCTACCCGCCAGATCAAGTCCACCCCGGCGGGCCGGGCTACCCCTATCCTCGCGCTGACGGCCACTGCCTTCGAGGAAGACCGCGCCCGCGCTCTCGCCCTGGGGTTCGATGATTTCGTCCGCAAACCATTCCGCGAAGCGGAGATTTTTGAGAAAATGGCGCGCTTCCTGAATGTGCGCTACCTCTATAAGCAGTTCCCCACTACTTGAAGACGCCTCGCAGTGCCTGCCGGCGCCCCCCTTTAGAGCAGGTCTCTGCCATCCTGTCTCAGCCTGGCGTAGGGCTGTAACTGGTTTGACTCACCCTCTTTTATTTCATCTTTTATTCAGGTAAGATTTACCTAAATTAAGCTATATTTTCTTTTCGAGGAGTGACCCCCTATGCCAAAGGAAAAAAAGGAACGCAAAATCAACTGGTATCGCTCGCCGGTCGACCGCGCGTTGCTTAACGAGTTGAACCAGCGCAGCGATTGGCTCGGCCTGGCCCAAACGATGGGGCATCTTGGCCTGCTGGCGCTCACCGGCGGGCTGGCGATTTACGCCGCCGGGCGCGCCCATTGGGTCGTGGTGGTGTTGATCCTCTTCCTGCACGGCACGTTCTTCGCGTTTCTCCTCAATGCTTTCCATGAACTGTGCCACAAGACCGTCTTTAAAAGCAGATTCCTCAACCACTTCTTCTTACAGCTCATCAGCTTCTTAAGCTGGCACAACCCGGTGATGTTCTGGGCCAGCCACCAGGAACACCACAAGTACACCCTCCACCCCCCCGACGACCTCGAAGTGGTCTTGCCCCAAAAATTGACGCTGAAGTCTTTCCTGCAGAACGCCCTGGTCAACCCTTGGGATCTCTATTATCGCTTTCGGCTGAACTTCCTGGCCGCTTTGGGCAAAGTCGAAGGCCAGTGGTCCACCTACCTGTTCCCAGAGACCAACGTCAAAGGCCGCCGCGAACTGGCCGCGTTTGGGCGCTTCTTGCTCATCGGCCAGGGTCTGATCGTCGTTGTTTCGCTGGCACTGGGCTGGTGGATGGTTCCGGTGGTTGTCACCCTGGCCCCCTTCTACGGCGGCTGGCTCCAGTATCTGTGCAACAACACCCAGCACTCTGGCCTGATGGACAACAACCCCGATTACCGCCTGTGTACCCGCACCATTTACCTGCACCCCTTCATCCAGTTTTTGTACTGGCACATGAACTTTCACATCGAACACCATATGTACGCCGCTGTGCCGTGCTACAAGCTGGGCCGGCTGCACGCCGCTATTAAGCACGACCTGCCCCCCACGCACGGGCTGATCGGCGCGTGGCAAGAGATCATCGCCATCCTCAAGCGGCAAAAGGTAGATCCCACCTATCAATATATGGCCAGGCTGCCAGTGAACAGCTAAAAAAGACGAGGGACGCACTGTTATGTTAAAAGAACACGAGTGACGCCTATTTGGATTGATTCGCGTCACTCGTGTCTGCTGTGGTTCAGGCGGCGTGGATTAGCTTACGGGCAGTCTACGGTGGGGTTGAACTGGGTAAAAGTCCCGTTGGGGTTAGCGCGGTAGATCCAGGCGTGCAGGTCGTAGTGCGGCCCATCACCGGGGCCATGGCCCAGCATGGGGCCGTCAAAAGGTACGCCGAACAACACCGGCGCAGGGGGTGGAGAATCGGGGATGGGATCGCCCGGACCACCAATTGCAAAGATGTACTCCACGCCGACCAGCACGTAGCCGTTCGACGTAGGCACATAGAGCAGTGCTTCAGGCTCCAGGCTGTTGATCGCCGGGTCCATGATCCGTCCAATGTGAACGAAATGCACCCCCATGCCGCCCAGGCCGGGTACTTCCACGCACTCGCCGGTGTTGATAAAACCATCCGCCAGGGCTTTTTCGTAATCCTTATACCTGGCATTGGCTTTGGCAACCCGGATCAATTCTTGTTTCACATCTGCGCTCAGGTCGCCGCTCGGCGCCGCCAAGGCGACTGGCGCGAATACAACCAGCGCCAGCCCAACGATCAGAACCGCAAGGAATAGTTTCTTCATAAATCAATCTCCTGTTTGTGTTCCAGATTTATCGCCTTTTCGCTGCCAGAGGCCCACAGCACATCTCTGACAGCCAGACAACGAACTATGCCGCCGGAGAGATATTCAACCCGGTAATCATGCGGCAGTCGGGGTCTACCCGTGCTTTGATGGCCTGCAAGCGCCGGTAGGTCTCTGGCCTGAAGGCATCTTGCGCGCGCCGCTCCATCTCTTCTCCATCTAAGAAGTTGACGTACACCTTACCGGTTAGAGCCGGCCCCAGCGCCTGGCGCATGGCGGCCAGATGGGCCTGGATCTGCTGGGCCATTTCCTCATTCATGGAGACGGCAATCGTGACCCAGATATATTTTTCTTCGCGGTGCGAATAGGCATTCAGGTTCGGGTCCATGCGGGCAATGGCCCCACCCGCCGCGCGCACCTCCGTGAAGGCAAACAGCGGCGGACCGCCCTGCGGGAAGGTATAGCGAGCCAGTGCATCGGCAGTGGCATCGGAGAGATCACCCAACCACTCGCCAGAAATGATAATCGGCAGAGGGTCCACCGGGTCCTGGCTGATGCGATCCGATTCGGTAAAGGGGATAGTTGTAAAGTCATCTATCAGCGGGGGCTGCCACGAACGCCAGGTTGCCAGCAGAGCTTCTCCCTTCTCAGCAGGGCCGTTGTAGCAGCCGCGCACGATCACAAACGACTTTCCGCTCAGCATGGGAGGCAGTTCTGGCAGGGGTGGGAAGTTCATCAGCACAATCGCAGCGGTCAGTTCATCCGGCGCGTTCTCCATCCACTGGTCAAAGCGCCTGAAGATTTCAGGGGCCAGCTCAGGCGGGTAATACAGGTTGCCCGCATAGACGTGCGTCACCGGATAGAGGCGGATTTCCATACCCGTCACCACGCCAAAACTGCCGCCGCCACCACGCAGCGCCCACAACAGGTCACTGTTTTCTTCCGCGCTGGCGCGCCGCAATACCCCATCGGGGGTGACGATCTCAAACTGGAGCACACTGTCGGCGCTCACGCTGTACTTGCGCACCAGCCAGCCCATTCCGCCGCCCAGGGTATAGCCCACCGCCCCCACATCACTGGACGAGCCGAGCAGCGGTGCCAGGCCAGATTTCTGGGCCTCGCGCAGTACATCTCCCCACTTGGCCCCAGCGCTCACCCAGGCGGTTTGTTCCTGCGGGTTGACGACGACGGTTTTCATGCGTGACGTATTGATTAACACAGCTCCCTCAGCCCGGCCGCTGTCGCGGTGGCCGGTGCCTATCGCGGCGACGGGCAGCCTGTGCTGGCAGGCGTAGGAAACGGCTGCCACTACGTCTTGCGAGCTTTCGGCAAAAATGATGGCGGTGGGCTGGCGCTGGACGGCCAGATTCCAGCCCAGGTGAGCAGCAGTAAAGCTGTCATCAGTAGGCAAGATAAGCTTTTCTCCCAGAACGGCCCGCAGTTGCTCCAGACCAGCAGTGGCCGTCCCTCGAGTCGAATGATGTTCCATGCTTCATCCTTTCTTATTTTAGAGATTGTATATCTAACTTATATCAATAACAAATGAAGTAAAGGTATCTAAAAAGTACACAAAAATCCGTACAAGTTCGTTACAATAGAGTCAAATCAGGCTCTCTCACTCTAACACAAGAGCCAGGCGGGGAAATTGATGATGGAAGAATGGCAGACTTCATTCGGATGGTGGGTGCGCATCCGGCGCAAATCGCTGAACCTGACCCAAGAGCAGCTTGCCCGGCAGGCAGGCTGTTCGCCGGCGGCCATCAAGAAAATCGAGGGTGATGAACGCCGCCCATCGCGCCAGGTAGCGGCGCGGCTGGCCGAATGCCTGGCTGTCGCTCCGGCCCAGCGCGCCGATTTTATCCGCGTAGCGCGTGGCGAGCTTGCTCCCGATCATCTCCCGTCGCCCAGGGCTGAAATCCCGGCGGTGGCCCTACCCCAAGAGGCCGCCTCAACGGCACAGAAACCAGCCCCCTCCGCGCCGCCAGAGCACAGCCTGCCCCACCCGGCCACCCCGATCATCGGCCGCGAGCGCGAACTAGCTCAGATCACTGCCCTGCTGCGCGACCCGCACTGCCGCCTGCTGACGCTCATTGGGGCCGGTGGAGTCGGCAAAACCCGTCTGGCCGTCGAAGCAGCTCTGCGCCTGCGCGGAGACTTCGCCGGGGGCGCTTGTCTCGCGCCGCTGACCGGGGTAGATGCACCGGCCCTCATCATCCCGGCCATCGCTAACGCGCTCGAAATGCCTTTTTCTGGCCCCGGAGACGCCAAACGCCAGTTGTTTCAATTCCTCAGCGACCAGCAACTGCTGTTGGTGCTGGACACGATGGAGCATTTGCTGGAAGGCGCGCCGCTGTTCAGCGAACTGCTCCAGGCTGCGCCGGGGGTTAAGCTGCTGGTCACATCACGCGAACCGCTGCACCTGCAAGCCGAATGGGTGTTCGAGGTGCGCGGCCTGCCCTTCTCACTGGAAAACGAGCCAGAGGTGGCAGACGCCCCAGACCGGGCGATCAGCAGCGCCGCCCGCCTCTTTCTCCAACGCGCCCGCCAGGCCCAGGCCGATTTTGACGTTGCCGATGAGGACTGGGAAGCTCTCGCCCGCATCTGCCGGCTGGTGCAGGGACTCCCGCTGGCCCTCGAACTGGCTGCCCGCTGGACGCGCACGCTCTCGCTACAGGATATCGCCCATGAATTAGAGCGCGGCCTGGCGCTTCAGGCCGCCGGCAGGCCCGACCCGGCTGCGCGCCACAGCTCCATGCGGGCCGTCTTCGATCATTCCTGGAAGCTCCTCTCTCCTGCCGAGCAGGCCGTTTTAAAAGCCCTGGCTGTGTTTCGCGGCGGGTTCACGCGCGCGGCGGCAGAGCAAATCTCCGGGGCTAACCTTGCCATCCTCGCGGCACTGGTTGATAAGTCTCTCCTGGCGCTCGCCCCCACCGGAACTAAACCCCCGGCAGCGGAACGGTATATCCTCCACGATCTGGTACAGCAGTACCTGGCGGCCCGCCTGGCCGAAAACCCAGACGCCGAACAGGCCACCCGCCGCCGCCACAGCCGCTATTATCTGAGCCTGCTGCGCCAGCACGAAGCAGCCATCCACAGCGCCGGGCAGGCCAACGCCCTCGTCTACTTAAATGCCGAGATGGATAACTTGCGCCTGGCCTGGAACTACGCAGTGGAGGATGAAGCTTTCGACGAGCTGAACGCAACCGCCCCCGCGCTCTATTATTATTTTGAACTGCAACAGAATTTTAAAGAAGCCGAAGCAAGCTTTAGCCGCGCTGTTGAACGGGCCCGTGCGCGCTTGCAAGCCCTGGCAGAGGGTGGCGCTCCGCCTGGCGAACGGGCCCACCTGCAAACCATCCTGGCCGGACTGATGAATTATCAGGCGTTCTTCAAACTGCGCCCCGGCGAAAACCAGGGTGCGCTGGCGCTTTTTCAATCCAGCCTGGCCCTCCTGCGCGCCCTGCCCGCGCCTCCACCCACCTATCCACTGGCCTATAACCTCGTCCATAAAGGCGTGGTGCATTGGGCCATGGGCGAGTTCGACCAGGCCGCCCGCGATCTGCAAGAAGGAGTGGCTCTCTGCCGCACACTTGAACGCGATTGGCTGCTCACCCTGGCCCTGGGCTTTCTCGGCGGGATTCGCCATGACCAGGGAGATTACTCCACTGCGCGCCGCCTGTTGGAAGAAGCCGTCGCCCTGGCGCGCATTAACGGCGACCCAGAAGCCGCCATGCTCATGGTTCTCTATCTCTCGCGCACCCTGATGCACCTGAACGAGGCCGAACCAGCCCGCGCTCTGCTGGAAGAATGGCTGCCCCACGTGCAGGCCGCAGGCAACCGCTGGCTGACGGCCCTGGGCATGGAATACCTGGCGCGCATTCTGCGCCAGGCGGGAAACCCGGCTGCGGCCCGCCCCTTGATCGAAGAGAGCCTCCGCCTCAACCGCCTCATCGGTGACCGCTGGAGCCTGACTCTCGGTCTAATTGAGTACAGCCGCCTGCTTCTGGCCTTTGAAGAATATGACGCCGCCCAGGAACCGGTGCGCGAGGCCCTGCGCGTCGTCACCGAAGCGGGTTATACCCCCATTGCCCTCGAATGCCTGGACCTTCTGGCCGCCATCTACGCGCGCCAGGGCCGAACTGCTGAAGCTCTCGCGCTGGCAATCCACGTTCTCCAGCACCCGGCCGCCCGACAAGACACTCGCAGCCACGCCGCCGCGTTACAGGCCGAACTGAGCGCGGTCCTCTCACCGCAAGAGGTGGAGGCGGCCCACCGGAGCGCAGAGGACGTTTAACGACTAACCGACCAAAGCCGCGTTTTGTGCTATTTTTTGTCCCATTTTAAGATACCTTTCCGCCCTGAACAGGGTTTTAATAGATATCGGAAAACGCAAGACACGAGCAGCCAGGTGGGGGTAGTACTCTGCGCGGTTCGCTGGGAGTCGAGTTCATCACGCTGAAAGGGCGGGCCAGTAAACCATGAAGAAGAAAATCTCGGTCAACGTCGAGAACAACGAGGTTGTATCCGTAGAAATTGATGGGGTGCACTATGCCGACCCGTCTGAAATTGCCGATCCCGCAGACCGCGCCAGGGTAGAAGCTCTCCTCGCTGAACCAGACGCAGAGGACGAAGCAGATGACGGGTTCGACCGCGCCTTTGAGAATTTTGACGAGGAATTCCAAAAAACCAAAGCAGAGGTTGAGCGCCAGACTGCGGGCATCCCGCTGATGATCTCGGGCATTTTCGGCCTGATTGCCGCGATTTGCCTGGTGATTGCTGTCTTTTCGGCGGCAGCAACCGTGCGCACCTTGCAGAAAGAGCAGGCCGCCCCAGGGCGGGTGATTGACACCTTTGAGCGCCGCTCGTATGACAGCTCCACCGGCGAAACCAAACGCTATTCGTATCCGGTCGTCGAGTTTGCTCCGTCCGGCCAGCCGGTCCGCCAGGTAGAACTCAGCGAAGGCTCCTGGCCGCCCTCTTACTACCCCGGCGACCAGGTGACGGTGCTTTACGACCCCGATCAGCCCAACAACGCCCGCATTCAGTCTACTGCCAGCAACGTGCTGATGTGGATCCTGCCGGGCATTACCGGAACGGTGGGAGTAGTCTTTGCCTTCGCCGCCATACTGGTCTTTAAACTGATGAAGCCGCAGTGATTATGAATACCCCTCCTCCCTGGAAACAGGCCGCCACGCTCTCCATGCTGCCCACTGACGGAGAACCCGAACTGCTCCAGCAGACGCGCGTCTTGTTCCAGGTGCTGGCGGCAGGCGGCTGCTCGCTGCCCAATTTCCTCCTTAAGCAAATGGAAGAATCGATCGTGCGCGCTATCGCCGAACACGAACTCCATTACCGCCCTCTGGCCTCAACAGCCGAAGGGGCCATCCAGCTTACGATCTATCTCTCCACCGCCGAGGCAGTCGCCTCACAGGCGCGGTGGGGCTTTTTTATGGTGCAGAAGAAAGGCGAGCAAACCGGCGCGCCTACCCTGTTTTTAGACCTGTATCTGTACCAGGAGTGAACCACGCATCCAAAACGGTCGCGCGCGCCCTGGCGGCGGCCTCTTCCACCTGAGCGGGCGTCAACTGGGCCTCGAGTTCCTGGCGCAGCGCGGTAACGCGCATCCTGGCCTCTTGCGAACTGGAAGAATGGTTATAGACGAACAGAGCCAGTTCCAGAGCGGTGAAGGCTTCTCCACGCCGGGCGTAAACGAAGGCCAACGTTGCCAGCGCATCTAGCGCGTTGGGGTAATACCGTTCCCCTGCCGCAATCCGTGCCCCTTCCAAGGCGCTGCGCTCAGCGGCGGTCAGGTCTTGCTGTTCCAGCGCCAGGCGGCCGAGAGCATCAAGCGCACGCGATAAACTCCAGCGATCGCCCACCTCGCGGTGCAGCGCCACGCTTTCTTCAAGCATCTGGCGCGCGCGAGCCGTCTCGCCTCGTTGGAGCATCACAGCAGCCAGTTGTTCCAACCCGATTCCAATTCCCCAACGATTGTTTGTCTCGCGGGCAATGCGCAGACTCACCTCCAGCAAGTCCTGGGCCTCCACCAGCCGGCCGCTCGCCTGGGCTGTGCGGCTGTACAGCACGCCTACCAGCAAGGTGATATATGGGTCTCCGGTCTGCTGACAAAGCGCCATCGCCTGGCGAAAGTGTTCGTAGGCTCCCTCGTAATCACCCAAGTCATGTTGCAGCGCGGCCAGAAAGCACAGGGCAATGAGGTACAGCCAGGGGTACTCATGCTGGCTGCTGAGCGGTAGCCCGGCGTCAAAACTGCGCCGGGCGGTATCGTAATCACCCACCGCCCAGGTGACAATCCCATAAAACACCAGGGTGTGCGCCATCAGGAAAGGTTCATCCAGCGACTGGAGCCGCTTCAGGTTGATCTGATATAGGGCAATAGCCTCAGAATTACGGCTCATGCGCTGCAAGAAAAAGGCCCGGCGCACCTCCACCGCTGCCAGCGCGACCAGCAGTCTACTGCGCTCGGCGGTGGGCAGCCCCTTACCAGCCGCAGCCAGGCGCGCCTCAATGCGCTCCGCCGCGCGTTGGTACAGCCCTTCCGCCTCCTGGAAGAACTGATGGAGTTCGTAAAAGTAGTACAGCGCCCCTGCCGTCTGCTGCAAGAGATCAAAATCCTCCGTTGAGACGGCAAACGTCCAGGCAGCGCGAATATTGTCAATTTCGGGCTTCAGTTCAGCAAAGACGGCCTGCTGGCGTGCGCTGCGGAGGGCATACTCGCTGCTGCCAAGCAGGGATAAATAATAAGCGGCATGGCGGGCCCGCGCGGCGCGGGCCTCGGCTGGCTGTTCCTCCAGGCGCGCCGCGCTGTACTGGCGGGTCAGTTCGTGCAGGTCGTAACGGCGCTGGCCCGCCCGCCGCACCAGCGATTTGTCCACCAGAGATAAAATCTCGGTCAGCGAAGCCCCTGCCACCTGGGCGGCGGCTTCGCGCGTAAAGCCGCCGCGGAACACCGCCAGCCGCTCCATCACCCGGCGCTCGGTGGGCGCAAGCAGCCCCCAGGAATGATCGAACACCGCGCGCATCGAGCGGTGGCGAGGGTGAGCATCGCGCATGGTAGTGGTCAGGAAGTCAATATCCCCCTCAATTTGCTGTGCGATCTCAGCCAGGGGCATCACCCGCACCCATGAGGCCGCCAGTTCCAACGCCAGGGGCAGCCCTGCCACCAGACGGCAGACGCGCGCCACCACATCGGCATCTTCGGGCGCAAGCGTGAAGGTCACGCTGGTCTGCCGGGCGCGCTGCGCAAACAGGGCTACGGCACTGTTTTCCTTCAGGTGGTGCAGCTCAAACGCGGTAGGGATGGGCAGCTCATGCACTTCAAATACCCATTCCGCGCGCAGGTGGAGCGGCTCGCGCGAAGTTGCCAGAATCTTCACGTTGGGGGCGTATTCCAGCAGTTCATCCAGCAGTTCCACCCCGGCCAACAGGTGTTCCAGGTTATCCAGGACCAGCAAAACGTGCTTCTCTTTTAGAAAATGAAACAACTGCGCCTTCAGTTGCGCCTGACCGGAAAAAGTAAAGCCCAGGGCGTCGCCAATTGCCGGGACCATATGCTCTGGCGCGCCCACGCCCACCAGCGAGACAAAAAAGGCTCCCATGGCAAACCTGCCACTCAATTGATGAGCGGCCTCTAGCGCCAGACGGGTTTTACCCACCCCGCCCGGCCCCGTGAGGGTGAGCAAGCGGCAGGTAGGGTCCGCCATCTGCCGGGCGATGGCCTGCAACTCGTGCTCGCGCCCCACCAGTTCATTCAATGACAGCGCAGTCGAAACCGTCGCAGCGACCGGTGCGACGCCGGTCGTTGGAATGGTCGAGTCTGGCGACCTGGTACGCGCCATTTTCAAGAATAATTCGCGCTGCTCGACCGGTACGCTCAACGCCGCGGCCAGCAGTTCCGCCACCTGACGCGACGGCCGCCGTTCATCGGCCTCTATTTTGAAAATCGCCGAAACCGAGCAGCCCACTTTTTGGGCCAATTCCTGCTGAGTCAGGTCAAGCGCCTTGCGCCTGCGCTTCACCCAGGTTCCAAATGTATTGTCCATGGCCTCATTGATCTAGTTGTCAACTGAATTTCCCCTTGAGGCCCATTGTACATCTTTTTTCAACATTTCCAACCCGAAAAATATACTTTTAAACTCCATAGTTATTTTCGCCGAGTTCTCTTCGCATCGGCAAGATGGCCTTGCTCCAGTAATTGTAATGAATTTGCAATCTTTTTCTCTTGTTTTCCACGCCGCAATATTGTAGAATAACATTGACAACGGATTGGATGCCCCCCTCATCCAATCCGTTGTCCGTTTAATCACTTCTGCCCCGCAGGCGCGCCGTCAGGCGTAGCGCTCGCGCACAGCCAGAATATCTGGCAAGACCTCAAAGAAATGGGGGATCAAGCCGGGGTCGAAATAGCGGCCCTCTTCTTGCCGGATCCAATTTAAAGCTCGTTCAAACGACCAGGCCTTTTTATAGGGGCGCGTGGAAACCAACGCGTCAAAAACATCTGCCAGCATGACAATGCGACCAAAGATTGGAATATCCTCGCCTTTCAACCCATACGGGTAACCCGTGCCATCCCAGCGCTCGTGATGGGTGAGGGCGATCATGCGCGCCGCCGTCAGCAGGTCAGAGGGGTGTTCGCCGATGATCTTGGCCCCAATGATGGTGTGCTTCTCCATCGTTTGGCGTTCCTGCGGGGTTAGCTTACCACGTTTTTTCAAGATGCGGTCGGGGATGCCAATTTTACCGATGTCGTGCATCGGGGCGGTGTTGAACAGCAAGTCGCACTGCTCTTTGCTTAACCCGGCGGCCTGAGCCATCAAAAAAGAGTAATGGGCAATGCGCTCGACGTGCTGGCCCGTCTCTTCATCGCGGAATTCAGCCGCCATGCTCAGGCGGCGGATGATCTCCAGGCGGGTTTCGTGCAGTTCAGCGGTGCGCTGGTTGACCTTTTCCTCCAGGGTGCGGTTGAGGTCATACAGCGCCAGGTGGGTCTTGACGCGCGCCAGGGTGATATCAGGGTTGATCGGTTTAGTCAGGTAATCAACCGCGCCAAGCGACAACCCAAACGCCTCCGAGACGCTCTCGTTGAGCGCCGTCACAAAAATCACCGGAATCGGACGCGTCAGCGGGTCGGCCTTCAGACGGCGGCACACCTCATATCCGTCCATGCCGGGCATCATCACATCCAGCAAGATCAAATCGGGGGGCGGGGTCGAACGGGCAATTGCCAGGGCGCGCTCGCCGTTTAGCGCAAAGCGCACGCGGTACTGGTTGCATAAGATACCGTCTAAAACGGTCACATTATCCGGCGTATCATCTACAATTAAAATGGTCTGCTCTGTTGAAGATTCGCTCATCGGGTTTCTTTTGAAGGATAAGATGCGGCAGCTCGTACAACAGTTCGGCGGTTAATCTCCGGTTTTCCAGAGGGCACGCAGTTTATCGGTTAATGGGTTAAGCGATTTAATAGCTGCGTCGTAGTTATAGCGAGAAATCAGTTTTTCCAAGACCGCCAGATCCACCTGCACGCTGGGGTCGCTGATGCGCATTTTCAGAGCGGCAATCACGCGGATGGCGCGGGTATCATTCTCCTGTAAAAACCGCTTTAGATCGCTCAACATCGCTTCAATATCGGCTGAAGCCACCGGCAGCGCGGGCGAAGGGGCAGTAGGGAGATCAGGGGCAGATACCGTTTGTTCTTCAGGCTGCTCGCGCGGGCGCACCCACTCTTTGAGAATGGCGAACAATTCTGGCAGGTTCACCGGCTTGCCCACAAATGCGTTCATCCCCACTTCCTGGCAGCGGCGGCGCATATCGTCGAACACGTTGGCGGTCAACGCGATGATAGGAATGTCCTTAAAACGCGGCTGTGCGCGGATCAAGCGGGTGGTTTCGAGACCATCCATCACAGGCATGTGAATATCCATTAGCACCCCCTCGAATTCTTCTGTCTCCAAAATCGCCAGGGCTTGCTTGCCAGAACTGACGGCCGCCACCACAAAACCAGCGGATTCGAGCAGGCGGCGGGTCATCTCCTGATTAACCTGGTTATCTTCAACCAACAACAGGCGCGCTCCATTCATCTGATGCGCCTGGCCTTCAGGGCGAGGGGAAGGCGCTTCGGCCTCTTCTGGCTCGCTTTCGTCTGACTTCAGCAGGTTGCGCCGGCCCAACGCCTCCACCAATGCATCATACAGACGCGATGGATTGATCGGTTTATACAACAGAGAATTGGCCAGGTACTCGTAAGCCACGCCTCCTTCTTCCCCGTTGGGGTTCACCAGTTCGTTATCGCTGTACGAAGGCAGCATCAAGATCACCGGCAGCGAGCGATAGCGCGCCTTATCGCGAATTGCCCGCAGCGTGCGCACGCCATCTAGACCGGGCATTTCCTGATCAATGATCAACAGGCCGTAAGGGTCCGAGCCGCCAGCCCGCTCTAACTCAGCGATGGCCTCCAGCCCCGAGCCGGCCACGTTAACCTGGCGGGTATAATAACTGAGATATTGTTCGAGGATGTCACGCGCGTGCAGGTTATCGTCCACAACCAGCACTTTCAACCCCTGGAGCAGTTCATACAACACCTGGGTCTGGAGCAGCTCTTTCTCTGCTGGGCGCTTGTACAGCCCAAACTCCGCGGTGAAGGTGAAGGTGCTGCCCTCTCCTGGCCGGCTTTCTACTTCGATTTTCCCTCCCATCAGGTTCACCAGTTGCTGACTGATCGCCAGCCCCAGGCCAGTACCACCGAACCGGCGGCTGGTTGAGCTGTCACCCTGCGAGAAGGGCTGGAACAGACGTGCCATTTGTTCTTCGGTCATGCCGATGCCGGTATCTTGGACGGTGAATTTGAGAACGGCCTTACCCGCGCCCAAAGGGCTGGTTCCACGCGGGGGCGTCATGCTGACCAATTCGGTCTTAATCAGCACTTCCCCCGTTTCCGTAAACTTAATGGCGTTGTTGGCGAGGTTGGTCAAGATTTGCAGCAGGCGCGATGGGTCGCCCACGAGTTGATCGGGCACGGTAGGGGCGCGCGAGAACAGCAGTTCCAGGCCCTTCTCTTGCGCCCGCAGAGAGATCAGCACCGAGAGGTTTTCCAGGACCTGGTCCAGATTAAACTCCACCATCTCGATGATGAGCTTGCCGGCCTCGACCCGCGAGAAATCCAAAATATCATTGATGACGCGCAGCAACCCCTGAGCCGAAGCCTGAATTTTCTTTACGTACCCTAACTGCACCTCATCCAGGTGAGTTTGTAGCACCAGGTGGGTTAGCCCGGTGATGGCGTTCATGGGGGTGCGAATCTCATGGCTCATATTCGCCAGAAATTCGCTCTTGGCGCGGTTGGCGGCCTCAGCTTCCTCTTTGGCGCGCCGCAGTTCTTCCGCCACCCGCCGCCGCTCGGTGATGTCCTCAGCCACAAACACGTAATGGGTGGTGACGCCGCGCTCGTCCTTCACCGGCGAAACCGACGCCCGCACCCAATACTGCGACCCATCCTTGTGCCAATCCGCGAACTCACCACTCCACACGCGGCCCTCAGCGAGATCGGCCAACAGTTGATCAAACGTTTCGATAGAGTTGAGACCAGAAAACAACAGGGTGATGTGCTTACCGATGATCTCGTCGGCGCTGTAGCCAATCAGCCGCACATAGCGCTCGTTGATGTACTCTACCACGCCATAACGGTCCATGATCACAACCGCCGCTGGACTGCTTTCGAGGGCGCGTGAGAGCTTCAGCCGCTCGGCCTCGACCTGCTTGCGCCGGGTGATGTCGCGCAGCACGAACATCAGAGCATACGGGCCGCCGGTGCTGTCGAAGGCCATCGAAATACTGGCTTCCACCGACAGGCCCAGGCCATCCTGGCGGGCAAGGAGCAGTTCCCCCTGGAAACCCTCGCGCCGTGCGATCAACCGGCTGAGGTCGCGGCGGATTTCTTCCAGGGAAGAAGAATCAATATAAGACAAAATGGGCTTGCCGGACATTTCCAGGGGCGAGGCCGCACCAAGCAACTGCGCGGCGCTGGGGTTAGCCAGGAGAATTTCTCCTTCCAGTGACGTAATGATGATGGCCTCGAAAGAGGTTTCGATTAAGCCCTGAAAGAGACTTTCGATGCCAAAGGACGTGTCGCGCCGCGTCAGTGGGGTAGCGTTCAGGCTTTGGGTATTGGGCTTGCTGCTCTTTTCAAACCAGGCTCCCATGCCATCCAGCAGTTCCATGATCAGCAGCGGCCCTTCTGGAGTGGGCAGTGGGATGAGCAACGCGTGGACGGGCCGCTCGCTGCCATCTGCACGCAGGATCGTCAGATTAGCGCGCTCCCCCGGGCCAGTGGATGAGCGGGCACGTTCCAGCAGGGAGGCGAAGCGCTCTGGCAGCAGGCGCACCGCAGGCAGTCCTACCAGTCCAGATGGGTATGCGCCGAACAGGTCCTCACACCGGCGGTTCGCAAATACCACCTGTCCACCCGCTCCAACCACTAAGATCGATGCCGGTGATACTTCAAAGAACGAATAGATCGCTTGTAGATGGTTAATCATTTACCTGATACCCAGCATCTACCCGGCAGGCACAGGAAATCGGCGGCCTTCTTCCTGCCCGATCCGGTTAGATGCGCGCTGATCCGTCATTTTCTGGTATAAACACTCAAACAATGTCCACCCAAGCAAAACAGGCTCATATCCCTCGGGGCCGCGGTTCTATTTTTCCACAAATTGGGGAAATATTCCTTAATTTACAGAAAAACAGGCATAAAGCCACCTCGCCTACTTAATTGGGTAAGAAGGTTTGATATCATCATACCATAATTCCATAATTCCACTACAATGGGAAAGAATTTTTCAATGCCAGGCTTTGTTAAGGGTGAGAAGATGAAGAAGAGCAGGTCCTGGCTGCCGGCTGCTTTACTGCTCTACGTTCAGTTTTTGGGCGGCGTGCGGGGGTTGTCGCAGCTAGCATTCTTTGTAATCTACCTGGAAGAGCGGCTTCACCTTACGCCGGTGACAATTTCAGGCGTGATTGCGGGAGCGCAAATTGCCGGAATGCTGATGGCGCTGTTGGGCGGGGGCATCAGCGGGCGGCTGGGCGTGAGATGGGCGCTGGTAGCAGGACTGGTGCTGGCAGGCGCGGGCAGTCTGGCCTTTCAGGCTACCTCTCCCTGGGTAGCGGCCCTGCTGTGGTTCGTCGGCGGCGCAGGGGCTTCGCTGGCAACGGTAGGCAGTGCCAGTTCGCTCACGCGCATCAGCGCGCACGGATCCATGGGGATGTTAGCGGCTTTCTACGCCCTGAGCGTAACCGCCGGCGGGGCGATTGGCAACCCGCTGGCCGGCGTGCTGATCGAGCGCCTCGGCTTCCATGCCCTCTCTTGGGCAGGCCTGGTCCTCGCCGCTCTCACCGCGCTTCCGGTGGCTGTATGGATGGCAGAACTGGAAGATCAACCCTCTCAGACCACCGTGCCGCGTTCCATTGGACAGGTGATGCGCGACACCGCCCGCTGCCCTCAGGTGCGCCTGCTGATCGGCCTGCGCAGTCTGCCCACCATCTTTTACGGCGCGCTCACCGTTCTAATCCCCCTGCTGCTCAACAACCTGACGGGGAGCAAGGTGTTGGTCGCCGCTTACGGCACAACCGTCCTGGTGGCAGCTTCTGCCGCACAACTGATTACCGGCCGCGCCGCTGACCGTTTCGGCGCACTCCGCCCAGGGCTGGCGGCTTACGCAGTATTGATTCTGGCGGGCGGCGGCCTGTGGCTGTCGGCTGAGACGGTGACAGGGGTATATGCCTTTGGCGTGCTCGGCAACGCCGCTGCCTGGGCGCTGGCAACGTTGATGTACGTATGGGTCAGCGATGGAGTTCCCAAACCAACGCACCCCCCTACCTTTGGCTTGCTGCACGCCGTCTGGAGTCTGAGCATGATCGCCGGGTCAGTGCTGGGCGGGTGGTTTGCCACCACGCAGCCCGGCATCCCCTTCTTAATCGCCGGACTGCTCAACTGCGGCGCTCTGTTCTTGCTAATCGTCTACTACCGGGGTCAATCTCTCCCTACTGGCTCTGCCCCGCGATATTAACCAGCCAGGTAATGCCAAACCGGTCAGTGCACATCCCGAATATGTCGCCCCAGGGAGCCTTCTCCAGCGGTTCGATCACTGTTCCCCCGTTAGCAAGCTTCTGGTAATAGCCCCTTAATTCGGCCTCGTTATCGCCGCTCAGCGAAATGCTGATCTGACTCCCTGAAAGATATTCCATAGAATTCGGGGTGTCGGAGGCCATCAGGGTCATGCCATTTTCGGCTTCCAGCATGGCGTGCATAATCTTGCCATCTTCCGCCGGGTCTTGCGAGGCCTGAGCTTCTCCAAATGTAGTCATCTCCAGCCGTCCGCCAAAGACTGATTGATAAAACTGCATGGCCTGACGGGCATTGTCTCGGAAAGAGAGGTACGGGTTAAGTCTGGTTGTCATAGTTCCTCTTGAAGGCCAGATGGCCGGCTCATATCACGTAATGCCAGCAAGTATGGGGGAATTAATTAGTGGTTCAACCTCTATGGGTCTGATTATAGAATTGTAAACATAAATAGTCAACAATAAATCCAGGCCCAATCTCCATTCCCGCCTGTACTTACAGGGTCGTTTACTGAATTGTATGTATATTGCAGGGCGTAGCCCGCATTTTACACACATAGCAACCGTCATGCGCCTAAAAGGGTGGATCAAGCCTTATGCCATGAATATTCGCGCAGGCCAAAATCAGCTTCCACATACCCCAACTTCTGGTAAACCCCCTGGCCGAGCGGCGACGACCAGATCCAGGTGTCGGCGTAACCGCGCCTGCTGATCTCAGTCATCATAAAATAGGTGAGCGCGCCGCCGAAACCCTGGCGGCGCCATTCTGGCAAGGTAGAAACGTCATAAATCGCAGCACAGCCACCGGCATCCAGCAGCGTGCCAGAGGTAACGGGCGTATCGCCGAGGTAGCCAATGTAGTGCAGCGAGAACGCCCCCGGCCCGTAGCCGTGACGGGAATAGGCATCGTAATACCAGGGAAATTCACCTTCAAAACCCGCTTCAGAGGCACGCACCCACGCCGCCATGGCGGCGTCATCCAGTACCCGTTCCACATGGAAGCCCGCCGGGGTCGCCGGGGCCTGGCCCAAATGAGTAAGGTCCGCCCACAACCAGTTCCCGGCGCGCCCGCCCGTCATCCCCCGCGCTTCCAGCCGCCGGCCCAGGTCGGCGGGTTGGTCGCCTGGGAACACCATCCAGCCGATCTCGTCGGTCAGGCGGCCAATCTTCTGGAACAGGCCCTCAATCCGCTCCTCAACGCCCTCTGCCGGCCAGTGAGTGCGGAAAATGCCCTTCCCCGGCGGACCCAGGTCGCACACGCACCAGAAAACGTCTGAATCTTCCACCGTAATACCTGGCAGATCAGAAACTGGCAGATCAGAAAACAGGGCCATGTAAGTTATCAGATTGGCCTGCACCTGCGCCGGTTTTTCTGTATGAGTGAAATCAAGCAAGAGCTTTTTTCCTTCTTTCTGTATGTTTCGATAGATTTTAATTCATTTCAATTTCTGTCCTATTGTGAAGTGGCTGACAAAACTTAGACCCAAAACATCTTGTTTTCGGGGTTCAGTTCAGCTCCTTGTTTTTGGGGTGCGCTTTGTCTTGGGGGCGAATATCACCCAGGTTAGATCACTTTTTCGCGCATCTTTGCACTCAGGTAATCCATGGTAGCTACCACGATAGCAATGGCGAGCATTTGCGTGCTGGCAGCGCGGTAGTTGAGGAGGTTAATGTTCTGCTGCAACAGAAATCCAATACCACCTCCGCCTGCAAAGCCGATGATGGTGGACATGCGCACATTGATGTCCCAACGATACATGGTGTAGGAAATATACGGTGGGATGATCTGGGGGATGACAGCATAAATAATGGTTTGCAGACGGTTGGCGCCAGTAGCAGTAATCGCCTCCAGTGGGCCGGCCATAATGCCTTCAACCTGTTCGGAGTACAGCTTGGCATTGGAAGCAATGGTATGCAATGCCAGCGCCAATACGCCTGCAAATGGACCTATACCCACCCATACGGCGAAGACGATGACCATCACCAGCGATTCAATCGAGCGCAGGCCATTGAACAAGGTACGTGTCAGCGTATAGATCACAAAACCAATCGGCAAAGTAGCGTTGCGCGAGAGCGCGGCGGTAGTAATCAAACCTATCAACGCCCCAACGATTGCCGGGATGACCAGAGTATACGTTGGGTTGTCGAACTGATACAGCCAGTTGACTCCAGCGCCGATCAGTGCAAAGAGCGTTGCGCCGGCGGCCGTACCCAGCACCGCATTAATGATGCGGTTGACCAGGTGATTTTTGTAATCCACAATCCTCTGGCCGAATTTGCTTGCCAAGTCGCCAAGAAGGCCTGCACCGGCAATGGCTACCAGCAAATTAATGGCGTAGTCCAACAGATCTCCCAGATTGGAAAAGAATTTACCCAGGAAGCCCAATTTGCCTAGCGGCTGTACCAATGCGTTGCCGAGGCGAATGGACATGCCCGAGACCAGGTACAGTTCCAGGACAGTAAGCAACGCCACAAAGACCAGAACTGTCAGACGTGCAATGCGCAGGGTGGTTTTGGGCTTTTCTATTTCTTCAGAGGGCAGGGCCCAACGCACACCAAACCATATCAACACAGGCACAACCAATGCTGTGACCAGGTTAACCCACAAGTTGGCAGTAAGGGCCGTGCTCGCATGACGCATCCAATCAGATACCGTCCAACCGGCGACCAGGCCTAGTGGAATGAGCAGGATCGAGAGGGCTACGCTGGTGAGCGGGCTGGTGATCGGCACCATGATGTTCCGCGCCGCCAGGAAACTGGCCGGAACAGCAATCAGCACGCCCAAGGTGGTGGCCAGCAATGCCAGGAAGACGGTTTCAATAATCTTATCCCAGGTTTCAATAGCATTCTTGCTGAAGTGCGGGACGCCGACATTGCGCCGGGTGATGGCGCGCAGTTCCTGAGCCACCGTATCCGGTCGTTTGGGCAACCTGGCCGACAGAACGAAATGACCATGCGCGTCGGTTTCAATGTTGCCAATTTGAAGAGATACACCACTGGGAGGAATGAAGTTGAGGGGGCCTGTGGTATTGGGTTCAAAGTTGAATCCTTCCACAGTCACCATCGAACCAGGCTCGGCGCAAGCAGGGGTCATAACCAGGTAGGGGGCGTCTGGTTCTACTGCAGGTGCGGCGGGCAGGTTGGCCGGGCAGGGCGTGAAGACCGGTAAAGAGATGATGTACTCTTCTTTATCGTATTCAAAGATATCCGGACGGGCCAGCGCGCGCAAAATGCGGGTGAGCTGCGTCTGGCGGCGCGGGTCTTTCGTTTCGTCCAGATTAAATTTTGTGACCTGAAAGCCATAGGCATAGATCACCATGGCGGCCAAAATGGCAGCGCCGAGCAGGATGGATTGGAGCAAGCTGCGTTTTTTCGGCATGGTCGTCTCCCTTAACCTACCCGTTCCGCTTCCTGACCGTAGATTTCTTTGAAGCGAACGTCGTCTATTTCTTCTGGGGCGCCATCAAAAACGACCCGTCCGGCGTTAAGCGCTATCACCCGGTGGGCATAACGATGCACCAGGTCGAGGAAGTGCAAACTGCAAAGCACGGTCACGCCATCTTCCTGGTTAATTTTTTCAAGGATTTGCATAGCCGAGTGCGCGAGAACAGGATCAAGGCTGGCTACAGGTTCGTCCGCCAGGATCAGTTCAGGATCTTGCATCAGAGCCCGGGCAATGCCTACCCGCTGCTGCTGTCCGCCTGAGAGTGCATCAGCGCGGTGATAGGCTTTGTCGCCAATGCCCACACGTTCTAATTGTTGCAGAGCCTTTTGTACGTCCGCCTGCGGAAATCGGTTGACCAGGCTCCAGGCTGGATTCACGTAACCAAGGCGGCCGGCCAATACATTCGTTATCACCGGGGAACGGTACACCAGGTTGAAGTGTTGGAACACCATGCCAATTTTCCGCCGGATTCTTCGTAATTCTTCAGCGTTGGCCGCAGTGACGTCCTGTCCATCGAACAGGATGCGCCCGGAGGTCGGTTCGACAAGGCGATTAATGCAGCGCAACAGGGTGGATTTTCCTGAACCACTTAGGCCAATGACGGCTACAAACTGTCCCCTTGAAACCTCAAAGGACACGTCGTCCAGCGCTTTTACATTGGCGGGGGAATAGACTTTCGTTACGTGTTGAATGGTTAGCATGGCTGGATCATCCCCGTTGGATAATGAATCTGGGCAGGGAATTCCCTGCCCAGATTTAGAATCATATCGTAATTACTTGCCAAGACCTTCGAGGGTCAGGCCGGTTGCTTCCACCATGGCACGCACGAAATCATATTCAGCGTCGGTAGCGGGCATGATACCGGTCCAGCCGTAGAAGTCGTTGGATCCAATCGAGGAAGCCCAGGCTTCGGTTTTTGAGAATTCGACGAGGGCCTCTTCAATAGAAGCCCGCACGTCCGCGGGGAATTCTGGGCCAAAGGCCAATGTGTCGTTGGGGATAGCTTTAGAGATAGCCAGGATGCGGACTTTCTGCATCACATCCGGGGCCTCACCGCGGATATTGGCGCGGGCGTCTAACACGCGCCAGCCGTCGCACAGAAGCTTCTTGCCCTCAGCATCGGGAGCACAGTTGGGGATGGAAGCTTCGGGCACTTCGTACATGTCATCGGTCACTTTGCCGGCGACATAGTCTTCATACGTGAAGGCTGGTTTTCCTTCTGGGGTGAGCGGTACAGAGTAGAAGACGGTGCCAAAGTCCACTTCACCGTTGTAAACGGCGGTCACGGTCTGATTATGGCCGCCCGTCTGAACTTCTTCACCCGGGGTGATGCCCAATTCTTTAAACATCACCAACGGAACCATATAACCAGACGTTGACCCAACGTCACCGTAGCCCCACTTCTTTCCATTCAGGTCTTCGAGGGTCTTGATGTCGCTGTCACGTGGGACAATGAATTCAGTCCAATACACAGGGTAGCCGTAGCGCACCGCTTTGAAAGCCACGTCCACGCCGCACAATTGGCTCGCGAGCGCGTAACCCAGGCCAGGGATGAAGGCCATGGTATCGGCAGGGGAGGCGCACATCTCTTCAATGGTTGCAGCGTATGAAGTCGGTACGCTGACTTCGAATGTCAGGCCGGTGGCCTTATTGAGAGCGTCGGCCATAACCTGACCGCCCGTGGTAATCACATTGGCATCAACAGACGGGACGAACAGAACCTTAATTGGGTGTTCCGGAGAGCCGAGCGCAGGAGCCGCGGTTGGGACTTCAGTTGGAACCTCAGTCGGGGCTTCGGTCGGAGCCGTGGTGGCTGTTGGGGCCGTGGTGGCAGTCGGGGCTTCGGTAGCAGCGGGGGCTTCTGTGGCTGCAGGGGCTTCTGTGGCGGGGGTACCGCATGCTGTTAGCAGCATAGCGCCAATCAGCATTACCGCCAGCACAAAAAACAGCGAGCGTTTGAACATGGTGTTCTCCTCCATGGTGAAATATGGGAGGCAAGGATGCCTCTCGCGGATTTGGATTGATCTATATTGATCAACTCGGCGCTGTACGATTATAATCAAATTTGCGGAACTTATGAAGTTAACTTAAGTTTAGAAATTCGAAAAAAGCTTGCATAACATCTGTATGCCTCTTTAGCCAACCTTCGGGCAAAGGAAGAGGCGACTGGCTAAGCAAGGGCGCTGGCTCCAAGGCAATCTTCCCTTGGGAGAGAAAGTGCTCATATTCATCTCCGTTCGAGTCGTATAGATTCTCTCACGATTATATTGTCACAGCGCAGGGTATATAGTGTCCACGATTTCGGCTGGGGCGCTGGTGCAAAGAAGTATTGGCTATAGGGTCTCTACTGCCTTTGTTCTATGCTTTTATCATCTATGGCTTTGCCTAGCCTACAGGCCTGCGAGATTCAAACCACTTGCCTATGCCATCGGAGTCGGCAAGTTAATCCACCGCTCTGCTCGCTGTGCGTGCGGCTGAAACACCTAATGTGAGGTTGAATTACGTTCCACCTTCAAGCGGGCCACTTTCTCCGCCCGGACAACCGGCTCGCCGCTGACAGAGTCTGGTTCAACCGCGCCTTCTATCACCAACGGGATAGAAGTGGTTGCCAAGGCCCAGCGGGCGCGCTCGAACAAATCGGGCGGCACAAACACCTCAATCACTCCCTCCAGATCTTCCAGGGTTAAAAAGCCCATCCACGCGCCGTTCTCTGCGCGCCCCCGGCGCAGAATTTGTTTCAGGCCGGCCACGCGCACCTTTTCGCCCACCCTGGCCACCGCTTCCAGCGTAGACAGCGCGTTGGCCTCCGCGATCTCACCGGCGTAGCGTTCCAGCGGGTGCGCCTCCAGCGCCACTCCTAACAGGCGCTGCTGCGCCGCCACCTTCTGCTCCGGCGACCAGTCCTGCCCATCGGGAGCTTCTGGCTCGAACAACGCCAGTTGCCCAACCCTGCGCGGCGCTTCTACCAGTTCGCGCAGCAGATCGGGGATAGCTCCCAGCCCGTCCAAAGCACCCACCTGAATCAGATTCTCGGCTTCCTCTCTACGCGGGTCTACCTTGAGGATAAATTCGCGCAGATCGTGGAACGGGCGCAATCGCACAATCCGCTCTAAGGTACGTCGGCTCAAGCCGCGCACCTGATCCAGCCCCATCCACAGCACCGGCTCGCCTCGCGGGTACGATACGCTGAACTCCGCCAGCGAATGATTCACGTGCGGCGGGCGCACGTCCAGCCGCAGACGCCGCGCCTCATTGAGGTACACGCTCTGCGGGTAATACCCGCCCCGGTTCGCCAGCACTGCCGCGAGAAACTCCGCCGGGTAGTGGGCCTTGCACCACGCCGAGCGCCACGCCACCCAGGCATAACTGGCCGCGTGGGCCTTGGGGAAGCCATAGCCCGCAAACGCCGCCATCATCTCCCAGATGCGCCCGGCCAGTTCGGGCGGCACTTTGTGTAGCCGGGCGGCCCCTGCTACAAAATGATCCTTCAGGGTCTGCATCTGCCTGCCAGGGTCAAAATGGCTCATGGCGCGGCGCAGCAGGTCGGCTTCGGCCAGGCTGAGGCCCGCCAGCTCGTGCGCCACCCGCAGAACCTGCTCCTGATACAGAATGACGCCATAGGTCTCTTTCAGCACAGCAGCGAGCGCCGGATGCAGGTGCGTCACCGGCTCCTGGCGGTTATGACGGCGCACGAAGGCATCGCGCAGGCCGCCTTTCATTGGGCCAGGGCGGTATAGGGCCAGCGCGGCCATAATATCGCCGGGGCTTTTGGCGTGGATCTCCTTCAGTGTGGCGCGCATCCCCGGCGATTCAATCGAAAAGCACCCAATCGTCTGCGCTCCCTGCACCAATGCGATGGTTTCCGGGTCATCCTCTGGAATGCGTTCCAGCACGTCGAGCGCGGTCTTAAACTCCGTGCGCCGCCACGAGCGCACCGACTCAGCCATGTCTCCCAACACCGTCAGCCCGCGCACGCCCAGCAGATCGAACTTAATCAGGCCCAGGGCTTCCACGGCTTCCAATTCAAACTGCGTCACCGGCAGGCCCTTACTGTCTGACGCAGTCAGCGGCAGAAAATCGGTGATCGGGCCGGGCGCGATCACCACCCCACCCGGATGCACCGACAGGTGGCGCGGCAGCCCCAGCAGGGCCGAAGCATCGCGCAGCATGGACTTTAAACGCGGGTTGCGGCGGGCGAGATCGGCAAAAGGGCCGTCTTCCAGCCGGGCCGGATGATCTGGCTCGGCGCGCGGGCCAAACCAGTGCGGCAGCCCGGCGGCCAGCGTGCGCACCTCGGCGGGCTTCAGCCCATGCGCTTTGGCCGCGTCTTGCAGGGCCGAGCGCGGGCGAAAGGTGCTGACCGACCCTATCAGGGCGGTGCGATCGGGACCGTAAGTTTCAAAAACGTGGCGGAGCAGTTCGTCGCGCCGCCGAGAACATACGTCCGTGTCAATGTCCGGCGGGGTCTGGCGCGCCGGGTTGAGGAAACGCTCGAAGTACAGATCGTGGGCCAGCGGGTCGGGCGTGGTGATCCCAACACAGTGGGCCACCAGCGAAGAAGAGGCCGACCCGCGCGAAGCTGTAGGAATGCCAGCCCGCCGCGCGAATGACAGAATTTCTTCGGCAATCAAAAAAATGGGAGCATAACCGCGCCCGGCGATCACGCTTAATTCCTGCTGCAAGCGCCGCGCAATCTCCGGCGTGACCGCACCATACAGCCGCCGCGCTCCAGCCTCGGCCTTCTCGCGCAGTACGTCTTCTGGAGACAGGCCCGACGGCAGGCTCACCCGAGGATAATGCGCCTCGCCCAAAGGCAGTTGGAATCGGCACAACTCCGCGATTCCCACCGTAGCTTCCAGCGCGCCAGGATAGGCGGCGAACTCCGCCGCCATCTGCGCTTCGGTTGGAAAGGCCGCCGGGCGGGGCGCGGCCAGTTCGTCCGGCAGTTCCGCCAGCCGGCGATTCGCGCGAATCGCCGCCAGGGTGCGCTGTAAGGCGGCCTGTTCCGCTTCGAGGTAGTAGATGCTCCGCGCCGCCGCTGTGGGCAGGCCCATCTTTTTTGCCAGCCGCGCGAGCGTCTCTGTGACGCCGGTTTGGGGGGGCAGTTCCACCCATAGCCGGCCTGCGAAGATTTCCTTCAGCGCACCCAGCAGTCCTGCCGCCTCCCCTTCGCCGTTGAGGCCGTCTAACATGCCCGCCACCGCTCCACGCGCCCCGCCCGTCAGGCAGACCAGCCCCTCCGCGTACTGAGCTAACTGTTCCAGCGCCAAAGCCCCGCCTGGCTCCCCTCCGACAGGCAAAAACAACTGACTGCTCAATGCGCACAGATTCGACCAGCCCGTCCGGTCCACCGCCAACAGCACCAGCACCCCCTCGGTAGGCGCACCCGGCGGCGCAGCCAGGCGGTAAGGCAGGCGCAGATCCACTTCTAACCCCAAAATTGGCTGCACCCCTGCCGACTGGCAGGCCAGCACAAACGGGACGGCCCCCGTCAGCCAGCGGTGATCGGTTAATGCAATAGCCGCCTGGCCCTGCTCTGCCGCCGCGTGCGCCAATTGCTCTGGCGCAGCGAGCCCCTCCAGAAACGAGTAGTAGCTATGGGTATGGAGATGAACGCAAGGGATCATGCTCCGTCCAGGTCACCCGATAACTGCCAGCGCCGCGCGCAGGCCCCGCAGGATGGTTTCGAGAGTCATCGAAGGCAGCGGAGCAGCGGCTCTGGCGGCCTGCTCTGGCAGCGCCGGCAGATGAATAAACCCGCCTGGCCTCGTCAATCCTTCCTGGGCGGCAGCATGAAGCAGCGTATACATCACCTGGTTACACAAAAACGTTCCCGCGCTCAATGACAATTCCGCTGGAACCCCCGCCGCCCGCATAGCCTCAACCATAGCGCGCACCGGCAGGGTGGCAAAATACGCCGCCGGCCCGCCCGGCGTGATGGGCTGGTCTACCGTTTGGTTTCCGGCATTGTCTGGGATGGTAAAATCCAGCAGGTTGACGGCCACCCGCTCTACGCTGATAACCGCCCGGCCCGCCGCTAACCCCAGGCACACTACCGCATCCGGGCGGTGCTGCTGGATCGCCGCCAGCAGGCATTCTGGCCCCCGCGCCCGATCCACCGGCAGAATCGCGGTCGTGATCCGTCTTCCGCCCACCGTTTCCCCATCCAGCGCCCGCGCGGCCTGCTCAGAGGGGTTCACGTCACTTCCACCAAAGGGTTCAAAACCGGTCAGCAGCAGAGTCATTGTTCACCTGTTGGGGCTATTGCTTAAAACAGCGCCGCCGCCGCTTCATCCACCATCCAGGTCAGCGTTCCATCTACTGGGTGAATGGCCTGAGCCGGGTAACGGTCGGGCTGAAAAGGACCATACAATACGCGCTGCAACACCTGGCTTTTGGTCGGGCCAGATACGATAAAAACGATGTGCGCCGAGCGGTTCAGCAGGGCGGGAGTCAGCGTCACGCGCCACAAACCGAGGTGAGTGATGTACTGTGCTGCCGTCCAGCGTACGTTCTCGTGCACCGCCGCCGTCCACGGAAACAATGAAGCCGTATGGCCGTCATCCCCCAGGCCCAACAGTGTCAGGTCAAAGCCGGCGCGCAGGCGGCTTTCGTCGCTGGAGAGCGTTGGGAAGAACGCCATCAGTTCTTCTTCATAGGCTTGCGCCGCCTGTGCCGGGGACAGTTCGCCTCTGATCCGGTGGATATGATCTTCTGGGATCGGCACGCGGCTGAGCAGAGTTGCATGCGCCTTGCGGTAATTGCTGTCGGCATGATCGGGCGGCACGCAGCGTTCATCCCCCCAAAAGACGTGCACCCTGGCCCAATCAACGCGCTCACGATAGCCCTCCTGCGCCAGCAAGGCATAAGCGGCCAGGGGCGTTGAGCCGCCCGATAGGGCTACGCTAAAAACCTCGCGCATCGCCACGCATTCACCGGCCAGGCGGATGAAAAGCTCCGCCACAGCCCGCGCCAACTGGTCTGCATCTGCAAAGATTTGAACGTCTGGCCTGCTCATCTTGAATCATCTCCGCCATTTTTCCAATTGCCGTCCTGGTTACGATTGTACTCCCGCCCGCCACGGATCGCAAAGGCTCAATCCTGCGCTCGCCGCGCCGTAAACACTGCCGCATCGTTGGCCGCCACCCGTACTATGCCGCCGGCCTGAACCACTCCGCGCCAGACCCGCCCCACCTTCCAGCCGGGCTTTAAAACCAGAATGTCTTCCAGTGCCTCTGGGCTGTAATTGATCACCACCACGACGCGTTCACCCTCCGCCAATGGGTGTTCGGTGACGCCCAACAACGGGTGATTTTTGCCAACCACCCGCCCATCTAACGCCCCAGCCCCAGAGGCCACACAGCGGTAGATCTTCCAGAACGGCTGTGCTTCCTGACGGTGGAAAGCCCCCGGAGTTTCTGTCAGTACGCGCTCAACGGGTACAGACAGGAAGTAAACCTTACCCTTTCCGTAGGCATAGCAGGTAAAGGCCGGGTTGCCGTCTGGCTCGCGCCCCAAAATCTCTGCCCCCACCGCGCGCAGGTCCTGGCGAAAGCCGGCCTGCACCTCAAAAGCCCCCAACCCGTTGATCTCGAACCGGGCCGGTGAACTGCGCTTGCTGCGCGTTTGCACTTGCAGGCCAAACGTCTCTTCAAACCCCGATAATAATGCATCATCCAGCGAAAGATAGAGAGTGGCCCCTTGACGCACCCGCTCTAAAAGAGCCAGCCAGCGCCGCCGCGATATAACGTTGATGCCCCGCACGGATGGCACCAGGTACAGATCCGCCTCTTTCAACGGCTGTTCCCCGTACTGAAAAACCAGGTCAAAACCGGCCTGACGCGCCAGCACAAAGGTAGAATAAGCCACGCCCCACTGGTCCTGATCTTGCGAAAGCAGGCAAACGGCTTCATGAGTCCGCTCTGGCAGCGCCGCGATGGGCAACCCTTCCAGCCAGTGCCGGAAAGCGCCCAACTCTACCAGCACCGGCTTGGGAGTGTAGTCGGCACGCAGCAGGCCCAACTCGCGCTCGCATGTGTTCCAATCATAAGGCGCGTGCGCCAGGTGGTCCTGGTCAAAGGCGCACCACCACAACAGCCCGTGACAATCGTGCGCCCACAGTGAAAACAGGCACGCGCGGATAAAATCCGCCGCAACTGCATCTGAAGCCAGCATATTGCCCAACGTGCCAACTTCTTCCGCCAGGCATGGCTTGCCGGAAGTATTCGCGTACAGGCGCGACTCAGCCGTAGCATGTAAGATCGTCCGAATGGTGTTTACCGGGTCCTGGTCACAGTGGACCGTCCAATAAGGATATGGATGGGTGGTCAGCAAGTCGGTCAGTTCGCCCAGCATCGGCGTGGTCCAGATATCCAGCCCCCCGTGCATCCCAGAGACAATCACGCGGCTTTGATCTTCCACCCGGATGGCATTGGTAATGGCCGAGACCCATACCCAGGCCGCCTGGCGCGTTTTCACCGCCTGCATGCAGTTGACTTCATTGCCCAGATCCCAGGCCAGCACTGCCGGGTGCTGTTTAAACCGCCGCACGAAATAGCGCACAAAGCGGGTTCCCCACTGGATCGCCAGCGGGTCGGTCAGCACATCCAGCCCTTCCAGGGCCGGCGGAACGTACAGCCGCCCGCTCATCCAGCCGGTCAGCAGACCGACTACCAGCTTCAGCCCATATTTTTCGGCCAGGTCGGCGAACGCCGCAAAACGCTCCATCATCGTTTCAGAAACGCCTGCCTGCCCCGCTTCTGTGTCGGGCAAAGGCTCTTCACCCATGCGGATTTCACGCGGCTGTCCGCCCCCGCCGCGCAGCAGGGTAATCGGTTGGAAATCCGGCCACAAGGGAAAGACCCGCAGCACCTGCAAGCCGCCCTCGGCCAGCGCCTGTAAATCTCGCTCGACCACCTCTGGACGCCAGTCTGACCACATTTGCGTTCCGGCGTGCGATGCCCAGTAGTTACAGCCCACCACGAATTGACCGGGTTGGGTGAGTGATATCGTCATGGTTGTTCTCCTCCACAGCACCTGTGTCTTATTAATCATACCGGAAAAACCAGTCGGCAGCGATCAGGCTCTTGAGAAATGCTCCGCCATATCAAGAGAGCCGAAGGTTATACTGCCCGGATGCATCGCTACAAATCTTATGCAAATCCTCTATAATTTCAATATCAAGATTCTTAATCAGGAGACGTTTGCCCGTGAGTCAAAAAACAGTCTTAACTATTCTTGCTGTTTTGGCGGCCCTGGCTCTCATCGCCGCCGGCAGCATTGTTTACGCCTATCTCAAGCCCACCGCCGAGGCCAGCGCCCCCATCTCAGCCGTACCGCTGACCGCCCCTACCAGTACCCCCACCGCGTCTGCTCAACCCACTGCAACCGGCCCGGCTTTCACGGCCCCCACTACCACATCAACAGCCGCCGCGCCGGCCGCCGAGCCTTCCCCTACCGCCGCCCAGAACAGCACGACTCCGTCTGACGGCCAACTCTTTGAAATCGTCCCGGAGCGTTCAGAAGCACGCTTTATCATCGGTGAAATCCTCAACGGCGCGCCCAAGACGGTCGTTGGCGCAACCAACCAGGTTTCCGGGCAGATTCAGGTGGACGCGGCATCCCCCGCCGATACCCGCGTCGGCGTGATCCAGGTGAACGCACGCACCCTCACCACCGACAACGAGTTCCGCAATCGTGCCATTAAAAACCGCATCCTGCTGACTGATACCTATGAGTTGATCACCTTCACGCCCACCGCTCTGGCGGGTCTGCCTGCCAACGTTGCCGTCAACCAGCCTTTCACCTTTCAGATCACCGGCGACCTCACCGTTAAAGGCGTCACCCGCTCGGTCACGTTTGATGCCCAGGTGACCCCTGTCTCTAAAACGGAGATTCACGGCCTCGCCAGCGCGGAGATTGCCTATACCGACTTCGGCATCGTCATTCCGAATGTACCGGCCGTTACCGGGGTGGATGAAAACGTTAAGCTCGAAATCGAGTTCGTAGCCGTACAAAAATAAAGTCGGTATAATCATCCTGAGAACAGGAGCAGGAGGGGTGCATATGGTCAAAGTGACCACCGATCCACAGCAAAAGCTGATCGAAGCGGTTTTGACCGGCTTTGTCAAGACTGAGGAAGCCGTGCAAGTTTCTGGTGAAATCAAAAAGGCGATGATGGCCTTTGGCCCAAAGCAGGCCATCCTGTTGATTGACCTGGTGGGGTTTGCCCCGCTGACCAAAGATGTACTGCCCATCTTGCGCGGCATGGGACGCGATGTGATCGGTTTCTTTCGCAAAGCCGCCCTGGTACAAGAATTTTCAATGGACTTGCAGGGGCGTAAAATCATCGAGCCGCCGCCGGGCGTTAAACTACCTTCCTTCACCACCCGCGAGAAAGCCATGGAATACCTCACCGCCGAATAATTCATCTAAAAGCCAAGCAAACGACCGTGAGCAAAGGCGCCGCTTACCCGGCGCCTTTTTGGCTATATAATGGGAGATAACAACCATCCACAGCCCACAATCAGGGAGGAATTTTTCTATGCCCCCAAAACCCAACCCTTTACCTCAGCTCATTCCCAACCGCGTGATGAAACTGCGCCAGGTGCTGTCCGCTTCCCTGTGGGAAGACCGCCAGGATGTAGAAGTCTACATGAGTCCTGTCCTCGACGCGCCTATTACAGTAGACCTGGCCCCCGGCCTGGAATTCCACAAGATTGAGCGCGGTCACTACTTCGGCGAGCCAGAAGGCGAATGGCAGCAGGCCTGGTTCCGGGTGGAGATCCCCGCGCCCGCCCCAGGGCAGACCGGGCGGCGTTATTTCTTCTGGGACTGCCGGGGCGAAACGACAGCCTATATTGACGGGCAACCTTGGGCCGGCCTGGATGTGGCTCATCTCTACTGCCCTCTGCCCGACCGGGCCTGCACCTTGTGGCTGGATGACGCTACCTACCAGACCTGCATCTGGTATGAGGGCGCCAAACCCATTGACGATTACGGCCTGCGCTTCGATGGCACCTGGATCGCCTGCCGCAACCCCAAAAATTGGGAAACCTATTGGGACCTGTTTACCCTGAGTGAGTGGATGGTTTACCTGCTCAAGCGAGACCGGCTCGATGGCATGATTAAAGGGTGGGGGCCAATCCCAGAGCCGAAGACGATGCACCCGGTCACGCGCAAGCTGCTTGCCATGTTCGACGTGGCCTTACAACGCTGGGAAACCGGCGGGGTAGAGGCCCTGGCTCCGGCGCTCAAAGCCATTTTCGCCGCCTTCCCAGCCGAGGCCTGGCAGCCCACTGTAGAAATGATCGGTCACTCGCACCTGGACCTGGTTTGGATGTGGCCGGAACTGGAAGGCGAGCGCAAGGCCATTCACACCATCGCGACTGCCCTGCGCCTGCTGGACGAATATCCTCAATACCGTTTCCTGTGGACTTCACCCCACACAATGAAGCTGGTCGCCGACCGCTTCCCCGAAATGTACCAGCAGATTCGCGCTCAAATCACCGCGGGCCGCTGGGAGGCCACCGGCGCGCCCTGGGTGGAGTTCGATACCCTCATCGCCTGCGGCGAAGCCCTGGGGCGCTCGCTGGTGCTAGGGCAAGAGCTGTTCCAGCGCCTGAAAGGCTCAATCAGCACCACGCTCTGGCTGCCAGACTGCTTTGGCTTTAACGCCTTCCTGCCGCAGATCATGGCCCAGACCGGCGTGCAGAACTTCTATACCACCAAGCTTTCCTGGAGCATCGTCACCGAGTTTCCCTACGACTCATTCGTTTGGCGCTCACCCGATGGCAGCGAGGTGCTTACCCACCTGAACGTTGCCGGTGAAGGGTGGGACGATTTAACCGGAGTCGCCACTTCTGCACAGCACTACCGCCAGCTCGATGTGCACAACGAAATTCTGAAAGCCACCGGCGTAGGCGATGGCGGCGGGGGGACAACCATTGATAAGATTGAGATGTACAACCGGCTGGGCAATCTCGCTCAGGTTCCGCCGGTGCGCTGGGGCGCGGTCGAAGGCTTCTTCGAGCGCCTGGCCGAAAGCCGCAGCCACCTGCCGGTCTTTGAAGGCGAGTTATACCTGGAGTTTCACCGGGGCATTTACACCACCCACAGCGAGTTCAAGCGCCGTTACCGCCGCCTGGAACGCACCCTGCAAACCTGGGAAGCCGCCTCAGTGCTGGCAGGCTTTGGGCCGATCCCCAGCCACCCCTGGGAGCGCCTCTCTTTCGCCCAATTCCATGATGCTCTGCCCGGCAGTTCGATCAAGCTGGTGTACGATCAGTTAGGCGCAGAACTCGAAGAACTGGGCGACCAGGCCCTGGAATCAGCCTACCGCGATCTGTGTGAAGACTGCGACCCTGTCCAGACCGGGCAGTTAACGGCTTTTAACCCGCTGGCCCTGGACCACTGTGCCGTAGTCGAACTGCCTTCCGCCGCAGACGCACCCGGCCCCGTGCAGCCCGCTGGCGAAGCATGGCTGGCCGCCGTCGAACTGCCATCCTTCAGCGCAGGGCCGCTGCGGCCAGTTGCAGCGCCGCGTTGGGAAGTCTCACCACGCATACTGGATAATGGGCGTCTGCGCGTGGAATTCGATGAGGCCGGTCGCTGGGTAAAAGCCGTCAGCGATGGCGCGGCCTGGCCTCTGGCCGCTGCTCCGCGTTTCTTGCTGCATCCCGACGTTCCCCCTCTGTTCGACGCCTGGGAGATTGACCACAACGCCACCCGTCAGATTGTAGCCGAAATCGCTGGCCTGCCGCTGACGGTCATCGAAAGCGGCCCCGTGCGCGCTATCCTGGCCGGCGAGGCCCGCTTTGGGCAAGACAGTTGCATAGAAGTGCGCTACATCCTCGAAGCCGGCAGCGACGTTCTGCGCATCGAAGCCACCGTGGACTGGCACGAAGAACATCGCTTGCTGCGTTTTTACCTGCCCACCACCCTGCGCGGGCGCGACACGCTCTACGGTGCGCCTTACGGCAGTGTCTCGCGCCCGCAGGTGCCCGGTGGCCCCCGCGAAGAGGCCATGTGGGAAGTTCCGGCCAGCCGCTGGGCGGCCGTCACCGATGCGCCCGGTTGGGAC
Source organism: Anaerolineaceae bacterium (assembly GCA_034434155.1). Lineage (GTDB taxonomy): Bacteria > Chloroflexota > Anaerolineae > Anaerolineales > Anaerolineaceae > DSYU01. The sequence continues at coordinate 36,950 of DAOUAC010000097.1, forward strand.
GGGCTGGCGATTCTGACCGAGGCCAAGTACGGCTTTGGCTGCCGCGACGGCGAACTGGCATTGACCCTGCTGCGCGCTCCCATCGACCCGGGCGCTGAATGGCCGCAGAACCCGCGCCGCCACTGCCCTGCCTACCCGCCGGAGCGCGGCAAGCACGTCCTGCGCTTCGCGGTGAGCCGCTACCGTCCGCGCACTGAGAACGGCGTCCTTTCGACCCCAGCTCAGGCCGAAGCTCTCTACGCCCCTGCTCTGGTCGGGCCTTTTGGCGCGCACCCGGCCCCCTTCCGTTTTACCTCGCCGCTTGGAACCGTCGTCCCCACCTGGGTTTTGCCCTCGCGCCAGGGCCAGGGGTACATTCTGCGCCTCAATGAGACCCTGGGCGCCGCCGGAACGCTCGCGCTGGCCTTCGAACAGCCGCCTACCACTCTTACCAGCGTAGATTTCCTCGAGCGCCCCGTAGACACCGCCGCCATCCGCTCCACCGGCCCCGGGACTTACGAAATCGCTTACCGGCCCTACCAGCTCATCAGCCTGTTGGTGATCTAACGTTTGCCGGGTTTACTCCCTGCGCGGCGGCAATCAGGCCGGGGTGAAAGGCTGGCTGAGAACCGCGCAAAGCAACAACCGCCGCCTAACAATCCTCCAGAAGGCGGACAGCTTCTACGCTGCCGCTCTCGTGGGCATAATCCAGCACGCTGATCCCCTGCGCATTAGCGGCGTGAGGGTCCGCCCCCCTCTCCAGCAACAGGCGGATCATCTCTCCCTGCCCATTTTGGGCCGCGCCGTGCAGCGGCGTAAATTCATCGGCCTGACGGGCATTGGGGTCCGCGCCATGATCCAGGAGCAGCCGGGCGATATCCACGTGCCCTCCGGCTACTGCCGAGTGCAGCGGCGTCACCCGCATGGGGTTGTGCGAAGGAGCGTCCACTTCAGCTCCGCGTTCTAATAACAGCCGGGCCGCCGCGAAGCGGCCAAAGAAACTCGCCAGCCCCAGGGGTTGAAAGCCATCCACCGCCACAGCGTTAACCTGCTCTGGATGAGCCGCTAACAGATCCTCTAACCGGCTCACGTTTCCCAAAGCCGCAGCAGAAAAAACGTCCAGGTCTGCCCCATGTTCGGCCAACAGTTCAGCGATCTCCCCCTGCCCATAATACAGCGCGACCAGCACCGCCGGCAGCCCGCCCGCGCCACGCACATTGACCAACGCCGGGTTCTGCGCCACCAACGCCTCAACCCTGGTCCGCTCTCCGGCCTGTACGGCCTGTAAAAAAGTGTGTGGGTCTGTCATGCCTGCCTCCTGCGGCTGAATCCGGTGAACAACCGGATAATTGCAGGGATTATAGCGAACCGTTCGGGTCAGCGCAATTAGCTGTCAATGGTACAATAAACTTAGCATCCCAATCATCCCGCGAGGTTCACTATGGCTAACCCTACAATCGAAGAACGTGTTGAAAGCCTGCTCAAGCAACTCACCCTATCCGAGAAAATCGCTCTGTTATCCGGCAAAGATAGCTGGAATTCCTCCCCTATCCCGCGATTGGGCATCCCCTCGCTGACCATGACCGATGGCCCGCACGGCGTGCGTACCAACATGCCAGACGCTGGCCGCCCCGTGTCCAGCCCAACCACGGCCTTTCCCACCGGCGTCAGCCTGGCCTCCACCTGGAACCCGGCCCTGGTAGAACAGGCCGCCCAGGCCCTGGCCGAAGAGACTCTGGCCGCTGGCTGCGACATCCTGCTGGGACCATGCGTTAACATCGTCCGCACCCCTATCGCCGGGCGCAACTTTGAAAGCTATTCTGAAGACCCCTACCTGGCGGGCCGCATCGGCGTAGCATATGTGCGCGGGTTGCAGTCTAAAGGCGTGGGCGCTTCTCTGAAGCATTATGCCCTGAACAACCAGGAAATCGAACGCTTCCGCGGCAGTTCCGAGGCCGACGAGCGCACTATCCGCGAAATCTACCTGCCGCACTTCGAGATGGTGGTGAAGGAAACACAACCCTGGACGGTAATGTGTTCCTACAACCGCATTAACGGGGTCTACGCCAGCCAGCACCACCACCTGTTAAACGAGATTCTCAAAGAAGAATGGGGGTTTGAAGGCGCGGTTATCTCTGACTGGGGCGCGAATCATACCATTTTCGAGTCGGTCAAAGGCGGCCTGGATATGGAAATGCCCGGCCCGGCCAAATATTACGGCTCACTTCTGCGCGAAGCCGTCAATAACTGGCAAATCGAGGAAGCAGAGATTGACCAGGCCGCGCGGCGCGTTCTGCGCCTGCTGGTGCGCTCTGGCCGGCTGGATGCCCCCCGTCCCCAAGGCGCAATGAACACCCCTGAACACCAGGCCCTAGCCCGCCGCATCGCCGAAGAAGCCATCACGCTCTTGAAAAACCACAATAACATCCTCCCCATCCGCCCAGAGCGCGTCAAAACCATCGCCGTCATCGGCCCCGCCGCCGAAGAACTGACCATTTCAGGCGGCGGCAGCGCTTACGTCGAGCCGACTTATCGCTCTGGCCCGCTGGCGGCGCTGAAAACAGCCCTCGGCGACCAGGTGGAGATTCGCTACGAGCAAGGGGCTGATAACTTCTTGCAGTTGCCCACCCTCAAGGCCAGCTACTGCCGCCCCGCCCGAGGTACAGGGTCTGGTCTGTTGGGCGAATACTTCGATAACCCCACCTTTTCTGGTTCCCCAGTCGTAGAACGCATTGACCACCGCATTGATTACTGGTGGTTTGGTGCCGGAACCGTTGGCGGGTTGAAGGACCGCTTCTCCATCCGCTGGAGTGGAACGCTGACGGTTCCTGCCTCTGGCCGCTATACCTTCCACGTCATCCATACCGCTCACCTGACCCTCACGTTAGACGGGCAAACGTTGATCGACAGCCAGGCCCCAACCGGCATTGGCGCCACCCAAAACCTGCAACCCAAGGCCGTGGTGGAATTAGAAGGTGGCAAAGCCTATCCCATCCGCGTGGAACTGGCCCAGGACGGCCCCGCCGACATGACTCATATTCGCCTGTCGTTTGCCGCCACCCCCTCCCAGGATGATCGCATCGAGCGCGCCGCCGCCCTGGCCCGCGAGGCTGACCTGGCGCTGGTGTTTGTCGGCGATACCGAAGGTTTTGAGACCGAAGGTTGGGACCGCCCCAATCTCTCCCTGCCCGCCCGCCAGAATGAACTGATCGCCGCCGTTGCCGCCGCCAACCCCAACACCGTGGTGGTCCTGAACGTGGGTGCGCCCATCGAAATGCCCTGGATCGATTCCGTCGCCGCTCTGGTCCAGGCCTATTACCCCGGCTTGGAAGGGGGCCGCGCCGTGACAAGCGTACTGCTCGGTGAAACCAACCCCTCCGGCAAGCTCACCGTTACCTACCCCAAGCGCCTGCAAGATACCCCCTCTTATCCCAACCTTAGTTACCCCGGGGCGCGCAAAGTGTATTACGGCGAAGGCATTTTTGTCGGCTACCGGTACTTCGATTACGTGCAGAGCGAGCCGCTGTTCCCCTTTGGGCATGGACTGTCGTACACCACCTTCGAATACACCGACTTGCAGTGTCCGGCGGAAGTGCGCCCCGGCGAGCATTTTGAGGTCTCCATCCGGGTCACCAATACCGGAGAGCGCGCCGGGCAAGAGGTGGTACAGCTCTACGTCGGCGACCCGCAGTGCAGCGTGGCGCGCCCGCCCAAAGAGCTCAAGGGCTTTGCCAAAGTGTATCTGGAGCCGGGCCAGTCGCAGACGGTCACATTTACCCTCGATCCGCGCGCGCTGTCTTTCTACGATGTACTGAGCGGGACGTGGAAAGCCGAGCCGGGCGTCTTCACCATCCTGGTAGGGGCTTCCTCGCGCGATATCCGCGCGCAGAGCAGCGTGACGCTGCTGGAGACCACCGCATGACCCAACGCAGGCCGACGCGGGCGCTCAGGATTCACTTCCTGAAACCCTTGCAAGCTTTCTTTGCCATCGTCGCCCTGCTGCTTAAGCGCCAACGCTACTATGCTGGTCTCAGCCTGATGGCCTTGCTCAACGTGATCCTTGCCGTTGGGCTGGTCACCAATGCTTCGTTCTTCACGCAGGCCGTTGATATGGTGGTGCTCCAGCAAGAACTGGAAAGATTCACCAGCGTCACCGGCCGCCCGCCGTTCTCGACCAATGTCTATATCTTTCCTTCGCGGCGCTCTCCTATTACCCTGCAAGCCGCCGAAGGATCGGCTCAGCAGATTGCGTCCATCCTGACAACCGAGGTGGGGCTGCCACTCAGGCATCTCAACGTCCAGGTCTCCAGCAGTGGCCTGATGTTGGTGGCCCCACCCGACTCGCCGCTCTATGAGGAAAACAGTAAAGGCTACCTGGGCAATGTGGAGCTTCGCTATATCGAGAATGTAGCCCCCGAGATGGAAATTGTCGAGGGTGAACCACTGGCCGGGTCAAAATCGTTAGGGCAGGAACTGGATGTTTGGGTCCACGAGAAACTGGTTCAGGAAATGGGCCTGCATCTGGGTGAGAAGCTCAAAGCCGGCATAAACGTTTCAGACCCTAACCCCATCCTCATTAAAATCGCCGGAATCTGGCACGCCAAAGACCCCAAAAGCATCTTTTGGTTCAACGACCCTGACGTCAGCCTGACCAAGATGCTACTGATCCGCCGCGACGACTATATCGAGCGCGTTCAACCCCTCATTGCCTCGGCCACCGGCGAATCGAGCTGGTATATCATCCTGGATGAAAGTCAAATCCTTCCTTCTAAGAGCCGCGCCTACCTGGAAGGCTTTGAACGCGGGCTGCTGCTCATCAACCAGTTTCTGCCCGGCGCGCGCCTTAACTCTCCTCCACTCGAACCCCTCAAGCGTTTTGTGAACCGCAGTACCGCCATGACGGTGCTGCTGCTGGCCTATAACCTGCCGGCTTTTGGCATTCTGCTCTATTTTCTAGTGTTAACTTCCACCACCATCGCCCAATGGCAGCGCCGCGAAATGTCGGTATTCGTTAGCCGCGGGATGAGCATAGGCGGGTTGATGAAGCTAATCCTGGTTGAGCAGTTGGTGCTTTTCGCCGCCGGCTATCCGCTAGGGATTGGCCTGGGCATGGGCATCGCCAGAGTGATGGGCTATACCGAGAGTTTTCTCGCGTTCACGCCGCGCGCCCCACTGCCCGTTTCTTTGCAAGGCATCAGCATCCAGCTTACCCTGGTCGCCCTGGGCATTTCGCTGTTTGCCCGGCTGTGGCCGGCTCTGCGCGCCGCTCGTTCCAGTATGCTGGCCGAAGAGCGCGAGCGTGCCCGCCCGGTTCGCAAGCCCTTCTGGTACCGCTATTACCTGGATGTGCTGCTGCTATTGCCAACCCTCTACTCTTACTGGCAGTTAAGCAACCGCGGCTCGCTGGCGGGCATCATCGAGAGCAAACCCGAAGACCTCTACCGTGACCCGATGCTTATCCTCGTCCCGGCCCTGTTTGTGGTGACGGCCGGACTGCTCACCATGCGCGCTTTTAATGTCCTCATGCGCGCCCTCGATCTTCTCTCGAAGAAGTCGCCCTGGCTCACGCTTCACATGGCGCTGAGGCAGTTGGGGCGGCAAGGGCTAGATTACGTCACCCCGCTGCTGTTGGTCATCATTTCTCTGGCGATGGGCGTCTACACGCTCTCCATGGCGGCCAGCCTGGATCAATGGCTGGTGGACCGCGTATATTACCAGACCGGCGCAGACCTACATATTCAGCCGCTTCCCCCGGCCCTCGCCAACGCCGATAATCCCATTGGCCCCACCAACAGCAGCGGCGCCGAAGACGGCAACTGGATTCCCTTGCCCTCAGCCTTCAGTCAGGTCCCAGGGGTGGCCGCGGCTGCCCGCGTGGGGAATTTTCCGGCGCGCGTCTCACAGCCCGGCGGCACGGAACTGAGTGGGCGCGTCCTGGCCGTTGACCGCGCCGAGTTCGCGGCCACCGCCTGGTTTCGCTCGGATTTTGCCGGTGAACCGCTGGGCGCGCTGATGAACCGGTTGGCGATCACCGAGGATGCTGTCCTGATCCCGCTGGATTATCTTCAAGCTTATAACCTTCGCATCGGCGATTCCCTCACGGCCCTTGTCAGCTTCGACAGCCTGACCAAACTGAACCTGCCGTTTACCATTGTGGGTGTCTATCAGTACTTCCCAACGGTATATGAGGAAGATCCGATTACCCTGATCGGCAACTTTGAGTACTTTAGCTCCTGGTTGGGCTACACGATGCCGCACGATATCTGGATCAAGCTGGAACCCGGAGCGAATGGTCAAGAGGTTGTGGCACGGATACGTAAGCAGTTAAGCATTGACGCTCTGGTCAAAGGTGACACTCAGGTCAATATCGCCGCAGAACAGGCCAAAATGGAGCGGGTGGGCATCTTCGGCACGCTTTCGGTTGGGTTCCTGGCGACTGCTGTCATGGCGATCCTGTCACTGCTGGTCTACAGCTACGCTTCGCTTCAGGAGCGCGCCTATCGCTTTGCCGTCCTGCACGCTGTCGGGCTGACGCGCCGCCAGATTATCCTCCAGGTGGTTTTAGAGTACGCCTTCCTGTCGCTGTTTGGCGCAGTTACCGGGGCGCTCATCGGCATGGCCGCCGCCGACCTGTTCGTGCCGTTCTTTCGCTTCACCGGCGAAACGCGCGTTCCCCTGCCGCCGCTTCTCCCTATCATCGCCGGCGAGCAGCTCCGCCTTTTATCGCTGGCCTTTACGCTGGTGATCGTCATCGTTGAAGTCGCCACAGTTGCCTGGGTGCTGCGCCGCCGTCTGGCGCAGATGATTAAACGCGCCTTCTTGTAGAAAATAAGGAGAAACGTCTGATGACCGCTGAAAATATCTTGCCCTGGGTTCAAGCGGTGCTGCGCACCACCCCGCGCCGCTGGATCGAACTGGCCGGTTCCCTGCCGTCCGAACTGCTTCTCCGCCCGCCCGCGCCCGGCGAGTGGTCGGCGGTGGAGTGCTTGCAGCATATCCTCGATACGGAAGACGTGTTCAACTTCCGTCTGAACGCTTTTCTTAAAGGCCAGGACTTCCCCGCTTTCAACCCAGACACCCAAGGGACCCGGCCAATCGCCCCAAACCCCGTGGAAATGGCCGCCGGATTCGAGCGCATGCGCCGCCGGTCGTTAGACGCACTGGCAGCTTTAGGGCCGGCAGACCTCACCCGCCGCGCCCACCACGCAGAACTCGGCCCGGTCACGCTCGCCGAGATGCTCAACGAGTGGGCCGCCCACGATTTTAATCACACCATCCAGGCCGAGCGCGCTCTGATGCAGCCGTTCATCGCCGGGTGCGGCCCCTGGCAAAAATACTTTCAGGACCACGTCATCCGCAGTTCGTGAAAGCAATCCAAAAGCTCCAGGTTAGACCGGCCCACAATTTCCGGGTTGTCCAGTAAAATAGGGCAATTCAGGAGACTGGAGAAACATGCTCGAAAAAAGATCCTTACTGGTAATGAAGTTTGGCGGCACGTCAGTGGGTACGGTCGCCGCAATGCAGCAGGCGGTTGAAATCATCCGCGACGCGCGCCGCGACTGGCGCGAACTGGTGGTAGTCGTCTCAGCCCTGGCTGGCATTACCAATCTGCTGATTGATAGTGCCGTGCGCGCGGCGCGCGGCGACCTGACCACCTTCCACGCGGCGGTTTGCCAGCTCAACGACCGCCACCATGAAATGGCCGAAACCCTGGTAGATGACCTGGCGCGCAAACACCAGCTTCACCAGGAGATCAATTACCTGATTGCCGACTTTTCCAATCTTTGCCAGGCCATCCACGTGTTGGGCGAGGCTTCGCCCCGTGCCCTGGACGCAGTTGCCTCGCTTGGAGAGCGCTTGAGCGCGCGCATTCTGGCTTCGGCCGTCGAGTCAGCAGGGATCACTGCCAGCCTCGTCGAGTCCACGCAGCTCATCATCACCGACGATCATTTCACCAATGCTGTGCCAGATATGGCCTTCACCACGCAGCGTACCCGGCAGGTACTGCGCCCTCTGCTCCAGGCCGGGCGCGTTCCAATCGTCACCGGGTTTATCGGCAGTACCCCTTCTGGGCTAACCACTACCCTGGGACGCGGCGGCAGTGATTACTCCGCTTCGATCCTGGCCGTGGCGCTGGGAGCCGGCGAAGTGTGGATCTGGACGGATGTGGACGGGGTGATGACCGCCGACCCGCGCCTGGTTCCTGACGCGCGAACCATCCCGGTGCTGTCTTACCGTGAAGTGGCTGAAATGGCTCACTTTGGGGCCAAAGTGCTGCATCCCAAGAGCATTCACCCGGTCATCGAGGCGGGCATTGGGCTGCGCGTCTGCAATACCTTCAACCCCAGCGGGCCAGATACCCGGCTGGTGAATGACACCCAGCCCGAACACAACGGGGCTATCCGGGCGATTACCGCGATCCGCGGCTTGCAGTTGGTCACGCTATCAGGGCGGGGCATGTTGGGCGTTCCGGGGGTGGCCGGGCGCATTTTCTCCGCCGTCGCCACCACCGGCATCAGCGTCCCTCTGATTATCGAATCCACTTCTGAGCAGGCCATCTGCTTCCCGGCGCCCAAAGAGTCAGTCCCTGAAGTGATCCAGACCCTGCACAAGCACCTCAGTACCGAATTTCAGCGCCGGGATATCGAGAGCGTGGTTGCCAGCGATGACGTGGATATCATCACCGTCGTCTGCCCTGGGCTGAGGGTAACGCCGGGCGTGGCTGGTCAAATCTTTGGCGTGCTGGGCAACGCCGGAATCAACGTTTTGGGCATTTCCTTCGGCGCGTCTGACGTGTCGATCAACCTGATCGTCTCTGCCAGTGATACCCACAACGCCGTCCGGGTGCTGCACGCCCTGGTCAAATAACTAAGCTGAGGCAACCTGCGCGCCTTCCGGCGTTTTCAGCTCGTCAATCTCCGCCGCCAGCCGCGCGATAAACCGGGCGGTCTGCTCGATCGTCAGGCGGGCGGTATTAAAGATCACATGGTACAGGTAGGGGCTGTCCCATTCCACATGGTAAAACCGGCGGATGTATTCAGCCGAGGCCGCATCCCGTTCGAGGATGATGTCTTGGGCCTCGCGGCGCAAGCGAAGATCGGCCAGGTATTCCTGCCGCGCCTGCCGGATCTGCTCCTTCAAGAACTGAATGCGGTACTCCAGCGGCGATTCGATGCGCACGTGCAGGACCCCCGGCTTATCTTTGAGGATGACCTGACCGCCCCGCCCCACAATGATGAAGTTTCCCATTTCATAGGCTTTTAACACGGCCTGCTGTACCAACGTGAGGGCGGTCTCTTCGCTCAACTGCGTTTCTTCCGCTACGCGCTCGCCTTTGGCGCTCTCTTTCCACACCCGCGTCTGCACCGCCGGCTGTGACCGCCCCAGCAGGCGGTCGAAGAAGCCCCGCACCTTGAACTGATCTTCAGAGTAATCTATGATTTCCTGTTCCGACAGGCCCACTTCGCGCGCAACCCGGGCGATCTGACGCTTGTCGAACAGTTGGTAGCCCAGCAGTTCACTTACGCGCCGGGCAATTTCGTCTCCTCCACTGGCGTACTGTCGCGAAATCGTGATAACGGCCATGATCCACCTCATCTCTGTGCGCCTAAACTCCCACCCGAGAATTCCCGCGGTGGGGCTGACAAAACAAAATCCCACCATAGCTACTACGGTGGGACAGCGATGGATACCAGGACGGGCTTGGATGAGATGCCACCCCAGATGCTAACCTCAGCGATGAGACAGGTTGTCTATACACTATATAGCACAAATTCAGGACGTTTTCAACTAGACAGCATTCTTTTTTTCTTGGGAGCGCGCCCGCCCCCGCTGGGGGAAGATGGTGGATCAACAAGAAAGCAATGCGCCTACCCCTCCGGGCTATGCGCATCGGGTATCTTTTCTTAACAGCATTTCTGCCGATCAGGTCATCGCCAGCACCGGCCAGTTATTTTAAAGGCGCACTGGCCTGCCTGTCCGCGCCGATTCGTAGACTGCCAGCACAATTTGCAGGGCCCGGCGGCCTTCCGCGCCGTTAACAAGCGGCTCGCGGCCGGTGCAAATGGCCTCGATCATGTCCTGAATCTGGCGGCGGTGCGAGTGATGCCAGATATCGTGGCTGGAAGTTCCCCCGATGAAATGGGTGGGGCCATCTTCGCCCGGGTAGGGCTCACCGCTGCGCAGACGCCACTCTTTCACCCGGTCATTCTCAATGATGACGGACCCGTCCGTCCCATACACGTCCAACCGGGCGCAAAAGCCGGGGTAGGCCGCCGTGTTGCCTTCGATAATCCCTAACGCCCCCGAGCGGAACCTGACCGCGGCTACGGCAATATCTTCGACCTCGATGCGGGTATGCGCCCGCGTGGCGCAGTAGGCGCTCAGTTCTTCTATTGGGCCCATGATGTAGCTCATCAGGTCCACGTAGTGGATGGATTGGTTAATCAGCGCTCCGCCGCCGTCCAGGGCCAGCGTTCCGCGCCAGTCACCGCTGTCATAATATTCCTGACTGCGGTACCACTTGGTATGCGAGCCGCAGAAGTTCAACTGACCCAACCGGTTCTCGTCCACCGCTCGCTTCAAGGCCACAATGGCCGGGTCAAAACGGTGCTGTGAGATTACTCCCAGCTTTACCCCCGCCGCCTGGCAGGTGGAGATCAGCGCGTCAGCCCGTTCCAGGATCACATCCATCGGCTTTTCCACCAGCACATGCCTGCCAGCACGAGCTACATCGCTGCCAATGCAGGCGTGCGTGCCGCTGGGCGTCAGCACGGAGACCACGTCCACTTCTTCGCGCTCTAGCAGGCGGTGGTAATCGGTATACACCGCCGGGGGGCCGAACTCGGTCGTGAACTGGCCTGCCAGCGCACGCGCCTTCGCTTCTACCAGGTCACAAACAGCCACCAGGCGGGCATTGGGCAGTTCCATGATGCTACGGGCGTGGGTAGGAGCAATGACCCCACAGCCAATCAGGGCAAAACGAATCGGTTTCTCCATTAGATGCTGTTCCATTCTGCGGCATGAATCACATTAAGGTCTTAAGCAAGGCCAGAGCTATTTTAACCGAGGAATTGATTTTCAAAAACAATTCGAAACAAATCGGGGCGAGGGCGAGGAAGACGAGGGGTTCCTGCCTTATAGTATGACCGAAAAGGTGCGCAAACGGGCTCACCATTAAGCGCAAATGGGTGGGAATACAGTTCAGGGCGGCGGGGGTTTTGGGCCCTGAACTCGACCTACAAGAGGGGGGAGGCGGGGTTGGCCTCAAATGGAGCGAGTGATGATAAACTAAAGGGGCATACTGAATCTTCAAACCGAGGCTTACCGATGGATACAACCAATCGTAATGACTGGGAAAACCCCCAAGTGACCGCCATTAACCGTTTTCCGGCCCACGCGACCGGGCTGCCCTATCCGGATGAGGCCAGCGCTCTCAGCCGCGACCCGCGGCGCACGCCATGGGTGCAAAGCCTGGATGGAGTCTGGAAGTTTCACTTTGCACCCAACCCACAGACCCTGCCCGATGGGTTTTACAGCGAGCGTTTCGACGCCTCACAGTGGGCTGATATGCCCGTACCCTCGGAATGGGTGTTAAACGGCTACGACAAGCCCATCTATACCAACGTTAAAAGCCCCATTCCGAACACTCCGCCCTTTGTGCCGCAGGATGATAACCCGACCGGTCTGTACCGGCGCGAGTTCGACCTGCCGGAGAGTTGGGCCGGGCGGCGCGTCATTCTGTATTTTGGCGGCGTTGAATCGGCCTTTTACGTGTGGGTGAACGGGCAAAAAGTGGGTTTTAGCAAAGACTCGCGCCTGCCGGCCGAGTTTGAGATTACCCCTTACGTCCGCCCTGGCAAGAACGTGGTGGTGACCGAAGTCATTCGCTGGTCGGATGGCACGTACCTGGAAGATCAGGATCACTGGTACTTCGCGGGGATGTACCGCCCGGTGATGGTTTATGCGCTGCCGCCCATCTACCTGGCGGACGTGTTCGCCAAGCCAACGCTGGATGACCGCTATCAGAACGGCGTTCTGACCGTCACTGCGCGCCTGGGCGGCGATACGCTGGCCGCCAACGGCTACCAGGTGGAAATGCAGTTGTTTGACGCCAACGGCCAGCCGGTCTTTCCGGCTTATGTGAGCACCCATTTCCTCTATAACCCCAACGAGGCCGACACCCTCACGCTCTCGCAGGGCGTTATGGCCCCTAAGAAGTGGTCGCACGAAACGCCCTATCTTTACACTCTGGTAGTGGCCCTGCGCAATGCGGAAGGTGAGGTGGTGCAGGTGTATTCGCACCGGGTGGGCTTCCGCAAGATTGAGATTAAAAACCGCGAACTGCTCATCAACGGCAAGGCTGTTCTTATTAAGGGCGTCAACCGGCACGAACACGACGAGCGCGGCGGCAAAACCCTCACCCTGGAGTCGATGCTGGCGGATATCCGCCTGATGAAAACCCACAACATCAACGCGGTGCGCACCTGCCATTACCCCAACGATGAACGCTGGTACGATCTGTGCGACGAGTACGGCATTTACGTCTGGGATGAGGCCAATATCGAAACCCACTCGGTTTACAACCGCCTGTGCCATGAACCCGAATGGCGCGCCGCCTTTTTAGAGCGCGGGGCGCGCATGGTGGAGCGCGATAAAAATCATCCATCCGTCATTACCTGGTCGTTGGGCAATGAATCGGGCTATGGGCCCAATCACGACGCCATTGCCGGGTGGATTCGCGGCTACGACCCCAACCGCATTGTCCATTACGAAGGGACGATGCGCGTCGGCTGGAACTCTGGCTACCTGGCCTCGGATCTGGCCTGCCCTATGTACCCTGCCATTGACCGGATTATTGATTATGCGCTGGATGAAAACAACCGCCGCCCGCTGATTATGTGCGAATATGCTCACGCCATGGGCAACTCGGTTGGCAACCTGAAGGAATATTGGGAAGCTATTGAGAGCTATCACGGCTTGCAGGGGGGATTTATCTGGGATTGGGTGGATCAGGGCCTGCTCAAGACCGACGAAAAAGGCGTTTCGTACTGGGCTTACGGCGGCGACTTTGGCGATACGATCAACGATATGAACTTCTGCATCAATGGGTTGATCTTCCCCAACCGCACCCCCCACCCGCCGATGGTCGAGTATAAAAAGGTCATTCAGCCGGTGGCCGTGCGCCCCATTGACCTGTTAAACGGCAGGGTGGAGATCGTTAACAAGCACGATTTCGTGACCCTCCAATACCTGCGCGGCGAGTGGGAACTGGCGGTGGATGGCGAGGTTGTCCAGCGGGGGAAGCTGCCGGTGATGAGCACCCGCCCCGGTTTTGCCGAGAGCATCACACTGCCCTACAGCCGGCCGCGCGTGCCCGCGGGAGCTGAGGTCTTCTTGAACATCCGCTTTACCCTCGCCGCCGATACCCCCTGGGCGCCGGCCGGGCATGTGGTCGCCTGGGAACAGTTTGCCGTGCCGTTCGCCGCGCCGGTTGGGCCAGAGGAACGCCCCGAAGACATGGCCCCTCTGCACGTGAACGAGACGGCGGCGGGGATTGAGATTAACGGCGAAGGTTTCTCCATCGTCTTTGACCGGCAAACCGGCCAGATGCGGCGCTACCGCTACGAGGGCGTCGAACTGGTGCAGTCTGGCCCGGCGCTCAATATCTGGCGCGCGCCTACGGACAATGACGGGTTTAAGTGGATGAACAACGGCGAGAACAAGCTGTTGGGGATGTGGCTGAGAGCCGGGCTGGACCGCCTGGAAAACCGGCTGGTTGCTTTGCAGTGCCGCCAGACGAAACCCCAGGTGGTGGTGATCGAGGCTGAGCATCACGTTGCAGCGCCGGAGAAAGAGGCGGGATTCACCCATGCCATTACCTACACCGTGTACGGCAACGGCGCGGTGCGCATGGCCCAGCGCGTGACCTGCTCGAAGGACCTGCCGCCCCTGCCGCGCATCGGCGTTGCACTCGTCCTTCCGGCGGGCTTTGAACAATTTACCTGGTTGGGCCGCGGGCCAGAAGAGAACTACGTGGATCGCAAGGCCGGCACGCCGGTGGGCCGCTACAGCGGGACGGTGGATGAGCAGTACGTTCCTTATATCATGCCTCAGGAGAACGGCAACAAGACCGATGTGCGCTGGGCGGCGCTGGCTAACGCGCAAGGCGTTGGGCTGATGGCCATTGGCGAGCCGCTGATGGAAGTATCCGTCAGCCATTTTACGGCCCATGACCTTTACCGGGCGATGCACACCAACGAGCTGACCCGCCGCGATGAGGTTTATTTCAACCTCGACCTGATGCAAAGCGGCCTGGGCGGGCATTCGTGCGGTCCGCGCACCCTCGATAAATACCTGGTCTGGCCGGGCGAGTACAGCTTTTCGATCCTGTTCCGCCCCTTCAGCGCGGGCGAATCGCTGGCCGAATTGGGCCGCAGAGGGTAAAGGAAAGCCTATGCGATGGGCGGGGTCTCCATCTGGCGGTGGAGACCCCGCTCTCAGCAAATCACCTGTAAGGCCTGATCCAAATCGTTGATCAGGTCCTGGGGGTCTTCTAACCCAACTGCCAGGCGGATGAGGTTATCCACCATGCCGGCCTGGGCCTTTTCCTCGGGCGAACCATCGTAGTAGGCCATGAGGGCCGGGTGCAGTACCAGGGTTTCCGCGCCGCCCAGAGAAGGCGAAAGGTACGGGATGCGCAGAGCGTCAATGACTCGGTAGGTGCCCTGCAAATCGGCCCGCACGGTGAAGGAGATCAGCCCGCCAAAGCCCTGCATCTGGCGACAGGCCAGTTCGTGGCCTGGATGGGTCTTCAGCCCTGGATACCAGACATTCTCTACCGCCGGATGTTCTTTTAAAAACCCGGCTATCTGCTGTGCAGTGCGGTTCTGGTGGGCTACCCGAACAGAGAGCGTTTTCAGCCCGCGCAGAAGCAGGTAGGCCGTGTTCGGGTCTGAAATCCCTCCCAGGACTCCCACCAGGCCGCGCAGGGGTTGGATCATTTCGCTGTTCCCGGCCACTACCCCGGCCAGCAGATCGTTGTGGCCGCCCAGGTACTTGGTGGCCGAGTGGATCACCAGGTCAATGCCCCACTCCAGGGGCCGGACGTTGAGCGGCGTCGCCAGGGTGGCATCCACCACGGTAAAGGCATTGCGCCGCCGGCCAATTTCAGCGAAGCGCTCTAAATCGAGGATGCGCAGGTAAGGGTTCGAGGGCGTCTCTGAGAAGAGGATGCGCGTTTGAGGGCGGATGGCCGCTTCTAACGCCTCGTAATCGCCCAAAGGCACCACTGTACAATCTACGTTAAAGCGGGCCAAAAACTGCTGGCAGAACTGGCGCGTGCGGCGGTAGCTGTCATCGGTGATGACGATGTGATCGCCCGCCGAGAGATAGGCGAGGAACGTGGTGGTCAGCGCCCCCATTCCCGAGGCCAGCAGGATAGCACTTTCGGCGTTTTCCAGCGCGGCCAGGCGGGCCTCCGCCGCGGCGATCGTCGGGTTGCCGTAACGCCCATATTCATAGACGCCGGTGTGCCTGCCGGCGGCATGGGCTGCCTCATAAGCGATCACATCGGCAATGCTGTCGAAGGTATAGGTGGACGTTTGAAAAATGGGTTCGATCAGCGCGTGGTGGGGCCGAGGGCGAACCTCTCCGGCATGAACAGAACGGGTTGATGGGCCGGCCTGGGGGCCTGGCGATGCTGTCTGGGAATTTTCAACCATAGGTGCTCCTCCTGAAGCTGAGAATGGGGCGTTGACGACGCGGCGCGCAAACAAACCCAATTTGACAAATTATCTCAGATTATGCCCGGATCGTATCATAGAATGAAGTAGAGTTCAACAAAGGTTATAACAGCTCTATTTGCGCCGACTCGAATTGTGGATATACTTACTCCAAGAAAGGAGTCATGCAATGGGTGAATACCGCGCGGCGGCAGTACAGTTTAGCGATCGCGTGTAGCTGCTGCGCTGAGGGGAAGCCCAAATTACTTAAGAGTTTATTAAGAGTGACAGTTGTACGCTTGACTTCCCTGCTATCTAAAACTATACTCGCTACAGTAGATTTGCATAGATTTACATAGGATTACAGCGTTGCGCGCTCATAACCCCCTTCCATCTGACAAAGAATGGTTTGAACTGGCCGAAGCCGCCAGAATTTTGGGGGTTCACTTTACCACGCTGCGCCGCTGGGCCGACACCGGCAAAATTGCCCATATGCGCACCCCTGGCGGACGCCGCAAGTTTCACCGCTCCGCGCTGGAAGCCTGGACCGCCGCCGGGCAGCAGCGCGCGGAAGAAGTCCGTCTCGCGCTGGCTCCGTTGGAGGCGCAAACCCTGGGCAACGCCCGCCAGAGCGCGCAAGACCTGGCAAAGCGGCCCGGCAGTTGGATGGAGATGATGAGCGCCGAGCAGCGCCTGGCCTTTCGCTACAGTGGGCAGCGCCTGCTCGCTCTGCTGATGCAAGTTACGGCGCGCGAAGACCCTACGCCTTTTCTGGCCGAAGCCCGCCGCCTGGCGCTCGATTACGGCGAGCTGACCCACCGCGCTGGCTTTTCGCTGACGCAGTTGGTCGAGGCTTTCTCTTTTTTCCGGCGGTCGATCCTGGTGTCGATCCACGCGACTGCCCCCCTGAGCAGCGCCCACGATCCAGAAGGTCAGCGCCTCTTTGAACGCGCCAACGATTTTTTTGACCTGTTTCTCTTGACGACGCTGGATCACTTTCTAAAACTTGAGCAACGAGGGAGTAGCAACGCCGATTCACCTCTGAGCTAAAATACTCCGATCCAGTCACAACAATCATTTCTCAGAATGCCTGCCCCGGCGCGTACAGAACCACCGGCGGCCAGTTCAAACTGCCCTGAACCGTTCCAGGTAGGACGGGCTGAATGAAGGAGACGGAATGACTGAAAAAGCCACCTCAAACAAAACCCTAAACCACTTTACCTTATTCCGGTTTACCCCGGCCTATTGGAGCCTGGATCCCGCCGCGCGGGTCTCGTTTTTCAGCACGTGGCAGGCCGAACTGCAAGCGACCGGAGCCTGCACGTACCACTATCAGGTTGGGCCGCTCAGCGCCAAGGCCGACGCCCTATTGTGGAGCGCCCTGCCCATCGAAGGAAACGGCGACAGCGCCCAATTCTTCGGCGCGCTGGGACACGCCCTGAATGCCCGCCGCGAATGGATCGAGCCGGTTGAAACCCTGTGGGGCTATACCAAACCCTCGCAATACGCCAGAGGCAATTCCCCGCAAGAGATTGACCCGCTGAAGCCACAACGGCACACTTACCTGATCGTCTATCCGTTTGTTAAGACGGCGGATTGGTATTTACTGAGCCGAGATACGCGCCAGGGGATGATGAACCAGCACATCCGCATTGGGCATCAGTACCCTGAAATCCAACAGCTTCTGCTCTATTCCTTTGGTTTACAAGATCAGGAATTCGTGGTGGTTTACGAGACCGAAGATTTACAGCGCTTCTCAGAGCTGGTGAATGAACTGCGCAGCAGCGAAGCCCGGCGCTATACCCTGCGCGACACCCCGGTTTGGACGGCCATCTGGCGCTCGCCGGAAGCGATGAACGCCCTGTATGCCGGAAAGCAGGCATCCTCATG
Source organism: Anaerolineaceae bacterium (assembly GCA_034434155.1). GTDB lineage: Bacteria > Chloroflexota > Anaerolineae > Anaerolineales > Anaerolineaceae > DSYU01. The sequence goes on from DAOUAC010000097.1 coordinate 54,541, forward strand.
AAAACTGCGATCCTGATGATGGCCTACGGCGGCCCTGATTCGCTGGACGATATCGAGCCGTATCTGCTGGATGTGCGCGGGGGGCGGCCCACCTCGCCGGAGCTGGTGGAAGAAATCCGCGCGCGCTACGCCCAGATTGGCGGGCGCTCGCCGCTGCTTGCGATCACCCGGGCGCAGGCCGAGCAACTGGAAGAACGCCTGCACGCAGAGTTTGCGGGCCAGATCAGCGTCTACGTGGGCATGCGCCACTGGAAGCCGTATATTGCCGATGTGGTGAAGCAAATCGCCGCAGATGGCAACGCCCGGCTGGTGGGCCTGTGCATGGCCCCGCACGCTTCGCGCTACAGCACCGGCGCTTACCGAAAGAAGCTGGAGGAAGCCCTGAAAGCGCTGGCGCAACCGCTGCCACTGTATTTCATTGAAAGCTGGCATAACCACCCCCTATTCATCCGCACGATTGTCGAGAATGTTCAGGCGGAACTGGCTCACTTTACGGCTGAGGAGCGCCATCAGGTACATTTTCTGTTCAGCGCCCACAGCCTGCCGAGCGCCATTTTAGAACAGGGCGACCCCTACCCTGCTCAGCTTGAGGAGACAGCCCGACAAGCGGCGGCGCAGTTGGGTTTGCGGCCGGAGCAGTGGAGCCTGTGCTACCAGAGCGCCGGGCGCATTCCGGGAGCCTGGTTAGGGCCGCAGATTGATGAAGTGATCCCACAACTGGCGGCGCGGGGCGTGCGCCATGCTCTGGTAGCCGCCATTGGCTTTGTGGCGGACCACGTGGAAGTTCTCTATGACCTGGATATCGAAGCCAAATGCCAGGCCGAGCGGCACGGCATTACGCTGCGGCGCGCGGCCTCGCCCAATACTGCGCCGCTCTTCATCGAAGCCCTGGCGCAGATCGTCACATCTTCCATGGAAAAGGAACCCGAAACGCTATGAACCCAACCGAAGCCCCTACCCGACGCGCCGTTGTGATCGGCGGTGGAATCGCGGGCCTGGCGGCTGCCTATGCGCTGCGCCAGGGCGCGCGCGCCCAAAACCTGCCCCTGACCATTACTTTATATGAAAGCCAGCCGCGCCTGGGCGGCAAAATCGTGACCGAACAGGTGGATGGCTTCACGATTGAGGGCGGGCCCGACAGCTACATCCGCCAGAAGCCCTGGGCCACCCAACTGATCCAAAAGCTGGGTCTGAGCAGTGAAATTGCCGGGACCAACGATGACCGGCGCAAAGTCTTTGTGGTCAACCGGGGACGACTGACCCCCCTGCCCGATGGGGTCATGCTGATTATTCCGACCCGCATCTGGCCGTTTGTCACCTCGCCGCTGATCTCGTGGCCGGGGAAAATCCGCATGGGGATGGATTGGTTCATCCCTGCCCGACCGGGGGACGATGACGAAAGCCTGGGGGATTTTATCCGCCGCAGGCTGGGCCGCGAGGCGCTGGAAAAAATCGCCGAGCCGCTGATGTCGGGCATTCATGTGTCTGACCCTGAAATGCAAAGCCTGTTAGGGACGTTTCCGCGCTTCCGGGAGATCGAAAAGAAGTACGGGAGCCTGACGCGCGGGATGCTGGCGCAGCGCAAAGCCGCGCAGAAGAATGGTCACGGGGCAACGGCAACTCAGGGGGGCGGGAATCTGCCTACCTCGATGTTCCTCACCCTGCGGGGCGGGCTGGCGCAACTGGTGACGGCGCTGGAACAGGCCCTGGCCGGCGAGGAAATCCGCGCTGGCTGTGCGGTAACGGGCCTGACCCCTCTGGGCGGCGGGCGTTACCGGGTGGATGCGCAGGACGGCAGCAGCGTTGAAGCGGATGCTGTCATTCTGGCATCTCCGGCGTTTGCGGCTGGGGCGCTCGTTCTGCCGTTTGCGCCTGAATTGGGCCGCATGTTGAACGCCATCCGCTACGTTTCGACGGCCACCATCTCGCTGGCGTTCCGTGAGGAAGACGTTAAAGGAGCGCCGCAGGGCTTTGGGTTTGTAGTTCCTAAGAAAGAGGCACGGCAGATTTCGGCCTGTACCATGACCTCGATCAAGTTCAGCCACCGAGCGCCAGATGGCGCCGCCTTGCTGCGCTGTTTCGTGGGCGGCCCCGGGCGCGAAGCGATGGTAGACCTGGACGACAAGGCGCTGGTGGCGATTGCCCGCGCTGAACTGGCCGACCTGATGAACATTCGGGCAGAACCACTGCTGACCCGCATTTACCGCTGGCATCAATCGAACCCACAGTACGACGTTGGGCATCTCGACCGTGTGCGGCAGATGCACGAGCTGTGCCGCGCAGTGCCCGGCCTGTACCTGGCCGGCGGTGCCTACGAAGGGGTGGGCATTCCAGACTGCGTGCGGCAGGGCGAGCAGGCCGCCCAAAAGGCGCTGGCGCACCTGACGGCCCAACCGGCACATGAAAAACTACCAGCGGCGCAGGTCTGAAGCCAGAAAGGCGGCCGGTGAACCATGAACATTCTGTGTTTAGGGATTTCACACCATACGGCTTCGGTAACGCTGCGCGAGCGCATCAGCCTGGCAGGTGAGGCGCTCCGCCAGGCCCTGAGCGCGTTTGTGAGTCAGAAAGCGGCCTTTGAGCCGCTTACCGAACTGGCGATTCTTTCTACGTGCAGCCGTCTGGAAATCTATGCGGCGGCCGACAGCGGCGTCACGGATATTTTTGATCCCCTGCTGCGCTTTGCTCTGAGCGTGTTCACGCTGCGGCGGGCCGAACTGGAGCCGCACCTCTACCGCTACAGCGGAGAAGAGGCGGTGCGGCATCTCTGCCGGGTGGCGGCCAGCCTGGATTCGATGGTGCTGGGCGAGCCGCAGATTTTGGGGCAGGTCGGCGCGGCGCACCAGGCCGCCCTGGAAGAGGGCAGTGCCCGGCACGTGCTGTCTGCGCTGTTCCGCGCGGCCCAACACGCTGGCAAGCGCGTGCGCAGTGAAACGGCCATTGGGCGCTGTCCCACCAATATGAGCGCCGTTGCCATCCGCCTGGCCGAGTCGGTGCTGGGCAACCTTACCAACCGCCCGGCGCTGGTGATCGGGACCGGCGAAATTGGGCGACAATCTTTAAAGGTACTGCACGATTACGGCATCCACAACCTGGCCGTTGCGAGCCGGTCGCAGGAGCGCGCCGCCCAGGTGGGCAGGGAGTGGAACGCCCAGCCCGTGACGGTGGAGCGGTTAGAAGAAGCCCTGGTTAAGGTGGATGTGGCCCTGTCGTCCTCCAGTCAGGAAAGTTTGGTCATTGACCGGGCGCTGGCGGCTCGCGTGGCAGAACAGCGCCGCCGCCGGCCCCTGGCGCTGGTTGACCTGGCGGTTCCGCGCAATATTGACCCGGCCATCCGCGCGGGCGGCGCAGGCGTAGAGGGCATTCACCTTTTTGACATGGATGACATTCAGGCCTTTATCGCCTCTTCGCTGGCGAGCCGCAAGAATGAAATTCCGCGCGCCGAAGAGATCGTGCAGGCAGAGACGGAATCGTTTATGCGCTGGCTGGCGGTGATCCCGGTGGTGGGCGAACTGCACCGCCGGGCCGAAGCGATCCGCAAGCAGGAAGTGGCGCGCGCCCTGCACATCTTGCAAGACCCGGACCCCGCCGTTGTGGAGCAGATCGAGCGGCTGTCGCAATCGCTGGTACGCAAGCTGCTGCATGAGCCAACCGCCCGCCTGCGCCACGAAGCCGACCACGCCAACCTGGAAACCTATATGGCGGTCCTTACTTCTTTGTTTGACCTGCCTCAACCCGGTGGTCAGATGCCGGGAAAAGGAGAAGCCGATTGAGTTCCCCCATTACACGCACGCTGGTTCTTGGGAGCCGTCCTTCACAGTTAGCGCGCTGGCAGACCGGCCACGTCTGCGGCCTGCTCGAAGCCGCCGCGCCGGGTCTGCAAACCCGCACCGTATTGATGCGCACCGCAGGCGACCGCATCGTTGATAAACCTCTGCCCGAGATTGGCGGTAAGGGCCTGTTTACCGCTGAATTGGAGCGAGCGCTGCACGCGCGGGAGATTGACCTGGTGGTGCATTCGCTCAAAGACCTGCCTATTGAACCGTCTGCGGGGCTGGTGGTGGCCGCCATTCCTCCGCGCGCCGACGCGCGCGACGTGTTGATCTCCGCGCACCGCTACACGCTCGACACACTGCCCCCCGGCGCAAGGGTTGGCACTTCCAGCCTGCGGCGCGCGGCCCAACTGCTGGCCTACCGGCCCGACCTGACACTGTTCCCCCTGCGCGGCAACGTAGATACCCGCATCCGCAAAGCCATGCAGGGCGAGTACGACGCCATCGTGCTGGCCGCCGCCGGGGTAACGCGCCTGGGCCTGGAAGAACAGGTAGGGCAGTACCTGCCCTTTGAGATCATGCTGCCGGCCCCCGGCCAGGGGGCTCTGGCGGTGCAGTGCCGCTCGGATGATGCCGAATTGGTGAATCTGCTGGCGCAGATTGACGACCCGGCGGCGCGCGCGGCGGTAGAGGCGGAACGCGCCTTTTTGAGCGGTTTAGGAGGCGGCTGTTCTGCGCCGGTAGCCGCTCATGCCGTCTGCGAGGAACAGATTATCCATTTAACCGGACTGGCGGCCACGCCCGATGGCCGTAAGGTGGTGCGTGTGATCGGCGAGGGAACAGACCCACGCGCGTTGGGCCTGCGGCTGGCCGAACAGGCGCTCGCGCAGGGGGCAGGAGAATGCCTGTGATGCAGCCCCTGCGCGGAAAACGCGTGTTGATCACCCGCCCGCGCCGCCAGGCCGATTCGCTGGCCCTGCGCCTGGTGAAACTGGGGGCCGAGCCGGTGTTCTTTCCGGCCATTGAGATTGCCCCGGTGGAAGACCCAACCTACATTGACCAGGCCCTGCAAGACCTGGCAGGGGTGGATTGGGTGATTTTCACGAGCGCCAACGGCGTGGAAGCCGTCTGGCAGCGCCTGGCGGCCCTGGGGCTGGATGCGGGCGTTTTCAGCAGGACGCGCCTGGCCGCCGTTGGCCCCGTCACCGCGGGGGCGCTGGAAGAACGGCACGTGCGCGTGGATTTTGTACCCGAAAAATACGCAGCCGAAGCCATTGCCGCAGGAATTGGCCCGGTACAGGGGTTGAACGTTGTACTGTTCAGCGCCGAAATTGCCCGCGAAACCCTGCCGGCAGAGCTTCAGCAGTGCGGGGCGCAGGTGCGGCACGTGCCCGTCTACCGCACCCTGCCCGCCCAGCCCGATGAGCGCACCCTGGCCGAATTAAACCGTGGGGTGGATATTATCACCCTGGCGAGTCCCTCAGCGGCGCAAAGTTTTGTTCAGACCGCCGCCAACCATCACTGGCCCTGGCTGGAGCGGGCGATTGTTGCCTGTATTGGGCCGGTCACGGCGCAAGCCGCGCGCGAATGCGGCCTGAGCGTGCACCTGGTAGCCGCCGAAGCGACCTCTGGCGGCCTGGCCGAAGCCCTGGCCGAACATTTTTCTCATGCGAAGGAAAAACCATGAGCCTGACACAAGAATCTTCCCCCTCTCTGGCCGCCCACCGCCTGGCGCACATGGGCGGCTTCCCTGCCGCGCGGCCCCGCCGGCTGCGCCTGACCCCCCAACTGCGCCGCATGGTGCGCGAGACCGTCCTGGCCGCCGATGACCTGATCTACCCGCTGTTTGTGGTACACGGCCGTGGGGTGAAAAACGCCATTGCCTCCATGCCGGGCGTATATCAGTGGTCGCCTGACCTCGTCAGCGCAGAAGCGCGCGCCGCCGCGCAGGAAGGGATTGGCGCGGTGCTGTTGTTCGGCGTTCCGCAGGCCAAAGACCCGGTGGGGCTGGAAAATTTCGCCCCGGATGGCATTGTCCAGCAGGCGGTGCGGGCGATTAAAGAGGCCGTGCCGGAGATGGTGGTCATCACCGATGTTTGCCTATGCGAATACACCGATCACGGCCACTGCGGGCTGCTTAACACCGGCGGAGACAGGCGGCCCCACCCGCACCTGCCGGAAGGCTACGTTTTGAACGATGAAACCCTGGAGATTTTGGTGAAAGTGGCCGTCTCGCATGCCGAAGCCGGGGCCGATATGGTAGCCCCCTCTGGGATGATGGACGGCATGGTCGCCGCGATCCGCGCCGGATTGGATGAGAACGGTTTTGAACACCTGCCTATCCTGTCGTATTCGACCAAATACGCCTCTGGGTTTTACGGCCCCTTCCGCGATGCGGCCCAGGGCGCACCCCGCTTTGGCGACCGGCGCAGTCACCAGATGGACCCGGCCAACGCCCGCGAAGCCCTGCGCGAAACCGCTTTGGACGTGGCCGAGGGCGCGGATATGCTGATGGTCAAACCAGCTCTGGCCTACCTGGATATCATCCGGCAGGTACGCGAACAGTTCCCACAGATGCCGCTGGCGGCCTATAACGTCAGCGGGGAATACGCCATGGTGAAGGCCGCGGCGGCCAACGGCTGGATGGACGAGGAGCGCACCGTCCTTGAAATTCTGACCGGCATGAAGCGCGCCGGAGCCGACCTGATCATCACCTATCACGCCCGCGACGCCGCGCGCTGGCTGGCCGCGAAGGAGAAGGAATGACACTATCCACCGAACCCAACCTGCGCTTCCTGCGCGCCTGCCGCTGTCAGCCGGTGGACTGCACGCCGGTCTGGTTTATGCGTCAGGCCGGGCGCTATATGAGTGAATACCGCGCCCTGCGCGCCCATCATTCGCTGTTGGAGATGTGCCAGACCCCTGAACTGGCCGCTGAAGTGACCCTCCAGCCGGTCAACGCCCTGGGCGTAGACGCCGCTATTCTCTTTGCCGATATTCTTCTGCCGCTTATCCCGATGGGCATCCAACTGGAGTACGCCGCCGGAGAAGGGCCGGTGATCCATAACCCGGTACGCTCCGCCGCCGACGTGCAGGCCCTGCGCGCCTTCGATCCGCGCGAAGGGCTGAGCTATGTGATGGCCGCCCTGGGCCTGGTACGCCGCGAGCTGGCGGGGAAAGTGCCGCTGATCGGCTTTGCCGGCGCGCCCTTTACCCTCGCGAGTTACCTGATCGAAGGGGGCAGCTCGCGCAACTACCTGCGCACCAAACAGATGATGTACGCCGACCCCGCCGCCTGGCACGCGCTGATGGAGCGGCTGGCGGAGATGACGGCAGATTACCTCAGCGCGCAGGTTGAAGCGGGCGCTCAGGCGGTGCAGTTGTTCGACAGTTGGGTTGGCGCACTGGGGCCAGAAGATTACCGTGAATACGTGATGCCCTATTCGCGGCGTATCTTCCAGGCGCTGAGCAAGACGGGCGTCCCTGCCATTCACTTCGCCGCGGGGGCGGGTCACCTGCTGGCATTGATGCACGCCGCCGGCGGCGACGTGATCGGCCTGGACTGGCGCACGCCCATTGACCAGGCCCGCCCGGTGGTTGGGGAACGGACTGCCCTACAAGGCAACCTCGACCCGGCGGCTCTGTTCGCCCCTCTACCCGAACTGGAACGGCGAGTGCGGGCCATTTTACAGCAGGCCGGCGGCCAGCCGGGGCATATCTTTAACGTGGGTCACGGCATCCTGCCGGAGACGCCGGTCGAGAACGTCCGCGCCGTCGTCCAGATGGTTCACGAGTGGAGCGCCGTACCCGCCGCAGAAGGAGGCAGGTGATGAACACAGAACGATCTCAACAATGGTTTGGAGAGGCCCAACAGCTTTTGCCCGGCGGGGTAGACAGCCCGGTGCGGGCCTTTCGGGCGGTGGGCGGGCAGCCCCTGTTTATTGAGCGGGGCGAAGGTGCGTACCTGTACGACGTGGACGGCAACCGCTACGTTGATTATGTTCTCTCATGGGGGCCTCTGATCTTGGGCCACGCCCACCCAGAAGTCACCGCTGCCCTGGCCGCCGCCGCCGCACGCGGGACGAGTTTTGGCGCGCCTTCGCCGTTGGAAGTAGAACTGGCGCGCCTGGTGCGGCAGTTTGTCCCCTCGATGGAGATGCTGCGCTTCGTCAACTCTGGGACGGAGGCCACCATGACGGCCCTGCGCCTGGCGCGGGCCTACACCGGCAGAGATAAGATCATCAAGTTCGAGGGCTGTTACCACGGCCACGCCGATTTGCTGCTGGTGAAGGCCGGTTCGGGCGTCGCCACGCTGGGCCTGCCCGATTCACCCGGCGTGCCGCGCGGGGCCGCCGCCGATACGCTGGTGGCCCCTTATAATGATCTGCAAGCCGTCGAGCGGCTGTTCGAGGCGTACCCGGGGCAGGTGGCGGCGGTGATTGTAGAACCCGTGGCGGGCAATATGGGGGTCGTGCCGCCGCAGCCGGGCTTTTTGACCGGGCTGAGAGCGCTTACCCAAACGCATGGGGCGCTGCTGATCTTTGACGAGGTGATGACCGGCTTCCGCGTCCACCCGGGCGGGGCGCAGGCGCTCTATCAGGTGCAACCCGACCTGACCACGCTGGGCAAGGTGATCGGCGGCGGCCTGCCGGTAGGCGCTTACGGTGGACGGCGCGACATTATGGCGCTGATCGCCCCCTCCGGCCCGGTGTACCAGGCCGGCACACTCTCCGGCAACCCCCTCGCCATGACTGCCGGGATCGTCACGCTGCGCAAACTGCAAGAACCCGGCCTGTGGGAAGGCATCGCGCGGCGCGCCGCGCAGTTAGCGGATGGTCTGTGCGCCGCCGCCCGACAGGCTCGCGTAGACGTACAGGTACAGCGGGTCGGGACGATGCTGACCCCGTTCTTTACCGCCCGTCCGGTAACAGATTGGGAGACCGCCCGGCAGTGTGACACAGCCCGCTACGGCCATTTCTTCCGCGCCATGCTGGACCACGGCGCGTACCTGGCCCCCTCGCAGTTCGAGGCCGGGTTCCTTTCTTCCGCTCACGATGACGCGGCCCTTTCCGCCACCCTCGCCGCCGCCCAACAAGCGCTACAATCGTAACGAGGAGCTTAACCCATGAAAATGATCCGCCAGCCGGTCTATGACACCCAAGACCGCCCTTTTTTAATCATCTGGGAGACCACCCAGGCGTGCGACCTGGCCTGCCGCCACTGCCGGGCCGAGGCCAGCCCCCATCACGATCCTCTGGAGTTGAACTTCGAAGAGAGCTGCCGGTTGATTGACCAGATTGAGAGCTTTGGCACGCCCCGCCCGCTGTTTGTGATGACCGGCGGGGACCCCTTTAAGCGCGCTGATATCTTTGATCTGGCCCGCTACGGCTCAGAACGCGGTCTGCCGGTGGCTTTGTCGCCTTCAGGAACACCGCTGTTGAACGAGGCTAACCTCCTGCGCATTAAAGAGGCCGGCGCACATGTCATTTCCCTCAGCCTCGACGGCTCCACTGCCGCCCTGCACGACGATTTCCGGCGCGTCCCTGGCTCGTTTGAGTGGACCGTCAACGGGTGGAAGAAGGCGCTGTCTTTGGGGCTGAAAATCCAACTTAATACGACCGTCACGCGCTACAACCTGTTCGACCTGCCGGCGATCTTTGCCCTGGTACGCGACCTGGGCGTGATGACCTGGAGCGTGTTCTTCCTGGTTCCCACCGGACGGGCTCTACCGGCAGATCAGATTTCGGCGGACGACTGCGAAGCCGTGATGCACTTCCTCTACGACTGCTCGAAGTACGTGGGCTGCAAGACCACCGAAGGCCACCACTACAAGCGCGTGGTACTACAGCGCACCGTCTTAGAGGCGCGCGGGATTGACCCACGCGACGCCCTGGGGCTCAATGACACCTATGCCCGCTTAAAGGCCGGGCTAGACGCGGTGACGCGCGGCACGCCCCCACCCGCGGAGCGCATGCGCCGCACGCCCATGCACATCAACTCGGCCCAGGGCTTTGTGTTCATCTCCCTGCGCGGCGATGTGTACCCCTCTGGCTACCTGCCGCTGCGGGCCGGCAACGTGCGCGAGCAGACTCTGCCCGAAATTTACCGCTCCAGCCCGCTGTTCCAATCGCTGCGCAATTTAGATGAACTGCGCGGGCGATGCGGTCAGTGCGAGTTCCGCAGGGTGTGCGGTGGGTCGCGCTCGCGCGCTTATGGGACGAGCGGGGACGTGCTGGCTGAAGAACCCTTGTGCGCTTACCAGCCTGGCAGCTTTGCCTACATGGAGGACGTGCAAGCCCTGCTGAGCAGGAATTAATGGCCGCTGGCCTTCTACCTGTGAATCTGCTGTTTCTGCCGGTCTGTAGTACAATCCGGCTATCATGAAACCAATAGTATTGTTAACCGGCGCGACCGGTTTTTTAGGCGCGCAGATTGCCCGATGGCTGGTGCGGCAGGCTGGCTGTACCCTGGTGGCTCTGGTGCGCGCTGCTGGCCCCGATCAGGCGCGGCAGCGGCTGGCACGCGAATGGTGGGATTGGCCCGATCTGCGCGCCGCCCTGGATGGGCGCGTGGAGGTTGTGGCTGGCGACGTGACCCGCCCGCGCCTGGGCCTGGATGACGCTGTCTACGCGCAACTGGCGGCGCGGCTGACTCACATTCTCCACGCCGCGGCGGATGTGCGCCTGTTTGCCCCGCTGGAAGAACTGCGGCAGGTCAACGTTGAGGGGACCCGTCACGTGCTGGAACTGGCGCATGCGGCGCGTGCGCAGGGCGGGCTGGAGCGGCTGGCGCACGTCTCCACGGCTTACGTAGCCGGAAAGCGCAGCGGGCCGGTAGGCGAAGAGGAATTGACCGACCGCTACGGGTTTTCTACCCCCTATGAGCGCAGTAAATATGAGGCTGAGGTGCTGGTGCGCGCCGAAATGGAACGCCTGCCCATCACCATTCTGCGCCCTGGGATGATCGTCGGCGACTCGACCAGCGGTGCGGTGAAAACCTTCAACACCCTGTACTATCCCCTGCGGCTGTACCTCACGGGGCGGCTGTGGGTGGCCCCGGCCAGGCCGTCGCTGCGAGTGGAGTTTGCACCGGTGGATTACGTTGCCGAAGCGGTGGTGAAGCTGGCACTGCACCCGCAGGCCGCCGGGCGGGCTTTTCACCTCACGCCTCCGATGGAGGCGCTGCCCACGCTGGCAGAAGTGGCCGACCTGGCGCGCCGCTGGGCCGCGCAGGAACTGGGCATTGACCTGCCCAAGCCGATCTACGTGGATATTGGGGGGGTGAAACAGTTCGCTCCGCTGGTGGCAAAGTTCGCCGGGCGCGACCTGGCCGCGCTGACCCGCCTGCTGCCCTACTTCCACAAGCAGCCGGTGTTCTTGCGCGCCAACAGCGACGCGCTGCTGGGGCCGTACCCGCACCGCTGGGAAGATTTTTTTCCCAATCTGCTGCGTTACGCGGCGCATTACAGCTTCTGGCACCGCTCCACGCGCACTGTGCACGAGCAAATCTTATACCGGCTGCGCAGCCGGAGCAAGCCTATCCGCTACCACGATCTGCGCCTGAACGCGGCCACTCAGGGCAGGCTGCGCGAAGAGGTACGCGGCGCGGCAGAGATGCACGCGGAAATTCTGGCCGCCGCCGCCGCGCTGCGCGCTTTGGGCATTCAACCGGGAGAGCGGGTGGCGATTTGGGGGCATAACAGCACCCGCTACCTGGCGCTCGCCACCGCGTGTGGGATCATCGGGGCCGTCAGCACGCCGCTGTACGTGACCGCGCCGCCGGCGGAGATCGAAAGCCTGCTGAAAGACTGTCAGGCACGCGCTCTGCTGGTAGGCGCACCAGAAGCGTTTGAGCGCCTATCTGCCGTGCGGTTTGACGGCCCGATTGTCTCGTTTTGCCCGGAGCCGCCGCGGGAGGATCTGACGCGCCCGGTGATGGCCTGGGAAGAATTTCTGGCGGGTGGGGCTGACCGGCGCGACGAGCCCCTACCGATCGTGGCGCTCGATGCCCCGGCGGCTCTGTTTTACACCTCCGGCACGACCGGGCAGCCCAAAGGGGTAATTTATCGGCACGAGCAACTGCGCTGGCTGGCCGAAACGCTGGCATCTATGTATCCCTGGCATGAGCGCCACCGCTGGGGGGCGTACCTGTCGTATCTGCCGATGAGCCATGTAGTGGAGGGCATTCTGGCGTTTTATTCGCCCTATTACGTTCCCGCCGCTCTGGATATTTACTTTTTAGACGCGTTCCAGGCGCTGCAGCCGGCCCTGCAAACTGCGCGGCCCACCATTTTCTTCTCTGTGCCGCGCTTTTTCGAGAAGGTGCGGGCCGCGTTCCTGCAAAATCGGCTGGCGGCCTCCTACGTGAAGTTGGGCGAGGGTCCCCTGCGCCGCGCTCTGCGCCCGCTGCTACGGCGCGGGCTGCTGCGCCGCACCGGACTGACGGGCTGTCGTCAGATGCTGGTCGGTTCGGCGCCGTCTGCGCCGGAACTGCTTGGATTTTTTCAAGACCTGGGGATCGAAGTCTACAACGCCTACGGGCTGACCGAAGCCCCTCTCATTACTCTGAATCGGTTAGGGCATAACCACATCGGCACGGTCGGCGTCCCCCTGCCGGAGACGGAAATCCATCTGGCGGAAGATGGGGAAATTTGGGTGCGCGGGCCGCAGGTAGCGAAAGGTTATTTTAATCAGCGTGATTCCCGTGAATTCGCGGATGGCTGGTTCCGCACCGGAGACCTGGGCGCACTGACGGAAGCGGGCGACCTGGTAATCAACGGGCGCAAGAAGGACATGATCATTACCTCTTACGCCAAGAACATCTTCCCGGCCCGCATTGAAGACAGCCTGCGCACCCTGCCGGGCATCGCCGAAGCCATGCTGATCGGCGAAGGACGGCCTTACTGCGCCGCCCTGCTGTGGATTGAAGAAAACACCTTCGGTCCGCAAACGGTGCGCTGTGTGGAAGAAGGGATTGCCCGCATCAACGCCCAATTATCGCACCCTGAGCAGATTAAACGTTGGGCCATCCTGGCCGGCAGTCTGACGGTTGAAAACGGCAGTCTAACGACCACGCTCAAGGTCAAACGCGCGCGGGTGGCCGAGCGTTTAGCCGCCGAGATTGACGCGCTTTACCGAGGGGAAGACCGCCCGGACGTATTTTTAAGTCAGGGGATGCTGAAGTAACGCGCCCTGTAACTCAGGATCACCCACGCTGTAATTCCTGCATTAACCACATGGTAAAGCACACCATGGGCGTCCAGTACTCGCATTCCTGGTACGAACCGGGGTTTAGTTGGGGGCGGTCCTGGGCATCTCCGCTGATGCCGTTCATCACCGCGCCGGGTAAGAAGGGGGTAGGCGGATCGAATTCCGCGCCGAACATGTGCTGGGGGTTGTTATAGCCCACCGCCATGACCGTGCTGGCGTTGAACGGGTTACTGCCGAGGATCCAATCGAGCTGGCGCTGGGCCAGCGATGACCAATCGGGGCGGTTGAGTAATCGGCCAGCCTTCAGCAGTCCGATGCCTTTGGAGGCGATGTTGCTGTTAATGCCGACGTACCAGATGGGGTTTTCCTCGTAGAAATAGCGGAACCAGAAGCGCCCCAGGCTGCGGCTGCCGCCAGGGTCACGCCGGTAGAGGCCGTAGGGGAGCAAGGCAAAGGCGTTGCGAGCGGCAATTGGTTGGAGATAGTGATCGCAGTAGCGGGTGATGGCGGCCTGCCACGCGCCGGCCTGCTCGTGATGGGGGAAGGCTTCGAACAGGTCACACAGGCCGATGAGGGGCCAACAGCCCTGCCAGATTTCTTTATACGGCTCCAGCGAAGAGGGGCTTTGGCCGGGTTTGCGCCGCTGCCAGAAGAAACCCCACACCTCAGAGCGGCTATCTACCTGACGCCGCACCTGCAAGGCCAGCAGTTCTCCGGCCAGATGCAGGATAGTCGCTGTCAGGGCATCCTCCCCGCTTACGCGCCGCAGTTCCAGCAGGGCCGACAGGGCCGCGCCCAACTCACCGGCGGATTGGGGCGGGCGCTCGCGCAGGAGCCACTCAGCGCAGCGCCGCGCGGCAGACAGGCACAGGTCGCTGTAGGCGGGGTCGCTCTGTCGCACGCGCGCGGCCAAAACGCTCTCGGCCAGCACAAACACCCACTGTGGAACGGGATCGCAGGGGTTAACGTCAATCAGACGGTCATCAACGCCATCGGCAACGTTATCCGTCCAGCGGTTATTGTCGGCGTGGACGAAGTAATCGCCGCCGATATAGTTCATCAGGTAGCCGGCCGGTTCCTGCATCGCCAGAAAATAGCGATTGCCCCAGCGTAATTCATCTTCGATGGAAGAGGTAAAAGGCTCTGTGCGCGCCAGACCCAACATGCCGTAAATCGTCGCGCTCACCCATTTGCGCAAGTCACAGGCGTCATGCCAGCCGCCGGTGACATTCTGATATTCGAGGGTATCGCCGCGCAGACCATCATCCAGGTGGCAGGGGCCATTCCATCCTTCGGTCGAGTCACCGCAGCGTTGTAAGCGAAAATATCCCAGCGTCTTTTCAACCGCATCCTGATACACATCTGGCGCAATGCGAAAGGGGGCGGAAGTTTCGAGTCCGGCGCGCAGGATATACGTTCCGGGCCGGCTGAGAGCGGTGAAATCACCCCGGCAGTACAGCCCAAAATCACCCTGCACCGGCCGGAACTGCCCCCGGTAAACCACGTGCCCACAATCTTGCTCGCACACGCTAAATTCGCTCCCATACAACCCACCCAACAGGCAGGTTTTTACTGCCTGGGGGGTAAAGCCAACGTGGTTCACGTAAAGGGTCATAACAGCGCCTCCAACGCGATGGGTGGTGTAACATTGAATGCAGCACCGCCGATGTGATGATGTAATTATTATAATCCCCCGTTTTTTTTCTACAACGAGGCTAAGCTTTCCAAAATCGCAAAGAATCGACCATCCCTTTCTTTTGACGATGACTCACGGTCGTGCTATAGTTTCCTGCAACACATTAGACCCTTGTGCCAGAGGAAAACCCACCATGAAGATCGTTAAAATCGAGCAATTTTTTCCCCGCTTAAGAACCCGGCTGGTTAAGATCACCACTGATACCGGCCTGGTCGGTTGGGGTGAAACGACGCTGGAAGGCAAGCCCAAAAGCACCACGGCCGCCGTTGATGAGATGGCCGAATACCTGATCGGCAAAGACCCGCTGCGTATTGAGCATCACTGGCAGCATCTCTATCGTTCTGCCTTTTTCCGGGGCGGCGCGGTGGTGCTTTCGGCGCTGTCGGGCATTGATCAGGCCTTGTGGGATCTTCAGGGGAAGTTCTACGGCGTTCCGGCTTATCAACTGTTGGGCGGAGCTGTGCGCGACCGCATTCGGGTCTACGCCCATTGGGGCATTCACGATCTCAGCCCGGCCGGGCAGGATGCCGCGCGCCGGCGGCTGGAGCGGCTGCAGGCCATGGGCTATACTGCCTTTAAAGCAGGGCCGGGCGGCCCCTGGCGGGCGCACGAACCCCCGGCGGTGATTGACGAGTTTGTCAGATGCGCTTTTCTCATGCGCGAATGGGTAGGGCCAACGGTGGAACTGGCCTTTGACTTCCACGGCAAAATGACGCCAGCTCTGGCGATCGAAATCTGCCACGAGATCCAAGGGATGCGGCCCATGTTCGTGGAAGAACCCGTCCCGCAGGAAAATGTAGACGCCCTGAAACTGGTTTCAGATCACGTTCCCTTCCCAATTGCCACCGGAGAGCGCCTGCTCACCCGGTGGGGGTTTAAGGATGTCTTGGAAAAACACGCCGCCGCTTACATCCAGCCAGACACCTCGCATGTGGGCGGAATTACCGAATTAAAAAAGGTCGCCAACATGGCCGAGGTGTACTATATCCACATCATGCCGCACTGTGCCATTGGGCCGGTTGCGCTGGCCGCCGGGATGCAGGTGGATGCGGTGGTGCCGAACTTCCTCATCCAGGAACAAGTTGACGCCAGCCTGGGCGATGGCCTGCTGCAAGAAGACTGGCAGGTGGTGAACGGCTTCATTGAACTGCCAACCCGCCCCGGCCTGGGCTTTGAGATTAACGAAGAGGCCGCTCAACAAAACACCGCTTATAAGGAAGAACTGGGCGGCGAATACTACCACCCATCCGATGGAAGCGTGGCCGACTGGTGAAAATCTTTCTCAGTAACCGCCGCCCAAGTTGGCCGGCGACCCGGCTGACGCGGCGCCCTGCGCCTGGCGGCGTAAATATTCGTCCAAAATGGCGGCGGTAGCGGTAGCGCCCACCCGCGTGCAACCCACGTCAATGACGGCCAGAATGGCATCCAGGGTGCGCACCCCACCGGCGGCTTTCACCTGGACTTTTGGGCCAACGGCGGCGCGCATCAATTTCAAGTCTTCGAGGGTGGCCCCCGAAGGCGCGAAGCCGGTGGAGGTCTTGACAAAATCGGCCCCGGCTTCTTCTACCAGCTTGCAGCCCAACACCTTTTGCTCATCGGTCAGATAAGCATTTTCGAGGATTACTTTCACCAACGCCTTGCCGCGAGCCGCCTCTACCACCGCGCGGACGTCGTCGCGCACGTAGTCAGCATTGCCAGAGCGCAGCGCGCCGATGTTGATGACCATATCCAGTTCCACCGCGCCGTTGGCGATGGCGTCTTGGGCTTCAAACACTTTGGATGCCGTGGTGCTGCCACCATGTGGAAAACCGACGACAGTTCCCACCGCCACCGAACTGCCCGCCAGAATCGAGGCCGCTAAGCGGACATAAGCAGGCTTGACGCAAACCGAAGCCACGTTATAGCGCTTCGCCAGCTCACAGCCGGCCACAATTTCCGCTTCGGTCATTTCGGGTTTCAGCAGAGAGTGGTCAATGGTTTTGGCAAGCTGTTCATAGGTGATGGTTTTGCTGTTCAGGGTCGTCATGGCGTTTCTCCGTTAGGGGGTTGTATCCAGCACCAGCACCCAATCTGGCCCTGGCTGAGGGGGCGCAAATTCGACCGTCCCGGCGGCGTTGAATACGCCTGCCTCACGCCATTCGCCGGTGCGCGGATCATACCACTGGGCTTTCAGGCGCGGGCCGGCCAGCCGGTCCAGCTTCACGGTGACAGGTTTGGGCGTAGGCAAGTAGATAAAGGCATAGCGCCCGGCAGAGTCGCGCGTGGCCTGAACATGCTCGCCGCCCTGGCCTGGGTCTGAGGCCAACAATTCCTGGTCAGGGATGCGTGAAAAGTACGGGCGCGACTCGATGAGCGCACGCAGGTATTGAACCTGTGAAGCACCTGGGCGATTGAGCGCGGCGCGCCATTCGCGGTCGGGGTGGTTGATGGGCGTGCGCCAGGTCTCGTACATCTGCCAGATGGAGTGATGCCCATACGTCACGCCGCAAGCGCCAGCGAACACCGAGCGGTAGCACTGCTTGCGCACGTCATGGTCGCGGTAATAGCCCAGAGCCGGGTCCCAGGTGGGCCAGGGGTTGACCGGGTGATCTTCATAATTTGGCTCGCCGTCCAGCGTGGGTTTGGGGGGCGTCAGGTTGTAATCATGGGCGATCATCTCCCATACCGGCACGTCATGGCCGCCGCCATGCCCCGACTGCATCATATTCATGTCCAGCCAGTCTTCGTGGTGCAGCCAGGCTGAAGTAGAATTGCCGCCGGAAGGATGATAGGTCATCAGGAGCGGATGCCCGCCCACACCCTCGCGCACACCGCGCGCGAGGGCGCTCCACAGCGGGCGGTCATCGTACTGCCCGCCATCGCGCCCCTGGTAAACAGCCGGGCGATCTCCGCCGAGGATCCAAATGACATTGGTTTGATCGCGGTAACGCTCGCCTAAGAAACGGCCATAGACATAGGCGTTATCGGGGTTGAAAACGAGAGGCCCTGCTCCCCACAGGTGGGAGGTCTTATCACCCCAGGTAGGAAGCAGACCGATATATAACCCATACCCCGCCGCCATGCGGATATATTCATCCACCAGCCTGAAATATTCTTCGTTGGGCTTCGTGGGGTCGTTGTTGATGAAGGGGCGCTGTCCGTAGCGGTTGGGCATATTCAGGCCGTCACATTCGGCCAGGGCGACTGCCTGGATGACGGTAAAGCGTTTGGCGGCGCGATTGGCAAAATAAAAATTGGCGTCTTCGCGCGTCAGGCGGTGGAAAAGCTCCCAGGCGGTATCACCCAGCCAGAAGAAGGGGTCGCCGTGCTGTGTCATCAAGAAGCGGCGGCTTTCGTGAACGGTAACGCGAGGCAGGGCAGAGAGGTTGCTCATCGGATGATCCTATTACTTTTCGATAGCCGTTGATTTGACAAAATCAACCATTTCATCCACTTTGGCAAAGGCCAATGCTACCACAGTATCGGCAGCGCCGTAGTAAATCGCCATGCGCTGAGTGTCTTGATCTACGATTGCGGCACAGGGAAAAACGACATTTGGAACGTCGCCCACGCACTCGTACAGCATTTGAGGCGAAAGCAGGTAGGGGGCGGCCCGGTAGATCACCTTCCAGGGCTGGTCCAGGTCGAGCAGGACGGCGCTCATGCTGTAGACAAAGCCATTGCACGAGGTCAACACGCCGTGATAGATCAGCAGCCAGCCTTCAGACGTTTCAATCGGGATCGGTCCGGCCCCTACTTTGGTATAGCACCACGAGCCAGTTCCTAAGACATGGCGGTGGCAGCCCCAATGCACCATATCGGGGCTTTCGCTGTAGAAAATATCGCCAAAGGGGGTGTGGCCGTTATCGGATGGGCGGCTGAACATGGCATACTTGCCGTTGATCTTGCGCGGGAAGAGGACGCCATTGCGATTGAACGGCAGAAAGGCATTTTCCATCTGATAAAAGGTCTGAAAATCGTAGGTGTAACCTACACCAATCGTCGGCCCATGATAGCCATTACACCAGGTGATGTAATAGCGGTCTTCCAGCCAGCACAGGCGCGGATCGTAGCGGTAAACGAAGCGGGCAATTTCGGGATTATCACACACGAACTGGATGGGGTGGTGGTTGATCTGCCAGTTGATGCCGTCTTCGCTCTGACCGAAGTATAGGTCCATTACGCGGCGGGTGTCATCAATGCGGAACACGCCGGCAAACCTGCCCTGGTAAGGGATCACCGCGCTGTTGAAGATGCTGTTGGCGCGGGGGATGAGGTTGCGCGGTATGATGGGGTTGCGGGACGAGCGCCAAACCACGTCTGAACAGCCCGCGGGCCGTTCTTCCCACGGCAGGTTGGGAACAGAAATTCCATTCTTGATTTCGAGCGCCATGTTGGACTCCTTGAAAGATTATCCAAAAAGATTCTGTAAGCAATCAGCCAGTACGGCCGCCGTCTTTGCAGTGGCAATTATTCGATAATGACCTGATAGGTGAGCTGTTTAAACTGTTGGGCCACCGGGTAATAAGCGTTGGGGTAATGCTGGAGCATCATCAGGCCATATAATTCCAGAAGTGGATCAACCCAGAAGTAGGTGCTGAAGGCTCCATCCCAACCGAATTCGCCCGCCGAGCCGGCCATGCCCGACTGCGAAACGTCGCGCAAGACGCGCGTTCCGAGACTGTAGCCATAACCGGCATGGTACAGGTCTTCTTTGGGGGCAAAGCCATAGGGCAGGGCCTGGGCGGGAGCGTGGTTCATGCTGTACAGCGACACCGTCTTAGGACTCAACAGGCGGCCACCGTTGGCTGCGCCGCCAGCGGCCAGCATTTGCAAAAAGCGGGCGTAATCGCCCAGGGTGGTGAACAATCCGCCGCCGCCCGATTGAAAGGCCGGCAGTTTCGTTGGAACTTCCTGGTTGGGAAGACGCTGTAAGCCCTCCTGGCCGGGCAGGTGGCCGTAGAGGACTGCCAGGCGCTCGCATTTTTCGGCGGGAACGTAAAAGGCCGTATCTTTCATGCCCAGCGGGTCAAAAATGCGCTCCTGCATGAACTCTGCCAAGGTCTGCCCGGAGATGCGTTCCACAATATGGCCCAAGATTTCAATATTGAAGCCGTAGCGCCACTTCGTCCCCGGCTGGAAGGCCAGCGGGACCTGGAGGATTTCTGAAACTACCTGCCGCGCGCTCACATCCTCGCCTGATTCATTCAACTTCTTCCAGACCTGCTGGATCTGCCGGTCAATGGGGTCATCGGGATTAAACCCATAAGCGATTCCTGAGGTGTGGGTAAACAGGTGGCGAAACGTGACAGGACGCTCCAGCGGGGCCGGGGGTTGATCTTCGCCCTGGTAAACTTGCAGTTGATCAAATTCTGGGATAAAGCGCGCAACCGGGGTGTTAAGGTGAAAATGGCCTTCTTCATACAGCATCATGGCGGCTACGCTGGTAACCGGCTTGGTCATGGAGGCAATGCGGTAGATGGTATCGGGCCGGAGAGGTTTTTTTTCCTCAAGGTCCATATACCCCCAAAAATCCTGGTAAATGGTTTTGCCGCGGCGGGCAATGGACACCGCCACACCGGCCAACTCGCGGCGATCAATATACCCCTGCATTAACCTGGCAATGCGCCCCAGGCGCGCCGTCGAAAACCCTACACTTTCAGGCTGAGCAGTACTCATAGCTGGTTCCTCCGAAAAATTCCGCTACCTAAGCGGTGGTTACGATGAAACTTCAAAACCGTTCAGCGGGCCGTCAGCCGCAACAATGTAACCGACTGCGGCGCAAAGGTGTAATTCAGCCGGTTCGTCTCGGTTCCTTCTAACGGCAGAGAGGGCGCATCGCTGTAATCATCCGCCGGGTTTGCCACGCCGTTGAAGACCGCTTCTGGTGCATCCAGCGAGGGGGCGGTTAGCACATCGGCCAGCCCGCCCACAATTTGAGCGGCCCCGTCGAGGGTGAGTTCAACGTTAGCGACAGCGCCGGTCTTGTTAATCACCATCAGCGTGATGGTTCCATCCGCCAGACGGCCGGCATACACGCTCAACTCGCTTTCTGGCCGGGCGCTGGACTTTACAGGAAGAAGCGTAGTGCCAAAGCGCGACCATAAGGGAAAAGCCCAGTACTTCGGCTGGCGGTCATTGGTGCCATCGGCGCGCATCAGGCCAAATTCATTGCCGAAGTCATCGGATTTTCCATTCATAATGTCCCACTGAGCGGCCATGTGAATGCCCAGTTGGGCCATCTGACCGATGGAATCGGCAATGAACAGAGCGTCAATATGCTTATTCATGTAATTGCGATAATCCTGCCGGCCATAGGCAGGCACGATCTCGTATTCATTCACAACCACAGGGATGGTCTGGCCCTCATTATAATATTGAAAAGCGGCGTTAACGCTGTCGGCCAGGCGGGGCCAGAGGGTTTGGGGCAGAGTCAGAATTTCGCGGTATTCTTTGGCGGGGTTGCGATAATCGTAATAACTGGGATAGGTGTGCAAGACAAAGTAGTCTATTTGACCAACACCCGCCCGGATCACTGCTTCACTCCAGCGGCTGCCCATCACCGCTTCGGTTCCGCCCACCGCGCCCACCTGGATGGCGGGGTCTACGGCCCGCATGGCGGCGCGCATCTGAAGGAAGCCATCGTGCCCGGCGATCCCCTGGATATACTCCGTCCCATCACAGGTCCAGGTGGCTTCCCAGCCGTTGGCGCCGCAAGCCTTACCGCCGGTTCTGCCGCCGTAGATTTCGTTGCCGATCTCCCACCAATGGATGCGCAGCGGCTGAGGGTTGCCGTGTTCGGCGCGCAGGGCGGCCCAATGACCGGCGGTTTTCCAATCTACGCCGTTGCGGTCTACGCCGATGACGGTCGGGTCGCCAATGTCGGCGTTGAAGAAGGCCACCAGAGCGGCGGCTTCTTGAGCTGTATAGTTGACATTGACGATGTACATGGGTTCGGGATGCGCACCCAGGTCTGCTAACCCGCGGAAGAAGTTAATAAAGTCCGTGGGCCGAGCCGCCCAGGGGTACTGACACGGCACTGCGCCGGGTACATCCTGGCCCATTTCGCAGCTTAACCAGCCCAATTCATCGCCCCAACTGCCCCCTGGGATGCGAATGAGGGTGAGGCCCGCCGCCGCGACACGGGCGCGGAAGGCCGCATTTTCGAAAGTCTCACGTTTTAACCAGGCGGGCAGGTTACTGCCCAGCAAATAGGGGCTAAAGCTCTGGCCCGGGCCGCGGACGTCCACAGTAATAGCGGCGTTGAGCGGCGGAGGGGTGAAGGTTGGACTGGGCCGGAGCGTTGGCGTGACGGAAGGGGTAGGGGCGGGCGTCTCGGTTGGGACAGGGGTGGCCGTTACTACAGTGGGGAGGGGCGCGGCCGCCGCCGATGGCAGGGAAGAGACCGCTTCTGGCGAAACTGCGGCAGTGGCTGGCTCTACGTCTGCCGGCTGGGATTGTGACCGGCAGGCGGGTAGAGCGGTCAACAGGATAAGGCACGCGAAAAAGAGAGGAATGATCCTGTGCATGGGGACCTGTTTCACAGCGGAGAGTAAAAGAGCAAAGCGCCCAACAGATAGAGATCACCGCCGTACAGAAGAATGCGCCGGCGCTAGGTAATTCGCCGAAAGAATTTTAGCAACAAAACTTACATGCCCGGCGAATTACAGGGGCAAAACGCCTGGCCGCACTACCTGGTTGATTAAGGTACTTTCGGCGTTTTGCTTAGTGCCGGCGCATTCGGGCTTGATGAGAGGGGCTTACAAGATCGCCGCGTGACCCATCACCGCGCCTTTGAGGCTCAGGTCTTCAGCAAAATGACAGGCCACCATACGATCTTTGCCAATCGGGCGCAGTTCTGGGGCTTCTACCTTGCAGCGTTCCTGCGCAAACCGGCAACGCGGGTGGAAGTAGCACCCGCTGGGCGGATTGGAGGGATCGGCAATCTCACCTTTGAGGCGGATGCGGGTTTCGAGACTGCGCAGAGCAGGGTTCTGAATGGGAACCGCTGACATCAGCGCCTCGGTATAGGGGTGTTTGGGCGTGCTGTAGAGGTCATTCACCGGCGCCGATTCGACCACTTTGCCCACGTACATCACTACCACGCGATCGCAGATGTAGCGGATGACGCTGAGATCATGCGAAACGAACAGGTAGGTCAGATTGAGGTCTTTGCGCAGGTTTTCGAGCAGGTTTAACACCTGAGCGCGCACCGACACATCCAGCGCTGAGACGGCTTCATCGGCAATGACCAGCTTGGGGTTCGTCACCAGCGCGCGGGCAATGCCAATGCGCTGGCGCTCGCCGCCGCTGAAGGCATGAGGATAGCGGCGGATGTATTCTGGGCGCAGGCCCACGCGCACCAGGGCTTCGCGCACCCGATCTTCCATTTCAGAGCGGCTCATGCTGAACAGATTGCGCAGTGGTTCGCCCACAATCTCAAATACCGGCATGCGCGGGTTGAGTGAAGAATAGGGATCCTGAAAGATCATGCGAATATCCTGACGGTAAGCCTTCAGTTCGCTCTCTTCGACTTCCGCCAGGTTGACCGGCTCTTTGCCAATGCCGTAATAATTGATGATCCCACCCGTAGGTTTATAAGCACGTACAATCGAGCGGCCAACAGTGGTCTTGCCACAGCCGCTTTCGCCCACCAGGCCCAGGGTTTCGCCGCGCGCCACGTCAAAGGAGACGTCATCCACCGCTTTGACCCAACCCTTTGAACTGCCAAAGATCCCCCGCACAATGGGGAAGTGCATTTTTAGCCCGCGCACCTCAAGCAGTACATCCGAGGACGTTGAGGCCGTGGTGGTTCCAGCAGTTTTTTCCATCGTTTCCATGATTGGCTACCTTTCACTTTCCACATGAACCCGTAATCGCTTAATCCGCGGGGAGCCTGCTTTGAACGCGCTGCTCTTCATAGAGCAGGCAACGCACCTGGGTAGGGCCTACCTGCACCAGAGAAGGCTCTAGAGTTTTACAGACCGGCATGGCCTTAATACAGCGCGGATGGAAGGTACAGCCCCTGGGCCGGCGGAAGGGATTGGGAACCATACCCTGAATCGGCTCCAGCGGCTGGCGCTCAACGGTCACTTTGGGAACCGATGAGAGCAGTGCCTGGGTGTAGGGATGTTTGGGGGCGTTAAACAGGGTATAGACATCGGCATATTCGACGATCCGCCCCAGGTACATCACGGCCACGTCATCGGCAATCTCGGCTACCACGCCGAGGTCATGGGTGATGAACATAATCGCCATGCCGTACTCGCGCTGAAGTTCCTGCATCAGGTCAATGATCTGCGCCTGGGTGGTAACGTCTAGGGCGGTGGTGGGCTCATCGGCGATCAACAGGCTGGGGTTGCACGAGAGGGCCATAGCGATCATGGCGCGCTGGCGCATCCCACCGCTGAGGCGGAAGGGATATTCATCTACAAGGCGCTCCGGGCGCGGAATGCGCACCCGGTCGAGCATGTGGATGACGCGCTCGCGCGCTTCCTTCTTATTGACCTTTTGGTGAAGCATAATGACTTCGCCGATCTGGTCGCCGATGGTGTGCATCGGGCTGAGGGAAGTCATCGGTTCCTGGAAAATCATTGAAATCTCGGCGCCGCGAATCTCGCGGATCTTGGTTCCTTTAGGGTCAAGCGTGGCAATGTCCACTACTTCGCCAGACTTGGTGGTGTAGATAATGCTGCCGGACACAATGCGGCCAGGCTTGGGGACGATGCGGAGGGAGGTCTGAGCCATGACGCTCTTGCCGCACCCCGATTCGCCCACGACGCACAGGGTCTTCCCGCGCCGGGCCACCAGGTCCACGCCATCCACTGCTTTAACGACGCCTTCATCGGTGAAGAAATGCAGTCGGAAATCCTTGAATTCAATTAGAGTGTCATTCATGGTTGGGCCTGTTCTGGTTTAGTTGGCATACGGGTCTGCGGCATCACGCAGGCCATTGCCTAAGAAGTTCATGGCTAGCACGACGATCACAATGGCGGCGGCGGGGTAGAGCAGCCAGGGATAAGCCGCCACGGTGACGATCTGGCGGGTATCCTGGAGCATTACGCCCCAACTGACGACCGGCGGGCGCAACCCTACGCCCAGGAAGCTGAAGAAGGTTTCGCCCAGGATCATGTAAGGGATGGAAAGGGTGATGGAAGCGATGATATGGCTGAAAAAGGAAGGCAGCATGTGCTTGGTGATCAGGCGCATCTGGCTGGCGCCATCCAGGCGGGCCGCCAGGATAAAATCTTCTTCGCGCAGGGCCAGGAAGCGCCCGCGCACCACGCGGGCCATGCCCGTCCACCCGACCAGCGAGAGGATGACGGAGATAAGGATATAGACTTTCAAGGGGTCCATGCCGGGGGGAACCGCCGCCGCCAGCGCCAATAAAATAGGAACTTGCGGCATGGAAAGTAAAATCTCGATGGTACGCTGGATGACGTTATCCACCCAACCGCCTACCAGGCCAGAGATGCCGCCGAGGATCACCCCAATAATGAGGCTGATGAATACGCCGATGAGGCCAACGGTCAGCGAGATACGCGCGCTGTGGATAATGCGGCTGAGAACGTCGCGCCCGCTTTTATCGGCTCCCAAAAGGTAAAATGGATCGTTGGGGTTTTTCGGCCCGATCAGCCGGACATCCGCAGGAAACAGCCCCAACCACTTATACGGCTCCCCCTTGACAAAAAAGCCAAAGGGGATGCGCTTGGTGTAGTCTATGCTGAAAATTTTCTTGAGGGATTTTGGATCGCGTTCGAACTTATAGCCATAGACAAACGGGTCCCACTTGCCATCCAGGAACAGGATGAGCGGCTGGGGAGGAGCGTAAACGTACTGTTTGTCGTACCACTCTACGCTTTTGGGCGAGAAAAACTCAGCATTAAAGGCAATGAAGTAAGTGATGATGACGACTATTCCGCCGATCACCGCCAGGGTGCTTTTGCGGAATTTCCACCACATCAACAGCCATTGCGAAGCGGCCTCGATCTTGGTATCGGTTTCCGGCGCCTCGGCGACAACTGCGGGCTGCGGGTACAACTTTCGCTTGAGCAGGTTTAACATCTTTATCCTCTACCTCAAAACCAATCGAAACAAATCCTTAAACCGGCAGATTGTCACAGCCTGAGCCTTTACTGCAGCCGGATGCGCGGATCGAGGGCCGCCAGCAGCAGATCGGAGATGAAGGTACCGATGACCGTGAGGGTGCTGAGCAGCAGGATAAAGCCAGCGGCTACGTACTGGTCCTGCTGGATCAGCGAGGAATACAGCACCGGGCCGGCGGTCGGCAGGTTAAGCACAATGGAAACGATGGCTTCGCCTGAAACCAGGGATGGGAGCATCCATCCGATAGTGCTGACAAAGGGGTTGAGGGCATGGCGCACCGGGTACTTCCACAACAGCTTGGTTTCAGACAGGCCCTTTGAGCGCGCAGTAGCCACGTAGGGCTTGTTGAGCTCGTCCAGGAGGTTGGCGCGCATGGTCTGCACCAGGCCGGCGATGCCGCTTAGACCCACCACCAGGGCGGGAATCCACAGGTGCTTGAGTAAGTCAATGAGCTTATCCAGTGACCAGGGCGCATCCACAAATTCCGATGAAAACAGGCCAATGGCGGCTTTATCGAAAATCTTATAAGAGATGTACAACGCCACCAGCGCTAAAACGAAGTTCGGGATGGCTAAGCCGATAAACCCGATGAAAGATGCGCCATAATCAAAGACCGAATACTTTTTGACGGCGGAATAGATGCCCAGAGGAAGCGCGATTGCCCAAATCAGCAGGAAAGAAGCGAGGGCCATCGTTGCCGACATGGGCAGTCTTTCCACGATCATCTGGCCGGCGTCGCGCTTATAGACAAAAGAGTAGCCAAACTCGCCGCGCAAGAGGATATTGCGCATCCACTTAAAATACTGCACGTAAATGGGATCATCGAACCCATACGTTTCGCGCATGCGCTGTTCCCATTCAGGCGAAATCTTCCCCGAAGAAGCGCGCAGGCGGTTGACCATGTCGGTCACATAATCGCCTGGGGGAAGCTGGATGACGGCAAATGAAACCATCGAGATCATCCAGATGGTAAAAACGGCATACGTAAACCGGCGCAGAAGGTATTTCCACATGGGTGAATTCCATCCCCTTTCCAGAACGGGTGAGGTTCTCTGAGCCTGGCTGTGGCTGAGCGGCGGCTGTGCCGCCGCCCAACCACAGTCATTCGGAAGGAACCGGCAGCAGCCGGCCGGTCGCAGGCGGCCGGCTGCCAGTTTATTGGGTTAATGCGTTCTTATTCTTTAATATACCACTGTTCGGGATAGATGATCTTCAGCGTGCCTTCCAGCCAGCCATCCATCCAGGTTTCGGGGATGTTGCCCAACCGAGAGCTGGCGGGCTGGTAGCCGATACCGGGCCGCGAGATACCGATGCACCAGAACATATCGGCGGAAGCCTGCATCAGTTCTTTCATCTTCTCGATCTGACCCTCAAGCGTGGGCTGTTGGATGGCCTGATCGTAGATATCGCGCACAGCCTTGACTTCGGGGGGCATCTCCACAGCGTTGGGGTCTTTCTTCTCGGAGTCGACACGCCAGAGGTACCA
>DAOUAC010000098.1:0-4294 GCA_034434155.1 Anaerolineaceae bacterium
CTTCCGATCTCGTGGAGGGCGCGTGAAGGGCGCACTCGGCCAGCAGCGCGAAGGACTGCTGCGCGGCGGCCCGTCCGAAGGGCGCGCGGAGCAGCCGGGCGGCTTTGTGGAACTTCCAATGCGCGCCGGTCAGCAGACGGAGCGCGGCGGTCAGGTCTGGCCCGGCTCGTTCTGCCAGCACATGACGCCCCGACACGGCTTCTCCGCCGACGCCGGTCATCAGGCTCGCGGCCTGCCGCCACCGCGGCAGTTCACGCTCGCCTAAAATCCAGGCGGCATAGCAGTTCATGTGGCCTTCGGTACGGCGCACGCACGGCCCGGAATATTCTTCGAGGTAGTGGGGGTTGACCGGGATCAGCACGTGATCTAACCCGGCGGCCTGTGCCACGCGCCGGGCGAGGATCACATCGGCGGCGCGCTCGTGACCGATGGTATTGGCAAAGACCGCTCCCGCTGGCTGTCCGGCCAGAACGCCGGCCAGCAGGCGCGAATCGAGGCCGCCGGTGAGCAAGAGGCTGATTGGAGGGCGCAGGCGGCGCTCCACCGCCTGCCGGAGAAGCCCAACCAGCGGCTCCGCCAGGTCTTCGGGTGGGGGATGGGGTTCGCCCGTCTGGTAGAGGCGCGGCTGCCAGTAGGTTTTCACCTGGAGCCTGCCCGCTTCATAGAGGAGCAGAGAGGCCGGCGGCAGGGCCTGCACATCTTGCAGCAGGGTGTGTTCGCCGAGCATCTGGCCGGTCGCCAGCAGATCGAACAGAGCGGTGGGGTCAAGGCTTTTGCGCAGGAGGGGACAGCCGGCCAGGGCCTTCAGTTTAGAGGCAAACGCCAGGGCCGCGCCGTTGTGCCAGAAATACAACGGCTGTAACCCCAGCCGGTCATTGGCGATCACCAGCCGCCGGTGATCGGCATCCCACAGGGCCAGGGCATACCGGCCGTTCAGGCCGCAGAGCGCCTCTGCCCCGGCCTGAAGGTAACGTTGAATGATCCCCTCGCCGGTAGACGCTGTTGGAGGGGCGAACTCGCCCGTTAAAGCATCGGCGGCAAACTGACCTATCCATGCCAGCGTGACTGCGCCGGCCTCAAAGAGCGCCATCTGCCCGGGGCGCGCAGCGCCAACCAGCCCGACCTGCGGGGAGGCTTTTTCTTGTAGAATTTCGTCCTCATTGATTTTCAGCGCGCCAGTCATGGTTTGAAGATGCCTGACTGCGCAGTTTTCCCCCATGCCAGGCACAACCCCTGCTATTCCGGTCATGCAATCCCTTTCCAGACGGTCTTATGACCCCCTTTATAGATCGTTATTGTACATGAATTTTAACAGAAAGGGGAATGAGATTTTGAAAAATTACATGCAGGGCCATAGGGGCTTTTAGCAGTTCGTTGGATGGCGGATCAGGATCATCTACGTGCATCCGCTGGTTTCTGAATTAAAATGGAGCGAGAATGGTTGTGACGCTGTCACGAACAGCGCGCCTGATCCTGCCGTCAGGCTGTTTGCTAACTTCTGCCCGCTGTTACCTGGAGGACGACGATGACCGGCAAAATTGTGGTGATCGGCAGCTCAAACGCCGACTTTATTATGAAGATGGAACGCCTGCCCCGGGTGGGGGAGACGGTGACGGATGCGTTGTTTATGCAGACCTTTGGCGGCAAAGGCGCTAACCAGGCAGTAGGGGCCGCCCGCGCCGGGGGCGAGGTGATCTTTGTCAACTGTGTGGGCGATGATCTGTACGGCAGGTTAATCAAAGACAACCTGCGCGCCGCCGGGGTGAATGTGGAGTGCGTTTTTGAAGAGACGGGCGTTGCCAGCGGCGCGGCCCTGGTGCTGGTCGGCGGGGAAGGGAAAAACATGATCGCGGTCGCGCCGGGGGCCAATTACCGGCTGACGCCAGCGTACATTGACCGCGTCCGGGGGGTGATCGCTGAAGCTGAAATGGTCGTGATGCAGTATGAGATTCTGCCAGAAACACTGCGCTACGCGGTGGAGACGTGCGCCCAATTGGGCAAGCGCGTCGTGCTCAACCTGGCCCCGGCCCGTCCCATCGGGTCAGAAACGCTTGCGCGGCTCTTCGCGCTGGTGGTCAACGAAACGGAGGCCGAGTTCCTGGTGGGCTACCCGGTAGATACCCCAGAGCGCGCCCGCCAGGCCGCCCAGGATTTGCTGAAAATGGGCCCGCAGTGGGCTATCCTGACGTTGGGGGCGCACGGCCTGCACGCCGCTTCGCGCGAAACCTGCTTTGACGTGCCAGCCTTCCGGGTGCAGGCCGTTGATACCACCGCCGCAGGGGATATCTTCTGCGGCAGTCTGGCGGCGGCCCTGGTTGAAGGCCGCCCCATGCCAGAGGCACTGCGCTTCGCTTCGGCGGCGGCGGCCATTTCGGTCACGCGGTTAGGCGCTCAGCCTTCGGCGCCGGCGCGGGCAGAGATCGAAGCACTGCTGGCTCAGGGCGGGCAGACCGGGTAGATCTTGCTTAATTCGCGTACAAAGCTATCCCACTCATCCTGGTAGGTGTCGGTGAAGATGTAAAAACTGGTGCGGTTGGGCAGCATCCCAATGGTAATGCCGCCAAAACCGCTCATGTGTGGAACCCAAAAACTGCACCCATATTCAGGGTGTTCTTCCTGCTTAAATTCGCGGATCCAGAAGCCGTTTTTATACCAGTTGCGGTTATCGGGGTCAATGCGGCCGCGCTTGCGGTGGAAGATTTCATCCATCTTTTGAGGGTCCAGCACCGGCTTTCCTTTGATCGTTCCGTAGTCAATGTTTAAGAAGAGAGTCATCTTCGCTACGTCATCCGGCGACCAGAACAGCCCCAGGCCTCCGAGCGGAACGCCGCTGTCGCGGTTATCGGTGCGCAGGGTGGTCATCATGCCGGCGCTCAGGTGCAGGGGCTTATAAATATCGTCGCGCACCAGGTTGAAGATATCGGCCTTGCCGCCCTCTTGCTTTTTATAAAAGCGATCCATTGCCAGAACGCCGATGAAGGTATCGGAGGTCTTATACACAAATTGCAGGCCGGGGTCGGCACTGCGCGGGTAGTTGATGGCGGCGGCCAGGCGATCCTGGAAGGATTCGCTGTTAAGAAAGGCATCCATCGCCGCTGAGTTTTCATCGTCTTGGGTGTAAAACATGCCGGTGCGCATATCTAGCGTGTGGTAAATGCGCACATCCGACCAATCGCCCGCGGCTTTCTTGACTTCTGGCACAAAGTCCTTGACGGGCAGGGTATAAAACAGCGGGCCGTATTTTTGTCCCAGGCGCATTAAGGCCAGACCGGCAAAGGCAGATTTGGCGGTGGAGAACGAGGCCATGCGCATCTGATTGCAGTAGGCATACTGGCCGTAGCGCGTGCGGCAGCCGCCCAGGTAATGAACGCTGTCCACGATCACGCCGTAGGCGGTGACTTCTTCAGGGACGTGACCTTCGAGGAAAGCGGCCAGGTTGATCCCATCGTTGGGGAAATCAGCCGCGAGGGCCTCGATTGGCTTGACTCTCTGGCGATTTTCGACCTCTGCATTGTGCTGTTGGATAATTTCCGCCGCTTTACTCACCTTGCGGGGCTTATATTCGGCCTGGAGCTGGCCCCAAAGGTCAATCTTGAAGTAGGGGCAGGTCTCTTGCGTTACCTGATAGCGCACCTGCGAAACCGCCCGCTCATTGAAGAGAAAGGCCATCACCCCGTTGAAGGTGCAGTTCTGGTTGCGCTGTACCAGGGTAAAGGGAAAAGTGGCGCGGGTCATGCCCTGATCGCCGTTCTCTTGCCAGGCCCGCCCAGGGCCAACGATCAGGTTGAAAAAGTGATGGCCGGTATAAATTAACCCCTGGCGCGTTGGGATCAGGTGACTGCCGTGCTGGACGAATTCAAAATCAAACGGCGGCAGGGTGATTGGCCCATCCCAGTTCTGCGCGATGCGGTTCGCGTCTACGATGGGGCGAGAATG
Source organism: Anaerolineaceae bacterium (assembly GCA_034434155.1). Taxonomy (GTDB): domain Bacteria; phylum Chloroflexota; class Anaerolineae; order Anaerolineales; family Anaerolineaceae; genus DSYU01. Next base: position 3,937 of record DAOUAC010000098.1, read on the forward strand.
AGCCCCCTCTTGGGTGCGCCTCAGCCGCAGGATGCCTTCAAATTGATGAAGCGGCGGCGCGGCCTGTTCGGGGATGGCAAAAGCGCCGTCATCAACGGGCGCGGGCAGGTCGGGGGCCGGGGTGGTTAGTTCGGCATACGTAAGGACCTGACGCTCCACATCGCCAGAGCCAGAGAGCGGGTCTCCGGCAGTGGGGGGCAGTTGGATGGGCGGTTGGGGAGCGCACGCCCCCGCCAGCAGCGCCAGAAGAATGGATGCGAAAACCAGATGGCTCTGGAGTTTTGACATCATTGCCAACCTCGCGGGGTGAAATTTTCTTGTAGATGGAGGCATTCGCCAGAGATGATTATAAACCCGG
>DAOUAC010000099.1:0-29763 GCA_034434155.1 Anaerolineaceae bacterium
TGCGCCCATTAACATTCGTTGGAGGTCGGGGTAATCGCGGCTCAGGTTGCCATAGCCCAGGTTGCAGTAAGGCTGGCTGAGTACCAGGGGGCAAAACTGGTGGAAGAAGCTGGGGTTCCACAGCAAAATGGTATCGGCCCCATTCTCGGTGAGCTGGCCCAGGCCGGCTTCTTTATAAGTGCGGAAGATACCGGGCCAGATCTGGCTCTCACGGCTGAATACGCTCTTCAACAGCCGGGCCGGGATACCGGTGTCTTGCGAAGCCTGCATGATCTCGTTATCGAAGCGGTTTTGCCACTCAGCAAGCTGCGGGCGGGCGGCTTCTACGCCGCAGGCGCTGGCAATGTTGGGCGCTTGCAGACCGCCATCCAGGCAGGCGCCAGCGTCCACGATCCCATACGTAATCAGCGCGCCGGCCAGGTAGTAATACGACTCCTCGGAGCGCAGTTCTTCCACGCTTTGCGGAGTGGTCAGCCAGGCGGGCGGCCCGCCAATATCGGGGAAAGTCTGCCAGATATCAGAACAGCTTGCCGCCGGCCCGCCCTGCCACTGGCTGGAAAGGACATCCACGTAATACTGCGGCGTTTCGGCGGACGGCTCCTCTGGGTTCATAAAATCCCCCCAGGGTATCAGGCGCACTTTGGCTGTATACCGCTCGCTGGAATCGCCAAAGCTGGAGTCGGCCCAAAACTCAACGGTGATGCCATCCAGCCCGGTGGGTTGTAAAGGAATTACGCAGACATCCCCACCGCAGGTAAACGGGACCCCGGCAATCGTCCCCTGAATCGAAACGATAATTTCGTTGGGCAGGGGCTCTTCGCCGGTCAGCACCAGGTTGGGAAGGGTGGTACAGCGGTTTTCAGGCGGCTGGGGGTTGCAATTATCAATCGACACCCAGACTTTGGGCGTCGGCAGTTCCAATTCGATCTCGCGTTCCTGAGTAGTCGTTTCGATTAACTGCAAATACAGTCCGGGGCATTGAGTGGTAGAAGCGACTTCAGCCAGGTTGCAGGGTTTGGTAGCCCGCCACTCATCAAAGACTTTCTTGTCGCACTGGCCTTCTACGTCTGCCAGCGCGGGCAGTCCTTCCTGCTCGGAATAAAAAGCGCAGGCGATCTGGTTATTCGACCAGCGAATGAGCCACCACTTATGGCGGGTAAATGTTACAGTGATTTTCGTCGTGCGCCTGCCGCCCGATGGGTTTTCTTCGCTATCTTGCGCGGCAGCGCGATGGAAGAGGGTTAACTGAAAAAACACCCCGCCCAGGAGGATTGCGATCAGGAAGTACCAATGCCATTTTCGGATAAACCCCATATTCCGGTTGTCCTGGGTGCTGTGCTACGCTCAGTCTGCGTTCCACGGAGAGGCAAACAATCTCTCATTAAGCCAGAGAGAGTCTATCATTGAATCTACTGATTCATAGGCAAAAAAGCAAGTGGAGTTTCGAACTAAGTTCACACAATTAATATCAGCTTAAGGCAATTGTACCAAAAAATAAGGGGGCGCACGTAACGGAAGCGTCCGTCCAGACTCACGGGGTGTTCGTCTGCGTAGGGGTAACGGTGCGCGTGGGGGTAACGGTACGCGTGGCTGTGCGGGTGGGCGTGATCGTCGGCGTGCGCGTAATGGTGGGCGTGCGGGTCTGCGTGCGGGTGGGCGTTTGCGTCACCGTGGGTGTGGCTGTAAAGGTCGGCGTGGGAGTAGGGGTATAGGTTTCGGTGGGGGTCGGCGAGATGGTCAGCTCATATTCCAGGGTGATAACCACGTCCGAAAGTGGGCTGGGGGTATTCACAAAATCAATGGCCTGCTGCATCATCGCCAGGATGGCCGGGCGGTTGGGGATAAACACCCTGGCAGTGGGGTTCCGCGACATCTCCCAAATGCTCATCTCTGCCTCGCCGGGCTTAAAAAAGCCAATGCGGCCTGGGTCTCCGAGCTTTAAGGCCAGCGCGATGCCCCCCAATACTTCCTGGCCGGAGAGATTAGTTTCGATTAACCGGCTGTAGCGCTCATAGAGTTCGGGCAGGCGCACCAGGTTGCCGCCCTCAACCAGGCGTAGAAAGACGGTTTGCATAATTTCCTGCTGGCGGCGGTTACGCGAAAATTCATCTTCTCCCACGCGCAGGCGCATATAGCAGAGCGTCTTTTCGCCGTCCAACAGCACCACGCCAGGGGGAATTCCTTCGCAGTAGCCGCGCAGGTTATCAGACACAAACACGTTAATGCCGCCCAGATCATCTATCAGGTTGGTGAACACGTCCAGGTTCAGGACGGCATAGGCATCGGGGCGGACGCCAAAGTTATATTCGATGGCGCTGACCAACAGCCGCGGCCCGCCCAAAGCATAGGCCGCCAACATGCGCTGCATGGTGTAGCCGGGGATGTATCCAAACAAATCGGAGGGAACCGAAACCAGGCTGGCGCGGGCCAGACGGGGGTGATAGAGGATGATGGCAATTGCATCGGTGCGGCCCGCATAGGGGCTGGGGCGGTCTACTCCGGCCACCACCAGCACGCGCACTTCATCCGGCACGACCAGGCCAGAGAGCGGCGGCGGAATAGGGGTAACGGGCGTTTCGCGCGGGCCGGGGAAGGTTCCCCACACCGGCAGGTCGGTCTGCGGCGCTTGCGCCAGCGTGACGGTCGGCGTAGGGGTGTTGGCAAGGGTGGGCGAAACGGTGGCACTGGGGGTAGGTGCCAGCGCCGGGGTGGGCGTAGGCCCGCCGCTGGCAGTGCAGGCCGCCAGCACGAGGATCAGCAGCAACAGCGCGGCTATCAGTGGCCGCAATGCCGCGATTTTTTGACCCATAGAGATCGAAAAACCACGCGGCCAGCGGCGCTGAGAACGGGCAGGCGACCGGAAGGCGGGCATAATGATGATTATATTCGATATATTACAGCCTTTGATCACAAATTTTGCGGTAGCCGCAGCGCGCGCAGCGGGCCGGCTCGTTGTGCGAGCGCGGCAGGCCCTGCGCGGCCCGGGCGCGTCCGGCAGGGCGGCGCATCTGCTCCAGCAAAGCTTCAAGTTCCTGTTCTAAAACCGGGGTATAGTCGATGGCAAAGGTTTTGTCGCGGTAGCGCAGCAGACCGTAGGGAGGGCGCTTGCCATAGGTACGTTCAACCAGCAAACAGTAAGCCGCCAGTTGGAAAACGTGACTGTCATATGGGACGCTGGGGGCGCGGGCGCTCTTGACCTCTACCGGAATGAGGGTTTCGCCGCCGTCCTGCTCCACCAGGTAATCGGGCTTGCCGGTCAACCCCGATTCGGGGTCGTAGAGAGGCTTTTCGACCCGTCCCCAGCCGCGCGTATCGGTGTAGACCACCCGCCCCCCCGGCAGCCCAGAGGCGCGGCGCTGGCGCGCGGCCACCCACAGCAGCACAACCGCCAGCAAGAGGATGACAGCCGCCGCCTGGATCACGGCTCAGGGAACGGCGGGGGCGCTGTTGATCCAACTCAGCGCCAGCCCAATCAGCAGTAAGGTGATGGCGACCACCACTAACAGCCAGCCAGCCAGCCGCAGCAGACCCGCGCGAACTACCTGACGGCCGTGCCGCAGGTGATAGGCCGCTCCCCCGGCCAGTTCACGCTGGTTTTCAGAGGGCGCGCCCTGGGCCTGATACCACCAGGCGCGCTGGCAGAAAAGATACGTGCCGATCTCAGAGGCCCGGATGGTCTTCATTTGCTCGCGGCGTAATGGATGCTGAAAATGCCTGGATGGTCTGTTCCAGGTGCTGCTCGCGCAGGCTGATGGTGATGTCGCCGCGCGTGCGTTCTAACACCCCACGAAACACGTCGGTCTGCCGCCGCAGGCCGTTGGTAACGGCGTCGGGATAATCCATCGTCACCAGGGTGGTATAGATGTCATCCATGGCGTTCAGCAGGCGCTCGGCTTCGTGCGAGTAGCCGACCCGCAGAATATCCAGGCATTTGCGGCGCAGTTCACCGACCGCTTCGGCCAGGCCGTTGATATAGGTGGCCGGCTCTACCTTCAGTTCTTCCGGCAGCGGCAGGGGCTGATTCTCGATAATGGCGCAGGTAATACTGGCTTCGGCAAATTCTTTAATCGCGTCTTGAGTATAACCGGCATAATACAGCTCGGGATAATCGGCCAGGTCTTGCTGGAGCAGGCGCAGCAGCTCGCGAGCCTGGTCAAGCTGCTCGTGGGCGGCGGCGCGCTCATCACGGTGGATGGCGCGAATCGCCTGGGCAGCGTGGCGCGTCAGGTGGCGGGTTTGGGCCAGCGCGCGGTCGCGCGCCTGGGTGCGGGCTTCGAACGCCTGATGGATTCTTTCGGCGATGATCGGTAAATTTTCCATGGGATTTCGTATGTGAAACTGAGGTAGAGACAAGACGATGGGGGGTATCTGGCAATACCCCCCACAGGTTTCAGGTCATTTGCTTAGGATTAGAAGGGAATATCCTCGCCTCCGTTGTCGCCGGTGGCCTCGATCATGCCTTCGCCGGCGCCCTCCGCGCGCGAGGACAGGAAGCGCACCGTGGTGGCGGTCACGTCATACGAAGCGCCAGTGCTGCCGTCCTGCCGTTGAAAAGTCTTGGGGCTGCCAGTCTTGGGGTCCGGCGTCAGCCGGCCTTCCACCAAGACTTTCGAACCCTTATGTAAATACTGGCTGCACGTTTCCGCCAGCTTGCCCCAAGCGGTCACCCGGAACCAGATCGTTTCATCCACCTTTTCGCCGGATTGGCCGGTATAGGAGCGGTTAGAAGCCACCGAAAAGCTGGTGACGGCTTGCCCCGAGGGGGTATAGCGCATTTCAGGGTCACGGCCGAGGTTTCCGATGATAATGAGGGTATGGTACGTCATTTCACAATCCTTCCTTATGTGTAACTGCACTCGATTCACGATTGAAAACAAGTGTTTTCAGAACAATTGTACACCAAATTCGTTGGTTTGAATACTACCCTTTCTTCTAAATTTCCACCCAATTTAAGGGATATAGAGCGTCACCGAGTCACCGCGGTCTTGTGCCAGGCAGGTGGGTTTCTGGCGCAGCAGCCAGCCGGCCACCCACAAATCACCTACCGACCCGGCGGCGTTCATTGTCAGCACAAACCACAAGCTCACCAGCCACGTGACCGGAACGATCGGCACGAGCGCCAGACCGGCCAGGGTGATCACCACCAAGGGCGCAAGCGTGGTGATCAGGTAGGAGTTGCGCGGCAGATACCAATCGGGCGCGGCGGCATAGGCATGCGTCCAGCGAAAGGCAAAGCGGGGGCGCGAGCGCGTAAACCACCAGAAACACACCCCATGAATGGCTTCGTGCAGAGTCACGTAGAAGGCCGTCAACCCTAATACCCAGGCAATCAGCAGGGCCGCATCGAAGATCGAGCCAGCTCGCACGCTGAGCACCCCTGCCAGTTCTGGACCGCGCACCCTGAGAATGGCCTGCATAAACAACCATCCAAAGACCACCAGCAGCGCCATGCCCATAAAGTTCATAAAGATCAATGCGCGCCGGTCTTTGGTGATATCTAACGTTCCGATACTGCGATACAGCGGCGGCAAGGTTTGCACAGCGCGCATGGCTTCTTCTCCAGAGGTCTGTATTTTGCGACCCAAAAATAACCGATTCTTAAGCCTTTCATCCTTGAATTTTTAGAACAAAAGTGCTATTCTTAAGTCCGGATGAAAGGAACAAGGATGCTATGACCGCGGTACAAAAAGCAGTCTTTCCCGGCACACTGGCAGGAATCTTATTTTTAGTCTTATTCACCAATTTTCTGGTCGGGGCGCGCCAGGGGTTCACCCTAAGCCCGGCCGGAGCAGTCGTCCAACCTGCCCGCGTGTTCCAGTCGGTGACAGGCGCCGGAGAAATCCGGGTCGAGGAACAGCAGGCCATCCCTGCGGCTCCGGCGTCTGCCCCTGAAGTCTCTGACTGCGCCATCAGCCCTGCCTTTCCACAATCCATCCAACAGTGGTGCGATAAAATCACGCTTTACGCTTCCGAATACGGCCTGGACCCCAACCTGGTCGCCTCCGTCATGCTGCAAGAATCGGGCGGAAACCCCAATGCCTACTCCAAAAGCGGCGCCGTCGGTCTGATGCAGGTCATGCCCAGAGACGGCCTGGCCGCCAAATTTCAGTGCATCAACGGGCCGTGTTTCGCCTCGCGCCCCAGCATGGAAGAACTCTACGACCCCGATTTTAATATTCAGTACGGCGCCCGCATGCTTGCCAGCCTGATCGCCCGGCATGGCAACGTCCGCGATGCGCTCAAAGCCTATGGGCCGATGGATATGGGCTACCGTTACGCCGATATCGTGCTGGCAATCCTGGAAAAGTACGGGCAGTGACCCCTTCACATTCCAAACACATTTTTGGGAAAGTTCTTAAGGAAGCACCGTCACCACCGGCAGCGGCGGCGTGACCGTGTTGGTGGGCCAGGGCGTTACCGTAGGGGCAAGGGTAAGGCGGGGAGTGCGCATGGGCGTGGGCGTGCGAATCGGCGGCAGGGTAAAGGTGGCGGTGAGCAGGCCACCAGGGGGACGGGCCGGCAGGGTGGCGCGCTCTGGGATGGTAGCCGTGAGCGTGACCGGCGGCGTGGGAGAAGCCGGGCGCATGTACAGGATATAGCCTCCCAAAACGCCGCCAGCCAGCGCGCCCAACAGCACCACCGCCAGACAGCCCACCGCCAGCCGGCGTACCAGCGAGCGCGCCGGACGGCGCACCGGAATTTTGACCGTTGCTTCCACCGGCTGAGGAACCTGAATTGCGATCAGGGTGATATTGTCATGCCCGCCGCGTTCATTGGCCAGGCCGATCAGGTATTGGCCGGCCTCTTCCTGAGACATTCCCGAAAAGGCCCCTAAGATTTCTTCGTCGCGCACCAGATCGGTTAGCCCATCACTGCACAACAGCAGACGGTCGCCGGGCAGCAAGCGCATCCCCTGGTTGGCAACCGCCTGTGAATCGGTTTCCTTCTCGCTCAACCGCAGGCGAAAATCCACTTCGGGCAGGCCCGGAGACCCCAGGTAACGCCGGATGACGTGAGCATTAGGGTGACTGACTGCCTGGTTGGGCTGCAACAGACCGCGATCCAGAGCCTCTTGAATCCAGGTGTGGTCGGTGCTGAGCTGGAAAATGCGGTTTCCGCGCATCAGGTAAATGCGCGAGTCGCCCACCGTGGCCGTATACAGGCGCTCGCCCGCAATCCAGGCACAGGCGCAGGTGGTTCCCATGCCGTGCTGCTCGGTGTTGCTGGCGGCCTGTTCTTGAATCCGCTGGCTGGCCTCGTGGATCGCTTCTTGCAGGGTGTGGGTGGGGTTGCGGCCATCACTTTCAGCCACGCGCTGGCTGATGATCTCTACCGCCATTTTTGAGGCTACTTCGCCGGCGCGGTGGCCGCCGATGCCGTCGCACAATACGGCCAATAAGACCGGCACACCGTTGGGCCCATCCATGACAAAAGCAGAAACCCTGTAACTATCCTCATTGTTTTTGCCCTTCATGCCTGGGTGCGTCATCGCCAGGACGGGCAGGGCTGTGTTGTCAACACGGATCATTTTGAATCGCCTGCTTGCAGTGGAATGGGGTCTTGCGAACCAATGACTTTTACCTGTGGGGTTCTGGCCTGGGCCGGATCGGCCAGTTCAAAGCGGAACATCACCCGGCCAATGTGAACCAAATCGCCGTGTTCGAGGCGCGCACCATGCACTGTGATCGGGGCGTAATTAATCCAGGTTCCGGCCACTGAGTTGCTGTCGGCCAGGAAAAAACAGCCATTTTCACTGCGGTAAATCCGGGCGTGTAAACCGTCTACAGTGGGCGACTCTATCACCTGCGTTGCGCGCCGGGGGTCGCTGCCAATGGTGATCTCTTGCCCCATGATGGGAATGGTCGCCCCAACGATAGGCTGTTCCACTTCATTCAAGCTGACCAAACGCGCCGGGGAAGCGCTTGCCTCGATCACACCATTGTGCTGTAGCGCAGGCACAACCCCTTGTGAGGGCGCTCGCGTCACCGCCCGGCGCGCCGCTCTGCGGTTAAGGCGGATGCTCTTAGTCTCAGCGCGCGCCGTTTTGCCCCGACGGTCGTTGAAGATCAGCACCATCACCAAAACCGCCCCAGAGATTCCCACTGACGCCAGAATCAGCAGGTTGCGCGTGTTCAGGTCCACCAGAATGCGCCCGGTAAGCTGTTTGGGCAGCGCAGTTGGAGCGCGCACTTCAACCGGCAGCTCCGTGCTCGTCCCGCTTAGCCCCAGTTCATCCACCACTTCCACGCGCAGCAGATGTTCGCCGGTGTCTTCCACGCCAGATAACGGCCAGATCAGGCGGTCATACGGTGGGCGGGTATTCTCGGCGACCAGTTTACCGTCCATATACAGGCGAGCGCCGGTAAGCGCGCGCGGGTGAGCATCAGGAAACTCGACCAGAATTTGCAGTTCAACGGCTTCTGGCAGAAGCACCGCCGGCGCATCTGCGCCGCCGGGCACGCGCCAGGCGCGCTCTACTTCCGCCGGGGGAGACAAAAAGATTGGGTTGGGCGGCTTCACCATGACGGAGAAAGTGCGGGCATCGGAGAGCAGTGTCTGGCCCTCGTACTGAACCTGCACCTTCACCGGGTAGTCTCCGCTCTGCCGCAGGGCCGATTGATAATGAATGAGATACATTTTCCGCAGCGGGTTGAGAAAAACGTCCGGGTCAATTTTGCTTTCCGGGAAATACACCTGTTCAAAGGCCCCGCCGGTATCTGCGGCCAGCCGGCGCAGTGGATGATCTGAGGGCAGCGGCGCGTTAGAAGCAGGAGCGACCAACCACACGCAGACCTTCACGCCCAACTCGGCGGCCCGCTGGCTGAGTTCGAGCAAATTGGCTTCTAAATTGGCTGGGAGCGCCGGGGTGATGTATAGGATGGCCCGGCGGGTTTCTTCCTCGCTCGTTTCGGTTGCCAGATTCAGGGCTTCGGCCAGGCTGTTCAGGCTGGGCTGCATCTTCGCCAGGTCTGGCCGATAGGCTTGCAGCGCCTCGCTCCACTCGGAAGGCTGGTTCGAATGGATCAGATACAGGCCGGTGGGGGTGGCAAAGCTAAAATCGCTGTCCTGACTCCGCTGTGCTCTGGCCCACCGCAGTAGAGCCTGGCGCAAATGCTCGTACTGGCTGGCCCCCTGCACATGGTTGCCGAGAGCCGGGCTAAGGTTCACCGCCAGGGTAAACTGCAAGCCCACTTCTACCTCTTCCACGCGCTCTGGCCGGATGCGCACCCCGGCCTCAACGACTTCTACATCGTCCGGCTTCAGGCCAGATAGAAAATTCCCCTGAGCATCCCAGGCTTCCATGCGCAGCGCCACTGTGGGGAAGCCCCGGTCATCGAAACCAGCCAGCGCCAGCCGCGTCTCGGGCCCTTCGGGAACAGACTGCGCCAAAGCCGCTGGCGAAGGCAATATCCACAGGAAGAGGATGAGCAGCGCCGCCCCCAGCCGGAAAGCCCAACCCGCCCGACCTGTTGATTCGTAATGTTCAAGGTAATCTCGATGGCCTGACATGAATCGTGCGATCCTATCCAGAAAAAGATTACACAACCCTGCTCCTGAAGAAATTGAAGCAAGATGGGGCGGCGTATTCTCTTCTGGCGTGCCTCTATTATACAACAAAGCGCAAATCACACCGGATGTGCGCCTGGCCGCTTAGCGGTACTTGATGATCTGCTCGCGGATTTCAGCCCATTTAAGCGCATCGGCAATGCCCTGCTCGATGGGTAGTTTGGCTTCCCAGCCAAGCAAGCGGCGGGCGGTATCGGCGTTGGCATAAGCTCCGGCCACGTCGCCGGGGCGCGGCGGTTTTTCGCTCTTGCGAATGGTCTGGCCGTAGACCTTTTCAAAGGCCGTCACCAGTTCGCGCACCGTTACCCCTCGGCCTGTTCCCAGGTTAATCACCACATAGCGCGAGGCAGGGCTGCCGGCCCGTTCAAAGACCTGCTCGAACTGCTCCACCGCCATCACGTGGGCCTGGGCCAGGTCCCACACGTGAATGTAATCGCGGATGCCTGTACCGTCGCGGGTAGGCCAGTTCGTGCCGGTAATTTCAAACTCCGGCAGCCGCCCCAAAGCCGTATCTACCAGCTTGCCCAACACGTGCGAAGGCTTTTCAATGTGAATCCCCGAGCGCATCTTGGGATCGGCCCCGATGGGGTTAAAGTAGCGCAAAGCGATCCCTTCCATCCCATAGGCCGCGCACATATCCTTCAAGATCATTTCCATCATATACTTGGTGCGGGCGTAAGGGCTGCTGGGCTTAAGCGGGGCCTCTTCCGTCACCATATAGCCGGGAACGACATCATAGACGGAAGCCGATGAGCTAAACACCACGCGCCCATGCCCCAACAGGCGCAGCAGGTTGAAAAATTCAAGCGACTTGCAGACATTCTCACGGTAGTAATCATAGGGCCGCTCCACCGATTCGGGGACGACGATCAGCGCGGCGCAGTGAATGGTCGCGAAAATGTCTGGATGATCCTGAAACACCTGCCGCACGGCCCTTTCATCAGCAATATCGGCCTGGTAAAAGATATGGCTCCGGGTAAATTCCGGGCGGCCGGTAATCAATGAATCGAGGATAATGGGCGTATGCCCGCTGTCTTTGAGCGCCGAACAAATGGTGCTGCCGATATAACCGGCGCCGCCGGTAACCAATACTTTCATCGTTCACCTCGGTTGTTAGTGATTATCTCTTCCGGCGCGGACGCGCCAGGAGAGATTAATGCGCACATTCATTTTCGGCCCGCGCCAGGGCCAACGCCGCTTGCTGTTCCGGCGAGACCGGCGTGCTGCGCCCAATGCGTTCCCACAACCGGCACAGCACCGGCTTCATCACCGGCGATACGGCTCCACTGGCGCGGCTGACTTCCAGCGCCCGCTGCCAGTTACCGGTATGGGCATACCCTTCGACAAAAGGCAGACGTTCAGCCGGGTCATTGGGATAATCACTGCCGGCCAAAGCCAGATCCCCCAGGCGCGTCACCGTTTCCCAATCCCCCACCTGGCGGGCGAGGTCGGCCTTCTCAAAATAATAGCACCAGTTGGGGGCAGACTCGTCGTTAAAAATCTGCTCTGGCAGGCGCGGAGCGGGCTGGCCGGGACGCGCCGCTGGCAGAATCGACTGTGTGGTCGCCAGCGGCAGCACGGCGCGCAGTTCTTCGGGAGTCATCCAGTTAACGGCGTCCAGGTCGGGGTCTAACACCCGCAGGCAGGCGGGCGGCTGGAAATACAGAATCACCACCTGCGAGCTGTTACCCTCAAATTGGGCGGCCAGGTAATCGCGCCGGATGGGGCGGTCCTTTTGCAGTCGGGCAATCCAGCTTTCCGTCTCGGCGCGCAGGCTGGGGTAGTACAAAATATAATCCATGCGCTGAGCGGCGCGTTGGGGGCCGCCGTCGGGGTCATAAACCCAGTTCAGCGGGGCCGAAAGGGAATTATCGGTGTAGTGCGTCATAGGCAGTTCGTTGGTCAGCAGGGCGGTTCCCGGCTGTAAGTCAGGGATGCGCCAGAGCATCTGCTGGAAAAATGTATTCACCAGGTTCCAATCGTGCCGGTAAAGATAGCCCTGCTGGAACTGCATTCCTGCCGCCGCCCCCACCGCTAGAGCCACCATCACCGCCGGCCCCCAGCGCGGCAGGGGCAGCGCCGCCAGCAGCGCCGCGCTCACCAGGCTGGCTCCGATCATAAAGGGCAGAGTAAAGCGGTCGTGCGAAAACGACAGGTAAATCTTCAGGTCGGTCAGCCAGAAAGGGCCGCCCGCGACCATCAAGGCCAGCGCGCCCACCGCCAGGGGCTGCCACAACCAGGCGCGGGCGCGCCCGGCAGGCCCCTGGGCCGTCAGAAGGGAAACCAACGCCAGCAGGCCCGCGCCCACCGCTGCCAGTCCATACAACAGCCAGAAGCGCCCGCTGAATTCCGCGCCTGCCGGTAGGGTAAACGCTCTGGCCCAGGCTCCGGCGGTTGCCAGCCAGATATCGGCCAGCGCCCGCCCCGCCAGGTTGAGCAGCGCCGAAAGCGGGTCGGCCCGCAGGCGGTCTATCAGGGCGGGTTGATAGGTCTGAAACCCCACGCCCAACGAGCGCCAGGCCATCGCACCGAAGAAAATAACCAGATAGGGCAGCCAGATTTGAGCGGTTTTCAACAATCGGTGCTTTTCAAACCCGTCCGCCCGCCGCCCCACCGGAGAATCTCCCAAGACCAGCCACACCCAAACCGGGCGGAGCAGGTCGAGCAGGAAAAAATACTCCATCGAGAGCAGATTGGCGGCAGATGCGGCCCAGGCGGCCAGCGAAAACGGCCAGAAATAGCGCGGATGGCGCACCGCCAACAGCGTGAAGCATAAAGACAGCAGGTACAGGTTGAGGATGATGAAAAAGTGACTATATAGGAAGGCAATCGCCTGCTGGCTGAAGCCAGGGTAGACCACCCACAACAATGCGGCCCAATCGGCGAAGACCCGTTGGCGCGGCCAGGTCAGGCGCACCAGCCACCAGAACGCCATGCCGCTGCCCCAACGCAGCAACAAGGCAAAGACATGCCAGGGGAGAGGCGCACTGCCCAACAGGGGGGTCGTCAGCCGGTAGAACAGCCCCCAGAAGGGCCGGTTGGTGGAAAAATAGCGTCCCAACCCTTCGCCGCCCATCGTGGCGGCGATCCAGTTCATGGGGAAATCGTCCCAGTAAAAGCCCAACTGGGGAATCCAGAAAGCGTAAGCCGCCGCGCATACCCCCAGCAGGGCCGCCGCAAAAACGGCGGGATGCGAGCGGAGGGCAAAGACGCGGCGGAGCAGGCTAGAAGGCATAGAAAGGCGTTTATTCAAAGCGCGGCGGAGGGTTCCCCGGTCGCAGCCTGACAATTGCCGCCATCAGGGCGGCCACGTCACCCAGGCGGCTGCCCAATTCGGCGGGGACCACCCGGCAGGCCGCAACAGCGCGCGGAAGAGCCTCTTCACGCAGCGTAGCCAGCGCCGGGTCCAACAGCAGGTCACCCAGCACCACGGCCAGGGTTCCCACAACAATCACGTCAGGGTTGAGGATATCCACCAGCACGGCCAGGCCGCGGCCAAACCAGCGCCCGGCCTCGCGGACAACCTCACAGGCCGCCGGGTCGCCGCCGCGGGCAGCGCTGATCAGGTCGCGGGGGGTCAGGTCAGAAGGCCATTGGCCGGGCCGCCGCCAGTGCGCCAGGCTCACCAGGCCGGCCCCACTGCAAAACCCCTCCCACGAACCAGCTTTGCCGTACTGCACCGGGCCATCGGGGGCCATGCGGATATGCCCAACCTCGCCAGCCATATCGGTTGAACCGTGATAAATTTTGCCGTCCAAAATCAGGCCAGCGCCCAGGCCCGTCCCCATCGTCAGAAAAATCATATTGCGAGCGCCGCGCCCGGCCCCAAAATAAAATTCGGCCAGGGCCCCGGCATTACCATCGTGTTCCACATCAACCGGCAGGCCAAAGGCCGCCTCGAGGCCAGTTTTTAGGTGCGCCTCGCCCCAAGCCGCCAGGTGAGGCGGCGCATATAGGATGCCCCGCTCAATATCCAGCGGGCCGCCCACCGCCACGCTGACGCGTTGAGGAACCGGCAGCCCATCCGCGCGGCAGGCCGCCAGAAACGACCGCCCGGCGGTCACCATCTGTTCCAGCGCCGGGCCGAAGGGTTCGCGCGCGGGGGTTGGAATTTCGACGCGCCGCAATACCTGGCCCTGTTCGTCGCCTAACAGCAGGCCGGTTTTGGAACCGCCGATATCGAAGCCAAAAATGATGCTCATGCAGGACTAATCTCTCTCGAAGGCGTGAACTTCGATCATATCACAAAGGCAGTGATACAACTGAATGTGCCAGCCCTGAATTTCGGGCGTATCCGTTCCGGGCGCGCGAATGGCAATATCAGCCTGGCTCGCCAGCGGCCCGCCCTCCGGGCCGGTCAGCGAGATGACGGTCATTTCCAACGCTCTGGCCGTCACAGCCGCGTAGCGCACGTTTTGCGCTTTACCACTGGTCGAGATGCCCAGCAGCACGTCCCCTTTTTTTCCAAGGGCGTAAAGTTCTTGGGCGAAACCAATGTGCGGCAGGGGGTTATCATTGGCAATCGCGCTGCTCAGCGCGGGGTTAGCCCCCAACGGGATGGTAGGCAGGCCGCGTTGAAGGTGCGCGGCCAGTTCCGCTCCACCCGGCAGCCCCTCCAAACGTTTTTTCTGTTCGGCGCTTAGGGGCCGGGGGTGGCGGAAGGATTTATCTAACTCACCGGCAATGTGGAGCGCATCGGCCTGGCTGCCACCGTTGCCGCAGACAAACAAAGTGGCGCCCCGCTCGAAGGCGCGGGCGATGACCTCAAACGCGCGGGCCAGATCTGGGGCGCACGGGCGCAGTTCAGGGTAACGCTCGACCATGCGCTGTAACACCGGCAGAGCGCGCGGCGAGAATTCCGCCAGGTCCGCGCTGAGGCGCGGCCAGTCGCGCGGGGCCGAAAGTGAAGTTTCTTGAGATGACTGCATGGGTTTTCCCTCCAAAACACAAGATTCTCCCCCACGGGTACATCTCTCTGGTTTTAACACGAAAGTTTTTTTTGCGCAAACCCTTACGGCACTTCCGCCACGCGAATTTGATCTCGGAGCGCGTCAACATCCTCTTTGCGCAGGCGGCCCGCTCCCAACAGCAGGGTATTGGCGGCTCCGGCGGCCATTCCCAGGCGCAGGGCCGCGGCAAACGGCTGTCCATCCAGCAGGGCGCAGACCAGCCCGGCCAGCACCGCATCGCCAGAGCCAACCGCGCTGGCGGCCTGCACGCGCGGGGGCTGCGCCAGCCAGGCGCGGACGGACCCGCCCTCCGCCGGCAGGTCGTCCGCCGCCGGCTGGTCCTCCGCCGCCGGCTCACACGCCACCGCCCCAGATGCTCCCAGCGTGACTACCACGCGCGAACCGCCTTCCTGCGCCAGCGCGCGGGCCGCCTGCACCAGATCATTCAGTTCAGTCAGTGGGCGGCCTACCAGTTCGCTCAACTCAGCGCGGTTACACTTGAGCATGGCCGGGCGGCCCAACTGCCACCCTGCTTTCAGGGGCGCTCCACTCGCGTCCAGGGCTGTCGGAACGCCGCGCCGCCGCGCCAGGCGGATGAGTTCAGCGTAAAAATCTACCGGCGCTCCCGGCGGTAGACTGCCGGAAAGCGTCACCCAATGCGCGCGCTCCAGCCACCTGCGGTAGAGGGCATAAAAGGATTGAACCTCGCGCTCCGTCACCGGGCGGCCCTGCTCGTAAATCTCCGTCACCGTCCCGGCAGATAGATCGAGGATTGACAGACAGGTGCGCGCTTCTTGGGCGGTACGCACAAAAGCCGCGCCGATGCCCTCCGCACGCAGCCCATCTACAATGAAGCGCCCGGCGTGCCCCCCGGCCCAGCCCATCACCACCGCCTGCCGGCCCAACGTTTTAATCACGCGCGCCACGTTGCAGCCCTTTCCGCCGGGCAGAGCCAGTTCAAACGTGGGGCGGTTAATCGCGTTCACCCGCAGCGCTTCAACGGTGACGGTTTTATCAATAGCGGCATTGGGGTTGATGCACAGGATCATGCGCGGGTATCTCCGGGTATCGGGTGAGAATGACTGGTTAATTCTAGCAAGAATCCAGGTATACTATGCATGTTCTCATACTTACTGCATGCAACCCATCAGGAGCGCCTGCCCATGACCATCCAACTCACCAACCCATCCATTGAAGAACGCATCAACCAACTCCTCAGCCAGATGACCCTGGAAGAAAAAGTCGGCCAGACCAACCAGGTGATGCAGCTCACCACCGAAACTCTGGACGACGTGCGCCAGGGGCGGGTTGGGTCGAGCATCTTTGCCGGTTCAGCCTGGGCTGGCAAAGACCTGCCCCCCGGAGCCGAAACAGAGATGAGCAACGCCTACCAGCGCGCGGCGGTACAAGAGTCGCGTCTGGGCATCCCTCTGCTGTTAGGGCGCGATGTGATTCACGGCCACCGCACCGTCTTCCCGATCCCATTGGGTCAGGCCGCCGCCTGGGACCCCGACCTGGTAGAGCAGGCCGCCGCCGTCGCCGCGCGCGAAGCCGCTCCGCAGGGGATTAAGTGGTTCTTTACCCCCATGCTCGACATCGCCCGCGACCCGCGTTGGGGGCGCATCGCTGAAGGCTTTGGCGAAGACCCTTACCTGGGCAGCCGCAACGCCGCCGCCGCCGTGCGCGGCTACCAGGGCGACGATATGGCCCGGCCCGACAAAGTGGCCGCCTGCGCCAAGCACTATGCCGGGTATGGATTGGCCGAGGGTGGGCGCGATTACGACCGCGCCGAAGTCTCTATGCGCCAGATGCGCGACGTATATCTGCCGCCCTTCCATGCCGCCGTCCGCGCCGGAGTCGCTACCATCATGTCGGGCTTTCACGACCTCAACGGCATCCCGGTGGCCGCCAACCGCCACATGCTGACGGAAATTCTACGCGAAGAATGGGGTTTTCAGGGCTTTGTGGTGAGCGACTGGAACGCTGTGATGGAACTGATCCAACACGGCGTGGCCGGCAGCGCCGCAGAAGCCGCCGCCAAAAGTCTGTGGGCCGGGGTGGATATGGACATGGTTTCGCAGGCGTATGCCCACAACCTGGCCGGGCTGGTGCAGTCGGGCCGCGTGCCGGTGGAGATGCTCGACGAAGCCGTGCGCCGCATTCTGCGCGTTAAACTGCTCACCGGGCTGTTCGAAAACCCCTTCCAGGACCCGGAACGCGCCCGGTCTGTTTTGTTAACCCCGGAACACCGCCAGGTGGCCCGCCGCCTGGCGCAAGAGTCCATCGTCTTGCTGAAAAACGGCCATCCCGGCGCGCCGGTTCTGCCTTTTGACGAGAATGTGCGCAGTATTGCCGTATTTGGCCCGCTGGCCTACGCCCAATCCGAGTTATTCGGCGCGTGGACCCTGGACGGGCGCGCCGAAGATGTAACCTCCATTGCCGAGGCCATCCGCCAGGCTGCGTCCGCCAACACGCGCGTGCACCTGCCAGGCACTGCGCCCGATCAGGCCATTCATCGGGCACGCAGCGCAGATGTGGCTGTGATCGTGGTGGGCGAGCACCCCGCCCGCAGCGGCGAAGCCAGCAGCGTCACCTCCCTCGAACTGCCTGCCGGTCAGCGCGAACTCATCGCCGCCGCGCACGATAACGGCCTGCGCATCGTCCTGGTAGTGCTGGCTGGCCGCCCATTGGCAATCACCCGCGAAGTCGAGCTGGCCGATGCCGTCCTCTACGCCTGGCATCCGGGCGTGGAAGGCGGCGGAGCCGTCGCCGACCTGCTCTTTGGCCGCGCCAACCCCAGCGGCAAGCTGCCCGTTACCTTCCCTCGCGCTACCGGGCAGGTTCCCATCTACTACAGCCGCAAAAATACCGGGCGGCCCACCCAGTCCGACATCTTTTCCACCGGCTACATTGACCTGCCCTTCAGCCCACTGTTCCCCTTTGGCTTTGGGATGAGCTACACCACCTTCCATTACCACGACCTGCACGTTGCCACGCCGCGCGTCTCCCTCAGCGGGCGGGCCGAGTTCAGCGCCGCGATCACCAACCAGGGGCCGCGCGCCGGAGATGAGATCGTGCAGTTGTACGTCCGCGATCTGGTGGGGGCCGTCAGCCGCCCGGTGAAGGAATTAAAGGGCTTCCAGCGCGTCTCGCTCGCGCCAGGCGAAACCCGCCGGGTAATGTTCAGCCTGCCGGCGGAAGAACTGGCCTTTGCCGGGCCAGAGGATCGCCCTCTGCTCGAAGCGGGGCATTATCACGTCTGGATCGGGCCTTCCAGCGTCAGCGGGCTACAGGGTGAGTTTGAATTGACCGATTAAGCTCAACCCTAACAAAGCAGCGTGCGTTGTACGGCCAGGACGCCGCACCATGCACGCTGCTTTTCTTTACCCAACGGAAGGCAAAAGGCTATTTCAGAACTTTGTCTTCCAAATCGCTGATCACCGCGCGCTGCTTGTAGATAATGGCGCGCATCACGTCGCGCTGTGAGATCACCCCAATCAGCCGCCCGCCATCATCCACCACCGGCAGGTGGCGAATACGCTTGTTGTTCATCAGTTCCATAGCCTCTTCTACAGTTTGGTCGGGGTGGATGGTGAACAGGGTGCCGCTCATAATTTCAGATACTTTGGTACTGTGCGAGGTTTTCCCCAGTAGAACTACCTTGCGAGCATAGTCGCGCTCTGAGACGATCCCCACCATTTTGTCGTTTTCCATCACCAGCAGCGCGCCGACATCCTTATCACTCATCATCCGCAGGGCATCGTATACGCTGGTCTCGGGCCCAACGGTCCAGATGTCATAACCTTTCACTTCCAGGATATGCCGGATGGTTATTTGCATTGAAGCCTCCCTCCCGTATGAAGTTCATTAACCCTATGTAAATTCATTATATATCAAACTTATCGGAGATTCACAGCCACTTTAAGGAATGTTTAAGGATTGGTACCATTTTGATTAACAACACCCAACCGGCAAAAAACGCCGGGCTGTTACCGGCGTTTCACTTTACATCGTCCGATGCGGCGCGCGCTGATGGTCTATCGTTCCACCGTTTGGGGCTTCTCCTGGTAAGCCAGCAGTGAGGCGTGCGGCAAAGACAGGCTCGCTGTGCGCCGCCGCTCCTCGCAGTGAGGGCAAACCGCGCGCGGCGGAAAAATTGGGGAATGGCAATCCGGGCAGGTTTCTCCAACCATTGCGTAACGTTGTTTCTTCATCCGCCAGTGCCGGGGTACTTCCATGTTCTCATCTCCATCATTCAATACAAAGATCATCACGCCCTGGGCAACTGCGCCAGTAAGCGCGCCCGCAGGCCAGTCTGAATATAGGGGCTGGAAGCTATCAATTCCTATCAAAACAGTAGAAGGGACTATCAAAACCCGCATCATGGGGCCGGGCGCGGATAAGTAAGATGAGTTATACTCACAGTATCGGCCATGCGGTTTAGAGAGGAACCCCCAAATGAAATTTCTATGTATCTCGGCATCCAATATCGAGGTAGCGCGCCGCCGCAGTGCTTCGGTGCGCGCCTGCCAGATGGCCGCCGCGATCTTGCAGTTTGAATGCCCGGGGGCCGAGGCGGAAGTACTGCCTCTGATTGACTATGAGATGAAACCCTGCCGGATGTGCGGGCAGTGCGTGACAACCCAACGCTGCGCGCGCGACCGGGCTTTTAACCGCGTATTTGAAAAGATGCTCCAGGCCGATGGTCTGGTGGTGGTTGCGCCCCATTACGCGCCGCTGCCCTCAAAGCTGATGATCCTGCTAGAGAAGATGGAAGAAATGGCCTACTTGGGCTGGTGCGCCGACGAGCAGAACTTCCGCTTTGGCCTGGCTGGCCGCCCGGTGGCGATCATTGGGCACGGCGGGCAAAGCGCGCCGGAAGCCCTGGCGTATTACCAGCAGGCCCTGGTAGAACCACTCGCCGCGGCTTTTGCTTCCTGCGGCCTGAATGTCATCTCGGCCGGTCCAGACGCCCCGCATGGGGTCAGTTTTGGCATTGTGTCGCTCTCCAAGCCCCCCGGGACGATTTTTGTGGACATCCAGCACGATTGGGATGCCGTTCACGGACGGATCGCCCCACTGATGAAGAACCTGGCCGCCTCGGTCCGTTAAATGGTAGGGGACTGGCTGCGAGGCTGCTTGTTCCATCTGGCGCGCTCCCGGTTCGCCGGATGGTTGATCCGCGAGGTTTTTGCCCATATGAGTTTTGCGATCCCTGTGCAACGCCTGCGCGAGACCGGTTCGCTGCTGGCTTTTCATCACCCCCGCCCTTCTTACCCGGTACATATTCTGATTGTCCCCCGGCGCGCTTACCGCTCGCTGCTGGATGTGCCGCCCGAAGACGGCGAGTTTCAGCGCGACCTGTTTGCGACGGTGCAAAGCCTGGTACGCGAGTTCCGGCTGGAACAGGCCGGCTACCGCCTGATTGCCAATGGAGGGTTATATCAAGATGTGCCGGTGCTGCACTTTCACCTCGTCAGTGATAGAATTTGAACATGGATTGGGGAATTAAAGGCCACGAGTGGGCAGAACGCCTGCTGCGCGGGCATATCAGCCGCGGCGAAGTGCGCCACGCCTATCTGTTCACCGGACCGCCTGGCGTGGGGCGGCGCACCCTGGCGTTAAGCTTTGCCCGGGCGCTCAACTGCTTGCAACCGCCCGCCCCCGGTGAGTTCTGTGGGACCTGCCGCATCTGCCGCCAGACCGAGGCCATGCAGCACAGCGACCTGGCCGTGGTGCAGGCCGAAGCCGACAGCGCCGTTATCAAAGTGGAGCAAATCCGCGAGTTACAGCACAGCCTGGCGCTGCTGCCCTACGAAGCCCGCTACCGGGTGGCCCTGCTGTTGAACTTTCAGACTGCCAACCCCAACGCCCAAAATGCCCTGCTGAAAACCCTCGAAGAAGCGCCCCGGCGCGTCATCCTGCTGCTCACCGCCGACTCGGCTGAAAACCTGCTCCCCACCATCCTCTCGCGCTGCGAGGTGCTGCGCCTGCGCCCCATGCCGCTGGAGCGCCTGACCAACGAACTGGAAAAGCTCGAACTGCCCGCGCCAGAAGCTCGCCAGTTGGCGCACCTGGCCGGCGGGCGGATGGGGATGGCCCTGCGCCTGAAAGATCATCAGGAACTACGAGATCAGCGCCACGGCTTCCTCAGTGACTTACTCAATCTGCTGACGGCCAGCCGGCGCGAGCGGTTCAGCCACGCCGAATCGATTTCAAAAGACCGCGAGACACTGCGCGAGATCTACAGCGTTTGGCTGTCCTTCTGGCGCGACGTGATGCTGCGCGCCGCCGCGCCCGACCTGCCGATAGTAAATCTTGATCTGGAAAATGAAATCAACGCACTGGCCCGCCGCGTGGGCCTATCGTCTGCCAGGGCGTGCGTTACCGACCTGGAAAAAGCCCTTGGCCGCCTGGATCAGAACCTGAACACCCGGCTGTTAACCGAAGTCCTCTTATTAGACTGGCCGATCATTACGCCAGCGCGGGAAGCAATGGCAGAAGAGGATTTTGCCTAACTCAGTAATCCAGCAGGGACGTTCTTCAGACCAGTCGGTGCTGGACATCTACCTGAGCGGAGCGCCCAAGTTTCAATCACTTTTTGGAGGCAGTATGACGGAACAGACTCCCCAGGAACAGCTCAACGCCAGGTTGAGTTCGATCCGCTACAAGGTGCAAAGCCTGCAATCAGATGTGCGCCTGGCGAGCGTCCGCGATCAGGTAGAAGACCTGGATTCAGATCTTCACAAGATCGAGCAGCGGGTTCAAAGTCTGCGGGCCAAAGGGTACGTATTTGGCAAAGGGCTAGAGGCCAGGGCCAAGGCGTACTGCGAGCGTTGGGAAACGCTTCATCCGCAAATCTTGCGCCAGATTGAAATGCAGTCGCCGGCCTTGCAGTCGGAATTGTCCATCATCACGGCGCAGATGAGCCAGCTAGAGGCCGCGGCGGGCAACCCATCGGTGGGCCTGCCCATGGCCGAGCGCTTCGAGCGCACACTCTCCACCTTCGAAAGCAAAGTTGGCGCGGCGCGCAGTGCCATTCAGGGCAGTTATAACAGCTTTCAGGCCGAAGTGCAGGCCACTGAGCAAGAGTTAGATCGGATTGAGTGGATGCTGACCCAATTGGCCGAAGCATCCTTTAAACTACTGCCGACTGAAGGCGCCATCATGGCAGTGAAGGCGCGCTACGCCCGCGATGAGCGCATGGAGAAAGACGACCCCAAGGGCGTGCTGTACCTGACGGATCAGCGCCTGATTTTTGAGCGAAAAGAGGAAGTCGCCACCAAGAAATTCCTGTTTATCGCCACAGAAAAGGAAACGGTGCAAGAGCTAATACTCGAAGCCCCGGTGGCACTGGTGGAAAAGGTAGAGACAGCCAAAAAGGGTCTGTTTAAGAATGAGGATCATCTGACGATCCATTTTGGGCATGGCGCGCCGGTACGCTCGGCGTGGTTTCACCTGGAAGGGCAAGACTGCGAGGCATGGCAGGCATTGATTAACCGGGCCTGCGCCAAAGATTTCGAGGGCGACCGGGCGGTAGCGGTGGATCAGAAAGCGGCGGAAAAGGTAAAGAGCGCCCCCACGCAATGCCCGAGCTGTGGAGCGCCGATTAACCAACAGATTCTGCGCGGCATGGACAGCGTGACCTGCGAATACTGCCATCACGTGATACGGATTTAGCAATTACAAAAGTAGGGGCAGGTTTCCCTGCCCCTATCCCAAAAGGCCGAACTCCAGGTGCAGAGCAGTCGCTAGTCATCCATATGTTTAATAATGGCCCGGCCAAACTCATCGGTCTTGAGCTGCGTCGCGCCCTCGATGCCCTGAATGACCAAATCGCGGGTGACGGTTTTGGCCTTAATCGCGCCGGAAATGCCCTTAATAATCAGGTCGGCGGCTTCGTTCCAGCCCATGTAGCGCAGCATCATCTCGCCTGAAAGGATGACCGAGCTGGGATTGGCGCGGTTGAGGCCAGCCGAGCGCGGAGCGATGCCGTGCGTGGCTTCAAAAACCGCCGCCCCGGTGACGTAGTTAATGTTGCCGCCCGGGGCGATCCCTAACCCACCTACCTGGGCCGCCAGGAAGTCAGAGAGATAGTCGCCGTTCAGGTTGGGCGAGGCGATGACGTCATATTCTTCCGGATAGGTCAGGAAGCGGGCAAAAGCGTTATCGGCGATCAGGTCTTTCACAACCAGCTTGCCCTGGGCGATGGCCTCGTTCTGTTCGGCGTTGGCGGCCTCTTCGCCTTTGGCGGCTTTGGTTTTTTCCCACTGCTGCCAGGTGTACACCCGGTCGCCGAACTCCTCGGCCGCCAGTTCATAGCCCCAATTGCGGAAAGCGCCCTCGGTGTACTTCATAATATTGCCTTTATGGATGAGGGTGACGCTCTTGCGCCCGTTTGTCAGGGCGTACTCGATAGCGGCACGCACCAGCCGGCGGGTTCCCTCGATAGAAATCGGCTTGATCCCCAATCCGCTGGTATTGGGGAAGGTAATTTTGGCGTATTCAGCCGGAAAATTCTCCTTCAAAAGCTCCTTAAGGCGAGCATTTTCAGGCGTTCCCTGCTCGAACTCAATCCCCGCGTACAGATCCTCCGTATTCTCGCGGAAAATGACCATATCGATTTTTTCGGGATGTTTCACCGGTGAAGGGATACCTTCAAAGTAACGCACCGGGCGCAGGCAAACGTATAAATCCAATTCTTTGCGTAGGGCTACATTGAGCGAGCGCATCCCGCCGCCGACGGGGGTTGCCAGTGGGCCTTTGATCCCAACCAGGTATTCGCGGAATGCTTGCAGGGTTTCTGCAGGAAGCCAATTGTTCGTCAGCTTAAAGGCTTTCTCGCCAGCCAGCACTTCTTTCCACACAATTTTGCGCCTGCCGCCATACGCTTTTTCAACCGCGGCATCAAATACCGGCTGCGCCCCGCGCCAGATGTCTGGCCCAGAGCCATCACCTTCAATAAAGGGCAGTACCGGGCAGTCCGGCACGTTCAGCTTGCCGTTTTGGATGGTAATCCGTTGTCCACTTTGTTCACTCATGTTGCAGGTCTCCTCTGGATCAATTGTAATAAAAAACTGCATGATTTTCGATAATCCAGATAGGTGATTTCTCATTCATTCTAATTTTTTTGTGGTATCCTCATCTTGACGAAGAATATGGATGAAATGGTGCATGGCGGAAGTCACTCGCGTAACCAATCAAACCTTACAAGCAACTTGCTACAGTAACTGCAACGCAGACCCGGTGTTATATAAGGTGAAATGATCTTGCGTTTGTCTAAAAGAAACTTCGTCGCCGTTCCTCGTGATCTGTTTTCCCAGCGGGGATTCTGATCCTCATCCATTGACAGCAAGCATCCATCCATACAATCGGCCTGGTTTCTCCAGGTAGTGTTTGACCCTGCAAGCAGGGGTGTGTATTCAGTTGTGTCTGTACATCACAAGAGGAAAAGAATATGTTTCAAAGAATCTGGTATGGTTTGGGGCGCGCCCTGGTGAGTCTGTTTGCCCTGATTGCATTAAAAATGAATGTATTGTGGAAAGCCAGGCGCCCCGATGGCCCGGTCATCCTGGTAGCCAATCACCCCAGCACCAGCGACCCGGCCATCATCACTACCCTGGTGAGCGAGCCAACCAGCATTCTGATTAAGGATGTGCTGTTTAAAGTGCCGCTGTTTGGGC
This sequence comes from Anaerolineaceae bacterium, assembly GCA_034434155.1. Taxonomy (GTDB): domain Bacteria; phylum Chloroflexota; class Anaerolineae; order Anaerolineales; family Anaerolineaceae; genus DSYU01. The sequence goes on from DAOUAC010000099.1 coordinate 24,200, forward strand.
GGTCACTGCGCATGTCGGGGCATATCCCGGTAGCAGTGGGCGGCGGCCAGGCCGCTTTAGACGAAGCCGAAAAAATGCTCCGCGCCGGGCGCAGCGTAGTGATCTTCCCCGAAGGGGAAATCAGCCCCATCGAAGGCGGTTTGCACCGCCCGCGCACCGGAGCCGCCCGCCTGGCCCTGCGCACCGGCGCGCCCGTCATCCCGGTGGGGATTGGCCTGGACCCGCGCTGTATGCAAATCCTGGAAACCAAAGTGGAAGGCAAGGCTGAATTGGGAACCTGGTACTTCCACGGCCCCTACGCCATGACCGTCGGCGATCCCATGTACTTTCGCGGGTCAGAAGAAGACCGCGAGCTGGTACGCCGCGTCTCGCAGCAGATGATCAACTGCATTGCCGACCTGGCCGATGAGAGTCGTGCCCGCCTGAACGAAGCCTACCCCACTTACGGCATGTCTCTGCCGATCCGCGTGTTTAATTTCGGCATGCGGCTGCTGGTGCGCGTGGCTTAGAAGATCCTCTCTTCAGGACTTTATCTGCGTTTAGCGTTTAGTTTTTCATAGAATCGGTCGAGGTCCACGATAAAACGGTCGTGTTCGCCCTCGCCGATTTTTTCCCATTCATCCCAGGCTTCGACCTTAAAACGCACGCGGCGGCGGTCAATTTCGATCACTTCAGCACGCACGCGCACCTGTGCGCCGATAGGCGTAGAGGCCAGGTGGCGCACCTGCACCATAGCGCCCACGCTGGTCTGCCCGCTTTTGAAGTACGGGATCAGCGCATAATGGGCCGTGCGCTCCATATAGCTGATCATGCGCGGCGTGCTAAAGACAGGCGGCAGGGTCTCGCCGCCGGAATACCGGGCGGTGTCGGTCTCCTGCACCGTCAGGGTGAGTTCGTTGACCAGGCCGATTTCAAGCTGCATACACCGTCTCCTTATGAGTTTTTCCCCATGCTGGTGCGGGCCGCATTGAGCTGGCGCTCCAGTTCGGCACGCAGCACCTGGGGGTTCGCCTGACCTTTGGCGGCGCGCATCACCTGCCCAAAGAACCAGTTTGAAAGCGTCTCTTTGCCCGCCAGGTAATTAGAAAGTTCCTGGGGGTTTTCTTGCAGCACCCTGCTCACCAGGGCGGCAATTGCGTTGGCATCGCTGATTAACTGCAAGTTCTTTTCACGGATGATAGCGCGGGCGCTCTTGCCGCCCGCGAGCATTTCGGTCAGCACGCTTTTGGCGGTGTTCAGGTTAATCTCGCGTCCCGCCAGTGCCAGCAGTTCGCCCAACTCATGAGGCGGCACAGGTATCTCTGCGATGCTCGCGCCGGCCTGGTTCATCCAGCTAAATAACTCGCCCGTGATCCAGTTCGCCGCCATGCGCGCCGGTACGCCGGGGGCTGCGGCCACCACGTTTTCAAAATAATCGGCCACAGCTTTTTCGGCGGTCAGCAGAGCGGCCTCGGCGGGGGTAAGCTGATATTCGCGCCGGAAGCGTTCTGCCCGCGCTCCGGGCAGTTCTGGCAGCGACGCCGCGATATTCTCCACCCACTCTGGTTCGAGTACCAGCGGGGGAAGGTCCGGCTCTGGGAAGTAACGATAATCATGGGCTTCCTCTTTAGAACGCTGCGCATAGGTGGTTCCAGCCGCTTCGTCCCAACCCAGCGTTTCCTGGCGGATCGTCTGCCCGGCCTCGATCTGTGCAATCTGGGCCTGTATCTGGTAGAGAATGGCGCGTTCCATGGCGCGGAAACTGTTGAGGTTCTTAATCTCCACCCGTGTGCCGAGCGTTGGCGTGCCGGCAGGCCGCACTGATACATTGGCCTCAAAGCGGATGACGCCTTTCTCCATATCGCCAGAATTGACGCCCAGGTAGCGTAAGATACTGCGCAGCCCTTCGGCGTAGGCCCGCACTTCTTCCACACTGTGCAGGTCTGGCTCAGAGACGATTTCAAGCAGCGCCACCCCGGCCCGGTTGAGATCCACCAGTGAATAGCTCTCGCCGTCACGCACTACATGGGTGAGCTTGCCGGTGTCTTCTTCAAGGTGTACACGGCGGATGCGAATAGCGCGCTCGCCCTGTGCCGTTGAAATGCGCAACTGCCCTCCCTGAGCCAGCGGGTATTCATACTGTGAAATCTGGTAGCCTTTGGGCAGATCAGGATAAAAGTAGTTTTTGCGGGCGAAAAAGCTGGTGTGCGCCACCTGGCATTCCAGAGCTAACGCCACGCGCACGCCGTACTCTACAGCCCTGGCATTGATCACCGGCAGCACGCCGGGCATCCCACAGCATACCGGGCAAACGGCCACGTTGGGCCTGGCCTGGGTTGAATCCACCACCGGGCAAGAACAAAACATCTTGGACTGGGTGAGCATTTCGGCGTGGACTTCCAGCCCAATCACGGGTTCGTATTCCATAGCCTACCTCTAATGTAAAAAAACCCTGGCTGCCGACTGATCTTCTTCTGCCTCAATTGGAAAAACGGATATTGAGAATATCGCCGTCTTTGACGATATACTCTTTGCCTTCCAACCGCACTTTGCCGTGTGCTTTGGCCTCATTCATCCCGCCCAGGGCAATCAGATCCTCATAGGCCACCACTTCCGCCCGGATAAACCCTTTTTGCAGGTCTGTGTGAATTTCTCCGGCGGCTTCGGGCGCAGTCGCCCCCCGGCGCACCGTCCACGCACGGCATTCGTCTGGTCCCACCGTAAAGAACGACTCCAGGCCCAGCAGGTCATACGAAAGGCGGATCATGCGGTTGAGCGAAGGCTCTTCAATGCCATACTCGGCCAGGAAGACCTGCATTTCATCGGGCGGCAGTTGTGAGATTTCCATTTCCAGCTTACCCTGTAAGGCCACTACCTGGCTGCGGCGGTGATCGTACTTCAAAGCGGGCGACTGTTGACCCTCTGAGAGATTCAGGACGATCAGAATCGGCTTGCGGCTGAGGAACCCAAAACCAGAAAGCATCTTTTCTTCTTCAGGCGAAATATCAATATCGCGCAAAGGGGTTTCCTGGTTCAGGGCGTCGCGCAGGCGCTCAAAGAGGGTGATCTCGCGCTCAATGGTGGCCTTATCGCGCCCACCGCCTTTTCTGCGCTCTTCGGTCAGGCGCTCCAACTTGCGCTCGACGGCGATCAGATCGTTTAAGATGAACTCGCTGTCCATCATCTCCACGTCGCGCTGTGGGTCAATACTGCCAGCAGGATGCGGCACGTTTTCATCTTCAAAGACGCGCACCACGTGGATAAAACCATCCATCTGAGTGAGATGGTTGAGCAAAACGCCGGAAATTCCACTTTTCGAGCCATCCAAACCGGCAATATCGCCATAGGTGACTTTGGCATAAATGGTCTTTTTCGGTTTAAACATGGCCGACAGGCGGTCTACGCGCGGGTCGGGAACATCCACGACGGCGGTATGTACCTCAATTTTGCCCGTTGCTCCACCGGTAGGCTGGGTTCCGCGCGTCAGCGCGTTGAAGATGGTAGTTTTTCCAGATTGTGGCAGCCCAATAATTCCAAGACGCATAGTCTGTCTCTACTAACCTTGACCCTTCTAGAGTTCTTCTTTATAATTATGCCTGAGCCGAAGTGGCGGAACAGGCAGACGCGCACGACTCAAAATCGTGTCCCGTAAGGGGTGTGGGTTCGATTCCCACCTTCGGCATTCTACAGGGCGGCTCATCTCCCCTCGCAATCTAACGGTTCGAGGGGATTTTTGTTGCCGGCATCCCATCCAAACGAAGTGCGATTTCCACGATACATCTATATTTTATCATAAGAGGTAGCCGCCCAAAGGCTTCCGCTCCAGTGAGGCCCAGGAAAGGGGGAAATTTCAAAGCTCCGTGGATTTCTCGCCTCCCGGTTCCATATCCCTTGTATAATTACTTCAACTTTAGCATAGGAAGATTCTCCAGGACCGTTTACCCAAAAAACATGACCTTTTCAAAGGGAGAAAGGAAGCGGATATGGAATCTCTAAACAACATTCTGGCTGTCATTATGGGCGGCGGCCGGGGGGCGCGGCTTTATCCTTTAACCAAGCTTCGTTCCAAACCGGCTGTACCAATGGCCGGTAAATATCGTCTGATTGACATTCCCATCAGCAACTGCATTAATTCAGGCATTTACCGCATTGCCGTTCTCACCCAATTCAACTCCGTTTCTCTGCACCGTCACATTGCGCGTACTTATCAGTTCGATGCCTTCCACACCGGCTGGGTGCAGATTTGGGCCGCCGAACAAACCATGTCCAGTTCCGACTGGTACCAGGGAACGGCGGACGCAGTGCGCAAGCAGTTGTTTGAGATCAAGTCAGCCCGCGCCCCCTACACCCTGATTTTAGCTGGCGATCACCTCTACCGCATGAATTACGCGGACCTGGCCCGCTTCCATTGGGATAACGGGGCCGATATCACCGTGGCCGTGCAGGCCGTCAGCCGCGAAGAGGCCCCCCGCTTAGGAATTCTCAAGCGTAATGAAGAGTGCCGGATCACCAGCTTTGCCGAAAAGCCCAAAGACCAGGCGGCCATTGACAGCATGGTGAGCCGTGACGACCCCCAACGCCCCCTGCTGGGTTCGATGGGAATTTACTTCTTTAAAACCAATACCCTGGCGGACCTGCTGGAAAAAACGAATTTCGACGACTTTGGCGGAGAAGTAATTCCGTATGCCATTAACAACGGCTATAACGTATTTGGCTATGAGTTCGACGGCTTTTGGGCCGACATTGGGACCATCCGATCGTTCTACGAGGCCAACCTGATGCTGACGCGCCCAGACTCGCCTTTTAACTTCTATGAGCCGGAACGCCCCATCTACAGCCGCTCGCGCTACCTGCCGGGTTCGATTATTACCCACTCCAACCTGCAAGACGTACTGCTGGCCGAGGGCTGCCGCATTGAGGATGCCGACATCCGCCACTCTATCGTTGGCCTGCGCAGCCAGATTAAAAGCGGAGTGAAAATTGTCGATTCGATCCTGATGGGTCTCGATTACTATGAACGTCCCTCCAGCGACGGCGTGCAGACCCTGCCCCCACTGGGAATCGAGCGCAACTGTGTCATCGAAGGAGCGATCATTGATAAAAACGCCTCACTGGGCGAGGGCGTGGTGATTAAACCCTTCCCGCGAGGTACTGAGATTGAGACGGATAACTGGGTCGTCCAGGATGGAATTGTCGTCATCCCGAAAAACGCCGTCCTCACGCCCGGCACGGTAATCGCGCCGGAATAAAAACGCTCGTTCCAGTCCATCCTCAACAAAACGCTTGCGCGCTCGCTCCATGCAGGGTCGGCTGACATTCACCACTGCCGTGATTGGGGGGCGCTCAAACCTTCTTCCGCTTCGAGCAAAACCAAGGTACTTTCGGAAGAACCTTTCTGGTCTGACTGCGACGATCTGCCATATTTAAACACAAACGGAGATCGTCGCAGTGTTTGGCCGACATCCCCCCACCGGTGGGGGAGTAACCGGTAAAGCGAAACGGAATTTGAGGCAGGTTTGCGACAATGAAGCGAAAAAAAACGTATCGGAAGATTGTCGCAGTCAGGCCACCGCTGGGAAAAAAGG
>DAOUAC010000100.1:0-83530 GCA_034434155.1 Anaerolineaceae bacterium
TCTTCATCCTGCTCCATTTTCTTCAGACCCACCTCTGGTATGACGGGCTGGCCCAGGACGTGTCGATCTGGAGTTCGCAGGTTTCGGTCATCATTTTGCTGGTCTGGATTCTCTTAATGGAAAATCCGCGCCGGGGGCTGTTTTTTGGCAAGAAAATGCCCATCGGCAGAGAGATCACAGCCTTCGCGCGCAAGTATCACGGCTATTATTTTGCCTGGGCGACGGTTTACACCTTTTGGTATCACCCGATGGAATCCACCTTTGGGCATTTGATTGGATTCCTCTATATGTTCTTACTGCTTCTGCAAGGCTCGCTGTTCTTCACCCGGATTCACACCAACCGCTGGTGGACGGTGACGCAAGAACTTACGGTGCTGGCGCATGGGGCGCTGGTAGCCGTTCAGCAGGGCAATGGCATGTGGCCGATGTTCTTCTTTGGCTTCGCCGGGTTGTTTGTGGTTACACAAATGCACGGCCTGCGCCTGCCTGTCTGGGCCAAGCTGGGCATTTTTCTGGCGTATGCCGCCGGGGCGCTGTTGGTCTACAGCGGGCGCGGCTGGAACCGGCTGTACGAACTGGTGTCAATCCCGGCCATCGAGTACCTGGGTGTGTTGGTGCTGGCGCTGTTGTTCGGCGGGGGCCTGCGCCTGGCGCGTAAACTGCGGGGAATGCGCCAGGCCGGCCTGGAAGATAACCCGGCGCAGGGTTAACGCATATTCTGGAGCATCAGGTCGAGCAGATCGCGGTCAACCGGGTAGCCCTTGTAAGTTTCAATGCGCGCTCCGGCGCGTCCGTGGTTGATGATGCCAAACGGACCTTCAAAGTTCCACAGAGAATAGCCCCAGCCAAATTCGTGGTACAGGCTGAAGAGGTCGCCTAACCAGCGCAGCGCCACGTCGTTAGGGGTCTGGTTATAACAGCCCATTTCGCCGATGTGAACCTTTACGCCCTGGGCTTCAACCTCGCGCCAGGGCTGGTAAAACTCGCGCAGGGTATCGCGGTTCCAGGTCTGACCGGCCCACTGGAGTCCGGGGTAGACGGGTTCGGGCAGGGTCATGCCTTCGGGCCACCAACTGGCTTTGTAGTGACTGATCGCCATGGGCATATACCCGCGCCCTGAATGAGTAGCGCCCAAATCGGCCAGTTCGGGCATGGCCATATGGCCGCCGCCCAGCCCGTCAATGGTGATGGGCCGGTCGGGCGAGATGGCGCGGATGGCGGCGGCGGCGCGGCGCATGATGGCGGCGTGATTTTCACGCGTCATCCCATATTGGCCGGGAGAGGGCGGCTCGTTGACCAGGTCAAAGCTCAGGTCGGCGGGGGGGATGTGCTGGTAGCGCCGCGCGAAGGTCTCCCATACAAACACAAAGGCGTCCTGGGCGATTGCTTCCGTCCACAGATTGTGTTTTTCGAGGTGATTGGCGTTGATGCAGTAACCGGGGGCGCGGTGCTGGTTCAGGCTGAGATGCAGTCCGCGCTGGCGGCAGGCTTCTACATAGCGGTCAATATAGCCCAATACCTGTTCATCGGGGTGGAAGTAATCGTGGTCTTTCGTCCAAAAGCGGTAATCGGTGGTAACGCGCACGAAGTTAAAGCCCGTTTCGGCCAGGAAATCCAGCGCCTTGAGGTCGGGTTCTTCGGGGCTGTGTCCGGGCCGCCAGCTAAACATCCATTGAAAATTAAAACCGTAGTGAGTCATTTTGTCCCTCGATGGAAAGATTAGGGCCATTCTATCACGCCTGCTCTGGGGTGAAAGCCCAGAATCGCGCGTGATTCGCCCAAAAACTTGCCTTAACGCCTCAGATGCGGCCAACGATCCGCTATAATAAACAGCGTGTCCAAACGTTTCTTCTCCCTGGTGGAACTTGCGATTGCAGGCATCATCTTAGGGTGGTTGGTGATGACCGCCGTCCAGGAATACAACCGCTTGCGGCCGGATGCGTCCCTCACCTATGCCCTGGATGATGCGTATATTCACATGGCACTGGCGAAGAACCTGGCACAGCACGGGGTTTACGGCGTAACGCCTGAAGGGTTCACATCCAGTTCTTCTTCGGTGTTATGGACGCTGCTGCTGGCGCTGGTTTACGCGGTCTTTGGCGTGGGAGATCTGGCCCCTCTGTGGTTGAACCTGCTATCTGGCGGCCTGGCGCTGTGGGCGGTGTGGCGGCTGTTGGGGCGATTAGCGCCTGAAAAGCCGGGGGTGCGTCTGGCGGGCATGGCCGCGCTGATTTTTCTGGTTCCCCTGCCAGCGATGATTCTCTCTGGCATGGAACACACCCTGCAAATTTTCCTCACACTGCTGTTTGTTGATCTGGCGCTTGCGGCACTGCAAGACGCGCCGGGCGGGGCGCTCCGGTGGAGTGATGCGCCGTTGTTGGCCGTGGGCGTCTTGTTGAGCGCCGTGCGTTACGAGAGTCTGGCAGTTATCGGCCTGGTTTGCCTGATTTTGCTGTTCCGGCGGCGGTGGCGGCTGGCGCTGGCGTTGGGGGCGGGCGCTTTGCTGCCGGTGCTGGCGTACGGCCTGGTATCCACGGCGCAGGGGTGGTGGTTTCTGCCGAATCCGGTTGTGGTCAAAGCCTATACGCCCGTTCAAAGCCTGCACGATGCCCTGCGCCTGCTGCCGGTGCGCCTGGGGCGGCTGTGGGAGTTTGAACATCTGCGCGTTCTGCTGCTGGTGACGGCGGCAGGGCTGATCTTGAACTGGATCTGGCCGGCGCTTCCGGGTAAGCCTGCCGCCGCTTTCCGGTGGCTGGCGGTCCTGTTCCTGGTGTCTGCCGGGGCGCACGGGCTGTTTGGGAACTTCCACTGGTTTTACCGCTACGAAGCCTATCTGGTGGCCCTGGGCGGCGTGGGCCTGGCCGGGCTGTTGGGGACGTGGCTGTACCGTTTTGATCCGCGCCGCCTGAGGGGGTGGGTCTTTCTGGCCCTGGCGCTGGTGATGCTCTTCTTCCTTGCGCCGTTGTGGCCGCGCGGCCAGCGGGCGTTAAGTGAAACCCCCTATGCGATGACCAATATCTACGATCAGCAGATTCAGATGGCGCGTTTTGTGAAGAAATATTATGCCGGGAGCTGTGTGGCGATCAACGATATCGGCGCGATCAGCTACATGGGCGATGTCTGCGTGATTGACCTGGCCGGGCTGGCAACGCGCGAGACGGCCCAGGTAGTGTTAGAACGCCGTCCGTTGGGGCCGGTCATCGCGGCCCTGGCGCGCCAGCGGCAGGCGCGCATCGCCATCATTTACGATAACTGGTATCCGGGGCAAATCCCTGCCCAATGGACGAAAGTGGGATACTGGACGGTACAGCGCAGTGTGGTGTTAGGCGGGCCGACGGTTTCGTTCTACGCCATTACGCCGGACGAAATTGAAGCCCTTTCGAAAGCCCTGAATGCGTATTCTCCCATGCTTCCGCAGAGCGTGCGGCGGCTGGTATTACGATAAGTAGGGGGTAGCCTCTCAACCCGCGCAGGTTGAGAGGCTACCCCATCTGAATGGGCCGCCCTACTTCGTTTTTTGCAGGGCGTAATGAGTCTGCAAACTGCGGTAGCTCAGTTCCTTCTGACGAAGCGCGCGGATGGCGGCTACGGCTGCCGCCCCGGCGGAGAGGGTGGTAAGCAGTGGAACGCCCATTTTGGTGGCCGCGGTGCGGATGATCGCGCCGTCTGAATGGGTGAGCGGGCCAAGGGGGGTGTTGAGAATCAGGCTGATTTTGCCCTGCTGAATCAAATCCACCACGTGCGGAGAACCCTGCGAAACTTTCTGCGCCGTCTCCACCGGCAGGCCCACCCGGCGGAAGTAGTCGGCGGTTCCGGGGGTGGCGTAAATGTGAAAGCCCATGCGGTAAAAGTCGCGGGCGAGCTTGAGGGCGGCGCCTTTGTCGTAATCGTTGACGCTGATTAACACGGCCCCTTCCAGGGGCATATTGGTTCCTGCCGCCAACTGCGACTTGGCAAAAGCATGACCAAACGAAGAGGCGTGACCCATCACCTCGCCGGTTGAGCGCATTTCTGGCCCCAATTGGGTGACGTTGCTGGGGAGCTTCTTGAAGGGCAGTACGGCTTCTTTCACAAAAAAGCCATCAACGGTTGGCTCGGTCAGCAGGCCCAGGCTGGGCAGGTCTTCGCCGGCCATCACGCGCGCGGCGATGCGCGCCATCGGCACGCCGGTAGCCTTGCTGGCATAGGGGACGGTGCGCGAAGCGCGCGGGTTGGCCTCCAGCACGTAAACGACATCCTCTTTGATGGCAAACTGGACGTTCAGACTGCCTTTCACCTGCAGGGCCATGCCCAGGCGATCGGTATATTCGCGGATCACATTCAGATGATACTGACTGACCTTATAAGGCGGCAGCACGCAGGCCGAATCGCCGGAGTGGACGCCGGCTTCTTCGATGTGCTGCATAATCGCCCCGATCACCACGCGCTGTCCATCGGCCAGAGCGTCCACGTCAATTTCGTAGGCGTCTTCCATAAAGCGGTCCACCAGCAGGGGCTGTCCGGGCGCGGCGTTGAGGGCCTCTTGGACAAAGCCTTCAAGCTGGCTGTCGTCATCCACCACGGCCATGGCCCGCCCGCCCAACACAAACGAGGGGCGCACCAGCACCGGGTAGCCGATGCGCTGAGCAACCTGGCGGGCTTCAGACAGCGACCAGGCGATGCCGTATTCGGGGTGAGCGATGTCCAGGCGGTCCAGCAGCAGGCCGAACTGCTCGCGGTCTTCGGCCAGGCGGATGGAACCGGGCGAAGTCCCCAGGATGGGAACCCCGGCGGCCTCTAAGCCTTCGGCCAGGTTGAGCGGGGTCTGCCCGCCCAGTTGAACGATGACGCCTAACGGCTGTTCCAGGTCCACCACGTTCAGCACGTGTTCCAACGTCATCGGCTCGAAGTACAGGCGGTCGGAGGTGTCGTAATCGGTCGAGACCGTTTCGGGGTTGCAGTTGAGCATAATGATCTCGTACCCCTGCTCGCGCAGTGCAAAAGCGGCCTGACAGCAGCAGTAATCGAACTCAATGCCCTGGCCGATGCGGTTGGGGCCGCCGCCCAGGACCAGAATTTTGCGGCGGGCGGTGGGGCGGGCCTCGTCGCTGGTTTCGTAGGCGGAATAGAGATAGGGAGTCTGCGATTCAAATTCGGCGGCGCAGGTATCAACGCGCTGGAAAGTAGGCAGGATGCCCAACTGCTTGCGCCGCCTGCGCACGTCCATATGCGTAAGGGCCTCGCCAGAAGGGGCGAGCAGGCGGGCCAGGTGCGCGTCGGCAAAGCCCAGGCGCTTGGCCTGGCGCAGCAGGGCCGGGCTGATGGCATCCAGCGATTGGCCGCGCAGTTGTGCTTCCATCTGCACAAGTTTGAGCATTTGCGCCAGGAACCAGGGGTCAATGCCGGTATGGCGGGCGATGGCCTCTGGCGCAACGCCCGAACGCAGAGCGCGGTAAACGGCGAACAGGCGTTGGGGGGTGGGCGGGAGCGTTTCTTCCAGACTGCCGGGGGCGTCCATCCAGTGGGTTTTGGAGGGACCAGAGCCGTCAGGGGCATCCACGCCGATTTCGAGGGATTGAATGGCTTTCATCAGGGCCTGGGGCAGGGTACTGCCCAGCGCCAGAACTTCACCCACCGACTTCATTTGGGGGCCGAGGGTGCTGTCAACGCCGGGGAATTTTTCGAAAGCCCAGCGGGGGATTTTGACGACCACGTAATCGAGGGCCGGCTCGAAGGCCGCTACCGTCTGGCCGGTAATGTCGTTGGTGATCTCATCCAGCGTATAGCCAACGGCAACCAGAGCGGCAATTTTGGCAATCGGGAAGCCGGTGGCTTTGGAAGCCAGGGCCGAAGAGCGCGAGACACGCGGGTTCATCTCGATGACCAGGGCGCGCCCGGTGACGGGATCTACCGCGAACTGCACATTCGCGCCGCCGGTCTGCACGCCGACGGTTGCCATCACCCGGCGGGCCAGGTCGCGCAGTACCTGATACTCACGGTCGGTGAGGGTTTGGGCCGGCGCAACGGTGATGCTGTCGCCGGTGTGAATGCCCATCGGGTCGAGGTTCTCGATGGAGCAGACTACCACGAAGTTACCGGCGCAGTCGCTCATCACTTCCAGTTCGTATTCTTTCCACCCCAGGACCGATTCTTCGATCCACGCCTGGCCGATGGGTGATTCGGCCAGTGCCTTGCGCACAGCTTCGTTCAACTGGTCTGGTTCGTAAACCCAACTGGCGCCGCTTCCGCCCAGCGCAAACGAGGCGCGCACCAGCAGTGGGTAGCCCGCCTGGGCGGCAATGGCCTGGGCCTCGGCGATGGAATGGGCCGGGCCGCCGCTGGGAACCGGCAGGCCTGCCCGGAGCATCGTCTCGCGGAACAGGTTGCGGTCTTCGGCAATGCGGATGGCGTCAATGGACGCGCCGATGAGCCGCACGCCGTATTTTTCGAGGACGCCGTTTTCGGTCAGCGCCAGGGCCAGGTTTAACCCGGTCTGACCGCCTACGGTGGGCAGCAGGGCATCGGGCCGCTCCTGCGCGATGATGGCTTCGAGGGTTTCGGGCAGTAAGGGTTCGATGTAGGTGGCGTCCGCCAGTTCGGGGTCGGTCATCACCGTGGCGGGGTTTGAGTTAATCAGGACGATGCGGTAGCCCTGGCGGCGCAGTGCTTTGACCGCCTGCGTGCCAGAGTAGTCAAACTCGGCGGCCTGGCCGATGACAATGGGGCCAGAACCGGGGATGAGGATGGTATGGATATCGGTGCGTTTTGGCATGACTCAGCGCCTGGTAGTGGAAGAGATCAACCGGTAAAACTGCTGGAACAGCCCAAAGGCATCGTGCGGGCCGGGCGAGGCTTCGGGGTGATACTGCACGCTGAAGACGGGCCGGTGCTTTAAGCGCAGCCCTTCAACGGTGCGGTCATTCAGGCTCAGGTGGGTAATTTCCACCTCATTGGGGTCCAGACTGGCGGCATCTACGGCATAATTGTGGTTCTGCGACGTCACCTGCACCTGGCGCGCTGCCAGATCGAGGACCGGATGGTTGCCGGAGTGGTGGCCGAATTTCAGCTTGAGGGTAGTTCCCCCCATGGCCCGCCCGATCAACTGGTGGCCCAGGCAGATGCCAAACATCGGGATGGATTGGTGAATGAGTTCCCTGATCGTCTGAACGATGCCGGGCAGGCCGGCCGGGTCGCCGGGGCCGTTGGAGAGCATCACGCCGTCAGGCCGGTAGGCCATGACCTCGGCGCAGGTGGTATAAGCAGGGACGACCATCACCTGGCAGTTGAAGGCGGCCAGGTGGCGCAAGATATTGCGCTTGGCCCCAAAATCGAACAGCACCACGCGGTAAGGGCCCTGCGCGCCAGCGTGAGCTTCAACCCAGCGGCTGCCGGGGTCGCCGGTCCACAAATAGGGTTCAGGACAGCTCACTTCCTGCACCATATCGCGCCCGTCCAGGCCGGGCCAGTTGCGCGCCATCTCTAACAGCTTTTCGGGCGGCGTGCCGCGCGTAGACAGGGCGGCCTTCATGGTTCCCTGGTCGCGCAGTTTGCGCGTCAGAAAGCGGGTATCCACCTCGCTGATGCCGGGGACGCCCCATTCCGCCAGCCAGTCGTGCAGGGTGCGCCGTGATCGCCAGTTCGAGACTACCGGGCTGAGTTCTCGCACGACTGCAGCGGATGCCTGCGGGATGTGCGATTCGTAATCTTCTTCGTTTACCCCAACGTTGCCAATATGCGAGGCCGTGAACAACACGCCCTGGCCTCGGTAGGATGGATCTGTGAGGATTTCCTGGTAACCCGTCATGCTGGTATTAAACACCAGCTCGAACACCGCATCGGCGGCGGCTCCAAAGCCCTGACCCTGCAGGGTGGTGCCATCTTCCAGAACAATTGTCGCTGCGTTCATGTGACCCCATACCGGTAGAAATACGGTGAATATTAGATCGAGTATACTTGAAAAAAATAGAGTCGTCCAGACAACTATTGTGAAAATTGCAGGCGGGCCGGGAGCGGATGATCGCTCTTAAATCTGTAAGCCCCAAGGTCGGTTCCATGCGGATGGTGGATAGGTTGATCTCGACTAGACCGGTTGCTATAATCAACGTGGAGACACAGACTCATGACGAACACGCGCGAGCAAATTATAGAAACCATTTGTGAGTTGATGGAAAACCAGGGCTACCACGCCACCGGGTTAAATGAAGTTGTCAAAGAAAGCGGCGCGCCGAAGGGTTCACTTTATTATTATTTCCCTGAGGGCAAAGAGGAAATCGCCGCCGAAGCGGTGAAATGGGCGGGCCAGCGCACGGCCCAGCGCGTGCGAGCGGCGCTGGCCGAAAAAGAATCTGCCAGCGAGGCTCTCTATGCGCTGCTGTATGCCATTGCCCATCACATCGAAAGTTCTGGCTTCCGCGCAGGCGGGCCGCTGACGATTGTTGCCATGGAGACGGCCACCACCAGCCAGCGCCTTAACCTGGCCTGTCGAGCGGCTTACGCAGACATCCAACGCGCCTTTGAAGAAAAACTGCTCTCTGGCGGTTACCTGCCGGAACAGGCCGCGCAGTTGGCCGTGTTGATCACCGCGGCCATCGAAGGGGGGATCATCCTGAGCCGCACCCACCACTCTGGCGAACCGCTGCGCCAGGTGGCCGGCCAGTTGCGCGAACTGTTAGAATCCAAAAAGGCACCCCTTTGAGGTAGAATCGTATTTCGAACAAATTTTCGAAGGAGGCGCGTCCCCCATGTTCACATTCCGCGATTTTTTCCACCTGCCCCAACTCGACCCGCTGATTGACCAAATGGTCGCCGAAAAATCCGGGTTGATTGTGGTCGCCGGAATGGAAGCGCGCGCGCTGGAACTGCGCGAGGCGGGGATGGCGGCCGGAGGGGAGGGTGAGCTGGAACTGCCAATCCCCGGCGGGCGGCGCGAAGAGGCTTTTTTGCCCAGTGGTTTAGCGACCTTCTTCGACATCCTCATTCAGACTATCCTGACGGCGGATTCGGCGGCCCAGGCGGTGATCGTCTCACGCGAGAAGGATCTGGCGCGGCTTCCACGCCAGCTTAAGCGGCGCATTAAGTTGTTGGTAGTAGAAGGCAACCAGACCTACGAGCGCCAGGTCGCCTATGCGCTGGCCTCGCGCCCGGCCCTGCTGGTGATTGACCGGCTGACGGCTGAATCGGCGCCAGTGGCATTAGAAGCCGCGCGCAGGGGGCTGAAGGTGATTTCTGCCTTCGACACCGCCCAGTGCGGTGCGGGGATCGTGCGCCAGGTGATGGACTTGGGGGTCGAACTCAGGCAGTTAGAAGGTCTGCACTGGGTGCTGACCACCCGCCGCCTGCCGGTATTGTGCGAGTTCTGCCGCGAGAAACTGGATTTTCAACCCAAGCACTATGAACGGCTGAAGCGGCGGCGGCCGGCGCTGTTAGAGGTGGCGCATCAGGTGTGCTTTGCGCCGGGGGGCGCGGGCGAGCCGCCGGCACTGCGCCCCGATGTGTGCTTTTACCGGCCCACTGGCTGCTCGCGCTGCCGCCAGAGCGGGCGCTTGGGCGACGTGATGCTGTTCGATGTGTTCCATCCCAACGGGGCCTGCCTGGATGAACAAGGCCTGCCCGACCCAGAGGCGATGCTCGCCTGTGACAGCCTGCTTTCAATGGAAGAATACACCCTGCGCCTGGCGGCGCGTGGGATGTTAGCGTGGGATGATGTATTCGACCTGGAAGCTGACCTGCTGCGGCGCACCTATCACCTATTGGCAACGAGCGAGCGGGCGCTGATGGAAACCAACGCCACGCTTCACCGCAAGCTGTTTGAACTGGAAGCTTCGAACCGCGTGCTGCTCCAGCGCACCGAAGTGTTGATCTCACTGGAAGATTTGGGACAGGCGCTTATCGCTTCGGTCAGTCTGAACGAGCTTGCCAGCCGGGTGTGCCGCCGGGCCGGCGAGTTGTGCGGGGCCGACCGGGCCATCCTGTACCTGCTGCGCTCTTCGGAGGCTGGCGAGCGGGCCGAAGTGCTGGCGGCGCGCGGTTGGGAAGGGGCCGAGATCCAGCCGGTGGTGGAGGTGGGGCAGATCTTCGGCGGGCCGTTTGAGCGCAAGATCATCCGTTGGGTGCAGTTACCGCCGGGCGTAACCCCGCGCCCTGAGCTTTTGGAGAACGAAGGCGCCGGTCACAAGATCCAGGCCGGACTGCGCGTGCCGCTGATGGCCCAGGAAAAGCGCGTGGGGGCTATGATTATCCAGTCTACGCAGAAGGGCTTTTTCACCCCCGGCGAGACGGCCCTCTTGCAAACCTTTGCCAATCAGGCCGCTTTGGCGATCCAGCGCGCCGGGCTGGTGGACGAACTGCGCGCCAAGATCATCCAGCTAGAGCAGGCTCAGGCCGAACTGGTGCAGAAAGAGCGCATGGAGCGCGAGCTGGAACTGGCCCGTCAGGTACAGCAGAGCCTTTTGCCGAGCAGCTTTCCAGAGATGAGCGGGTTTCGGGTGGCGGCGCGCAACGAGCCGGCCCGCCAGGTGGGCGGCGATTTTTACGATATTATCCCCCTGGATGAAGATCACTTTGGCATTGTGGTGGCGGACGTTGCGGATAAGGGCATGCCCGCCGCCCTGTATATGGCGCTCAGCCGCAGTTTACTGCTGGCCGAGGCTCACCGGGGGCTTTCGCCGCGCGAGGTGCTGTTGAGCGTCAACCGTCTGCTCTTAGAGTTGGGGGAACTGAACGGGTTTGTTTCGGTCTTTTATGGCGTCATCGAGCGTTCTACTCGTCGGATGCGCTACACGCGGGCCGGGCATGAGCGCCCCTGGCTGTTACGGAGCGCCGGCCCGCAGGTGGAGATTATCCAATTGCAGGGCAGTGGGGCTGTATTGGGCATCCTGCCGGAAGAGGTTTTGAACCTGAGCGAAGAAGAAGTGCAGCTGCGCAGCGGTGACCGCCTGGTGTTGTATTCAGACGGCATTTCAGACGTGGCCGATGAGAACGGGGCCTTTTTTGGCGCAGAGCGGCTGGCCGAACTGCTGGATGACCTGCGCGAGCGTCCCGCGGAGGAAATTCCGCAGGCCGTGTTCGAGGCCCTGGCCCGCTACCGGGGCACGGCGGCCCAATTTGACGATATGACCCTGATGGTAGTGGGGATCGGTTAAGATTCGCGGAAGCGCGGGGCTACGACCCGTAAGAGCGTCCCCTGACCTTCTTCCGAGGTGACTTGCAGACTGCCGCCGATAGCCTCGGCGCGTTCCTGAGCGCCCACCAGGCCGAGGTGCCCCTGACGGGCCAGTTCGATCCAGCGTTCTGGCACGTTGAAGCCACAGCCGTTATCCTGGATTTCCAGAATCACTTCATCACGGGTGATCTGCAAGGCCACGCGCACCTGAGTGGCCTGAGAATGGCGCACCACGTTGGTAATTGCCACCTGGTAGATGCGGTAGAGGGCCAGGCGCACCCGTTCGGGCAAGAGCTGGCCGTCGGGCATCAGTTCAGACACGATTTTAAGCTCTGGATGGCTTTGCTGCAGCGTATCCAGGTGCGATTGAATGGCCTTTTGCAGGCCGTAAGGGGTTAAGGCGGGGGGGCGCAGGTCGCGGCTGATGGTGCGCAGGCTCTGCACCACCGACAGCAGACGTTCTTTGATTTCTTCCGCCGGGTTGTCGCTCTGCATCAGCGCGTCAATGGCAAAGATAATGCCGTAGAGTTCTTGCATGGGGCCGTCGTGAATTTCACGCGCCAGTTCGCGGCGCTCGGCCTCTACGCGGTCCAGCAAACGGCGCTGAACTTCGGCCAGTTCGTTTTCGATGCGGCGGCGCTCCAGGATTTCCTGAACCAGGTCATCATTCTTGCGGATCAGCTCATAGGTGCGCTCGCGCACGCGCATTTCCAGTTCTTCTTTGGCGGTGAGCAGGGCTTCTTCATTTTGTTTGCGCAAGATGGCATAGCGAATGGCGCGCTCTAACGTGCCGGGCGTAACTTCATTCTTCGAGAGGTAATCGGTCGCGCCCGATTTCATGGCTTCAACGTCAATTTCGTAGTTGCCGCGCCCGGTGAGCAGAATCATCGGAGCTTTGATGCCGGAGAGGCTGGCTTCGCGGATCAGGTCCAGGCCGCTTTGCGGGCCTAATTCGTAATCGAGCAGAACAATATCGAAGCCGCCATTTTTAAGCGCCTGGCGACCCTCTTCATACGTTGATTTCCATACCAGGTTAAAGCGCGCCCCTTTTACTTCTGATAAGATCTCACGGGTCAGAATGAAATCTTCTTCGTCGTCCTCAATTAAAAGAACTTTCCACAGGCTTTCTTCCATCGCATCCTGTTCTCCATAGATAGATTTTAACTCATTTTCTACAGATTTGTGTGATGCCAGCCTATGGCCTGGGCGCCGGAATGGGACGATTATAGACCGGGGTGGGCGGTCGAACCCCGCACAACCAGCCGTGACGGGACAATGACGGCCCGCTCCACGTTGGTTTCGCCTTTGAGCAGGTTAATGAGCGCGCGGGCGGCTTTTTCGACCAGTTCTTCGGTCGGTTGGTGAATGGTGGTCAATCCGGGCCAGATGTTCTTGGAAAAGCCGAGATTATCGTAGCCGCAGATGGAAAGCTGTTGGGGGATTTTCACCCCCATTTCTTGGGCGGCGTAGATCACGCCAAAGGCGGCCTCGTCGTTGGCGGCGAAGATGGCCTGGGGGGGATGCGGTTCGCTTAACAGTTCGCGGGCGGCGGTCAGGCCCCCGTCGAAGGTCCATTCGGAGTTGCGTATCAGGGTTTCGTCGAATGGCAGGCCGGCGGCTTCCAGCGCGGCGCGGTAGCCGGCCAGCCGGTCGAAGGCGGAGCGCATATTGCGCGGCCCCATTAAGAAGGCAATGCGGCGGTGGCCCAGGCCGATCAGGTATTCTGTCATAGCAAAGGCCCCGCGCTCGTCATCCCCCGCTACAAAGGGGATCTCCGCGGAGCGGGTGAAGGGGTTGATCTGCACCTGGGGAACCTTATAGGTGCTGAGCAGATCGGCGACGAATTCATCGGCGTCAATGGGCGGGGTGGTGATAAAGCCGTCAATGCGGTGCTCGTAGATCAGGTTGACCAGCTTTTTACGCGAGCGGGCATGGGCTGGAAAGTAGGGCTGGATGAGGATGTCGTAATTTTCTTCGTAGCCCACGTCCATGATGCGCGAAAGCACCTCTGAGGCCGGCTGATAAAAGCCCGGATACATGAGGATGCACACCATAAACGATTTATTCTGCACCAGGCGGCGGGCTGAGATGTTCGGCGCATACCCGACCGAGCGGATGGCGGCCTGAACCCTCTGGCGGGTTTCTTCGGTCACGTAGGGTTCGCCGTTAATCACGCGCGAAACGGTTTTAATGGAGCAGCCGGCGAGCCGGGCAACGTCTTTGATGGTGGCTGGCAATTGTGGACCTCCTGCTTGGGAGCGATTATATCCGAAACCTGGGGTGGAAGGAACTTTGTGATTTTCGCCACATTGACAACGTTGTCAAGTCTCATTATACTATTCCAGGATCACGCTCAAAATCCTTCCAAATGAGGTACTCCCATGGCTTTCTCAACCGATCCTGCCATCAACGGCAAAGAGCTTCTGCTCGCCACCCTGCGCCACGAAGTCACCCCCAGGGTTCCCTGGGTCCCGTTTGCGGGCGTCCACGCTGGTAAACTGCGCGGTTACAGCGCAATGGAAGTCCTGAAAGACGGCGAAAAACTACTCCAATCTCTGTTGGCCGTTAATCAGATCTATGACCCTGACGGTCAGCCGGTGGTGTTCGATTTGCAGATCGAGGCCGAAATCTTGGGCTGTGATCTGGTGTGGGCCGAGAGCGGTCCCCCGACCGTAGCCTCGCACCCGCTGGCCGAGCGCATGGTAATCCCCACCCGCCTGCCGGGCCCGCAGGATGGCCGCCTGCCCATGATCCTGGAAGTCATGCGGGCCTTGAAGCGCGAGGTCGGCGACCGCACCGCCCTGTACGGCCTGATCTGCGGCCCGATGACCCTGGCTTCGCACCTGCGCGGCACGGAAATCTTCATGGACTCATACGATCAGCCGGATTTCCTGCATGAACTGCTGAATTATACGCGCGCCGTGGCCGTGCGCATGGCCGAACTGTACTGCCAGGCCGGCATGGATGTGATCGCCGTGGTAGACCCGCTGGTATCGCAGGTTTCCTCTCGCCATTTCAAGAATTTCCTTATGACGCCCTACGTGGAACTGTTCAACGCCATCCGCCAGATGGGGCTGTTCTCATCCTTCTTTGTATGCGGCGACGCGACGAAAAATATCGAGGTCATGTGCCAGACCGGCCCCGACTCGATCTCGGTGGACGAAAATATTAACCTGCCGGCGGCCAAAGCCATTACAGACCGCTACCAGGTCGCCATCGGCGGCAATATCCCGCTGACTACGCGGATGCTGTTGGGAACCCAACAGGACAATATGAAGTTTGTGATAGACTTGCTCGATCAACTCCGCGACCCGGCCCTGGGGTTACAGCCCGGCAACTTTATCTTATCGCCCGGCTGTGACATGCCCTACGATACCCCCACCGAAAACGTGGTGGGCGTGCTGCAAGCGGTGCGCGACCCCGAAGCCACCCGCCGGATGCTGGCGAATTACGAAAGCCATACCTTTGATTACGAAGTGACCCTGCCCGATTACGACCATCTGGAACGTACCCTGGTAGAATTATTTACGTTAGACTCGGATACCTGCGCGGCCTGCGGGTATATGTTAAGCGCGGCTCAGCGGGCCGTCAGCGAGTTAGAAGGCGTGGACCTGGTGGAGTACAAGTTTACCAAACCGGAGAACGTGGCGCGCATGATGAAAATGGGGATTAAAAATCTGCCCTGTCTCTACATCAACGGCGAGTTGAAATTCTCTTCGATTATCCCGTCGAACCGCGAGCTGATCGAAGCCATTCGGCAGGCGGCCAGATGAAACTGCACCTGGTAGGGGGGTTCTTGGGCAGCGGCAAGACGACCGCCATCATCCAGGCGGCGCGCCTGCTGATGGGCCGGGGCCTGCGCGTGGGGGTGATCACCAATGACCAGGGCAAGTACCTGGTTGACACAGCTTTTGTGCGCCTGGCGGACCTGCCGGCGGTTGAAGTAACCGGAGGGTGCTTCTGCTGTAACTATGATGACCTGAACGGGCGCTTAGAAGAACTGCTGGCGGCGGCCCATCCGCAGGTGGTCTTTGCCGAGTCGGTGGGTTCGTGCGCAGATATCGTAGCGACCGTCGTCAGGCCGCTGTTGGCGCTGGGCGGTGAGCGGCTGGCCCCGGCCAGTTTTTCGGTGTTCACCGACGCGCGCCTTCTGCTGCGCCGTCTGCGCGGCCAGGAAATGCCCTTTAGCGACGATGTGGTCTATATTTTCGACAAGCAGATCGAAGAAGCCGGTCTGTTGGTGATCAACAAGGCCGATTTGCTCGCGCCGCCGGCCCTGCCAGAGGTGGAAGCGCGCGCCGCGCAGGCCTTTGAGGGCAAGCCGCAGTTGGTGCAGTCTTCGCTGACCCCGGAAGGGGTCTGGAACTGGGTGGAGTTCATCCAATCGGGCCGGGCCGGACTGCCCGGCGCCGCGCTGGAGATTGACTACCGGCGCTATGCGCACGGCGAGGCGGTTTTGGCCTGGCTGGATCAGGAAGTGGAACTGCACGTTCCTGCTGGTTCTGGCCGGCAGCACCTGGTGAGCGCCATCCGGCGGCTGGCGGGGGGGCTGGCGGAGCAGGGGGCGGGGATTGGGCATCTCAAGTTCATCATCCGCGCGGAGAATGCCGAAGTCAAACTGAGCATTCCTACCCTGGAAGAGCCGGGTTGGGAAGCGCAAATCCCGCCTTTAGAGGGCAGTCGGGTGAGCCTGCTGGTGAACGCGCGGGCTGAGATCGGGGCGCAGGAATTGGCCCGCCTGCTGAGACAGTCTTTGGAAGCGCCGGGGGTGAGGCTGGAATTACGCGCGGGAGAAGCCTTCCATCCTGCCGAACCCCGGCCAACGCACCGCCTTGCATAAATTGATACCCCGCTGTGATACAATTTCAGGAAACCGACTTGCGACCAAGTTCATCAGTTAATCTCTTAAACAGGTGGAAGGATGATTCTGGAATCGGCCGAACTGAGGATTGTGAAACTGCGGCTGTTAAGGCCTTTTGAGACTTCCTTTGGGGTACAGACGGAGCGCACCATTCCCCTGCTGACCCTGCGCGCTCAGGGCCTGGAAGGCTACGCGGAAGGCGTAATGGAAGAACTGCCGCTCTACCGCGAAGAAACGATCGCCGGGGCGCTGGCGCTGGTGAAAAATGC
Organism: Anaerolineaceae bacterium; assembly: GCA_034434155.1. Taxonomy (GTDB): domain Bacteria; phylum Chloroflexota; class Anaerolineae; order Anaerolineales; family Anaerolineaceae; genus DSYU01. The sequence continues at coordinate 16,271 of DAOUAC010000100.1, forward strand.
GCTCTTGCCCAGACTGGCCGATCAGGATTTGAGCGGCCCGCAGGAAATTTGGGACCGGTTTGCCATGTTCCGCGGCAACCGCATGGCGAAAGCCCTGGTTGAAATGGCCTTTTGGGACCTATGGGCCAAGAGCCTGGGACAGCCGCTCGGTAAGCTGTTGGGGGGTACGCGCGCCGCCATCCCCGTGGGGGTGAGCCTGGGGATTCAAAAGTCGCTGGAAGCGACCCGCGATCAGATTCAGAAGCACCTGGCTCAGGGCTACCGCCGGATCAAGCTGAAGATTAAACCAGGGTGGGATGTGAAGCTGATTGAAGCGATGCGCGGCTTCTTCCCCGACGCCGTTCTGACGGTGGACGCCAATTCAGCTTATACATTAGCGGATATTCAGGTGATGCAGGCCCTGGACCGCTTTAACCTGGATTATATCGAACAGCCCCTGGCTTATGATGATATTGCCGACCACGCCCGCTTACAACAGCGTTTGAATACGGCCATCTGCCTGGATGAATCAATCCTATCGGCGGAAGATACCCGTAAAGCCCTGCAAATGGGGGCGGGGCGGGTCATCAATATTAAGGTAGGGCGGGTGGGCGGTCACTTGCAGGCGCGCCGCGTTCACGATGTGGCCCAATCGTTCAGCGCGCCGGTGTGGTGCGGAGGGATGTTGGAAAGCGGCATTGGCCGGGCCCACAACATTCACCTGGCAACGCTTCCCAACTTCACCAAGCCCGGCGATACCAGTTCCAGCAGCCGCTACTGGAAAAGGGACATCATCCGTGAGCCGTTAGAGAGCAAAAACGGCCTGATGCCCGTTCCGCAGGGTCCTGGGATTGGGGTAACGCTTGACCTGCCCTTCCTCGATTCGGTCACGATTTCGAAAGAGACGATTGCGTTATGATCGTTGTTGAGACGAGCCGGGGGGCGGTGCAGATCCGCGAACTGCGCGGCATTGCGGAAATGCTGGAGGCGGAAAGCATTCAGAGGCGCGTATGGGGCGCGGAGGTCTGCCCGCATCCGAAGGAAATTTTGATCCCGGTGCAGCACGAGGGCGGCCTGCTGGCGGGCGCTTTTGCTCCGGATGGGACGATGATCGGACTGGTGTTTGCCTTCCCCACCCGCGACCCAGCCGTTCAGCACTCGCAGTTGCTCGCCACGCTGGAAGAATGGCGTGGGTTAGGGATTGGGGCGCGGCTGAAGTGGTTTCAGCGCGACTGGTGCCTGGAGCGCGGCATCTGCCGGGTGCGCTGGACGGTAGACCCGCTCCGGGCGGTCAACGCGGCCCTGAACATTCTGCACTTGGGAGCGGTTTGCTCCACCTACTTCCCCGACTACTACGGCGTTATGCAGGGCATTGACGCCGGCGCGCCTACTGACCGCCTGTTAGTGGAATGGCCTTTGCTCGATAAACGGGTAGCGGAGCGCGCGGCGCGGCGGCCCGCAGACGAGGGCTTTGCAGGCGTACCGTATGCCAACGCGCTCGATGGCGAGCGCCCGTTGATCGTTCAACCACAGCCGGCCAGCGATCGCGTGCTGATCCGCATTCCGGAGAATTTCATCCAGTTATCGAAAATCAGCCCAGACCTGGCGCTGGCATGGCGCGCCCAAACCCGCGCGTTGTTCCAGGATTACTTTGGCCGGGGGTTTGAGATCACCGGCTTTACCTGGGTGGGCGGGCCGGCATACTTATTGGAACAGGGGAGGTCCGATGGAGGTTAAACCGGTGACGCTGACCGGGCGGATTGTGCGGCTGGAGCCGCTTTCGATGGAACATGCGCCAGACCTGACCCTGGCGGGCCGGGATGAGAGCATCTGGAAGTTCATGCGTTATGGGGTTGTGACCACTGAAGAGCAAATGCGCGCCTTGATCCAGTATCTTTTAGAGGCACAGGCGCGGGGGACGGATCTGCCTTTTGCGGTGGTTCACCTGGCTTCGGGAAAAGCCATTGGGATGACGCGCTATATGGATATTCAACCGGCCAACCGCGCCCTCGAAATCGGCGGGACATGGTACGCGGTGGCGTACCAGCGCACCGGGGTCAATACCGAGTGTAAATTCATGCTGTTACAGCACGCTTTTGAGACTCTGGGGTGCATTCGCGTGCAGTTGAAGGCCGACCTGCGCAATGAACGCTCACAGCGGGCCATTGAGCGTATCGGCGCGGTGCGCGAAGGCGTACTGCGCGACCACATGATCCTGCCGGATGGCGTGGTGCGCTCTTCGGTGTATTACAGCATTCTGGCGCGCGAGTGGCCTGCTGTGAAGCGGCGGTTGTTGGATCTCATGGAGTCCACTTACTGAAAATTGTCCAATTGCTATGATGACACTGCCTATTGATCTTCTGGTTCAAGAACAACCTCGTTTGCTCGCGCTGCTGCGCGACCTGACCTTGATGGAATCACCTTCCACCGACAAAAGCGCGGTAGACCGGGTGGGGCTTTATCTCCGCGCGCGCTGCCGCGAATTGGGCGCTGAAATCGAGGTCTTCCCACAGGCCCAGGTGGGCGATCACTTCGCCGCGCGTTGGGGCAGCGGGGCGGGCGGCCTGCTGGTGCTGTGCCATATGGATACCGTCCATGAACTGGGCGCGCTGGCGCGCATGCCTTACCGCGAAGCCGATGGGAAGGTATTTGGGCCGGGCGTGCTGGATATGAAGGCCAGTATCGCCATGCTGTTGACCATCTTGCGGCTGTTTGGCGAGCGGGGCGTCTGGCCGGAAGGCCCGCTGACGGTGCTGTTCACTTCGGATGAGGAAACCGGCAGCCTGACTTCCAGCGATTTAATCGTAGACCTGGCGCGGCAGAGCCGGGCGGCCTTTTGCATGGAGCCGGCCTTAGCTAGCGGCGCGATTAAGACCGCGCGCAAGGGGACGGGCGATATTGAAATCCGCGTGAAGGGCAGGGCGGCCCATGCCGGGGTTGATCACGAGCAGGGGAGAAATGCCATCGAAGAACTGGCCCACCATGTGCTGGCGGCCCAAAGCCTCACCGATTACGCGCGCGGCACGACGGTGAACGTGGGGGTCATCCGGGGCGGCACGCGCGGCAACGTTGTGCCAGACGAAGCCTATGCCCTGATTGACTTCCGCGTGACAACCCTGGAAGAAGCCGACCGTCTGAAGCGTTGGGCCGAAAGCCTCTCTCCGGTGGTTGCCGGGACCAGCCTGTCGGTCCACTATGTGCTGAACCGCCCGCCCATGCCGCGCGATGCCGTCATGGCGCGGGCATTTGAGAAAGCACAGGCGATTGCCGCCGCCCTGGGGCTGACACTGACGGAAGGCAGTACCGGCGGCGGGTCTGACGCCAATTTTGTCGCCCCGTTGGGCATTCCGGTGCTGGATGGGTTGGGGCCGGTGGGCGACGGCGCGCACTCAGAGCGCGAGTACGTGCGCGCCGACTCGCTGGCGGAGCGCGCGGCGCAGTTGGCCGCGATTCTGCTCAACTGGTGAGGGAGGGCTTTGTGCGAGAGCGGATCGTCCTGATCGGCGCGGGGTGGGAAGCCAAATTGACCCCGGTCATCACACGGCCGCCGCGGCGGAGCGAAAAGCCCCCGTTTAGAACGTGAAAATCTCTGGCCCGATCAGCGGATGACGTTATCTACGTGGACGTGCCGCCCGTTGGACAGGTGCTTGACGCAGATATAGCCATCCTGATTGAGGTCAACCTTCAGGCCGATGTGATGATCGTGATCTCCCATGTGATCGTGGAAATGGTGCAGTTCAAAGCCCGGTGCGCACGAGCCGGTCGGCGGGGTCCCCGCCTGGGCAGGCACAGCTACCGATAGGCTGAGCAGCAGCACGACGGCAAGGATAAGAGCGGCCATTTTTTTGTGCATAGCATTTCTCCTGTTCTACCCGACTCGTCTGATAAGCGTGATCCTTAACGGTCCTTGCGGAAGAGATGTGCAAATGGAGGGTCATCCTGCAAATTACACATCTCTTCTCTAATTATACGAAATTTACCTTAAAAGTGTGAACGGTGGTACTGCTCGGCCATCTCGCGGCATGATTGGGCGCACATGCGGCAGGCTTCGGCGCAGCGTTTCATCATCTCATCATCGCCAAAGCGGTCACAGCTTTCGGCACAGCGTTGGCAGACTTCGGCGCACACGCCGCAGGTCATGCCGTGAAAGTCTGAGCCGCGCAGCATGAAATCCGCGCTGGTCTGGCAAATCTGAGCGCAGTCGAGCAGCATCCGCATGTGAGCGGGTTCGACGTGCTTGCCGCCCATTTTCAGGCAGTGCTGGATGGTTTCAACGCACACCCCATGACAGGTAGTACACGCCTGAATGCAGTTCTGCATCTGTTCCCCCATCCTCTTACCAACCTGGAAGCGTTGTTCCATTTGCATCGAAAACCTCCTTTTAAACTGGTGAGAAAACGTGCTTAAAGCTTAGCCGCCTTCTCTGGCCGGTAAAACCCGATGATCTTCCTGTAAGGGGTAGGGGATTCCTGGGGAAACCGGTAGGCCAAATGGCTCATTCTGACTAAAATGATGGATAAGATTGAATTTGAGGGTGGATAGAGAAACGTATCTGGTATACAATATCCCCTTAGAACCGAATGGGAGGTGAGCATGGCCGACACAACAACGCCCGGATACCGGTTTCGGGCGGCGCTGGCTTCCGAAAAACCCCTCCAGATTGTTGGGGTCATCAACGCTTACGCCGCTCGTCTGGCAGAACGCGCCGGATTCCGCGCCATTTATCTTTCGGGAGGTGGGGTGGCCGCGGCCTCGTTGGGCCTGCCCGATCTGGGCATCAGCACGCTCGAAGATGTGCTGATTGATACCCGCCGCATTACCGATGTGACGGATCTACCCCTGCTGGTGGATGTAGATACCGGCTTTGGCGGCGCCTTTAACATCGCCCGCACCGTGCGCTCGCTCATTAAAGCCGGGGCCGCGGCCCTGCACATCGAAGACCAGGTGCAGGCCAAACGCTGTGGTCACCGCCCCGGCAAGGCTCTGGTGCCGCTGGAAGAAATGGTAGACCGCATTAAGGCCGCCGTTGACGCTCGCACGGACCCGAGTTTTGGCATTATGGCGCGTACCGATGCCCTGGCCGTTGAGGGGTTAGAGGCCGCTCTGGAACGCGCGCGCGCCTATGTGGAGGCCGGAGCCGATATGCTCTTCCCTGAAGCTCTGACCGATCTGAGCATGTATGCCCGTTTTGCGCAGGCCGCGGGCGTGCCGATCCTGGCGAACATGACCGAATTTGGCAGAACCCCGCTGGCTGCCGTTGCTGAACTGGAGCGCGCAGGGGTGGATATGGTCTTATACCCGCTTTCGGCTTTCCGCGCAATGAGCGCGGCGGCTTTGAACGTGTACGCAACAATCCGGCGCGAAGGAACCCAGGCCAGCCTGATCCCCCAAATGCAGACGCGCGCCGAACTGTACGACATTTTGGGGTACCACGCCTACGAGCAAAAGTTAGATGAGTTATTTTCGAGGGAAAAGGAACCATGACCGAGACAAAAGATGCGATTAAGACCGAGGCCCCTCGCAAGAAGTCGGTGGCCTTATCGGGCGTAGAGGCCGGGCAGACCGCCATTTGCACGGTAGGGTATAACGGCAAGGAACTGCACTACCGGGGGTATGACATCCACGATCTTGCCAAATTTGCTTCCTTTGAAGAAGTGGCGCACCTGCTGATCCACGAAGAATTACCCAACCATTACATCCTTGAACGGTATAAGCAAAAGCTCTACAGCATGCAGGGCATCCCGGCGGCTCTGAAGACGGTGCTGGAAAATATCCCCACGGCCGCCAACCCTATGGACGTACTGCGCACCGGCTGTTCGGTGATGGGAACTATCCTGCCGGAGCGCGACGATCACAGCCTGGGCGAAGCGCGCAACATTGCCGACCGGCTGTTGGCGAGCTTTCCGTCAATGCTGATGTACTGGTATCACTACTCGCGCAATGGCCGGCGGATTGAGGTCGAAACCGAGGAAACTTCAATTGCCGCGCACTTCTTACGCCTGCTGGAAGGGCGCAACCCCCCCGACCTGTGGGTGAAGGCGCTGGACGTTTCATTAATCTTATATGCTGAACACGAGTTTAACGCTTCTACCTTCACCGGGCGGGTGATCTCTGGCACGGGTTCAGATATCTATTCGGCAATTACCGGCGCGATTGGCGCGCTGCGCGGCTTTAAGCACGGCGGAGCCAACGAAGGCGCGATGGAAGTCATCCAGCGCTTCCGCAATGCCAACGAAGCCGAGGCGGGCATCCGCGAAATGCTGGCGAACAAAGAGATTGTGTTAGGGTTTGGGCACCCGGTTTACACCATTTCGGACCCGCGCTCGAACATTATTAAGGAATACGCGCGCCAGTTGTGCTTCGCGGGCGGCGCGCCGGTGTTGTTTGAAATCGCCGAGCGCATTGAACACGTGATGTGGGAAGTCAAGCACATGTTCCCCAACCTGGATTTTTACAGCGCAGTGGTCTACCGCATGATGGGCATTCCAACGCGCATGTTTACGCCCCTGTTTGTCATGGCGCGTACCGCCGGCTGGGCCGCGCATATCCTGGAACAGCGCATGGATAACAAGATCATCCGGCCCAGCGCGCGCTACATTGGCCCGGAGCCGCGCGAGTTCGTCCCGTTGGATCAGCGCCTGTAGGATATGGCATGGAAACGCACAATCTGCGCCCCGACCCCGACCCGGTTCTGGTGGACATTGCGGATTACGTCGTGGACGGTCGGATCCGTAGTGAAGAAGCCTACGCCACCGCCCGCCTGTGCCTGATGGACGCGCTGGGCTGTGCAATGGCGGCGCTGGCTTACCCGGCCTGCACCAAATTACTCGGCCCGCTTGTGCCGGGGACGGTCGTGCCTCATGGGGCGCGCGTCCCCGGCACGCAGTTCCAGCTAGACCCGGTGAACGCGGCTTTTAACCTGGGTACGATGATCCGCTGGCTGGATTATAACGATACCTGGTTAGCGGCGGAGTGGGGCCACCCTTCTGATAACCTGGGGGCGATTCTGATGGTGGCCGACTGGCTCTCGCGCGCGGCCCTGGCCGCTGGCCGCCGGCCCTTAACCGTCCGCGACGTTCTCACTGCCATGATCCAGGCGTATGAAATCCAGGGCGTGCTGGCGCTCGAAAACAGCTTTAACCGGGTGGGGTTAGATCACGTGGTGCTGGTGAAAGTGGCTTCCACCGCGGTCACGGCCCGCCTGATGGGCTGTACGCGCGCCGAGATCATCAACGCGCTTTCCAACGCCTGGATTGACGGTCAGGCACTGCGCACGTACCGCCATGCGCCCAACACCGGCTCGCGCAAATCTTGGGCCGCCGGAGATGCCGCCAGCCGCGCGGTGCGCCTGGCGCTGATGGCCCTGAAGGGCGAAATGGGCTACCCCTCCGCGCTGACGGCCAAAACCTGGGGCTTTTACGACGTGTTGTTCCAGGGTCAGCCGTTCCGCATTGGGCGGCCGTATGGCTCGTATGTCATGGAAAACATCCTGTTCAAAGTGTCCTTCCCTGCCGAGTTCCACGCGCAGACGGCGGTAGAGGCGGCCTTTCAGCTTCACCCACTGGTGAAGGATCGCCTGAGTGAGATTGAGCGGGTGGTGATCACCACGCAGGAGTCGGCCAAACGCATCATTGACAAAAGCGGACCGCTGTACAACCCCGCCGACCGTGATCACTGCATCCAATACATGACGGCGGTAGGGTTAATCTACGGCGACCTGACGGCCAGGCATTACGAAGATGACGTAGCCGCAGACCCGCGTATTGACGCGCTCCGCGAGAAGATGATCTGCGTGCAGAATGACGCTTACAGCCGTGATTACCTGGACCCCGAGAAGCGCTCCATTGCCAATGCCGTGCAGGTGTTCTTTAAAGACGGCAGCCAGACCGACCCGGTGGAAGTTGAATACCCCCTCGGCCACCGGCGGCGGCGCCAAGAGGCCATCCCACTGCTGGAGGATAAATTTATCGAGAATATCGCTACGCGCTTCCCTGAAAAGCAGGTGCAGAACCTGTTAGAGTGCTTCCGCCGCCCAGAGGCACTCGACCTTACCCCAGTTAACGAACTGGTAGATGCTTTTGTGATCTAAAACGCTAGACCTTCCCGGCGGCTCTGGCTCTTGCCAGCACCCATTCGGCGGCCCGTACCACAGGGCCGTCAATCATTTTTCCATCCAGGGCAAAAGCACCCACGCCTTCTTGCTGGTAGCGCTGGGCGGCTTCGATCACCCGCCGGGCGTGGGCGATGGCCTCTTCATCGGGCGTAAAGGTCTCTTGAATCGGCCCCACCTGGTTGGGGTGAATGGCCTGTTTGCCGGTGTAGGCCATGCGGGCGGCCTGCTCGCATTCGGTGCGCAGGTCGTCGAGGTTTTTCAGATCCATGTAGACCATATCAATGGCCTGTAAGCCAAAGGCCCTGGCGTGCGTGACCACTGCACTGCGGGCGTAGAAAACCTCCCAGCCTTCGCGCGTGCGGATGGCTCCCATGTCGCCGGCCAGGTCTTCGGCGCCAAAGATCAGGGCTTGCAGGCGCGGGTCGCTGGCGGCGATTTCGCGCAGGTTGATGACCCCTTTGGCCGTTTCGATCAGCGCCAGCAGGATCATCTGGCCTTCTGGCAGGCCGTTCCCGCGCTCGTAGCGGGTCAGTTCACGGCTAACCCACTGCACCTGAGCGGCCTCGCCCACTTTAGGAATCACCAGACCATCCGGGCGGGCCAGCAGGATGGCCGCCAGGTCATCGCTCTCCAGGCCAGAGCCGACCGGGTTGATGCGCACCAGGCGCTCGGTTGAGCCGAAATCGAGGGTGTTGAGCGCCTCGACGATGGTGGCCCGCGCCTCGGCCTTGCGGTTCACGGCAACGCCGTCTTCGAGATCCATGCAGATGCAGTCTACGCCCAGGGTGATGGCTTTGCGAATCTTACGCATATCGTCTCCCGGCATGTACAGTAAGGCGCGCCTCGCGTGCATTCGTCACTCCTTCTGTTTTTTTAAGAACAAAACGGTACGCTCCAGTTCTACCACCACGGTTCCGTCTGGCTTGCGCCCGGTGTGCTTCAGCCGGACGATCCCCCGCGTGGGGTTAGACTTTGAATCGCGCTTTTCTAACACCTCGGTTTCGACGTAAATGGTATCTCCGTGGAAAACGGGGTTGGGATGCACCACCCGGTCATATCCCAGGTTGGCGACCACGGTTCCTTCGGTCAGGTCGCTGACGGTCAGCCCAACAACCAGGCCCAGGGTGAAGATGCCGTTGACGATGCGCGCGCCAAACTGGGTTTGAGCGGCAAAGTCTTCATTCAGGTGCAGGGGCTGTGTATTCATCGTTAGGGCGCAGAACAGGGTGTTATCCATCTCGGTGACGGTGCGGCCCTGGGCATGGCGGATGCGCTGTCCGACTTCCAGTTCTTCGTAGTATTTTCCAGGCATAGCGTTTAATCTCCGATCAGCACCAGCGTTTGATCTTTCTCGACGGCCTGGCCCGGCTGAACCAGCAGTTTTGCCACTTTTCCATCGGCGGGCGCTTTGATGCGAATTTCCATCTTCATGGCTTCCAACAACAGCAGAGTCTGGCCTTTGGCAACGGCGTCGCCCTCCGTCACCTGTACGGCGCGTACCTGGGCCGGCATGGGTGCGCGGACGGTTTCGCCCCCGCTTTCGCCGCCTGGCCGCGCCGCCCGCGCGGCGGTGGGGCGCTCCAGCAGATACGTACAGCCGTCCACGGCAACCCATTTCTGGCTGTTGCTGGCGGCCCAATGCAGGGTGACGGGCTTCCCATCCATGCGCAGCCTGATCTGCCCCGGCTGTTGGTCGAGAACCTCAACGATGTAGGTCTGTCCGGCGATGGTGGCGTGAAAAACCTCGCCCGCGCGTTCCAGCGCGACTTCGTAAATCTCTGCGCCGCTTTGAAAACGATAGCGCATCTTTTATTCTCCTAAACGGAAGCCGTTGGCGGCCTTCCAGGGGCTGAAGGCATCTGCGCCGGGGGCTGGGGCGGCGGGCGCAGAGCGGGCGGTCAGCTCGGAGTGCGTGAGGGCCGCAGCCGCCAGCACGGCGGGTGGCAGAGCGCAGTTGGGCGGCTGCCAGCCGCCGAATTTTTCTTCAACCCAGGTGGTATACACCTCGCCGCGCCTGAAGTCGGGGTCGGCCAGGATTGCCTGTAAAAACGGGCCGTTGTGCGTCAGCCCCAGCAAGGCGGTATCGCGCAGGGCGGCGGCCATTTTTTGCAGCGCCGCAGGGCGGCTGGCGGCGTGAGTGATGAGCTTGGCGATCAGCGGGTCGTAGTGAATAGTGATCTCGTCTCCGGTCGTGAAGCCCGAATCTACCCGGATGCCGGGGCCGGTGGGTTCGACAAAGCGCAGCAGCGGCCCGCTGGCCGGCAGGAAGCTGTTAGCCGGGTCTTCGGCGTACAAACGGCACTCGATAGCGTGCCCGCGCTGGCAGAGCTCCGCCTGGCGGAAGGGCAGGGCTTCTCCGGCGGCCACGCGAATCTGCCACTCTACCAAATCCAGCCCAACCACCAGTTCGGTGATGGGGTGTTCTACCTGTAAGCGGGTGTTCATTTCGAGGAAGTAAAATCTGCCCTCTGCCGGATCAACGATGAACTCGATGGTTCCGGCGTTCTGGTAGCCCACCGCCTGAGCGGCGGCGACGGCGGCGGCCCCCATCTGTTCACGCAGGGCGGGGGTGAGGTAGGGCGAGGGGGTTTCTTCGATGATCTTCTGATGACGGCGCTGGATGGAGCATTCGCGCTCGAACAGGTGCAGGGTATGGCCGTGCTGATCGGCCAGCACCTGAAACTCAATGTGCCGGGCGCGCGGGATGTAGCGCTCTAAAATCAGGCGGGCGTCGCCAAAGGCGTGCTGGGCCTCGCGGCGCGCGGCCTGGATGGCTTCATCCAGGTCAGCGGAGTGGTTTACCAGGCGCATCCCTTTGCCGCCGCCCCCGGCCGCCGCCTTGACCAACAGCGGGAATCCGATGAGGGCGGCCTGGGCGCGCAGCGTCTCATCGCGGTCTTCGCCCTGGTAGCCCGGCGTGACCGGCACGCCCGCGGCTTGGGCCGCCGCGCGTGCGCGGCCTTTGTCGCCCATGGCCTCAATGGCGGCGGGCGGCGGGCCGATGAACGTCAGCCCGGCGTCGCGCGCGGCCTGGGCGAAGTCGGCCCTTTCGGAAAGAAAGCCATAGCCAGGGTGGATGGCCTGGGCGCCGCTGCGGCGGGCGGCGGCGATGATCCGCTCCACGTCCAAATAAGACTGTCCGGCTGGGGACGGGCCGATGGCAACCGCTTCATCGGCCATGCGCGCGTGCAGGGCGCGGCGGTCGGCCTCGGAATAGACGGCGACCGTCTGAATGCCCAGTTCGCGGCAGGTGCGGATGATGCGCACCGCAATTTCTCCCCGGTTGGCGATCAGGATTTTCTCAAACATCCCTTCCCTCGCGCGGTTACATCCGAAAGACCCCAAAACCCCGCCCCTGGCGCGGAGACTTTAACACCACTGAGAGCGCCAGCGCTAACACCTGACGGGTTTCGGCGGGAGCAATCACGCCGTCATCCCACAGGCGGGCGGTGGAATAATAAGGATGCCCGGCGCGCTCATATTCTTCCAGGATGGGCTGTTTAAAGGCTTCGGCTTCTTCCGGCGTCATGAGCGGCTGGCCCTCGCGTTTGAGCTGATCCTGCTTGATGGTCAGCAGTACGTTAGCGGCCTGCTCTCCGCCCATGGCGCTGATGCGGGCGTTGGGCCACATCCACAAGAAGCGCGGGTTAAAGGCGCGCCCGGCCATGCCGTAGTTTCCGGCCCCAAATGAACCGCCCACCAGCACCGTCAGCTTGGGGACGCTGGTAGTCGCTACCGCGTGGACCAGCTTGGCCCCGTCTTTGGCAATGCCCCCGGCCTCGTATTCTCTGCCGACCATAAAGCCGGTGATGTTCTGCAAAAACAGCAGTGGAATGCCGCGCTGTTCGCATAGTTCAATGAAATGCGTGCCTTTCAGGGCGCTTTCGCTGAATAACACCCCGTTATTGCCCAAAATGCCCACCGGGTAGCCGTGAATGTGGGCGAAGCCCGTCACCAGGGTAGTGCCGTAGCGGGCCTTAAACTCGTGGAAGTTACTGCCATCCACCAGGCGGGCGATCAGCTCGCGCACGTCATACGATTCGCGGAAGGTAGTGGGTAAAATGCCGTAGATTTCCTCAGCCGGATACAGCGGTTCTTCGGGCGGCAGGATGTCCAGCCCGTCCATCCAGGTAGAACAGCCCTGGCGGCCCACGCGGGTGGGGAGGGCCGCCACAATCGCCCGGCAGATTTCAATGGCGTGATCGTCGTCCTCGGCAAAGTAATCGGCCACCCCAGAACGGCGGGTGTGCACGTCGGCCCCGCCCAATTCCTCGGCGCTGACGTCTTCGCCGGTGGCGGCTTTGACCAGCGGCGGCCCGCCCAGGAAGATCGTGCCGGTTCCGCGCACGATAACGGCCTCGTCGCTCATAGCCGGGACGTAAGCGCCCCCCGCAGTGCAGGAACCCATCACCACCGCAATCTGGGGGATGCCCAGGGCGCTCATGCGGGCCTGGTTGTAGAAGATGCGGCCAAAATCATCCGCGTCTGGAAAGACTTCATCCTGCATGGGCAAAAAAATGCCCCCAGAATCCACCAGATAAATGCAGGGCAGGTAATTTTGCTCAGCCACTTCCTGAGCGCGCAGGTGCTTGCGCATGGTCATGGGGAAATACGTGCCGCCCTTGACGGTAGCGTCGTTGGCGACGATCATCACTTCGCGGTCGGCCACCCGCCCAATGCCGGTGACAAGCCCGGCGCCAGGGGCCTGATCGTCGTACAGCCCCAGCGCCGCCAGCGGTGACAGCTCCAGAAAGGGTGAGCCGGAGTCTAACAGTCGGTTGATGCGCTCGCGGACGAATAACTTGCCCTGGGCGTGATGGCGCTCGCGGTACTTAGGCCCGCCGCCCTGCCGCGCCTGGGCCAGCCGCTGGCGCAAATCCTCGACCAGCGCGCGGTGATGGGCCGCGTTGCGTTGAAATTCGGGACTGCTTGGATCTACGAGAGTCTGTAAGGTTTCCAAAGCGCGCTTATCCTTCTCGATAGATGACCCCAAACCCGCCGCGTGGGAAGACCCAGTACAGGGCGTCTGTCGGGCAGGCGACTTTGCACGTGCCGCACTCCAAACAGCCAGCCCAATCGGCCACGATGCGCCCGTTTTGCTCGCTGTACACGTTGGCCGGGCAGACGAACAAGCAGGCCAGGTTGGGGCATTGGGCGCGGCAGACTTCTTCGTGAACCTCGATGTGCGGGTGGCCTTCATCCAGCTCGTATTTGTTCACCGCTAACTTTTCTGGCACAGACATCCGTCTCATAAAGCACGCGCTCCTTCCAGGAAATCTTTCAACAGGTCGAACAGTGAAATGTGATGATCTTGGAGGGTTTGCCGCAGGGTGGGCGTGAGGTGCTGTTTAGGAAGGCCCTGCTGATCGTACATGCGGGTCATAAAATCCACCAGCAGGGCGGGATAGGCATGAAACAGGCGCGGGTTGTGCATAAAATGGGGGGCGCGGGCGTAGGTGCGCATATCGGCCATCACAAACGATTGGTCCAGGCGGCGCTGATAGCCGCTGAGCGATTGGGCGCTGAAGTCGCCGCGCTCTTTGGCCTCTGCCACGGCCCCGGCGGCGGCGATGGCCGAACCAATCGCTAAATCCATGCCGCGAATGGCGAAGCCGTTGTTCACCCCCAATCCGGCGGCGTCGCCCACCAGAAGCATCCCGCCGGTGTACAGGCGCGGCATCATGGCTAAACCGCCTTCGGGGACCAGGTGCGCGCCGTATTCCAACAGCCGCCCGCCCTTCACCAGCGGCGCGATGGTCGGGTGGGCCAAAAAATCTTCGAGGATTTCGGCGGGTTTAGATTGGGTGCGCACCAGGTCATCCAGGCGCATCACCAGCCCTACCGACAGGCTCTCGCGGTTGGTATAGAGGAATCCGCCGCCGGGCACGCCGCGCGTGGCATATCCTACCACGGTGTAAGCCGCGCCCTCGTTGCCGGTCAGGTGAAAGCGCTCTTCGATGGTCTCGCGGGGCAGGGCAATGACCTGTTTGACCCCGGTTGCTACATGCGCGGTGGGGATGCGCTCGCGCAGACCGGCTTCTTGGGCCAGGAATGAGGTTGCGCCATCGGCGGCAATGACCACGCGGGCGCGCATTTCTTCGCCTCCGGCGGCCACGCCGGTCACCTGGCCGGCGCTGTCGCGCAGAACGGCATCAACCTTAATCCCCGGGACCAGCATGGCCCCGGCGGCTTCGGCTTTCTCCGCCAGCCAGCGGTCAAACTTCGCGCGCAGTACAGTGAAAGCGTTGTAAGGGGGCTTGCAGAACGCTTCATTTTTAAAGTCAATGTTAAAAGCGCCCTCCGCGGCGAGGAAAGAGATCACCTGGTTGGTGATGATGCGCTCGACCGGGGCTTCTTCCCAAAAATTGGGGATGATCTCGTGCAGTACGCGCCCATAGAGCACGCCGCCGCTGAGGTTCTTACTGCCGGGGTAAGGGCCGCGCTCAATCAGCACCACTTGCAGGCCCTGTTGGGCCAGCAGGTACGCCGCCGTGCAGCCGGCAATGCCCGCGCCCACGATGATAACGTCAAAGGTTTCTTCGCTCATGGGCGCGCCTTAATCGCCTGCACCAGGGCCGGCAGGATAGCATAGAGGTCGCCCACTACGCCGTAATCGGCCTGCTGGAAGATCGGAGCACTGCTGTCTTTGTTGAGGGCCACCACCACTTTAGAGCGGTTCATGCCGATGATATGCTGAGCCTGGCCCGAAACGCCCACACCAAAGTAGAGGTCGGGCTTAATCGTCGCGCCCGAAATGCCGATGTAACGCTCGCGCGGCAGCCAGTTGAGGCCCTCGGCCAGCGGGCGGGTGCAGGCCACTTCCGCGCCCAGGGCGCGGGCCAGTTCATTAATCATTGCCAGGTCTTCCTGACGGGCCAGGCCGCGCCCCGCGCAGATCACTTTGCGGGCCGCCGCCAGGTTCACCGCGGCGGGCGGGCGGGGCTTGCGCTCGATCAGGCGCGCCCGCCATTCGGGTTCGACAAAAGGCACTTCCACCATTTCGCCCTGCGCGGCGGCGGCGGGCGGCAGTGGGGCAAAGACCCCTGAGCCGACCGTGGCGATGACCGGCTGTGCCAGGGCTTTTTCGACGCGCACGGCCCCGCCGCCGAAGATCATATGGCGGATGAGCAGATCGCCGCCCTCAGATTGAAATTCCAGCACGTCCGTCAGGACGGTATTATCCAGGCGGGCGGCCAGCCGCCCGGCCACGGCGCGCCCGCGCCGGGTGGAACCGATGAGCAGTACCGCAGGCGCGCCGGCCTGAACCTGCTGTGCCAGGGTGGGGACGTAATCTTCCACCAGACGCTCGCCGCCTGTGTCTCCCAGCCAGGCGGCGCGGTCGGCCCCCTGCGTAAGCGCCTGCGCGGCAGACGAGCGCGCCCCCACCACCCAGGCCGCCACCCGCCGGCCCCCCAGGGTCTTAGCCCCGGCGATTAACTCCGCCAGGAGCGCCGGTTTTTCAGAAAATACCCAGATCTCGCGCTGTTCGGCCATGCCATCCCCCTAAATGAGACCTTCTTTGTTGAGATACCCTACGAGGGCCTGCGCCGCTTCTTCTGGACTGCCCTCAATGCGGATGTTTTTCCGCTGTACCTGGTGCGGAGCGCGGATGCTGACGACTGCGCTGTGTTTTGCCAGGCCGCCGCTCAGGCCCAGGTCGGCAAGAGTCCATTCGGTGACGGGCTTTTTGCCGGCTTTGAGGATTTCCTTCATGGTGGGCAGGCGCGGTTCGTGAACGTCGGTCGTCACTGCCAGCACAGCGGGCATAGGAACGGCCAGCACCTCGATCTCATCATCCAGGTCGCGCTCTACGCGCAGGCCGTCGGCGGCTGTTTCGATCTTGCGAATGGCGTTAAGCGTGGGCAGGCCGAGCATTTCGCCCAGTTGCAGCCCAACCTGCTGGAAGTACAGGTCGGCAGAACCCTCGCCGCACAGCACCAGGTCGAATGGGCCCAGTTTGCCAATGGCCCCGGCCAGCACGCGCGCGGTGGCGGCTGTACCAGCGTCTTGAAGGGCGTCATCAACGACCAGGTAGAGCTCGTCTGGCCCGCGCGAGAGCAAATCTTTTTTCAGCTTGGAGTGGTTAATCTGGCGCGGACCGGCGCTGAGGGCCATTACTTTGCCGCCGGTGGCTTCAGCCAGGCGCGCCCCGGCCTCGACCGCCTGCAAATCGAAACTGCCAATGCCCCACTCGGCGCGCTCCAGCGAGATCGAACCGTCGCTGTTGACCTGGATATCCCCAGCGTCGGGAGTGAACTTTACGCATACGATAATGTTCATGGGGGTTATTTTCCTGCGCGTTTCAACAACTGCGGTCCGGCAATGTTGTACATAATCTCATCCGTCCCGCCGCCAATGCGCATCAGGCGGATGTCGCGCCACAGGCGCTGGATGCGGTGATCCATGGTATAGCCTAAACCTCCCAAGATCTGCATGGCCGTATCAATCACCTCGCACGAGGCGCGGGCCACGTAGAGTTTGCACATGGCGTGTTCGTGGCGCACCGGCAGGCCCTGATCCATCATCCAGGCGACCTTGTAGACAAAGTTGCGCATATTCTCCAGGTGAACGGCCATATCGGTAATCATGTGCTGTACAGCCTGGTACGAGCCAATCGGCCTGCCGAACTGGACGCGCTGGTTGGCGTAGGCGGCGGCGTCATCATAAGCGGCCTGCGCGGCCCCCAGCGAGGCGGCGCAGAGGGCCAGGCGCTCGATTTCAAAGTTTGCCATGAGCTGCGGCCAGCCCTTGTTGAACTGCCCAACCAGACTGCTTTTGGGAATGCGGGCGTTTTCAATATAAACTTCATAAGATGGGATGCTCCACCAGCCGACTTTGGCAATCTGGTTACAACGCACGCCGGGCGCATCGGTAGGCAGAAGCCACATGGAAATGGACTCGTAGGGGTTTGCGCCCTGCGGATCGCGCGTGAGCAAGAGGATGTAGCGCGCCTGCCCGGCCAGGGTGCAGTACATTTTTTGCCCGTTTAAGACCACCTCATCGCCGTCAAAATCGGCAGTGGCCTTCAGCGCCGCCGCGTCAGAGCCGGCCTGCGGCTCGGTGATGCCCAGGGCCACGGGCGGGTCGCCCTGCACAAAGCCGGTCAGCACCCGTTCTTTGATCTCATCCGAGCCAAACTGGACGATATCGCGGATGGTGATGACGCCCAGAGCGTAGATAATCCCCAGCGAAAACGCGCGGCGGCCCAGCGTCTCGCAGACGAGGGTAAGGGTGGTAATGTCTGCGGGCGTGCCGCCGTATTCCTCTGGAATGCCCAGCGACAGAATACCCTGGTCGGCCAGGGCCTGCCAGGGCTGATGTGGGAACTCGTGCTTTTCGTCCAGTTCGGCCATCAGGCTTTCGGGCGCTGCGCGCGCCAACAGCTCATCCAGGCTTTGAACCAGCAGTTCCTGTTCTTCGGTCCATCGAAAATCCATAGGAACATCCTCGCGGTGAAGTGTAAGTCTATCCCCCCAGACCCGGTTCTGATACGCGGCGATTCCACCGATAAAAAAGTTACCCCCTCAATTTATTGATATTCTATACCAAATTACTTTTTAAGGCGAATCGGGGCTGTACAATCATCCCGTGACAAATACCAAACTGCGCTGCCCGCCCTGGTCAATAAACGCCGGGCGCAGGGGCATGCCGACCCACAGGTCGGCAGGGGTGGAATGATCCGCGGCCAGGATTTGGGCGTTTACCAGAGGGCCTTCTTCGAGCTGTACGACGCCAGCCACGTAGGGATGGTTGCGGTCATAGCCGCGGGCGATCATAGCGGGCAGACCGGCATACACCACTGAATAGGCCGCCAGGGAGCTTCTGCCAGAACACTCTACCCAGGTCAGGGCTGTGGAGCGGCAGTGCGGGCAGAGCGGGCGCGGCGGCAGGTAAAGGCCGCCGCATTCCTGACAGCGCGCGGCCATCAACCGCCCGGCATTGACCCAGGCCTGGAAACCAATGTGGTTAAAAGGTTGTTCTTCCATTTATCTCCGTTCAAAGATATGCACGGCGCAGGTCTGACCGGTTCCGCCCACGTTGTGGGTGAGGGCCAGGTTCACGTCGCGCTTCACCTGGCGCGCGCCCGCCTCGGCGCGCATCTGCTTCCAGACTTCTACCACCTGGCCTACGCCCGAAGCCCCTACCGGGTGGCCTTTGGCTTTTAACCCGCCCGATGTGTTAATGGGGTAACGCCCATCGCGAGCTGTCATGCCGTCTTGCGCCGCGCGCGCCCCAGAACCCGGCTCAAAAAAGCCCAGGTCTTCGGTAGCGATGACCTCGGCAATGGTGAAGCAGTCGTGGACTTCGGCCAACTTGATGTCTTCCGGGCGGACGCCGGCCATCTGATAAGCTTGTTGGGCGGCGGCGCGGGCCGCAGGGAGCGAAACCAGGGTGCGGCGCGCGTACAGGCCCCCATCGCTGGCCTGCCCCGACCCGATGATATAAACCGGCGCGGCGCTGAAGGAACGCGCCAGTTCTTCGGCGGCCAGAAGAACCACCGCGGCACCGTCCGACACGGGCGAGCAGTCGAACAGGCGCAGAGGGCTGGCGATGAGGGGGTTGGCCGCCGGATCATTGAGGAAATCATATTCATTCTGCCAGTTGGGGAGCGGGCGGCCTTGGGCGGCGGCTTTTTCGCGCGCCCGGATCATCCACTGGCGGATGGACATGCCCAGGTGGGCGTTGGGGTTGAGCGCGCCGTTGGCGTGGTTTTTGATGGCGATTTCCATCAGCATTTCGGGGGCGGTCTGGTATTGGGCCAGGTAGGCGCTGGCAATGGCGGCATAAAACGCCGGGAAGGTGAAGCCGGAGGGCGTTTCGTAGAGGGTGTCGGCGGCGCTGGCGAGGATGTCGCTGATCTGCTCGCCGGGCTGGCCCGTCATCTTTTCGACGCCGCCTACCAGTACCACCTCATACAGGCCAGAGGCAACGGCCAGCATACCCTGGCGCAGGGCTACCCCGCCAGAGGCGCAGGCATCTTCTATGCGGGTGGCCGGGCGCGGCGCTAAACCGGCCCAATCTGCCAGAATGGGGGCGAGATGGCCCTGGTTTTCAAACCGCTCGCTGTTGAAGCTTCCGATATAGAGGGCCTCGATCTGGTCGGGGTCAAACCCGCGCTCCACCGATGCGCACAGGTTTTGAAAGGCTTCAACGAACAGGTCGCGGCTGGTTTTGCCGGGAAAGGCCCCAAACTTACTGATGCCCGCGCCCACCACGGCCACGCCCCGCCCAAGTTTTCGCTGCGGCATAGGGTTCACTCCTTAACGTTCTTGCCGATCACGCGCCCGGTTGGGTCCACTTCTTCGCGCAGGATGCGCAGTTCTTCCGTGGTTGGCTCAGCAGTGACGGTGAGGTCGGCGGCAAAGCGGATTTCAAACCCGGTGTTGGCACGGACATCTTCGCGTGAGACGCCCGGGTGCAGGCTTTCGACCTGCATCTGCTTACTTTCAGGGTGGTAGCCCATCACCGCCAGGTTGCTGATGACCTTGTAAGGCCCGGTGCCGGGGGGCAGACCGGCGGCTTCGCGCGCACCGGGGCCTGTCAGGTAGCCGGGCGTGGTGATGAAATCAACGCGCTCCACGAACTTGCGGCGGGTGTGCGGCATTATGCTGAGGGTGTGCCAGCACAGTGAGGCCAGGTCGTTAGCTCCGCCGCTGCCGGGCAGGCGCACTTTGGGGTGGGCATAATCTGCGCCGATGAGGGTGGAATTGAGATTGCCGTATGGGTCAATCTGCGCGCCGCCCAAGAAAGTGTAATCAACCATGCCGCGCTGGCAGGTTTCCATAATGTCATCCATACTGCTGTGCTTGATGGCGCGCGTTTGGGTGTGTGAGCCAGCTACCGAGATGGGCAGTTTTTCGAGGATGGGGGCCATGCCGCCCGCCTCGAAGAGAATCACCAGGCCGGGAGCGTGAGTTTTCTGCGCCAGCATGGCGACCGCCAGAGGCATGCCCGTTCCGATCACGGCGGTTTTGCCATCCTCTAGCTGGTGAGCCGCCGCGCAGACCATCAATTCCATGAGCGTGTACCGCTCGGTCACGTTAATCATGCCGATCCTTCTCCGTTCTGGCGCTTGAGGGGTTCAAGGGCTTGCAGTTCGGCCAGGCGCGCCTGCCCGCCGCACAGGGCCAGGTATTCCTCAAAGTCGCGTGTGCCGTAGATATAGCGCCGGAGAAAAGCCTCCAGCGCGGCGGGTTCCTGCTCGGCGGCGATCCACGCGGCAATATGATCTTCGTCAGAGCTGTATTCAAAGGGCATTTCAGCGGGGTAACTGCCGAAGGGGGTCAGGCATACGGCATCTACCAGCCAGTAAGGGATGCTGGTGCGGATGGAATGACTGCGGAAATATTCGGTATCTACCAGGCGCTCGGTGGTGAGAATCAGGCGTTTGGCGGCTTTTGCCAGGTCAATATCCACAATGCTGATGCCGTCAATCTGAGCGTTGCCGTAAATATCGGCCTGGTGGACGTGGATGACGGCCACATCAGGGAAGAGCGCCGGGACGGCCAGGTAGGTCTGCCCGGTGAAGGGGCAGGTGATCTCTTTGGCCGCGCTGTAGCGCTGCGTGTCGGTTCCGAGCATCACGCGCACCGGCAAAAAAGAGATGCCCATCGCGGCGGCCTTGTAGCGCCAGCCCAGGCCGGCGTTGCTCCACTCGGTGGTGCGGATTTCGCCGTTTTGCAGGCAGCGGCGGGCATTGGGCGATAGTCCGCGCATCTCTAACCCCACCGTGTAAGAAACGTCACAGCGGTTGATGGTACGGCCGGCGACCAGGATTTGGAAATCGTGGGTGGAGCAGTGACCGGCGAAGCCCAATCCGCGCCGGCCACTGCGCACAATTTGGTGCAGTACGGCCGTAGGGATGCGCACACTGCCGAAGCCGCCCACGGCCAGGTAATCGCCATCGTGGATGAACGTTTCTACGGCCTGGGCTACGCTCATGCGCTTGTCGCTCATCTCGCGCGACCTGGAACGAAAAAAAGCCCGCGCGCCGTCTACATCCGGCGGCATAAACAATTCGCCAACACTCTCGATCACGGTTTGAGTCTGAGGCATCGAAAACCTCCTCTGGATTTGCCCCCAACAAAACCACTTTGCACAGTGACGAGACCTTAAAGTCTCTGGTAGTTCTATTTTACATAAAAACCATCAAATTTATAGATAAATTAGAAACTCTGGGGGTTGGGTTAGTTCGGGGATCGGCGGGCCATGATGGGCAAGTTAAAATACAAAGGCGGGCTCTACCGCCCGCCCCATATGCTCTGGCCTTTTCCCCCGATCTGGCCGTCCATCCATGGTGGGTTACCACCCGGCCGGGGAAACGCCCCATCCGATTAAAACCGGTACTCGATGCTCCATGAGGCCGACTCGCCGGGGGACAGCTCACGAATAAAATAGGGTTCAAAGGAAAAGGTGTTGGCATTGCCCCAAATGGGTAAGAAACCCGGCATAAAATCGGTCCTGGTGACGACCTCGCCCACCTTGGGGTGCTTCTGCAAGATGGTCAGGTTGACGCCAGAGCGTTCATATTCCAACACCTGGTACCAGCCGCGCTTCCAGTCATGGTCGGGCTTGCGGATGATGTAGCCATCGGCATTCATCGCGTAGCCGGGGTTTTCGGGCATGGAGACGGGGATCGAGAACTTGCACAGCACGTTATCGGCGGGGATGGGGAAGAAGGGATGGGCAAACCAGCGCACAGGCAGAGGAACCTGGCCCTGATTGCGGATTTCCGTTTGCGACAGGATATTGCGCCCGCTGAGGGTAACGGTGCGCGCCAGCCCGTAGGCCCAGGCGTGGAAGGTCTGCGCGGTGGTCATGAGGATGGAATGCGAGTTGACATGCACGTCCCACTTCACAAACTCGGCCACTTCGGGGTTGAAGCGCACATCAAACGGCTCGTGTGGGCTGGTGCGGCGCACGCGCCCCACCCCAATGCAGCCGGCCTCGCCGCCCACCGGAAGCTGTTCTGGGATGAGGGCCTGGTGGAACATATCGGGCATGCCCTGGCCGTCGAAGGTATTTGGCTCTTCGGGGTACAGCGGCCCGCTGAGGAGTTCACCCAGGCGCGCATCGCTGACCTGCCAGATATACCCACCGGTACAATAGCGCGACCCCAACCGTTGTTGGTCGGCAATGGGGTCCAGGATCGAAACGGTTAATTCGGCATTGGAAAGTGTATACATGGTGTCTCCTGATAAAGAAGTATACACGAGATTGCTAAACGCCCGGATCAAATGCCCTCTCAAGATTTTGCAGGGATGGCTGCAACGAAATCGCAAGGCCGGAATGGGCGCGAAATTGCTATCTGGTGGTAGACTTACTGAGACACTCAGTCTATTCTGTTCCAAGTTTGCACCCACCACTTATTTTTTGGAGGAACTATGCGTTTCGACTGCCGCGAAGACATTATTCAGCTTACGCCGCTGTGGAAGGGAGACCGTTTCGATGACGGCCGCCCGCGTGTACCCGATCACATCTTGCACCGCATGCGCAAGATCAAGACGGAAGAAGCCTGGGGCGTACTGTGGGAGCATGGTTATAAATACCAGTTCCAGGGCGATTGGAAGGTGATTCATCCCAATATGATCATGGTAGGCCGGGCCGTGACCTGCACGATGGTTCCCAAGCGTCCCGACCTCGATACCTACCTGTTAGAGTACGGGCAGAAGGAAGAAGGGCGGCGCGGCTTCTTTAACTCTTGGGTGATTGAAAGCCTGGTGGAAGGCGATGTGCTGGTTGTGGATATGTTCGATAAAATCTGGGAAGGGACGTTTGTTGGCGGCAACCTTTCCACTGCGGTAGCACGGCGCACCAAAAATGGCGGTCAGGTCATTTGGGGCGGCATCCGCGATGTACAGCAGGTGATGGGCATCGAGAATATCAACACCTTCTACCGGGGCAACGACCCCACCCCCATCCGCGATGTGACGTTAGTGGGCTTCAACACCCCCACGCGCATCGGCGGGGCCATCTGCATGCCCGGCGATGTGGTGTTGGGGACGCCCGCGGGGGTGCTGTTCATCCCGCCGCACCTGGCCGAGGAAGTCTGCGCGAAGGCCGAAAAGGTCATCATGCGCGACGAATTTGGCTTTGAGCGCGTGCGCGCCGGGGTCTACACCACCGCGCAGATCGATTCGCTGTGGACCGATGAAATCTGGGCCGATTTCCACGAGTGGCGCAAGACCCACACCCCACCCGAATTTGAGGGGCTGGATTGGTCGAAAGAAGAAGAGGAAATGCGCAAGCGCCAGTCTGGTCAGGCAACGATGGTTTAATCCAGACGGGCCGCTGTTCAGAACGCGAACAACCCCTGCGGGACTGCAACCTCCAACCCGCAGGGGTCTGCTGTTTAAACCACAGATGAACACAGATCAACACAGATTTTTCTCGTTTTCTTATCTGCGTCCAATTGGGTTTATCTGTGGTTCTCCGGTAGTACTTCCTGTTTCAAACCACAGATGAACACAGATCAACACAGATTTTTCTCGTTTTCTTATCTGTGTCCATCTGTGTTCATCTGTGGTTCCCTGATAGCTTCGGATTATTGTACAATGCTTAATAACTCAAGCAATGTGAAGTCGTTGTTCGTTCTGTACCTGAACAGGCCCAACCTGTTGAAAGGACTTTCATATGAAAACCTTTGTGGATGGACCCGCGTCGCGCTGTTTTGCGCCGGTTCCTTTTGAGGGGAACGTCACTTTTGCGGACCTGGCCGGTGATGAGCGCATCACTGAGAGAATGCGCCAGGCGGTGGAACACGCCGCCGGCGGTGCTTGCGTCATGTGGGGCATTCCGTTTGAGATTGGCTCGCGGCCCGTTTTAGCCGCCGATGCGCCGGTGACGGTGGCCTTGTCTCCGCTGAAAGCTGGCTGGCTGGTGTTCGCTCACACGTCCGATTTGCGCGCCCTGCCCACCCGTCCCGACGGGCTGATCTCGCCGATGACGGGCGAGGGCCGTCTGAACGAACGCGCCGCCGATTACGTGGTCTGCTATGCAGATGGGAGCGAAGAGCGGGTCGCCATCCGGCGGCGCTATCAGGTGGGCACGTTTACCCGCCGCTGGGGCGAGAACTGCTTTCTGGCGGTGGCCTGTCAGAAGCCCCACCCCATCCGCGCGTCACACGAGCAGTTGCGGCCTCACTGGGGCGTCACGCAAACCCGCGTGGATGAGAACGACTGGTTCGAGTGGACCAACTGGCTGTACGCCTGGCAGAACCCGCACCCAGACAAAGCCATCACCGGCCTGCGGTTTGAGCCAACCGGCGCGCCGGGCGGGGCGTTGGTGATCAGCGGTATCAGCGCGGGGGCCGTCAGCGAACAGCCGCTGCGCTGGCGCTCGCGGCGCAAGGCCGTGCTGACCCTGCCGGAGGGCCTCGCCTTCCAGCCCGACCTGGACGACGCCGGTCTGCTGGCGCAGATTAAGCTGGATATGGGAACGGTGATCTCGGCTGTGCCGCGCCTGGCTTACCCGGCGGATGGTTGGGAGCAGAGCTATAACAACCAGGTGCCGGGCCAGTTGGAGCGCGAAATTCTAATCGAATATACGGCCCATCCCGACGCCTGTTTTCACCTGTGGGACGGGCGCGTCATCGCGGTGGCAGAGGTAGAAAGCGGGCAGGAACGCCTGCCGTTACAGCCGGTGGCTCCGGCCACACAGCGCGTCACCATCAAGGTGGTGGAGAAGGGCAGTGGGCGGCCGGTGGCCTGCAAATTCCACGCGCATGGGGGGTGGGGCGAATACCTGGCCCCGGTGGATCGTCACCGCATCGTTAACCCGGCCTGGTTTGAGGATTACAGCGTTGATTTTGCGCACCAGTGGCGGCATCAGGCCACATACATTCCCGGCGAGACGGTCATCAACCTGCCGGTGGGGAAGGTGTACGTGGAAATTTCGAAAGGATTCGAGATTCGCCCGCTGCGCAAGGTGATCGAAGTGAGCGCGGAGACGGAAGAGATCACCATTGAAATTGAGAAGGTACTGCATTGGCGCGAGCGGGGCTGGGTGACGGCTGACACGCACGTGCATTTTCTCTCGCCTGGCTCGGCACTGCTGGAAGGGGCGGGGGAAGACGTAAACGTGGTGAACCTGCTCGCCAGCCAGTGGGGCGAACTGATGACCAACGTGGGCGATTTCGATGGGCGGACGACCTGGGCGGCGAGCGGGCCAGAGGCCGGGGAGTACATGGTGCGCGTAGGCACAGAGAACCGCCAGCACGTGTTGGGCCATATCTCACTGCTGGGCTACAATGGGCGCATCATCGCCCCCATGACCACTGGCGGCGCGGACGAATCGGCAATTGGCGACCCGGTGGAAATTTTGCTCACCGAATGGGCGCGCCAGTGCAGACAGCAGGGCGGGCTGGTCGTACTGCCGCACTTCCCCAACCCGCGCGCTGAACACGCCGCCAGCATCGTCGCGGGCGATATTGACGCGCTGGAGATGACCTCGTGGGGCGACCTTTACAGCGGCATCAGCCCCTACAGCCTGTCCGACTGGTACCGCTACCTGAACTGCGGCTACCGCGTGGCCGCCGTCGGCGGGACCGACAAAATGAGCGCCGATACCGCCGTGGGAACGGTGCGCACCTATGCGCGCATCGCGGAGGGTCAGCCGTTCACCTATGCGGCCTGGATGGACGCGGTGCGCCGTGCTGAGACGTTTGTGAGCTATGGGCCGCTGTTGGAATTTCGCGTAGATGGCCAACCGATGGGCGCGCGCATCGCCATGCCGGCCGGCGGGGGAACGGTGGACGTGCAGTGGCAGGTCAGCAGTGTGACTATCCCGGTTTCGCGGGTTGAACTGGTGGTCAACGGCGAGATCCGCGAGAGCGTGGAGGCTGGCCCCTGGCAGGCCGCCGGAAGCTGGCAGGTACGCTTAGAGCGCAGTTCGTGGCTGGCGCTGTTGGTGCGCGGCCATTATGAAGATAAGCCGGAGATTATCACGGCCCATTCCTCGCCTGTAATGGTAGATGTGGCCGGCTCACAGCTTTTGGCGGCGGCGGACGCGGTCACGATTCTGGAACAGATTGAAGGTTCGCTGGCGTATCTGGATACCATCGGCACGCGGGCGCAGGACCGCGCCTACAGGCGCATGCGCCTGGTGTTAGAGAGCGCCCACCGCGCCCTGCACAACCGCATGCACCAGGCCGGCTATTACCACGATCATAACGCGGTGACGGATCACGCCGGATGACGCGCGCGGCCTTTCAGCCAGAAGCCCTTGCACTACTGAGGGGCATTTAGATGGAAGCAGACCCCCTGCCGTTGATCCGCGCGTGTCAAAGGTGAACCGGGCGGCGATTACGCAGCGGTTGCCTGGACGATTAGATTGCCGCTGGTTTGAGGATCAAAGGGCGCGCCTTCCATATTTCCATAGGATGTGATGTTGCTAAAACCGGCGGCTTGGAGGGCCGCTGCCAGTTCTGCCTGGAGCAGCGGGCGCAGGCGGGTGGTGTAGACCTCCTGCCGCCAGGGGCCATTGCCGGAGCGGCGCAGGGTGACGACGTTGAAGTCAATGAGGTCGGCGGGCAGGTAATCGTAGAAGCGCAGGAAGAGCCATTCATCCTGGCCCTCGCGGAAAGACTGCGGCTCCATCCAGCGCTGGCGCTCGCGCAGGACGGCGTCGAAATTGCGGTTTTGCAGTAAGAGCAGGCCGCCGGGGCGCAGGCAGTCTCTAAAATCGGCCAGAGCGGCGGCCAGCGCCTGGGCATCGAGCAGGTGAGGGAGCGAATTACCCAGGCAGAGAAGTGCGTCAAAGGGGAACAGCGGGCTTGCGGCGAAGGCTCCCTTCAGAGCGCCAAAGCCTGCCGCGGCAAATTCGGCCTGCACGCCGGCGGCCTGGGCATTCTGGCGGGCCTTTGCAATCATTCCGGCGCTCAGGTCAGCTCCGGCGGCGGGATATCCGCGCCGGGCCAGTTCGATCACGTGCATGCCGGTTCCACAGGCGGCATCTAACACGCGCGGTGGATGGTGGGGGTCTGGGTTCAGCGCGTTCAACAGGCGGGTGATGAAGGGCATTTCATAGCTCAGGCGCGCCGACCAGTTGACAAAGCGGTCATAATCGTGGCTGAAGGTGTCGTACATGGCACTCCTTTCAGGGTGTGGGTCATTCGCCGATAGAATTTTAGCATCCAAATTTGCTTGTACGATTGAAAAATCTCATGTACATTAATAAAAATAAATGAAGTTGTAACCAATTATCCCATCAGGATTGTGCAATCAGGCAAGAGCGGTCCCCGGCCTGGGAGGTTCATTCATGCCGTTGTTATCTGGCGCTGTCGTCCATCACTACCAGGTGCAAAGCCTTCTGCGTTCGTCCGCTTTGTTCGATGCTTATCAGGCCGTGAACCTGCAAACCGGCGAGGAAGTTATTTTCCAGGTGCTTCTGCCGGGCCGGGCAACCACATATTCGTATGTAGAAAGTTTGCGCGCTCAGGCGGACCTGCTGATGCGCCTGGATCACCCTAACCTGGCCCCGCTGTTAGACGCTGGCGAGTGCGAATCCGGTTTTTACCTGGTGACGCGCCTGCCCCCTGGGCAGCCGCTGGCCGATTTAGAATCTATGGTGATGCCGGTGCGCCGGGCGGCGGCACTGCTGGCTCAGGCCGCTGACGCCCTGGAATACCTGCACCAGCAAAAGGTGACGCATGGGATGCTGTCGCCGGAATTCCTCTGGTTAGGGGAGGATGGCGGCGTTCTCCTGCTCAACGCGGGGCTGGCTTCCATTCTACAGCGCGAAGTGACCCAAAGCCTGCCCGATACGATGGTCGGTGTTGGAATTGGCGACCCCTATTACCTGGCGCCGGAGCAGGTCTTGGGGCGCTCGCCCACGCCTGCGGCTGATCAATACGCGCTGGGAGCCATTTTTTATACCCTGCTGACGGGCCGCAAGCCGCACGAATCGGACAGCCCGATTGAAACGGCCCTCCAGAAAACCGTCAAGCCGCTCACCTGGACACAGCCGCTCCCGCGCCAGATTCCCTACGGCGCGGTGCAGTTGGTGCATAGATGCCTTTCACGTCAGCCGGAGGATCGCTTTAAGCAGACGGGCGAGGTTCACGCGGCACTGCGGCGGCTGGCGAGCGGCCGCCGCGTGACCATCCGCCTGAAGCGTCACCAATGGAAGGGCCTTCCCCGGCGCTCGTATACCGGTCTGCGCGTTGGACTAACCGCCGCGATCCTGCTTCTGCTGGGAGGGTTCTTGGTCTATCGTCAGTGGCTTGGCTCAGACACGGGCGTGCCGCCTGCCGCAGTGGCCGCCGAGACCCGTGTTGTTCTAACCCCCAATGCCTCGCCAACTCCGGCCCCGCCTCAAACCGTCACGCCCTCTCCAGAGGGCGCGGCGGCGCCCGAACCACCCGCCGCGGAAACGCCCACTCCCGCCGGACCATCCAACCCGGCTGAAACTCCAGCCCCCACTGCCGACCAGCCCCGCCTGATCTTCACGCCTCTCGCCGCCACCCTGCCGCCCATTGACCCTGCCGCAAACCTGGAGCAGTTACGCGAAGTCTACCGCCTGGGGTTGGGCCGGTGGATGCAGTACACCTGGGCCGGTGATGGGACGCAGGCGGTCGCTTCTTCGGCGGGGGTGTTCCTCGTGAAAGAAGATCGGTTATTCCGCTTTATAGACCCCGGCGGATGGGCTACCAGCGTAAAATTCTCGCTGGATGGCACTCTTTTAGCTGTGGGTATGTTGAACGGCGATATCCAGTTGTGGGATTGGGCCAACGGCGCGCAGGTGAAGGTTCTGCGAGGCCACCAGGGCCGGGTGACGCGCATTTTGTTTTCGTCCAACCGCCTGCATTTGATTTCCGCCTCTGAAGACCTGAATATCAAGGTCTGGGATATCGCCAAAGGGACGGAATTCAAGAACATCCCTGCCCACCAACTGCCGGTTGAGGACATTGCCATTTCGCAGGATGGGCGCGTTCTCATTTCGGGCGCGCGCGATTTTTGGGTTAAAGTCTGGGATATTGCCAGCGGGCGCAAAGAGTATGAATTTAATCACGGCGGGCCGGTGAGCGTGGTGGCGATCTCGCCAGACGGAACCTGGGTCGCTTCTGGTGGAAGCGGGTGGGTGCGGCAGTGGAGCCTGATTTCCAGGCAGTTGCGCACCGATTCGATCCCGTTTGATGGAGGCATTATTGGCCTGTATTACGACGATGATGCCAGCGATGTGTATATCCAGGTGAACAGTGGTCGAGTTCACTCGGTGAGCGCCACGCAGAGAAGGTATAACCGCACCCGGGGCAGTCTGCTGGACGAAAATAAGTTATCGGCCTTTAATCTTGCGTTTGGCCCGGTCTGGCGGGGCGCAGAGACCGTCAATGTCAGCGATGTCTCCATGACTCAGTCCTATTTCCCCGGCCTGGTCTGGGAAGAACGCACGATGAACAAGCTGTACGAGCGTTTTGACCGCCTGTATTTCTCGCCCAACAGCCAATATATGCTGGCAACCGGCCAGAACGGGCTGGCCTATGTATGGGAATCACAGCGCAACGGGGTTATCAAACTGGCCTACGCCCGCGTTCCGCCGGGGAACCCCTTCTCGCAGGACAGCCAGAAATTCGTGCTGTTGGGGCGCGAAGTAGTCGTTCCCGCCAGGCGCGGCTCGTCTGCAAAAGAGGTGGATACCCTGCAGGTGTACGAGTCGGCCACAGGCAACCCGCTCGTGCAACTGCTGGATGTTCCTCAGCGGGCCGCGGTCCGTTTTGTCCACAATGATACCCTGGTGCTGGCCTCCAATGGGGTGCAGGCCAGGCTTTGGGACCTGTCGAGCGGGTTAGAGGCGGCTGTGAAGAGCGGCAACGAATTCGGCTGTTTGGTGTCGCGCAGTCAGAACGACAATCTGGTGTTGGGGGTGTATACCACCTTTGGCATTCTGCCAGAGTGGAATGAGCGCGTCGAATATCTGTGTTCGCTGGGAACGCGCTTTGCGGCAGGGCCGGCGGCTATCCGCGCGGACCAGGGGCGAGTGGCTTACATCAACGCCAACGGCCTGTTAGAGATGGTGAACATGGACGCGCGCCGCACCGCCTGGAGCCAGTTGCCGGGGTTTACAATCACGAGTTTGGGGTTCTCGCCCGATGGCCGACTGCTGGCCGCGGGCGCGCCCGATGGCAGTCTGACTTTTTGGGACGCGGATACCGGCGCCAGGTTGTGGTCTACGCCAGGGCATTTTGACCGCCTGAACCAACTGGTCTTCGCGCCAAACGGGAGCATGATTGCCAGCGGCTCAAACGACGGCACGGTGCGCATCTGGGGCGTAATCCCAGAAGGGGAGTGAGGGGATACCACTATGGCTGACCTGCTTGGAAGGACCCTGGGACCTTACCAGGTGCTGTTGAAGATCCGCACCTCTCCGCTGACGGCTATTTATAAAGCCTTTGACGTGGCGCGAGGCCGCAGTGTCACGCTCGAAGCGATCTTGCCCAACCATCCGCACCCGGCCATGTTGTTTTACAG
The DNA here is from genome assembly GCA_034434155.1 of Anaerolineaceae bacterium. Lineage (GTDB taxonomy): Bacteria > Chloroflexota > Anaerolineae > Anaerolineales > Anaerolineaceae > DSYU01. Next base: position 46,829 of record DAOUAC010000100.1, read on the forward strand.
GTTGAGAGACCATGCCGCCGCACTGCAAGAGCTGATCCACCCCAACATTGGCGAACTGCTCGACTGTGAGATGTACGACGATGTGCTGTGCATGGTCTATGACTTTGTGCCGAAAGGCTATTTGCGCCGCCGCTTTAACCAGCGCATGAGCTACCGCGAAGCCGCCCAGCGGCTGATCCCTGTGGCGCAGGCCCTGACGTACGCCCACCAGAAGGGCGTGGTTCACGGCAGCCTGCGCCCGGCCAATATCATCTTGAACGAGGAAGGCACGCCTACGCTGTTTGATTTCGGCGTGGAGCAGATCATCGCCAAAGAATTGATGATGCAGTCACCGGGGAACTGGATCGGCAGCGGCGTTTCCAGTTACACGGCTCCAGAGGTCGTCTTGGGCAGAGACAGCACGCCCGCCGCGGATGTTTATTCGCTGGGAGCAGTGTTTTACGAACTGATCACCGGCCGGCGGCCCTACGTGGCGGATACTTCCTTAAGTGAAATCATCGCGGCGTGTTACGAGGATTTGCCCAAAGCGCGCGCCGCGGTGAAAGAACTGCCGGAGACAGTGCAGTTAGTTCTGGAGAAATCGCTGGCGCGCGAGCCAGAAAAGCGCTTTGCGGATATGCAGCATTTCACCAACCTGCTCGGCAAGATCGCTCTGGGCCAGCCGCTGACTGCCGAGATGGTTACTTATGCCAACTGGCAGCCCCGGCCCAGGCGGTTGGGGTGGATGTGGGGGTTGGCGGCGCTGGCGCTGGTGGGGGCGGCTGTGGGCGGGTTTTTCTGGCAGCAGCGCCAGCGAGAGCAGGCCGTGCTGACGCTCCAATCCACCGGCACGGCGCCAGCCGCCGTTGAGGCAGCGCCATCCGCGGCGGAACAACCCCCGCCGCCCACTGCCGCGCTGGCTCAAGCGCCTTCGCCGACTGCGGCCCCCAGGCTCACCCCCTCCCCTAAACCAACGGCCACGCGCGCCCCAGTAATCCAAACCCTTAATCTGCCGGTTTTCGTCGGCGCGGATTTGCCCGCCCATACCGTTATTAAGGTGGATAACGCTGTGCGGATGTTGAACCTGGCCCGCTGGGGGGTTGGCAGTCTAAAGGCCGCCGCCTGGTCGCCCGATGGCGAGCAGTACGCCGTAGCAACCACGCTGGGCGTGTTTATCTTGGATGGGGAAGATTTCGCGGTTCAGTTGATCCTGGATACGTCCGGCGCGGTGGAGAGCGTGGCATTTTCGGCAGATGGGAAGCGCCTGGCAACCGGAGAAACCAGCGGCCTGGTGCGCGTTTGGGAAAACGGCAGTGGAAAAGAGATCGCCGCGCTGGGCGGCCACCAAAAGGCCGTCAACCGGGTGGCGTTTTCGCCGGATGGGACGCGGTTGGTTTCGGGGTCAGATGATTTTAGCGTGCGCGTGTGGGATGTTGACGCCGGCCGCCTGGCGTGGTCGGCAGTTAAACATGCCAAAGAGGTGACGGCGGTTGACTTTGCGCCCGACGGCCAAACGGTGATCTCCGGCGGAATTGACTTTAAGCTGAAAATCTGGGACGCCGCCAGTGGAGAAGAACGGGCATCCATCACCGCCCCGGCGGCAGTCTACGACACGCGCTATTCGCCCGATGGCCGCCGGATCTATGCCGCTTTGGGCAACCATACGGTGCGCTCGTGGGACGCGCAGACCGGTCAGCCGGTGGAAACGTTCAGCGGAGTGACGGCGCCCATCACCAGCATCGCAGTCGCGGCCAATAACCGCCGGGTGGCCGCTGGCGACCTGGGCGGGCGAGTCTATTATTGGGACCTGGAGACCCAGGCGGAGCAGAATCGCCCGCGCAGTCCAACCAGCACGTGGGTCAATGAGCGGTTGGTGCGCAGCATTGCCCCAGGCTTTGTATATGTCAATCAGGTGGCCTTTACGCCCGACTCGGAGCGGTTGAGTTCGGGCATTTGGGATGGGACGATTGTGATCTGGAACCTGGAATCGCGGGCAGAGGAACGCAGGTTTTTTGGCCTGTCGGAATATAACCGTGATCTGGTTTTCTCGCCCGACAGCCGCCTGCTGGCCGTTGAGTCGCTGGATGGATCGGTCAAGTTGTGGGACGTGGCCCATAACCGCCCGCTGTACGCCGCCCTGCCCGGCGGCCTGGTGACGGGCAAAATCTTTTCGTCCGACAGCCGCTACCTGGCGATCAAAGAGGATGCCGCCACGGTGAAGGTGGTGGAAACCCAGACCGGAGCGGAGATTTTTCGCTTTGGCGGGCATCGGAATATTGAGAGCATCTCGTTTTCACCGGATGGCAAGATGCTGGCGGCGGGCATTTTTGCCGACCTGCACCTGTGGTCGCTGGTCAGCGGGCAAGAGATCATCACGGTGAAAAATTTTGGCTTTGATGGTTGCACAGTGGGGAGCGGTCAGTTTGGCACGGCCCTCTACTTTGGAACCCGCTTTGGGTGGAGCGACTTTGTGCAGGGCGGCCAGACGGCGTTGTGCCGCCAGGTGAAAGGCGGCTGGATGGATCACCTGGTTTTTCAGCCGGGCGGCTACCTGGCGGCGGCGGGGGGAGTCAGCCGGATTGCCGTCTGGACGGTCGGGCGGGCGTCGGAAGAAGTGGATCTGCAGGGAACGATGAATTACGTCACAGACCAGTTGGTTGTAGCGCCTTCTGGAACCTGGGTGGCGGCGGCGATGGATGATTTATCCATCCGCATTTGGGATACATCCAGCGGCGCGGAATTGATGCGCCTGACCGGCCATTCAGAGCGTATTACCGGGCTGGCCGTCTCGCCGGATGGTCAACTGCTGGCGTCGGCCTCGCTGGATGGCACAGTGCGAATCTGGGGGGTGAAGTAGAGATGGAACAAACCGTAGAAAACGTCTTTGGCAGGCGGTTGGGGAAGTACATCCTGCTTGAGAAGTTAGGCGAGGGCGGCATGGCGACCGTCTATAATGCCTACGATTCGCACCTGGAGCGCAATGTGGCACTCAAAGTCATCCTGCCTTCGCGTCAGTCTTCCAGCATGTTCCTCAGCCGCTTTCTCACCGAGGCGAGATCTCTGGCGCAGTTGACCCATGCCAATATCGTTAAAGTGTTAGATTACGGCGAGCAGGATGGACAGCCCTACCTGGTGATGGAATACATCCCCGGCGGCACGCTGAAAGAGTTGGTCCAACAAGCGATTCCCTGGGAGACGGCGGCGGCGATTTTAGCCCCGGTTGCGCGCGCCCTCGAATATGTCCATGCCCAAAACCTGATCCACCGCGACGTGAAACCCGCCAATATCCTGATTGACGACAATGACCAGCCTATGCTTTCGGATTTTGGGGTGGTTAAGCTGTTAGAGACGGACGAAGCAGTGAATATGGTGGGAACAGGGGTGGGCATCGGCACGCCAGATTATATGTCTCCTGAACAGGGCATGGGCAAAGAAGTGGATTTCCACGCCGACATTTACGCCCTGGGCGTGGTGTTCTTCGAGCTGGTCACCGGCCAAAAGCCCTTTGCCGGAGACACCCCGATGGGCATTGTCATCCGTCACGTGACCGACCCATTCCCCAGGCCGCGCAGTCTGAACCGTGCACTGCCCCCGCTGGTGGAAGAAGTGATCTTGAAGGCAACGGCCAAAGACCCTCAGAAGCGCTTCCGCGACATGGGCGTATTCGCGCAGGCTCTCGAAGAACTGGCGCGGGGGCCAAAGGCTTCGCCGCGCCGCATTCGCCGGCTGTTAAAGCTGAAGCCGGCCCGGCCCAAACCACAGCGCCGCAGGTTCAGTCCGGTGGTGCGCCTGGCGCTGGCTGCTATCATCCTGCTTTTGGCGGGGGTTGCCGCGTTTCTGTACCGCGAGCCGCTGGGAGAGTACGCCCGCAGTTACGGGCTCCTGCCGGCCCTGACGCCGACCCCGGCGGGCGCGGCCGCACAGCTTGTGCCGAGCGGCACGCCCTCGCCCCAGCCAACCGAGACGAGCCTGCCCTCTGCCACGCCTGCCCCTTCGATGACGGCCGCCCTTGCGCCTACCGAAACTCTCGCGCCAGAGGCCGCGGCCACGCCCCCGCCTCAACCATCGCCCACCCCGGCCTATGGCCTCATCGGCGGCCAACTGCCCAGCGGTGGTGACAATATCAGCGACGGCATTCAAGAAGTGGCCTTATGGGGCATCGGCGGGGTAAACGCGGCGGCCTGGTCGCCGGACGGCGAAAAACTGGCAATCGGCACGACGGACGGCATTTTTGTCTACCGCGCCGATACGTTAGAACGTCTGCTGCACATTCCCACCGGGGCCGGCGTGAATGTGCTGGTCTTTTCGAAAGACGGCAGTCAGGTCACCGGCGGGATGAACAACCAGCACCTGATTACCTCTGACCCGGCCTCTGACCCAGTGGCGCGCGTCTGGGATGCCTCCAGCGGCGCGGAGTTGAAACGCTACACCTACCGACGCGTGAAGTCAACGGCCATTGGCGACGACCGGACTTCGCCGGTGAGCGCGCTCAGCTATTCGAATGACAGCCGTTACCTGGTGATCGGTTTTAAGAACGGGGCCGTCAACCTGTGGGACTTACGGGGCGGCGGCAGTCTGGTGGCGGCCTGGGAGCAGTACCCTACGGTGACGGGAGCGGCGTTTAGCTCTGATAACCGCTACATCTACCTGGCGCACGGCGACCAGACTCTGACCGTCTGGGATATTTCTAGAAGCAGCGTAGAGCGCGAAGTCACCGTAGGGGCCGCCGCCCGGCCTATCATCCTCTCACCCGATGGGCAGTATCTGCTGACCGGCGGTCCTGCCAACAGCGCCTTCCTGGTCGAAACCGTCTCAGACCGCACCCTGCAGGGCTACCCAGCCCTGGGCGCAGAGGTGACCGCCCTGGCAATCTCTCCCGATCAAACCCGGCTGACCCTGGGGCTGAAAAACGGCGCGGTCAAGGTGTTCGATATGACGCAGGCCGGGAGCAGTGCCCGGGTCCCAACGCCCTTATATACCATTGCGGCGCACGCCGACGCCGTCACCAGCCTATCCTTCTCGCCGGATGGCAAAATTCTGGCGTCTACCTCGCGCAAAGAGGGGCTAAAACTGTGGGACCCGCAGGGCGAGGGCGCGCTCCTGCGCTCGCTGGACGAGAGTATGCCTGCCGTTCAGGCTATGGTCTTTTCGCCTGACGGGCGCTGGTTGATGGTCGAGAACGACACGCCAGAGGTGCAGTTCTGGTCGGTCGCCCAGGCGCAAATCCGCTATGTACTGCCGGGCACTCTGCCCAAAGGCAGGTTGTTCTCTCCCGATGGACGGCTGATGGTGTTGGTGCGCGCGGCCGAGCAGGTCTGGCAGGATTATTCGGTGGACGTGGTGGAACTGGACTCTGGGGGGATCATCCAAACGCTGGTGGGGTACAGGCGCGGCTGGCTGGTGGGCTTTTCGGCAGATGGCAAACTGCTGGCAATGGGCGATCAGAACAGGGCCATTATTTGGGATACCTCTACCTGGCAGCGGGTGCGTTCGAACGGGGGGCCCAATTCGGGCTGTGGGCAGTTTTACACCCCCCGGAGCGAAATTCTGGCGGTGATCTCGACGGTCGAGATATTTTTCTACGAGATCACCGATCAGATCACCAGCTTGTGCGCGGTCAAACCTGCCAACCTCAGCCTCGAAGCCCTGCTTCCTAATCAGCGCTCTGCGGTGATGAAAGTGCTGGGCGGCAAGCTGTGGTTCTGGGACCTGCGCCCAGGGACGATCAACCTGGCGAAAGAACGCCTGGTGCGCTCTCCGGGTGATAATGAAGTTCTGGTGGCTTATTCTGCCGACAGCAAGCTGGTGGTCAAGAGCATCAACAATCAGCAGTTGTGGCTGGCGCACACCAGCGGCGTTAAAGTGGACGGGGTTTTGTACCACGATGAATACCGCTACCGGGCGGCGATATCGCCAGATAACCGCTACCTGGTGTTAGGATCTGTATTTGGCACGCTGCGCTGGTATGCGGCGAGGTGATGCGATGACGGAAGTGACGGTAGGAAACCAATTAGGGCGTTACCAGATCCTGGAAGAAATTGGCCGGGATGAGATCACCCGCACGTACAAAGCCTACGACCAAAAGCTGGATCGGCTGGTGGTGGTACAACTACTGGTTCGTTCCAAAGAATATTCCGCCGACTTCGCTGAAGTTTTCCTGCGCGAGGCGCGGGCGTTGGCGGGCCTGGCGCACAGCCACATTGTTAAAGTGCTGGATTTTGGTCAGGAACAGGGTTATCTCTTCCTGGTGATGGAGTATGTGTCGGCTCATACCCTGGCAGAGCGGTTGGGCCAGCCGATTGAGTGGGGCGAAGCCGTGCGCTTTTTGATCCCGGTGGCTGAGGCCCTGGATTACGCCCATCAGCGCCGGGTAATTCACCGCGACCTGAAGCCCGCCAACATCCTCATTAGTGAAGAAGGCCAGCCGATGTTGAGCGATTTCAGCGTGGACCGGCTGGTAGAAGTGGAAGAGACGCGTGGCGGAACTACCGGCACGACGGTGGGGCTGGGGAGCCCGGCGTATATGTCGCCGGAACAGGGTAAAGGGATCGAGGTGGATTTTCGGGCGGATCTCTACGCCCTGGGGGTGATCCTGTTTGAAATGGTCACGGGGCGGCTTCCATTCGTCGCGGAGAGCGGCATGGAGATCGTAATTCAACAGGTCACGACCGACCCACCCAGCCCGCGCCAGTTTGTCCCCGACCTGCCCGCGGCAGTAGAACAGATTATTCTAACGGCCCTCAGGAAGGACCCCGAAGAGCGGTTTCAATCCGCGGCGGAAATGCTGGATGCGCTCCGGCAGGTGAGCCAGACGGGCGCGTATACCGCCGCAGGGCGCAAGAAATTCCGCCTGCGGCCCTGGCAGATGGCCGTCAGTGGGGCCGCCGCTCTGGTGGTGATCGCCGGGGCGGTACTGGCCCTCACGGGGGTCATTCCCTTGGGGGGCCGGCAGGCCGCGCCGGCGGCTGTGCCGACGGCGGTGGCCGCGGCGGCAGCCGCTCCCACGCCAACCCCAGCCCTGCCCACGCCCACGCTTTCCCCCACGCCAGAACGGCCCACTGCTACGGCCACGCGCGCCGCCGCGCGCACTCCAACGCGCGCCGTCCCCACGCCAGAGGCCGCCCTCTTTGCGTTTGCGGATCTGCCCCGTCTGCCGGGCGCGGAACTGCCCCCGTTAGGGGGAGCAATTGGCCCGGAGAATGCGGCGCAGTTGGTGGAACTGGTGCGCCTGGGAGACCCCAGCCCCAGCACTCTGCGCTGGTCCGCCGACCCTGAAAAGCTGTGGGTGGCCGGGAGCGCGGGGGTATACCTGTATGACGCCGAAAACTTGCAGGCTCAGGCATTTTTCCACGCCAAAGGCTGGCTGACGGCGATAGATACCAGCCCCGACGGGCGTTGGGTTGCCACCGGCGACCGCGCCGGGATGGTGCGCCTGTGGAACACCGCCACCGGCGCGGAACAGTTCGCCTTCAGCGGTCACAGCGGGGCAATTACAGAACTGGCCTTTTCGCCCGATTCCACCCGGCTGGTCTCGGCTTCAGCCGATGCCAGTCTGCGCCTGTGGGACGCAGTTCAGGGCCGCGAGATTGCCGTGCTGAAAAAACATGCTTACATCGTCAATGCGGTGGTATTTGCCGCGGACGGCGCGCAGGTGATCTCTGCGTCGGATGACTTTCAGATTGTGATATGGGACGCCGCCACCGGCCAGTTCTTAGACGCGATGCAGAGCAAGGGCCGGGTGTTAGACCTTGCCATCACCGCTGACCAGCGCACCCTGGTGGCCGGGGTCAATAATTATACGGTGGAGGTCTGGGACCTGAAAACCCAAAAAATAAGGCAGGTCCTCTCCACCCGTGATCAGGTGACGCCCACTTACGCGGTGGCCGTCTCGCCGGGGGGGCAGTTGCTGGCAAGTGGGGCCGGAGATGGCCTGGTGCGGCTGTGGAGCCTGGAGGGCGGGGCACTGCAGGGGCAGTTCCAGGCCTTTATCGGCGAAGAGGGCGCTCGCAGTGAAGAAAAGGTGCAGGAAGTGGCGTTCTCCAAAGACGGCACGCGCATTGTCGCGCTGACCGCGGAAGGAACCGCGACGATCTGGAATGTGAATGCCCGCGCGGCGGAGGTCAGCCGAAGCTGGTTGTCTGAGCCGGTGCGGCGGGCGGCGATTTCGCCAGACGGTAAGCTGATGGCCTACCAGAGCGGCAGTGTGGGCGTGGCGGTTTGGTCGCTTTCGCCTGCGCGGCTGATCACTTTCCGGCCTGATGAAACCCTGCCGCGCGGGGCCGTTTTTTCGGAAGACAGCCGCATGATTGTGCTTGCTCAGGGAGAGGAACTGCACGTTTACGACCTCATCCTGACCGGCCTGGTTCCGGGCAGTACCCTGAGAGGCTTTCCGATCAAAGCGGCTGTGGCTTTTCTGGCGGATGGAAAAATTCTGGCGGCGGGGTCTTCCAGACAGGTAATGATGTGGTCGGTAGCCAGCGGCTGGGAATTAGATCAGCGCAACTACCGCTACCAGACCAACTGCCAGGTAGGCATTGCCGAAGACGATAGGTTTCTGGCCGCCGGTTCAAGCGTGGGGGTCTTTTTAGACGTGGAAGGCTATCTCTGGCTGTGTAAAGTCAGCCGTAACAGCCGCGCCCAAGACGAAGCTTTTTTAGAAAAAGCCGGGATTCTCGCTTTGGGATTGGATAACCGCCAGGTGGAATTGTGGCATAATAATTCAGACAACAATCCATCCAATCAGTTCTTAAAAGCCGGTGATGGTAGGGTGTACGCAGTGGCGCTGTCACCCGATGGGCGGCTGATGGCAACGGCAGGCGAAGACCGGCTGGTGCGCTTGTGGGACCTGGCGAAAGTTGAAGTCATTGTAACGCTCGATCACCACGGCGGGCCGGTGTATGATCTGGCGTTCTCGCGGGATGGACGGTTACTGCTGTCTGCTTCTGAAGATGGAACGATTGAAGTCTGGGGCTTGCTTCCGTAAGGGGAGGGAAAGTAAATGTTGCAATCCATGATCGGCAAGAACTTTGGACGTTATCAAATTGTCGAGGAATTAGGGCAGGGGGGCATGGCGGTCGTTTATAAAGCGCTGGATACCGTTTTGGAACGGCACGTCGCCATTAAGATGATCCTGCCGGGGCAGCAGCAGTCGGATAAATTTTTAAAGCGTTTTCAACGCGAGGCCCGCACGCTGGCGCAGTTATCGCACCCGAATATCGTTAAGGTGCTCGATTTTGGCGAATATGAGGGGGTCCCGTACCTGGTGATGGAATACATCCCCGGCGGCTCGCTGAGCGACCGGATGGGCCGGGCTTTTACGTGCGAGGAAGCCGCCGCGGTGCTGGTTCCGGTGGCGCGCGCCCTGCACAGTGCCCATACCCACAAGATCATCCACCGCGATGTAAAACCGGCCAATATTCTTTTTAATGAAGGCGGACAGGCCACTCTGTCAGACTTTGGCATCGTCAAACTGATTGACGCCGAAGAGGGCCAGACGCTCACCGGCACGGGCGTTATGGTCGGCACGCCTTCGTACATGGCCCCTGAGCAGATCACCGGAGGGCAGATTGACGGACGGGTGGATATCTACGCCCTGGGGGTAATCTTCTTTGAGTTGGTGACGGGGCGCAAGCCCTACATTGCCAAAACGCCGATTGAAATCACGTTGAAGCATCTGAACGAGCCGGTCCCGCGCCCGCGCCAGTTTGTGCGCGACCTGCCGCCCGAAGCCGATCAGATCGTGATGAAATCTATGGCGAAATCGCCGGAAGACCGCTACCCCAATATGGAAGTCTTCGCCCAGGTATTAGAACGCCTGGCGCAAGGCCCGCAGGCAGTAGGCCGGGTGACGAGCAAACCGCTGGAGTCGGCCAAACCCGCAAAAGAGTCAGAAAAACCTACCTCACCGGCTTCAGATGGCAAAACCGCGCCCCAGGCCGCCGCTCCAGGCCGTTCCAAGAAGCTGTTCGCAGTACTGGGGGGCGTGGCGTTGGTGGTGATCGTTGCGGCGGTCGCGTTCCTGGCCCTCCAGGGCCAAATTCCGGGGCTGAAAGGCACGGCCATCGCCGGAGTCGGTTCTACATCCACTCTGGCGGCGACGGCCACCGAAAGCGCCGCCCTGGAGCCAACCCCGGCCCCTACGCAGACGCTTCCCCCCACCCAGGCGGCAACTGCCACAACAGCACCCTCTGCGACGGCAACCCCACTGCCTACGCCCGCCGCGGCTACCTCCACGCCGCTGGCCTCTGTCTGCCCGAAGTGCCTGGGGCCGTCTGACTTGAAGACGGTGGTGGAACTGAGCCGCCTGGAAAAAATCTCGGTTATCCAGGTGGATTGGACGCCGGATGGGCAGTGGATCATTGACGCCGGTTCAAAAGGGCTGAGCCTGATTGACCCCAATACCATGACCAGCGCCGCGCTCATCAGCCTGGGGAATGATGTGCCGAAGAATATCGCCATTTCCGGTGATAGTAAGACGGTGACGGTACTGCTGGGAAGTACCGTCAGGACCTTTGATATTGCCACGCGCAAAGAGATCTCCAGCTTCCCTGTGCAGGGCGGGGCCAACAGCATGGCATTATCTACCGATCGCTCGCTGATTGCTCTGGGGATGCTCGACAGCAAAGTTCTGCTCGTTGACAGCGTCACCGGCAGTGTAAAGCGCACCCTGCGCAGTAACTACGGCGGCTGGAGCGTGGCTTTCTCGCCGGATGGCAAATATGTGGCGGTTGGAACGTCACAGGGGGTCTTAATGTGGGAGACGGCCACCGGCACGTGGCTGCCGATCAACAGCGGGCAGGAGAGTCTAATTAAACGGGTGACGTTCTCGAATGACGGCAAACTGCTGGCAGGCGGCGGCGAAGGGGCCATCTACATCTGGGAGGTCGAAAGCGGCGACGAGGTGATGAAGTTCTCCGGGCTGTTTGGAGCGGTCAATGCCCTGGATTTTTTGCCCGACGACCGGCTGCTGCTCAGCGGCACGACCGATACCATCGTGCGCGCCTGGGACGTAAACGCCCGCCGGGAGGCCGCTCAGTTCAAGAGTCATACCAGCCCGGTGTTCAGCGTGGTCTTTTCTCCGCAGGGAGATTTCTTCGTCTCCGGCGCGAATGAGGGCGTCATCCGCAGGTGGGGGAAGCCTTAGAACCAATCTAATGGGTATTGGGTGGGTTGGCAGTGAGCGGCGAAGCCGCCCGCCGTCAACTCACAGACCTCATTTTTGGATCCATATTTAGCGATCCAGCAGGCGGGTGACAATGAACAAGAGCATTTCTCTGGATGGAGAATGGCAGTTATTGGGTTTTCCAGAGGGCCGGCATGGGGTGATGGACCCGGCGGACCTGGATGCCCTGGGCATCGAATGGATTTCGGCGCGGGTTCCGGGGAATGTGGAACTGGACTTACAGCGGGCCGGGCGCTTGCCGGACCCGTTCTTTGGCCTGAACATTCAACAACTGCGCTCCCTGGAAGGCTATGAGTGGTGGTACCGGCGCGATTTTGCTCTGCCAGAAGACGCTGACGGCCGGGAGTGGGAATTGGTCTGTGATGGGTTAGATGCCCTGGCGCAGGTGTGGATCAACGGCCATGAGGTGGGGCGCTCTGAAAACGCGCTGATCGAGCAGGTCTTTCCCGTCACAGCGGTGCTGAGACCAGGCGCGAACAACCAGGTGGTGGTGCGGCTGGGGTCGGTGATGCGCCGGGCGCGCCGCTATGACTACGAAGCGGCGGCCCTCAGTTGGGAGGGCCGCGAAGAGGGCCTGTACATCCGCAAGCCGCCCCACTGCTTCGGCTGGGATATTATGCCGCGCGCGCTTTCAGCGGGCATCTGGCGCTCGATTCGCCTGGTGGAGCGCGAGCCAGCGGCGATTGAGAGCCTGTACTTTTGGACGGCTGGCATCTACGCGGGTGGGGCGCGGTTGGGGGTGCGCTTTCAGGTGCGCGCGCAGTTAGAGGATCTGGCCGGCTGTTCCCTGGTATTTGAGGGCCACTGCGGCGGCCATACTTTTACCTGCCGGCATCCCATCGAGTTCTCAGCGGGCGGCTGTGTGATAGACATCCCCGGCGCGCGGCTGTGGTGGCCGCGCGGCTACGGCCAGCCCGATCTGTACGATGTTCAGGTCCGGCTGACGCGCGGCGAGCAAACGCTGGCCGCGCGCGCTGAGCGCATAGGCCTGCGCACGGTTGAAGTCCGCCGCACTCGTACCTCTGCCCCGATCGGGCCAGGACCGGCGGGGACGGCGGGCCGCCTGGATGTACCCCCAGACCCTAACGGGCATTTTGTGCTGGTGGTCAACGGCGAGCCGATCATGGTAAAGGGAACCAATTGGGTCCCGTTAGATGCCTTTCACTCGCGCGACGCCGCGCGCCTGCCGCAGGCCATGGCCCTGGCCGAGGACATTAACGTTAACATGATCCGCTGCTGGGGCGGGAACGTTTACGAGTCGGATGATTTCTTCCGCCTGTGCGACGAAAAGGGCATCATGGTCTGGCAGGATTTTGCCCTGGCCTGCTGCCGTTACCCTCAGGATGATGAATTTCTGGCGCGGGTGGAGCAAGAGGCTGCCGCCGTCGTCCGCCGTCTGCGCAATCATCCCTGTCTGGTGCTGTGGTGCGGCGACAACGAGGTGGATATGGTTTACTTCCTCGATGGACTGTCGCCCGAACGCAACCGGCTGACGCGCGAAGTCCTGCCGCGCGTGGTTCACCGCCTGGACCCTTACCGCGATTTTATGCCCTCTTCGCCCTATATCTCGCCAGAGGTCTTGCAAGGGCCAGACCCGTTTCGCAGCACGCCAGAACAGCACCTGTGGGGGCCGCGTGGGTACTTCAAGAGCCGCTTTTACACGGCGCACAACGCCCATTTTATCGGGGAGATTGGCTATCACGGCTGCCCGGCCCCCGAGTCGATCCGCCGGTTTATCTCGCCGGAGAAGGTGTGGCCCTGGCAGGACAATGCCGAATGGCTGGCTCATTCGGTCAATCACTGGCAGTACCGAGATTTTCGGCGCGACCGCATTCAGTTGATGGCGAACCAGGTGCGCGAACTGTTTGGAGAAATTCCCACCGATCTGGAATCGTTCGCGCTTGCCAGTCAGATCACCCAGGCCGAGGCGGTGAAGTTCTTCATCGAATCCAGCCGTTTGCGCAAATGGCGCACCAGCGGCATTCTGTGGTGGAATCTGCTGGACGGCTGGCCGCAGTTCTCGGACGCGGTGGTGGATTATTATTTTGTCAAAAAGCTGGCTTACTACTATATCCGGCGCGTACAGCAGCCGGTCTGCCTGATCGTGGGCGAAGAACACGATCTGCACCTTCCCCTGGTGGCCTGTAACGACAGCCGCCAGACAGTGGAGGTGCGCTATTGGGTGCGCGCCGCCGGACAGTCCGGGGTTCTGCTGGAAGGGCAGTTCCACCTGCCGGCTAATCAGAACTGGGTGGTGGAGCGCATCCGCGCCTTTGCGAGCGACCGGCGTTTGCTTCTGCTGGAATGGGAAGTGGACGGGCGGCGCTTTGGCAGTCATGCCCTGCTGGCAGCTCCGCCGCTGAGGTTCGATGAATATCGCGCGTGGCTGGCAGAAATCGCCGCGCTGCCCGGCGGGTTTGAGGTATAACCCGAACCGGATTGGACAAAAACCGCAAACAAAGGTATGCTATCTCTATGAACGTCACTTACCGCGCGGCAGTGCCGGAAGATTTCGATTTTCTATACAGCCTGCACCGCGCCGCCATGCAGGTTTATGTGATGAAAACCTGGGGCGAATGGGACGAGGATCAGCAGCGCGAGCATTTTCGCCGGCACTTTGACCCGACCCTTCTGCGCGTGATCCAAGTGGAAGGGCAGGATGTAGGGGTCATTCAGGTGCAGGATCGCGCGGAAGAGGTGTTTCTGGTCAACCTGGAAATTCTGCCTGAGTTCCAGAACCGGGGCATCGGGACGCAGGTGATCCGCGAGGTGGTAAGCGATGCCGCGCGCCGGGGCAAGCCGGTGGCACTGCAAGTGTTAAAGGTCAACTTTGGAGCGCGGGCGCTGTATCAGCGGTTAGGCTTTGGTATTACAGGTGAAAATGACACCCATTACATTATGGCAAACGAGAATTGGGCGAGGGTAGGGCAATAGGGTATGTCTGGCTTTTACGATTTTTTTGAAGCGAGCCACTGGAAGGTTGTAGATGTTCTTACAACGGAACCGCGCAAGAGCGAGCTGTTCCCGGTAGATGATCTGGCGCTGGCGCCGGCCAGCCGCGCTTATCTAAACGCCCATTACCCCGCCGGGGTGTACCGCCATCAGCTTGAGGCCCTCAAGCATTATCTGGCCGGCGAGAACGTGGGCCTTGTGACCGGCACGGCTTCGGGCAAGAGCCTGGTGTTTCAGGCGGCGGCGCTGGACCTGCTTGCCAGAGACCCGCAGGCCAGAGTCATGGCGATTTATCCGATGAAGGCGTTGGGGAATGAGCAGCAGGACCGCTGGCAAAGCACCCTGCAGGCGGCCGGGCTGAATGGGCAGATTGGGCGCATTGATGGCAACGTTCCGCCGGGCTTCCGGTTGGGCGTGTTGGAACGCTCGCAGGTAATCGTCTTTACTCCCGATATTATTCACGCCTGGTTGTTCTCAAACCTTAACCAGCCGGCGGTCATCCAATATCTGCGCCAGGTGCGCCTGATCGTAGTGGATGAGGTCCACGCTTACAGCGGCGTGTTCGGGTCGAACACCGCTTTTCTGTTCCGGCGGATACAGCACATTCTGCACCTGTTGGGGGCCAGACCGGCCTATATTTGCGCCTCGGCCACCATTGCGCGTCCTGAAGAGCACCTGAACAAGCTGTTGGGGCTGGATTTTCGGTTGGTCGGGCCGGAGTATGATACTTCGCCGCGCTACCCGCTGCGCGTCACCCTGGCGGAGCCGCCCGGGGCGGATCGCTTTCTGGATGAAGTGGTGCGCCTGCTGGAATACCTCACCCAGCATACGGCTTCGCGCTTTATCGCTTTTGTAGACAGCCGCAAGCAGGTGGAATTGATCTCTTCCATCCTTAACCGTTTACTGCGCGAGGATCAAAGCAAGACCGCGGAAGGGGAGGGCGAAGGGGCCGAGGGCGCGCCGGCGCGCAAGGGGCGCGGGGCCAGCCGGGGGCGCGTCAGGAACGCCGCGCCCGAACCAGAGGAAGAAGACCCCGCCGGAGAAGTAACCGGCGTACTGCAAAACCTGAACGTTCTGCCGTACCGCGCCGGGTATGAAGATCATGACCGCAGGCAGATCCAGGAACGGCTGGCCGACGGCACGCTCAACGGGGTTGTCTCCACCAGCGCCCTGGAGTTGGGGCTGGACATTCCCCACCTGGATACCTGTATCCTGATCGGCGTCCCTGGCTCGGCTACGTCGCTCCAACAGCGAATTGGCCGCATTGGGCGGCACGGCCCCGGGGATGTGATCGTCGTGAACGGCGGCGACCTGCACGACCAGATGGTTTTTGCCAGCCCCAAGAGTTTCTTCGACCGCCCGCTGGCTGAAAGCGCCCTGTACCTGGAGAACGAGCATATCCAATATATCCATGCCCTGTGCCTGGCGCGTCAGGGCGGGGAACACGACCAGGTGGCCGCCGCCCAGCGTAAACCCGATGCGGCTTTTCACAGCCCGGTGCGCTGGCCGGCGCGCTTTAACGAACTGTGCCAGATGGAACGCGCCGGAACGCCGCCGCGCCACCTGTTGAGCCTTAAGCTGGAGGGCCGCGACCGGCCCAACTATACGTTTCCACTGCGCGACGTAGAGAGCCAGTTTAAGGTTGAGCGCCGCGACGGCCCCAATGTTTCTTCGTTGGGGTCGCTTTCCTTCGGCCAGCTCATGCGCGAAGCCTACCCCGGCGCAATCTATTATTACGCGACCGTTCCCTACCGGGTGACGCGCGTCAATGCCAAAAGCAAAACCGTGCAGGTGCGCCGCGAGAAGCGTTATACCACCCAGCCGCAGCGCACCCCCCCGGCGGTTTTTCCTCGCCTGACGACTGAAGGGGTGAACAGCATGGCGCGTCACGCTGATCTGACGCTGATCGAGTGCAGTCTATTGGTGCGCGAATCAATCCGCGGGGTGATCGAACAGCGCGGGCGCAATGAGAGCCATTATCCCTACCCGTTAGCGCGCGAACTGGGGTTTTACCAGGACCAGCCCTATTTCAGCCGCAATTACTTCACTACCGGGGTGATCCTCACGTCTCCGGTGCTGTCTGAGCCGGGCGTTTTCCTGGAGGGGCTGGCGGGGTTCCTGTACGAAGCCTTTATGCTGATGATCCCGTTTGAGCGGCAGGATATTGGCGCCGCCGCGGATCGCTTCCGCGTGAACCTGGCCCCGGTGATCGCGGAGGGCAGCGCCTTTTTGACGATTTTCGATCAGACTTACGGCAGTCTGCGCCTTTCGGGACGGCTGTTGAACCCTGCTATTCTTGGCAAAACGCTGATCGAAGCCGTGATTCTGGCGGGCAAGGCCCGCGCCTCAGTGGCTAACCTGACGGCCCTGGCCGCCATGGCCGCGGCGGTTTTGCGCGCGCCGCGCCAGGCGTTGGGTTTTGCCAAACAGCCCGCCGGCGCCAGCCAGCCGGCCCGCGACCCGGCGCTGTGGGAGCGGGTTGTCCTTCCGGGGAGCAAAGGGTTAATGGTGCGCACCAACGAGGAATTTTTAGTGGACCGCGTGCTGGCAACCCCTGCCGGCCTCTCTTATGAGGGGACGCCGGTTTCGATGGTGGGCAGCGGCATGTCGGTCATGCCGCTGTTGGGCGACGTGGCCGAAATCCCTGGAGAAAGCCGGGTAGGGTGGTATGAAATCGCGACGGGCAAAATTGAGCCGGTGGAGGCCGAAGCAGGCGCGGCGGTAGTGCCGGTGGATGCGCCCGCCCCGCCGCCCGCCCTTGAACCTGAGTGGGTGCAGGCTAGAGTGGTCCCCAACCTGAACGGTGGAGCTATCGCCCGTCTGGCACAGTGCCTGGGGCGCGCGGCCCCGCCCGCAGACCGCCGTCTGGAATGGGCCGCCGAACTGCTCGCGGAAGAGCCCCTGCCCGGCCTGTTGGAGGCAATGCTGGCGGCTTACGCGGAGGAAACCACGCCCCCGCCTGAAGAAGACCAAGAAAAGACGGCCTAAGAATGTGTTAAGGAAGGAAACTGCGAGATGGGTGAACGCGCGCTGTTTACAGTTGGAGCTTTTGCGGTCATCTTTAACGAATTGGGTCACGTACTGCTCTCGCACCGGCGTGACATGGATGCCTGGAACCTGCCGGGCGGCGGAGTGGAGGTTGAGGAACTGCCAACGGAATGCGTCATCCGCGAAGTGCGCGAAGAAACCGGCCTGGAAGTGGCGGTGGAACGTCTGGTGGGCATTTACGGCAAGATCGGACGCAACGAGCTCGTTTTTGCCTTTGTCTGTCGGGTGGTGGGCGGCTGTTTGTGCTCCACCGATGAATCAGACGACTGCCGTTATTTTGACATCAAGGCACTGCCGGCCAACATTTTGAAAAAACACGCGGTGCGCATCCTGGATGCCGCTAACAATCAGTCGGGGCCGGTGTTCCGCAAGGAAGCAGTCACCGTTCGGAGATAAGAGAAAGGTCGCCTTACATGGATGCCTGGATTACGCGCTCTAAAAAGACGTTGTTGACCTTTGGCAAGTTTTTGCGGGTGGAACAGCATGTGGTTGAACTGCCCGATGGCCGGGTTATTGACGATTGGCCCTGGGTCATCGGCCCGGATTTCGTGAATGTGCTGGCCGAGACAGAAGAGGGCGATTTTCTGGTTTTCCGCCAGGGCAAGTACGGCCTGGAAGGCGAAAGCCTGGCCCCGGTAGGCGGGTATATCGAGCCGGGCGAGGAACCCCTGGCCGCCGCTCAGCGCGAACTGCTCGAAGAGACCGGCTGTCAGGCGGGCGAGTGGATAGACCTGGGCCGCTATCGGGTAGACCCCAACCGCGGGGTGGGCATTGGCTATCTCTACCTGGCGCGGGGGGCCCGCCGGGTAGCGGAGACCAGCGGCGACGACCTGGAAAAGCAGGTTCTCTTCACTATGAGTCTGGAGGAATTAACCGCCGCGGCGCTGAGCGGGCAGTTTCAATCTATGGCCTGGATGACCAACGTGGCCCTGGCTCTGCTGTATTTAACGCACGCCGCGCGGCAGTAAGCGGAGGCGCGGATGAGGTTCTTGTGGGCCGATGTGCAGAACTGTCACCGCTCCACCGGCGTGGTGGTGGTGATTGACGTCGTCCGGGCCTTTACCACCGCCGCTTACGCCCTGGCGGCCGGGGCCGGGCGCATTTTGCCGGTGGAGACCGTGGAAGACGCCCTGCGCCTGCGCGAGCAGATCCCCGGCTCTCTGACGATGGGCGAATCGGGCGGAATGCCCGTGACAGGCTTTGATTTTTGGAATTCGCCCTCCGAGGTAGCGGCGCGCGGCGCGGAACTGTCAGGCCGCACAGTCATCCAGCGCACTTCGGCCGGCACGCAGGGGATTGTCAGAGCCGCTTCTGCTGAAGTGCTTTTCGCCGCCAGCCTGGTGGTCGCCGCGGCCACGGCCAGGGCCATTCAGGAACTGTCGCCGGAGGTGGTCACGTGGGTTCCTACCGGCTGGCGGGCGGGAGAGACCGGCAGCGGCAGTGAAGATGTGGCCTGCGCGGAGTATATCAGCGCCATCTTGCAGGGTTTACAGCCCAGGCCAGAGGATTACCTGAGATGGAAAGCGGCCCGGCAGAAGTCACCTTTCCCCGATGCGCCGCCCGACCTCTTGCGGCGGTTCCACGCGGATCTGGAGTGCTGCGCCCGCGTGGATGCGTTTGACTTTGCCATGCCGGTGACGCGCCGCGATGGGCTGTGGGAACTCAGGCCGCAGTGGGCGGACCGCGCCGACGGCAGACCCCCCAAGAACGTGATCTGAGTTTTTTCGCGGAGAGAAAGACGCCATGACCTTTGCGCTCGAAGATTTGTTCAGGCTTCTGCTTTCGATATTCATTGGCGGGATGATCGGCGCGGAACGCGAACTGCGCGATAAAACCGCCGGACTGCGCACCCTGATGTTCATCAGCGCCGGTTCTACCCTGTTTACGATCTTCTCGGTGCGCCTGTCCACTGCCACAGATGTAATGGCCGACCCGGCGCGGGTGGCGGCCCAAATTGTCTCTGGGATTGGTTTTTTGGGGGCCGGCGCGATCATCCGCAACGGGGGTGAAATCCAGGGCTTAACCACGGCTTCGACCATCTGGCTGGTAGCGGCGCTGGGCATCGGGGTGGGCGCGGGCGAGTATCTCTTCTCGACGGCGGCGGGCCTGTTGATTCTGCTGGTTCTGCTGGTCTTCCCGGCGGTGGAGCGCCTCATGAGCCGGATCCATCAGGTGCAGACGTACCGGATTGTCTTCGCTTACAACCCCGAAAAGCTGCAAACCCTGGTCGCGTTATTTCGGCAGTCTGGACTGCATTTCGTTACCATGAAGTACTGCCGCGAGAACGATGTCATGACCTGCCATTGGCGGGCCAGGGGGAGCGAGCAGGCGCATCTAACCGTTCTCAATGCCCTGACCAACGACCCAGACATCACGACTTTTGAAAACTGATAGGGTAAAAAGGATAGCCTATGCTTCATCAGCGCGTTACGGTTGATTCGCTGGAAATATCTTACTACCAGGCCGGTGAGACCGGCGACCCGGTGATTCTGCTTCACGGCGGGGGAACCGATTCGGCCATGCTTTCGTGGCGCGAAGCCATTCCGGCGCTGGCGAAGGAATTCAGGGTGTTTGCCCCCGATTGGCCCGGCTACGGCGGCAGTCAGGAAATGCCGGGGCCTTACTGCCTGGAACGCCTGGTGACCATTCTGCATGGCCTGATGGATGCCTGGGGACTGGAACGCGCCCATTTGGTTGGCCTTTCGATGGGCGGCGGGGCCGCCCTGGGGTATGTGCTGGCGCACCCCGACCGGGTGAGTAAACTCGTTTTGGTAGATACGTATGGCATTCAGAAGCAGGCGCCCAATCACCGGTTTTCGTACGTTTACCTGCGCCTGCCTTTTCTGGTGCGCCTGACCTGGCAGAGTATTCGCAAAGACAAGGGCGTGGCGCGCGCGGCACTGCGCTCTGTTTTTGCCAACCCGGCCGGGATCACCGATGCGCTGGTGGATGAGGTCTTCGAGGCCGTGCAAAATCGCTCTGGCGAGCGTTCTTTCTATGCTTTTCAACGCCACGAGATGACCTGGAAGGGCCTGAGAACCAACTACGCGGCCCGGCTCCATGAAATCCAGGCGCCCACCCTTTTCATTCACGGCGACCAGGACCGCCTGGTTCCGCTGGAGGCGGTGCGTCGCGCGGCCCGGCAAATGCCCAACGCCCAGGTGCGGGTTATGGAAGATACCGGTCATTGGGCGCCCCGTGAGCACCCCCAATTGTTCAACCAATGGGTGCGCGATTTCTTGAAAGATCCGCCCGGTGCTTTGCCAGATGAGGTTGAACATGAACCGGTGGGAGAGTGAGCGCGTCGTCATCCGCCCGGTGGATGAGGCGGAGATGGCGGCGCTGTTAGAGGTGTACCGCGCCAGCGAGGATTTTCTGGCCCTGGGGCCGGTGGCGGTGGCTTCAGAAGCCATGGTGCTGGCCGATTTACGCTTATCGCGTGAGGCGGGGGGGTGGTTTTGCGGCATTTACGAGAAAACCAGTGGTAGAATGATCGGCGTAGTGGATTTTGTTCCCTCTGGTTGGGAGGGCCTTCCAAATCAGGCCTTTCTGGAACTGCTGATGATCGCCGCGCCGTACCGCTCGCAGGGAGTGGGCCAGGAAGTTGTGCGCCTGGTCGAACGGGCGATTTGCCAGGATGAGAAAGTGGATCGCATCGCGGCGGGGGTGCAGGTAAATAACCCCGGCGCAATCCGCTTCTGGCGGCGAATGGGCTATGCCATTGTGTCTGAGGCGAAGGCGATGGCGGATGGAACCGTGGCTTTTGAACTGTTAAAACAGATACCCAAACCTGTGGGATAAACCCACGAAAGGCCGGTCGGTGTGCTGCGAGAAGACCTGAAACATGAAATGGCAATCTTGGTGCTGTGGCTGGTGGCGGTCGTTCCGACGCTGCTCCTTCTGCGCGACACCGGGTTATTCACGTATCTAGGCCCGCTGTACTTTATCTGTATGGTGGGGTCCATTTACATCGTCCGCCATGCCCGGCGTAGAAAACCATGAATCGGGAGGATGAAGGATGAATGTTCAGGGAATTGCTTACGTGGCATTGGGCGTTCTGGCCTGTTTTTCAGGGTACAGCATGTTCCGGAGCCTGCTGCCGCTGTGGGGGTTTCTCATTGTGGGCTGGCTCGCGATGACGATCGTGCCCCTTTTCGTCCAGGTTCCAGCGGCGCAGTCTCTGCTGGTGCGCATTGCATCCTTCATCATCGGCGGGCTGGTCGGCGCGGCCATTGCCATCCCACTTTACTACGTGATCGTATTTATTTCTGGCGCGGCTTTGGGCGCGCTGGTCGGCATTATCGCCGGGGCCCTTTTTGAGGTGGGCGGCATCAATTCTTTCGCCAGTCTGGAGGTGCTGCAGTCTATGGTCTTTCCGCCGCAGCCGAATACCCCCTTGCAGTTTATTTTTATGGTGGTTTTGGGCGTAATCTTTGGAGGGCTGGCGCTTAGCTTTCAAAAGTTTATGATTACGGCCTCTTCCGCTTTTATCGGAGCGGCGGGGGTTGTGGGCGGGCTTTCGGGAGCTATTGCCAATGGGCGGATTGCGAGCAATATGGGCATTCTGGTGGTGATGGCCTGGTTTTTGTTGGGGTTTATCGGGCTGTTTATTCAATATCGTTTTGGCAGTGATGAGGTCTGAGCCGCCGGGCAGAGGGGTTGGGCGGCATCACCTGCAAATAGAGGCCTGAGAGGATCGCCTTTCAGGTCTTTAATTATTCTTGCAAGATATTGACACGATTAAAATACGGTGTAAAATATATTTAGAAAATCAAAGCGCGCCTTATGAAATTCAAAGATAAAAAGGCCGCTTTTTAAGGGAGAGATGGCATGAACCCAATTCTATCCAAATGCCCGGTATGTGGGGGCGACCTGGTGGTGACGCGGCTGCACTGCCCGGCCTGTGAAACCACCATTGAAGGCAGCTTTGAACCCGGAGGCAGTCGTCTGCAAGAGGCCTTTTCGCCAGAGCAGTTAAAGCCGCTGCTGCCGTTCTCGCATCTTTCTGCGGAGCAGCTTCAGTTCATCCTTACTTTTGTGCGCTGTGAGGGTCGCTTCAACCGCATGGAAGAGGAATTGGGGATGTCTTACCCCACCCTGCGCAACCGCCTGAATGAAATCATCCGCTCGATGGGCTTTGAGCCTTCGCGCGATGAGGCGCCGGCGGCCCCCACGCCGCCCGGCCCGGTGGAACGCCAGCAGATTTTGGATATGCTCAGCCGCGGTGAGATTGACCTGGAAGAAGCCAAGCGCCGCCTGCGGGGCGAGCGGAGTGGGTAGAGGGCCAACAGGACCAGAGGAGATGAGCAGATGGCTACCATGGAAGAACGCTTAAAAATATTGCAAATGGTACAGGAGGGGAAAATCTCTCCAGAAGACGCCGCCCAACTGCTGGAAGCGATTGGCTCGGCCGGGGCACGCCAGGGGGCCGCGGGTGGGCAGCGCCAGGGCCATGCCGCCGAAGAACCGGCCGGGTTGGGGCGCAAGCCGCGCTTTTTGCGCGTGCGGGTGACGGATACCGATTCGGGACGGCCGCGCGTGAACGTCCGCCTGCCGATCAGCATGGTGACGGTGGGGATCAAGATGGGGTCGAAGTTTGCCCCGCAGATCGAAGGGATGGATGCCGAACAACTGATGAGCATCATCGAATCGGGCGAGATCGGGCAGATTGTGGACGTGTACGATGAGGATGACGGCGAACACGTCGAGGTCTTTTTGGAGTGACCGCGCTGGCGGTCGAGTTGTGCCGCCCCTGCCCCGCCGCAGTTCGTGGAAACCCCAATTTTACGGCTTACCCGCGATGATCACCATGGCGGGCGAATCCATTTGCAGGGGCTGACCGTCCCATTCCTCATACGCCGCTTCTAAAGCCAGCCCGGCCTCGGTCAACAGCGCGCGCATTTCCGTCAGGCTGTACAGGCGGATGGATAAGGGCCGGTCGGTGCGCACTCCATCGCGGATGACCACGCGCGCGTTATGCAGTCGGCCCGTCCACACGTCAAAGGAAAAGCGGTTGATCAGCAGGTTCCCTTCTTTTTCTAACACGTAATGAGCGTGAAAATTGTTTAAAACGCCGTCTCGGTTGGCAATATCAAAGCCGACCTTGCCCCCCGGCTTAAGCGCCCGCGCCACCCGCCGCATCACCTCCAGGTTTTCTTCATCGCTGAAGTAACCAAAGGAATTAAACATGAGAATGGCGCGGTCGAAGACGGCCCGGTAATCAATGCGGCGCATATCTCCCTGAATGTACTCAACGCGGATGCCCATCTGCCGGGCTTCCTGGCGGGCCATTTCCAGAAAGCCTTCCAGCCACTCCACGCCCGTCACCCGAAAGCCGCGCGCGGCCAGCCGGTTGGCAATGCGGCCAAAGCCGCAGGCCAGGTCTAACACGCGCATGGGCGGTTCCATCTGAAGCATCTGAACAGCCGCCGCCGTTTCGGCTTCGGAGCGTTCGGGAGGTAAGAATTCCTGGTGGAAATACAGATAATCTTCGACGGCAAAGGCCGCCGCAACTTCGCTGAGATCCGTCAGTGATGGTTCGGTGGGCATATTTTCCTCTTTAAGAGAATTTTAGCCGATATACAGCCCGATTGGGGTAACTTGCTCCATTATTCTCCCTCCGGTACAATGGAAGGCGGAGGAGGGGAATAATCATGCACATGCGATTGAGCCGCCTGACCGGGGTGGTGATCCTCATTGGAGCAATTTTGGGACTGGTTTTAAGCGTCTACGGCCTGTACGCGGTCTGGACGATCAAACCGGCTGTGACCCGCAACCTTCAGGATTTGTTTACATTGACGCGGCACGGGTTAGATGCCACCGACCGCATGTTGGTGGTGATGAGTACTTCGTTAGACCAGGCCGGGCAAGATTTGCAGTTAATGCGCGCCATGTTGGGCAGTACCGCCGATACCATCGGGCAGTCCACCGAAACGATTGACGAAACCGCCGCAATGATGGGCGAAACCATGCCGCAGTTTCTCCGCGACACGCAGACTTCGCTGAAAAGCACCCAGCAAACGGCGCGGCTCATTGACGACATCCTGACGGCGCTCTCCAACATTCCACTGATCGGCGGCTCTTTGGGCGCGCGCTACCGGCCAGAAGTGCCTTTGAATGAGAGCGTCGCCCAGGTGAACCGCTCGCTTGAGCCGCTCGGCCAGTCTTTCTTGCGCATCCATACCGATTTGCAGGCCGCATCGGCTAACATGGCGGCCGTCCAGAGACAGATCGAAGCCCTGGCGCGTCAGCTTGCGGATATTGAAACCTCGATTGACAGCGCCAAAAAAGAGGTGATCCAGTATCAGATCATCATGGCAGACGTGCGCGACCGGTTGGAGCGGTATGAGCGGCGCATCCCGCTGGTGTTGGATGTTGCTTTTTTGGGGATGACGATTGCATTGGTCTGGTTGGGGATTTCGCAGTTGGGCGCACTGCTGCAAGCTGCTGAACTGCTCACCCGCAGAGCAGAAGCTAACCCTAAACCGGAGATTACAAATCAAGAGGGTGACTGACCTGTACTACGGTCAGTCACCCTCAAGCTGTCTTATCCGAGCTTGATATTTAAGCCTGGGTTCTCATGCCCGCCCTCGGCGCGGGGCATATATTTTGCCAGCGCGCCGGCCAGTTTTGACATCGGCATGGTTTGCAGCCAGATGCGCCCCGGACCGGTGAGAGAGACCAGGAACAGACCCTCGCCGCCGAACAGGATGTTCTTAAAGCCCTTGACCATCTGAATATCATACTGCACGGAAGGCTCGAACATCGCCAGGTGGCCGGTATCCACCAGCAGGCGCTGGCCGGGGTTGAGGGTGTATTCGACAATTTCGCCATCCAGCGAGGCAAACATGGTTCCAGGGCCGTCGAAGCGCTGTAAGATAAAGCCCTCGCCGCCAAACAGGCCCGCCCCTAAGCGGCGCTGTAAGGCGATGGACATATTGACGCTCTTTTCGGCGACCAACAGCGAGTCTTTTTGGGCGATGACCGATTGGCCGGCGGCCAGATGAATGGGAATGATCTTGCCGGGGAATTCGCTGGAGAAGGCGACCAACTGATTTTCGCGGTCGGCGGTGAAGTTTACCACGAAGAGCGACTCGCCGGTAAAGGCCCGCTGGACCATGCCGAACAGGCCGCCGCTGCCCAGGTTGGTATCCATACGCACGCCGTCCGTCATCCAGGAAAGCGACCCGCCTTCTGAATAGAGGGCCTGGCCGGGGTTGAGCTGGATCATTAAAGACTGCATGGTAGTTCCCACCACTTTATAAGGCGAGCCGCCCATGGTAGTCCCGCGCATGGCGATGTCTGGTTCTGGCAGGTCCAGGCGCTGGCCGGGTACGTTGGTATAGGATTCAGTCATCAGAGTCCTCCTCGGTTGAACTCAGGAATACAAAACACAGTCGTAAGATTGATTTTACTATTTTGATATACGCGCAAAGCGGCCAAAAAGTTGCATTTTGCCGCCGGGCGGCTTTGCAATCCCCTGACATCGGGTTGGGGAGACTTCCCAGCGGGCTGTGGGCGGGCTATAATGAGTTCATGCAGGGGTTGGATGATTCTCCCGTAGGGATTGGTTTTACATGCCGAAAATTTTGGTAATTGAAGATATTGCAGATAACGCCACTTTGGTGCGGCGCGTGCTGTTATCGCAGGGGTATGAGGTTGCCTGGGCTGAAACTGCCGAGGCTGGCCTGGAGATGGCCGCCAAGAGTGCGCCCGATTTAATTTTGCTCGATCTGGGCCTGCCCGACATAGATGGGCAAACCCTGGTAGGATATCTGCGCCAGATCAAGGGGATGGCAAAAACGCCCATCATTGCGGTGACGGCCTGGCCTTTAGAGACGGCGCGGTTAATGGTGACGGCTTACGGGTGCAATGATTACATCAGCAAGCCGATAGATGTGCGTGCGTTTATCCAAAAAGTTAATTCTTATTTTCAAGGCGGCCTAAGTTGAGCGCTTTACATTCCGATCACACGCCTGCATCCATGCTCGAACCGGCGATCCAATTACTGCCTGCCGGGCGCTTTACGGTAGAAGAGTTAACGGCGGCTTATAACCAGACGCGGGTGGATTACCTGGTTCCGATGCCGATGAATGCGGCCCGCCTGGCGGCTTACCTGGATGTCTATGACGTTAATCTAGACGATTCGTTGGTGGCCGTTGAAGGGGAACAAATTTTGGGCTTGGGGATGTTGGGCGCGCGTGCCAACCGCGCCTGGATTACGCGGTTGGGCGTTCTGCCGGTACGGCGGCGGCGCGGGACCGGCGAGGCGATTATGCGCGGCCTATTGGCGGCGGCGCGCCGCGCCAGGGCCGGGCGGGTGATCTTAGAGGTCATCAAAGGCAACGTGCCAGCCTACACGCTCTTTCATAAATTGGGCTTTGTGGATACGCGCGAATTGTTGGTACTGCGCCGCCCGCCCGCCCAGCCCGCGCTGGAGAGCGGGCGGCAGGTCACCTGGATGGATCAGGGAGACGCCCTCAAAACGCTGCGTGCCCTGCTGCAATCACAGGGGAGCGCCTGCCGGTTGGCCTGGACCAATGAGCCAGAATCGTTTGAAAACGGCGGCGATGGCATGGGCCTGGCCGTTCACCTGGAGAACGGTGGGCGCGGGTGGATGATTTTCCGGCGTCAAAAGATGCTGCTCTCGCATTTTATCTTTCATACCGAAGCGGGCGACCCGGTAGAGGTGGCCGAAGCCCTGCTGGCGCATCTTTACCAGCGCTTCCCAGAGATGGATACGTATATCGAAAACCTCGCGGCGGATGATGTTCACCTGCCGGCGCTGGCAAAGTTCGGGTTTATCGAGGCGTTTCGCCGCATTGAGATGGAACAGGTTTGGGCGGTGTAAGCGGCAGTGCTCCAAAGACCAGGCGTTGCCGGGTCCGCAATTTGTGGTAACATGATATAAAAAGTAGCAACTGAGGCGGAAACCAAAAGGAGCAACTGAGATGGAACTTGTAAGTGGAAACCGGTCATCCTGGATTGATGTGGTTCTTCGATTCTTTCAGGAAGATCAGTGGAACTATCAGAAGCTCGAGAATAAATCCGTCATCCGGGCCGGCTACCGGGGGGAACACGGCACGTGGGTCTGCTACGCCAGGGTAGATGAAGAAGCCCAACTGTTTATTTTCCATTCGCTCATGGGGTTGAACATCCCACCTCAGTACCGGCTTCCGGTCGCGGAGTATTTAACTCGAGTTAATTACCTGCTGACGATCGGCAATTTTGACATGGACCTGGACACCGGCAACGTGCGGTTTAGAACGTCACTGCAAATGGATGAGTACCCGCTCACCGTAGGGCAGGTGCGCGCGCTGGCGTATGCCAACGTCCGCACGATGGATCACTACTTTCCGGGCGTGATGGCCGTTGTGCATGGGGGCATGCTGCCAGAAATGGCCCTCGCGCGGATTGATCCACTGCCTGAGTTCGCGCCTTCTGTGGGCGTGGAACCCATGACAAGGTAACCCAATCCCCTGATATTCCTCCGATCAAAAGCAGGGGATTCCCCGTTGCTGGTGAATCCCCAGAGGGTTATAGATGAAACCCCCCCTGTTCTGTTTTGCTGGAGCGCAGTTCAGAACCTGAGAACCTCTGCGGGGTTAAAGAGGATGGTTCTATAGGGCTATAATAACCCAAGCGTTGATTTGCCTGTCTGTACAACTTCAAGGAAAAGGTCATGCATTCACCGACTACGCTCCCACAACAGCAGTTTTATATCGCGCCGGATGGTCAGGATCACTGGTCAGGCAGGCTGGCCGCGCCGGCGGCGGATGGTTCGGATGGGCCGTTTGCGTCTCTGGATGGAGCGCGGCAGGCGCTGCGGCGGCTTAAATGGCGTGGAAAGTTATCTGGCCCGGTGACGGTGTGGGTGCGCGGCGGTCGTTACCCGCTGCACCGCCCGGTGATCTTTGAGCCAGAAGATAGCTGGCCGGTGACGTATGCGGCCTATCCCGGCGAGACGCCTGTCTTCGACGGGGGCGAGCGCATCACCGGCTGGCGGGTGGAGACGGTCAACGGCCAGCCGGTCTGGGTAGTAGATCTGCCGGAAGTAGCGGCAGGGCAGTGGTATTTTCGCTCCCTGTTTGTGGATGGCGAGCGCCGTCCCCGCGCGCGCCTGCCCAAAGTGGGGCCAGAACCCGACCGGCGCACCTTTTACCGGATGGAATACGTCCCTGGGCTGAGCGGTTCCGTCAGTACCATCCATAATTTTCAGAACGGGCAGGATCGTTTCGTAGCGCGGGCGGGTGATTTTCGCGCCTGGCACAACCTGACGGATGTGGAAGTAGTGGCACTGCATTTTTGGGTGGAAGAGCGCATGCCCGTGGCCGGTTATGACCCTGCCGCGCGGCTGGTGACCTGCGCCAAACGCAGTATCTTCCGGCTGACGGAGGGCTTCGGCCAGGATTTTGCCCGGTATTACATTGATAATGTGTGGGAAGGGTTGAGCGAGCCGGGCGAGTGGTATCTGGACCGCGCCGCCGGCCGGTTAATCTACCTGCCGCTGCCGGGGCAGTCGCCGGAGACGACGAGCGTGACGGCCCCGCGGACGGAATACTGGATGGCCCTGCAAGGCCGGCCGGATCGCGGCGAGTGGGTGGAACATCTGCGCTTTGTGAGGCTGACCTTTGAACACACCGATTGGTCGCCAACCGGCGAATTTGCGTCTGCGCCGCAGGCCGCCACCGGCGCGCCGGGGTCGCTCCGCATGGAGGGGGCGCGATTCTGCGCCTTTGAGGATGGGGCACTGCGCCACCTGGGGGGCTATGCCATCGTCATCGGAGACGGCTGTCGGGGCATCCGCGTGGTAGGGAATGAGATCACCGATTTGGGGGCGGGGGGCATCCACATCAACGGGGCAGATGCAGAAGGACCGGCGGCCCGCCGCACCGGAGACAACCGCATCACCGATAATCACATTGCGCACGGCGGGCGGGTATTTCACAGCGGCATCGGCGTTCTGATCCGCCACGCATTTGGCAATGATGTTAAACACAACCATATCCACGATTTTTATTACAGCGGGATTTCGTGCGGGTGGGTGTGGGGCTATGCCGAGAACGTGGCCCGCGATAATCACTTGGAGAAGAACCACATTCACGACCTGGGACATGGCTGGCTCTCGGATATGGGGGGCATTTACACCCTGGGGGTACAGCCCGGCACAACCATCGTGGGGAACTGGATTCACGACGTAGAGAGCGCCGTATACGGTGGATGGGCCATCTACCCGGATGAGGGCAGCGCGCACCTGTTGATTGAAGATAACCTGTGCTACGACACTTCTCATCAGGCCTTTCACGAACATTATGGGCGCGAGAATATCGTCCGCAACAATGTCTTTGCGTTTGGCAAAAATGCGCAAATTGCCCTCAGCCGGGCGGAGGCGCACCGCTCATTTACCTTTTCGCGCAATATCGTCCTCACCGCCGGACAGCCCATCTACACCGGCGGGTATGCGGCTGACCTGCGCAAGCGTCCCTTTGGCAGTGACCTGAACCTGTTTTGGAGCGTCACCGGCGCGCCGCTGAGCGTAACACCCACCGGCGGCGAAGCGCCAGACGCTCCACGGCTATCCTGGGAAGAGTGGCAGGCTCTGGGCTATGACCGCCATTCTATCGTGACCGACCCCGGCTTTGCCGATGTGGAGAAGCGCGACTTCACCCTGCGCCCTGGCTCGCCGGCCCTCAGCCTGGGGTTTAAACCCATTTCGGTGGCAGATACCGGTCCGCGCCCGCCTGAACGAAGGGATTAAAATGAAAAGAGAGCAAATTTTCTTGACATTGGTGTCCCGTTTTGCTATAGTCATGTACAAATGAGGCGCTCTGTTGATCTGAACTCGAATGCCAATGCCGCCCAGACGCTGCGCTTGCGTCGTAGGGTTGTGTTTGCTTAAGCAGAGCATCGAGAGTGCCACAACACCCATCCAACCACGCAAGCGCGGCCCAGGCCGCGCTTTTTGGTTAAGCAGTAGGATCAAATTTTTTGGAGGATCATTCTATGGAACGCACGTTGATTCAGGACCTGCGGACAGCCGTGGGGCAGGTGGTGACGATCCGGGGCTGGCTGCAAACCCTGCGCGACCAAAAGCGCATGCAGTTTCTCGTTATCCGCGACCCCTCTGGCGCGGTCCAGGTGGTGCTGGAAAAGGCCGCCAACCCGGCGCTGGCCGAGCAAATCTCGAAGATCCCGGTCGAATCGGCGGTGACGGCCATCGGCCAGGTGATTGACAACCCCATTGTGAAGATGGGTGGGCTGGAAGTACAGCTCCATGACCTGCGCGTTGACGCTTTGGCCGAAACGCCGCTGGCGCTGGACCCCTTTGCCGAGGCGCTCCCCTCCATTGACATCCGCATGGATTGGCGCTACCTGGATTTGCGCCGCCCGGAGAACCTGCTGATCTTCAAGGTGCAGACCCTGGTGGAGATGGCGATGCGCGAATACTGGGTGAAGCACAATTTTATTGAAATCCACTCGCCCAAGCTCATGGGGTCGCCGAGCGAAAGCGGGGCAGAATTGTTTGAACTGCCTTATTTTGAGACGAAAGCTTACCTGGCGCAGTCGCCGCAGTTTTATAAACAAATGGCAATGGCGGCGGGGTTCGAGCGCGTGTTCGAGGTCGGCCCGGTCTTTCGCGCCGACCCATCGTTTACCTCGCGCCACATGACCGAATTCACCAGCGTAGACGCTGAAATGTCGTGGATTGACTCGCATGAAGATGTGATGGCCTTCATGGAAGGCTGGCTCCAGTACGTCTATGAGCGCGTCGCGGCGGTCTATGGGCAGGAAATTTTGGCGCGCTTTGGGGTAGAGGTCATTCCCCCCACCTTGCCCTTCCCGCGCGTTACCATGGCCGAGGCGATAGAAATTTTGAAAGAGAGGGGCTACCAGCTTCCGCCGGAGAAAAAGGGCGATATTGACCCCGGCGGCGAGCGCATCCTCGGCCAGTACGTCAAGGAAAAATATGATCACGATTTTGTCTTTCTGACCGACTGGCCCGTCAGCGCGCGCCCGTTTTACCACATGCGCCATCCCGACCAGCCCGACCTGACGCGCAGTTTTGACCTGCTGGCCAAGGGCTTAGAGATCACCACCGGGGCCCAGCGCGAACACCGCTACGACGTGCTGGCCCGCCAGGCAACGGAGAAGGGCCTGAGTCACGGTCCGATTCAGTTTTACCTGGATTTCTTTAAATACGGCTGTCCCCCGCACGGTGGGTTCGGGTTTGGCCTGGCGCGCTTCCTGATGGTCCTGCTGGGCATCGGCAACATCCGTGAGACGGTTTTCCTGTTCCGCGGCCCAACCCGCCTGCACCCATAGATTAAACTTTTCGATCCATTGAGGGGCAAGCCTCTCGATGGATCGAAAAATAAACGCAAAGCCCGTTTATGGGTATAATGTGGGGTGGGCGCTCCGCTGACGCCGTTCAGCCAGCGACAGAGCTTTTAGGATCGGGCGGGACGGCATTTTGCAAGTACAATGAATCCACGACCAATAACCCTGCTGGAAGGAGAAAGCTATGATCTATGGTGAGCGCGTTCGCCTGCGCGCGGCCGAGCGCGAGGATTTGCCTCGTTTTGTTGCCTGGTTAAACGACCCTGAAGTGCGCCAGTTTTTGGCATTGAGCTGGCCGCTGTCTTTGGCGCAGGAAGAACGCTGGTTTGAAGAGATGCTCAAGCGTCCGCCCAGCGAGCAGGTGCTGGTGATTGAAGTGAAGAACGAAGCGGGCTGGAAGGCCATTGGAAATACATCCTTTATGAATGTTGACGCGATCAACCGCAGTGCTGAGATCGGCATTTTTATCGGTGAAAAGGCCTATTGGAACCAGGGCTATGGCCGCGAAACAATGCGGCTAATGCTGCGCTTTGGGTTCAATACCCTCAACCTGAACCGCATCTACCTGCGCGTCTACGAGACCAACCCGCGCGGCATCCGCGCTTACGAACATGCTGGCTTTCGGCACGAAGGCCGCGAGCGCCAGGCCCGCTTTATAGATGGGCGTTACTGCGATGTGTTGTGGATGGCCGTTTTGCGCAGTGAATGGGCCGACCAAGCATAAGTTTTTATCGTTATCAACCCGGAGGAGAACAGAGTTATGCACCACTTACGCCACGAGAAGATGTACGGCGACATTAAGCTGTACGCCGGTACGGCCTCAACGGAACTGGCCGGCAAGGTCGCCGAATATCTGGGAGTCGACCTCTGCGGGCGCGAGGTTGTAACGTTTCCGAATGAAAATTTGTTTGTCAAATTACACAGCAGTGTGCGCGGGCAAGACTGCTATGTGATTCAGACTACCTCGGCCCCCGTGCACCGTAATCTGATGGAACTCTTAATCATGATCCAGACACTTCGGTTAGATTCGGCGGCGCGCATTACGGCAGTCATCCCTTACCTGTGTTATGCCCGCTCAGATAAAAAAGATCAGCCGCGCGTGCCGATCACGGCGCGGTTGGTGGCCGATATGATCGAAATTGCAGGGGCAGACCGCTATATCACCCTGGACCTGCATGCCGGGCAGATCCAGGGTTTCTTCACCATTCCGGGCGACGTTCTGACCGCTTTTCACATCGAGGTAGATTATCTCAATTCCATCCGCCACCGGATGCACCAGCCGGTAGTAGTCACGGCAGATCTGGGCTTTGCCAAAAAAGGCCGCAACTTCGCCGCCGGCATTCACGCGCCGATGGCTTTTATCGAAAAACGCCGGTTGGGTAACGATGCGAAGGCCGAGGCCCTCACTATCATCGGAGACGTGTACGACCGCGACATTGTTCTGGTGGATGATGAGGTAGATACCGGCGGGACGATTGTTCAGGCGGTGGAACTGCTCAAGGAACACGGGGTGCGGGATGTCTACGTGGCCTTTGTTCACCCGGTGTTGTCGGCCAATGCCGCCGCCCGCCTGCTGGCCCTGCCGGTGCGCGAATATATCACCACCGATACCATTCCGATTGCCCCCGACCTGCGCGAGAAATTCGGCAGCCGCCTGAAGGTGCTGTCGGTTTCTTCCCTATTGGGTGAGGTGATCTTGCGAGCCAACCAGGGCCGGAGCGTTGGGGAGATGTTTAACGAGTAAGGGCTTATGCCAGAACTGCCAGAAGTCGAATCCATTGCCAGGGCACTGCGCCAGGGTGAGCGCGGCGGCGTGATCTTGGGGCGGAAGATTGAGGCGGCGCACCTGCTGTGGGAGCGCACGCTGGCCGCCCCGGCCCCGGCGGTTTGGGCCGGGCGCATTGCCGGGCAGGTGATTGCAGGCATTGGCCGGCGCGGGAAGTTCCTGGTATTTGAACTCAGTCAGGATTACCTGCTGATCCACCTGCGCATGACCGGAGACCTGCGGGTGGAGCCGGCCCGCACGCCAGAAGGCGCGCCCGCGCCGTTCCAACCGCATGACCGCCTGGCGTTGGATTTTGACAACGGCCTGCGCCTGACTTTTAACGACGCTCGCAAGTTTGGCCGGGTCTGGCTGGTGGCCGACCCCGCCGGGGTGGTAGGCGGCCTGGGGCCAGAGCCGCTCGACCTGACCCCCGATGCGTTTTATGCCGCGCTGCAAAAGCGCGGCAAGCGCCAGATTAAGCCCCTTCTGCTCGATCAGACGTTTCTGGCGGGCGTGGGCAATATTTATGCGGATGAGGCCCTCTTTGCCGCCGGTATTCACCCGCTGGCGCTGGCGGGGCGTTTATCGCGCGAGCAGGCCGAAACCCTGCGGTGCGCCATCCGCGCGGTCCTCGAAGAGGGCATCCGGCGCAATGGGGCCAGCTTCGACTGGGTCTACCGGGGGGGCAGGTTTGAATTTCGCGTGTACCAGCGTACCGGTCAGCCGTGCCTGAACTGTGGTACGCCAATTGAACGGCGCATCATTGGGCAAAGAAGTACTCATTTCTGCCCTGCGTGCCAGCCAGAGTGAGATAGAATAATAATATGTCGCTCTCTCTGATTACACTTCTGATCGTTGCCGTGATCTGCCTGTTATTGGGGGGCATCGCAGGGGTGTTATTCAGTTCGATGGCCGGGCCGCAGGAAGAGGAAGGCGAATCTGTTGAGAAAGAAGCGCCTCCGGGCGGGCGCAGGGGCGGGTATACGCGGCTGGCGAGTTTATGGCGTGAGAAAAACACCGGCGCGCTGGTGGTTGAAGTGGACGAGAAGGCTTTTTTGACGCCCGACCCGCTCACCGTGGAACAGCGCGAGCGGCTGGCAAGCGCCGCCGGAGATTTCGCTCAGTGGATCGGAGCGCCAGCCCCCGCCCCGGCGCCGGGGCGGGCTTCACAGGCGGCGCAGGCCGCGCCGGAGCACGTCGAGCCGCCCCCTGCGGCCCCATCGGGGGCGGCCCAACCGCTCAGCCGCCCGGCTCCGCCCCCGGCGGTTCTGCCCACAACTCCGATCCCTGCTCCCGGCAGGGTGGTTCCACCCCTTAAGGAAGAGCCGAAAAGCATGGTGGAGCAGATCAACGCGGTGCTGGCCGAGCTGATCGCTGGCACGCCCTACGAAGCCCGCGGTCTGGCGCTGACGGAAGACCCCGTCAACGGGGTGATCGTATGGGTCGGTTCGGCCAGTTATGCCGGTGTTGACAGCGTGCCAGACCGCGAAATTCAGAACGTCATCCGCTCCGCGGTAGCGGAATGGGAGCGCCGTGAAGATGCGGCCCGCCGCCAGCGCTCTTAACCCTTTTTTGGCACAAAGGGGGTAAATTCCATTACAATGCCTGTTGTGATAAAGCGTCATTCTTTGCTGATCTGGCTCATCTGCGGCGACCTCCTCACGCTGCTGGTGGTCAGCATCATCGGGTTTGCTACCCATGGAGAGGGGATTAGCTGGCGGATCCTCACCACGTTTCTGCCCTATCTGGCCGCCTGGGCCATGACAGCCCCCTGGTTGGGCGTTTACCATCCCGAACTCAGCCGCGATGCCCGCCAGACCTGGCGGCCGGCGCTGGCGGCGTTCTTGGCCGCGCCGATGGCGGCGTGGCTGCGCGCCCTGTGGCTAAATCGCGCGATTGCGCCCATCTTCGTACTGGTGCTGGGGTTAAGCGCCGCCCTGGGGTACGGAGTCTGGCGGCTTTTGTGGACGGTTATCGTAAAGCGAAGTAAAGTATATGGATGAAGCGGCACTGGTCGAAGCGGCTCGCGAAGGCGACTTAAATGCCTTTAACCATCTGATTCTGGCGTACCAGGACATGGCCTTTAACCTGGCCGCGCGCATGTTATCCGATGATGACGCCGCCGAAGACGTAACCCAAATGGCTTTTTTGTCGGCCTACCGGGGCTTGGATGGCTTTCGGGGTGGGTCGTTCCGGTCGTGGATTATGCGCATGGTGACGAACGCCTGTTACGATGAACTGCGCCGCCGCAAGCGCCGCCCGACCGTTTCATTAGAGCCGGTAAACGAGGATGACGAAGAGATCGAGTCGCCGGCCTGGCTGGCGGATGACAGCCATTCGCCGGAAGAAGAGGTTGAGAGAGAAGAACTGGATCAGGCCATCCAACGCTGCCTGGAAGGGCTGCCGGACGAATTTCGCGCGGTGGTGGTGATGATTGACGTGGAAGGGTTAGATTATCAGGAGGTGTCGTTGGCGTCTGGAAAACCGTTGGGAACGATCAAAAGCCGGCTGGCCCGCGCCCGCCTGAAGATGCGAGAGTGTCTGCGCCGTTATTGGGAACTTTTACCCTCGTTTGAGCGTCTAGACGATGAGGTATTATCATGAGGGCGCAATTATCAATGCGAGACTACGAGAATTTATCGGCGTACCTGGATGGTCAGCTATCTGCGGCTGAAAAGACGCGCCTGGAAGAGCGCATCCGCGCCAACCCCGAACTGCGCCTGGCTCTGGATGAATTGAGCCGGACGCGCGCGCTGGTGCGGTCTGCGCCGCGGCACCGCGCGCCGCGCAACTTTACGCTGACGCCTGCCATGGTGCAGGCCCGCAAGCGGAAGGCCGGAGGGTTCTTCAACTTCTTCCCGGTGCTGAGTTTTGCTTCAGCGGTGGCAACGCTGGCGCTGGTTATATCCTTCCTGTTGGGTGCTGGCCCTGCCGGCGCGCCTGCCCGCGAAGCGGCCCCAGCCACTCTCATGGAGGGCGGCCCGGCGGAAGCGACCGCGGCCGCCGCGCTGCCGGCTGGCGAAATCCAGCCGGATGTGGAATCTCAGCAAAAATCGGCTGTTGAAGCGGCCGTCCCGGAAGAACCGGCGGCGGACGCGCGCGCTCAGGGACAGGCCGGACCGGTGATCACCTGGGGCTTTCCACCCGCGCCGGAGATGGCGCAGGCTGGTAAAGGCGGCTTCGGCATGGGCGGCGAACTGCCCCCTGCTTACGGGCGCGGCGGCGGCGCCGGCGATATAGGAAGCATGGGCGGCGGCGCGCAGGATGGCAGTCTGGTCATCCCGCTGGAGTCGGCTGAGAACCTAGAAAGCCAGGCCCCGGCCGCATCTGCCGCTCAGGCAGATCAATTTGCCGCGATCCCAACCCTGGAAGGGAGCGGGCCGGTCTTGGGCGTGCCGGAGGCCGGGCAGGCCGGAAAGTACGTGAATCCGCTCCCCAC
>DAOUAC010000101.1:0-37529 GCA_034434155.1 Anaerolineaceae bacterium
ATTGGTACGCAAGGTAGATGCCTCCTGCCCAGACTGCCCAATCAGCATTGACGTTCCCCAGGCCAATTACAGCGTGCGCGTATTTGCCGAGGGCTTGCAGGCCAACTGCGAGCAGGTGGGCCGTATCATCACCAACCTGACCCAGTTCTCTCCAGGGCAGGTGAGCAGTTACGAAGATTTATGGCGCTTTACCCTGGTGAATTACAACGCCGGGCCGGGCTGCCTGTCGCGCGCCATGCAGTTGGCCTGGCAGGCCAACCAATCTCTCGATTGGGCCAGCGTTGCCGCTAACCTCGAACCAGCCTGCCAGCTCGCCATTGGTTACGTAGAAGACATCAGCCAGATGTTAAAGGCCACGCCCACGCCGACCGTCTGGCCGTTTATTGAAGCTCCGCCCACGCCGGTGCTGCCGCGCGTGTTGTTCACGCCTACGCCCTCGCCCACCCCCGGTCCCACGCAGACGCCCGGCGGCCCCACTGCTACGCCGGATCTTCAGTTGACCCCCACCGATGACGAGAATGACACCTGATGAAGGTCGTTTACTGAATTGTGTGTAAATTGCGGGACGCAGCCCGCAATTTACACACAATTTGAAATACTACCCACCTGATTAGGTTTTTTAATTTTGAGGCGGCCTTGCCGCCTCAAAATTTCAAAAAACCGTTCTTCTTAGCTTTCTGGGTTGGCCGGGACGTCAATAACCTGGGCCTGTGAGATGTTCTGCATCAGCGCGCCGAGCCGGCGGTAAACCAGCGTCCAGGCGGTGTTAATGTAAGCCTGAAGGACGCTCTGCACGAACAGCAGTACTGGCAGATACAGCAGGAACAAAATGCCCGACAGGATTAAGCTGCCCTGGAGCATCTCTTCCGAGTTGAAAATTGCGCTGCCAATGATGGGCATCAGGATGAGCAGGACGGGCAGGCCCACGACCAGGCCAACCACCAGCGAGCCGACCCACAAGATGAAGGCTGTGATAAAGATGTCGGCTGGACGCGCCTTAAACATGACCCAGGCGCGGCGGATGGCGTCGGTCAGGGTGCGGTCTTCGTTGACGATGCCAATCACGGCCAGGTCGGCAATGACGGTCATGGCCCAAAAGGCGATAAACAGCACGCACAACAGCGGCAGCAGGCAGATCAACCCGATGCCCAGTGTCAGGATTGACAAACCGATGATCGGGACGAGGATAATGAAGCCCAGCGTGATCGTCAGTGCCCACAGCAGGATGATCAGAAGCAGAACGCGCCAGAAGTAGCGCCTGCCGGCTTCCCAAAGAATGCCAAAATTCAGCGTTGGGAACACCTGCCCCCCGGTCGCGGATTGGTCGGCCAGCCAGGCTCCGCGCGCCAGGCCAATCCTCCCCAGGGTGTTCAAGACCACCAGCACGGCAATGAACACCAGCCCCAGCAGGACGAGAATGGGAACCCAAATAGGGGCGGTCTCGATCAGCCGCTCCATCCAGGCGGGCATCTGTTCCGTGCTGCCGGGGAAGTTACCGCCCCCGAAGTTGTAGTTAAAGTTGGCGCCGCCGTTGCCGCCCCCGCCAGCGCCCAGGCTGGCAAAGAAGCCAAACAGCCACAGGATTTTGTTTTTCCAGATAATGTGCCACGCCCGCGTGAGAACTTCACCGAAGTTCATAACCGGCCTCCAATCGTATAGAGAAGTTACGGAACTGCTCAGGCCAGCCGGAAGGAAGAGAAGTTTGGCCGCCTGAGCAGTTACGCAGTTAATACTTTATACGTTTATTCCCACTCGATGGTTGCAGGCGGTTTGCTGGTGATATCCAGCACGACGCGGTTAATGCCTGGAACTTCATTGACGATGCGGTTGGCGATGCGCGCCAGCAGATCGTAGGGCAGGCGCGCCCAGTCGGCAGTCATAAAATCGTCGGTGGTGACGGCGCGCAGGGCTACAGCTTCCTGGTAGGTGCGCTCGTCGCCCATTACCCCAACCGAGCGGACGGGCAGCAAGACGGCGAAGGCCTGCGAGATGTTGCCGCGCCCTTCCTCTAACCCGCGGTTGAGCAGCCCGGCGGCGGCCAGTTCACCGGTAAAAATATGGTCAGCGGCGCGCAGGCGCTCTAACCGCTCCCAGGTGATCTCGCCCAGGCAGCGCACCGCCAGCCCCGGCCCAGGGAACGGCTGACGCCAGACCAGGTTGGGCGGCAGTCCCAGAGCTTCGCCCACAGCGCGCACTTCATCCTTAAACAGATAACGCAGCGGCTCGACCAGCGTAAAAGACAAGTCTTTGGGCAGTCCGCCCACATTATGGTGCGTCTTGATGCGCTGGGCTTTACTGCGGTCCGGCGCGCTCGATTCGACCACGTCGGGATAGATCGTGCCTTGCACCAAAAAGCGCGGCGCGCCCAAGCGGCGCGCTTCGGCTTCAAAAATGCGGATGAATGTCTCGCCGATGATCTTGCGTTTTTGTTCCGGCTCGGTAACGCCCGCCAGCGCGTCTAGAAATTCTTCAATGGCGTTTACCACCACCAGTTGTACGCCCTGGTTCTTGCGAAACGCCTCTTCCACCTGCTCGCGCTCGCCCTGGCGTAACATGCCGGTATCCACGAACACGGCTACCAGTTGGTCTCCCACGGCGCGGTGAACCAGAGCCGTGGCTACGCTGGAATCGACCCCGCCGGAAACCGCCGCTAACACGCGCTCGTTGCCCACCTGGCGGCGCACCCGCTCCACGCTTTCCGCGATAATGGATTCGGGCGTCCAATTGGGGACCGCCCCACAGATGTCAATCACAAAACGGCGCAGCAGTTCCTTCCCGCCGGGAGTATGGTGGACTTCAGGGTGGAACTGCACGCCAAAACGCCGGCCCTCTGCATCTCCCATGGCGGCAAAGGGGCTGTTGGGGCTGCTTGCCAGTGCCCGAAACCCCGGCGGCAGCGCCTCAATGCGGTCCCCGTGCGACATCCACACCGAATGACTGCCGGGCGGGATGAGAGGGTTGGGCGCTGTCGTCTGGATCACGGCGGGGCCGTATTCGCGTTCGCGGGCTGCGCCGACTTTTCCGCCCAGGTTGTGGGTGAGAAGCTGCATCCCATAGCAGATACCCAGCACCGGCAGGCCGCTTTCCAGTACATATGATGGTAAGCTGGGCGCGCCCGGCTGGTACACCGAGTAGGGACTGCCTGAAAGGATGATGCCCTTCGGCTGGAGCGCCATCACGCGCTCGGCGGGGGTATCCCAGGGGAACAGCTCCGAATAGACGTGCAGCTCGCGTACCCGCCGGGCGATCAACTGGCTGTACTGCGAGCCAAAATCGAGGATAACAATCGCATCGGGCATGAGGTGTTAATCCTGAAATTGAATCTGACCGTTTTCCATGGACGTAATTGACGCCAGCGCCTCGATAGGTACGCCCAGATGCGCGAGCGCCGCGCGCCCGCCCTCAAAGGTTTTCTCGATCAATGCGCCAATTCCAACCACTTCAGACCCGGCGGCCTGCGCCAGCCGCACCAACCCCTGAATGGTCGCGCCTGAAGCCAAAAAATCATCAATAATCAGCACCCGCTCGCCGCGTGCCAGGTATTCCGGCGAGACGATCAGTTCCACCAGGCGGCCTTTGGTGTGCGAGGGCGCAACCGTCAGATAAACGGTGTCTGGCATGGTGATAGGCTTGCTCTTGCGCGCGTAAACAATGGGCAGGTTCATGTGCAGCCCGGTCATCAAGGCCGGGGCAATTCCAGAGATTTCAGCGGTTAGAATGCGGGTAGCGCCCACCCCCGCGAAGCGCCGGGCAAACTCTCGACCACAGGCATCCATCAGGCTGGCATCTACCTGGTGATTGATGAAGTTGTCTACCTTTAGGATGCCGTTCCCCAGGTTTTTACCATCGCGCAGGATTCGTTCCTTTAATGCCTGCATGGCTTAATCCTCCTCAAACGCAATTGAATGGTGGGAATTTTACTCTAAATTTGTTACTCTGCCCGAATTCTGTTGGCCTGCTGTAAGGTGAATTTGATACTTTTAGGGTTATGTTTAAGTTTGTCACAAGTCGTTAAATAAGATAGGAATTATTACCTTTCTTGGTAATGAATTGGATTTCCACATCGTATTGAGGAGAACCATGATCGAAAACGGCTGGTTGTCTCAGGCCAGGTTTCATAAGGGGGTTCTTCTGTTGTTTATTTTAGGGATTATATTTATTAGCAGTGGGATAGGCCGCCCTCTGCTGGCGGTTCAGGCACAAAGCGGCGGGCAGGCGGGCAGCCGCAGAATCTATCTCCCTAACGTTTTTCAGAGCGCGGCCGGCGCTAATTTACCCGATCTGGCAATCCAGCGGGTGGAAGTGACGCAGGCCGTGCAAGATGCCAATAACAGCGTCCCACTGGTAGCCGGGCGCAGTACCCTGCTGCGCATCTACGCCGTCAACGCCGGTGGCAGTCAATCTATCCCTGGGGTGAACGTGGCGATTGTGGGCGGGTCTGGTGAGTCGTTGATTGAGGGTGCTCAACAGCAAATGACGGCTGCCATCCATCCCTCGGCCAACCCGGCCCTGTATTCCAGCACGATTAACTTCCTGCTGCCACCAGCGTGGACGAGCGGCTCTTATGACTTGAGGGTGTCTCTGGATAGTAATAACGCCATTGCCGAGTCGAATGAAGGCAACAACACCCAGGTGGTGCGCCTGAATTTCAACGCCGTCCCACCGCTCCGCATTATGATCGTGCCGATTGCCTACACCAGCACCGAAACCGGGACCTTTTACTCCGCCCCAACCGACGATACCATCCGCGATATGATCCAGCGCATGTACCCGGTGGGGCAGGTGGAGGTCACCTGGCACGCGCCTTATGCGTTTACCGGCAATCTCAAAGAGTTGGGTGGTTTTAGCTCGCTGCTATCGCAGATCAACGCGCTCAAGACCAGCGAACAGGCCCCATCCACGCAGGTCTATTATGCCCTTGTCCCTACCCGCGCCGGGGCCAGCTCCTGGTTCCAGGGTGGGCTGGTTGGGCTGGGGTATATTGGCAGCCGTGCCGCGGTGGGGTTAGATTATTCCAACGCCGGGGCTACCGCCGCGCACGAGATCGGTCACAACCTGGGCCGTTACCATGCCCCCTGCGGCAACCCTTCCAGTCCAGACGCTGCCTATCCCTACCCTGGGGCTGTGATCGGCCAATACGGCCTGGACCTGGTCTCTGGCGCGCTGTTTGGGCCGAATGACGGCAGAGATATTATGTCGTACTGCGCCCCTAAGTGGGTTTCAGATTATACCTACCAGGGTTTAATGAATGCCATGCTGTCAAGCCGGCCCACTGCAAGCCTGAATGGGGAAGGCGAAGTGCTGTCTGGCGCAGACTCTGCGCGCCCGGTGTGGCTTGTTCGCGCCCAAATCGGCACGGAAGGGGCCGACTTCTTCCCCATCTACCCGGTTGACGGTGTGCCCACGCCCGCCGCTGAAGCCAGCCCCTACCGCTTGCAGTGGATCGGCCTGGATGGGGCGTTGGTGAGTGAGGCCCCCTATGCGGCCCTGGAGATTGCCACCGAGACGGATGCGGCGCTGTTTGAGGTTCAGGCGCTGGTGGAGATCCCCGCTGTGCCGGTGCGGGCCGTGCGGCTGATGCGCGATGGCGTCTTGCTGGCGGAGCAGGTCTTACAGGCTCCACCGCTGGCCCAGACCGGCGCGCAGGAAGCGTTTGAAGGCCCGGCGGTGCGAGCGGAAGAGATCTCGGCAGGTCTGCGCCTGTATTGGGACGCACCCGGCCCGGTGATGGTACGCTTTTCCGCCGACGGCGGCCGCTCCTGGCAGATCCTGGCCGCTGATGTTTCCGGCGGCATGCTGCTGGCCGATGCCTCCTTACAGGGCAGTCAGTTTCAGGTAATCCCCGCCTATTCCGAGTGATCTACGGTCCGCAATTTGTGCTTAGGGTGTGTTAGAATCAGGGCCGATGGCTCCTGTGGTGTTACTGGCATCCAATTCACCGCGCCGGCGGCAGCTGCTGGCGCTGGCTGGTTTGGATTTTGAGGTGCGCGCGGCGGAGATTGACGAAAGCCGCCTGCCCGCTGAACCCCCCGGCGATTACGTGCTGCGGCTGGCGCGGGGTAAAGCCCAGGCCGCCGGCCAGTTCGCGCGCCCCGGCCAGCTCGTCCTGGCCGCCGATACCACGGTGGCAGATGGAGATGTCATCCTGGGCAAGCCCGCCGGGCCAGAAGAAGCTTTTCAGATGCTGGCCGCTCTGCGCGGGCGCGATCATATGGTCTACACAGCCGTAGCGGTTTTAGACCCGGCCAGCGGGCGGCTGATGGCCGACCTGTGCGGTACGCGCGTATGGATGCGCCCCTACAGCGACCGTGAGATCGCGGCCTATATTGCCAGCGGCGACCCCTTTGATAAAGCCGGAGCGTATGCCATTCAAAACGCGGCTTTTCATCCGGTTGAGCGCATTGAGGGCTGTTACCCGTGCGTCGTTGGGTTGCCCCTCTGCCGGGCGATCGGCCTTCTGCGCGCCTTTGGGGTGACCCCCCCGCACGATCTTACTTCAGACTGCCGTAATGGGCTGAACAGCGCCTGTAATGTCTACCGCCGCCTGTTAGATGCCGGTCAGAATGGTTCGTAAAGACTAGTGTACCGAATTGGAGCAGGCCCGGAAAGGAAAGTCAGGAAAATAATGAAGCTCCGTTCCCTTGTCGTTTTCTTCTTATTACTTCTATTGGTTTCCTGTTCTCAAGCAGACACAAAAACTCCAACGACCCAGCCGGTGGTTGCGCCCACGCACACCCGCGCGCTGCCCACCGCCCAATACCGCGTTACCCAGGCGCCAAGCGCAGAGGCCGCGGTGCGCGCCTTTTTAGA
The DNA here is from genome assembly GCA_034434155.1 of Anaerolineaceae bacterium. Lineage (GTDB taxonomy): Bacteria > Chloroflexota > Anaerolineae > Anaerolineales > Anaerolineaceae > DSYU01. The sequence goes on from DAOUAC010000101.1 coordinate 6,811, forward strand.
CGCCTGGAAGGCGGAAGATTATGCCGCCATGTATGCCATGCTCACGCCGCTGACGCAAGATGCCATTACCGCCGAGCAGTTCACCGACCGCTACCGTCAGACGGCCATTCACATGACTTTGCAGTCAATTGATTATGAAATCCTCTCCACTCTGATCAACCCCACCAGTGCCCAGGTTGCTTTTCGAGTGGTGTATCACACCCAGGTGGTTGGAGACCTGGACCGCACCATGACGGTGGGGCTGGCGCTGGAAGATGGAAGCTGGCGCGTGCAGTGGGAAGATGGCCTGATCTTGCCAGAACTGCGCGGCGGCAACACCCTGCAGATCAATTATGATGCTCCGGCCCGCGGCAACATCTATGACCGCAACGGTCAGGGCATGGCGATTTACTCAGAGGTGATGTCCATTGGCATTTGGGCCGGGCAGGTCAACCCCGATCAAGAAGGTACGCTCCTCAGCGTCCTTGCCAGCCTTACCGGGCGCACCCCGGAGGCGATCAAAGCCTCTTATGAAAACCGCTACCCCGGCGAATATGTGGCGGTGGGCGAAGCGCCCAAAGATGCGGTGATGCAGCGGTACGACACGCTCGCCAGCCTCGATGGGGTGGAACTGCGTGAGTACAGCGGGCGCTATTACCCCAACGGTGGGGTGGCGCCTCATGTCACGGGCTTTGTCTCGGCCATCCAGCCGGATGAACAGGAACGCTACCTGCGCGCCGGTTATCAGCTCAGTGACCGGGTGGGGCGCAGCGGCATCGAACGCTGGGGTGAGGCCATCCTCACCGGCGTGAAGGGCGCTACCCTTGATGTCTATGATCCCCAGGGCCGCCCGATCACGCGGCTGGCAAAGGTGGAGCGCAAGCCCTCGCAGTCCATCTATCTGACGATTGACAGTAAGCTCCAAATCGAGGCTCAAAAGGCCATGTCTGGCTTTAAGGGCGGCCTGGTGGTGCTGGAACGCGACACCGGCCGGGTGCTGGCGATGGTTTCTTCGCCAGAGTTTGACCCAAACGCCTTCGATTTTATGAATTTCAATTCGCAAACTCTCATCAATGAGATTTATAACCAGGGCGGCGCGCCAGAATATAACCGCGCCACGATGGACGGCTACCCGCTTGGCTCGGTGTTCAAGATCATCACCCTGGCGGCCACTCTGGAGAGCGGCATCCACCGGCCAGATGACGAGCTGGACTGCCAGCATGAATGGCGCGACCCGAATGGTAAGGTCTTTTACGATTGGACGTATGATAAAGGGATTAATCCCAGCGGCGTGCTGACCCTCATGCAGGCTCTGGTGCGTTCCTGCAATCCCTGGTTCTATCAGATGGGCCTGGATCTTTTCCAGGCCGGGCGCACGAAAGATGTCAGTAACATGGCGCGCGCCTTTGGATTGGGCAGTCCCACCGGCATCGAGGTCATTGACGAGGCTTCTGGCAATATCCCCGACCCTGAAACCTTCGATGCAGCCGTGCAGATGGCGATTGGGCAGGGGCAGATCTTGGTTAACCCCTTGCAGGTGGCCCGGTTTATGGCCGCTATCGGCAATGGAGGAACGCTATTCCGCCCACAGCTCATCGAAAAGATTACGGACCCAGACGGCAACCCTTCTATGGTTTTCCAGCCTGATCCTAAAGGCACGCTGCCCGTCAGTCCAGAAAATATGGAACTCATCCGCCAGGCTCTGCGCGACGTGATCGCCAGCCCGCGCGGTACGGCGGTGCGGGTCTTTGGCGGCATCTCCATCCCCGTTTACGGCAAGACCGGCACTGCCCAAAACGACCTGGTGGGGTATCCACACGCCTGGTTTGCCGGGTACACCGACGCGCGGCGCGCCGACAAGCCCGACATTGCCATTGCCGTGATCGCCGAAAATGCCGGCGAAGGCTCAGAGATTGCCGCGCCGATTTTCCGGCGCATCCTAGAAGTGTACTTCCTGGGACAGCCGCAGACTATTTACCCCTGGGAGGCGCGTTATAACGTCACCAAGACACCCACCTCGCAGTACACCGAAACGCCCACTCCGCCCCCGGCAGAGGCCACGCCCGACCCGAATGCCACTCAGGAAGTGAACGGCGAAGATTTTAATATGCGGACGGCTACCCCTGAACCATGACGGCAGAACGTTACCCCGGCCTGATTACCCGGATGCTTTCCGGTTTTTATACCGTTCATCTGGAAGGGCCGACGCCCGGCGATGGGCCGCGCGATGTGGTTTGCCATCTGCGCGGGCGGTTAAAACGTGAGCGTTTTGAAGGTGACATTCTGGCAATTGGCGACCGGGTGAAAATTTCGCTGCTGCCCGAAGGCAAGGGCATGATCGAAGAGATCGAAGAGCGCCGCACTGCCCTGGTGCGCATGGCTCCCACGCCGCGCGGCGAATACCGCCAGATTCTGCTGGCAAACCCCGACCAGGTGGTGCTGGTGTTTGCCTGCGCCCAACCCGAGCCGCGCCTGCGCATGCTCGACCGCTTTTTGGTCATCTGTGAAAAGCAGGGCATTCCACCGGTGATCGTTGCCAACAAAGTAGACCTGGTGGGCCAGGAAGCGGCTATCGGCATCTTTGGCCTGTACACCGGATTGGGCTATCGGGTACTGTACACTTCCGTGAAAAGCGGCGCGGGGTTAATAGAACTCCACGATTTGCTGGTGGGTAAAATTTCGGGACTGGCGGGGCCATCGGGCGTGGGCAAATCAAGCCTGCTCAACGCCATTCAACCAGAGTTGGGGCTGGCCGTGCGGGCGGTGAGCGAATCCACCGCCAAGGGCCGCCATACTACCGTCACGCGCCAGTTATTCCCGCTGGACGAAGGCGGCTACGTGGCAGACCTGCCGGGGCTGAAGTCGCTGGCACTGTGGGACACCGAGCCGGAAGAGCTGGATGGCTACTTTCCAGAACTGCGCGACCTGGTGGCCGAATGCCAGTTCAGTGACTGTACCCATCGTAACGAGCCGGGCTGCGCGGTGCGCCGCGCCCTGGCAGAAGGTCGGGTTCACCCTGCTCGCTACGAATCGTATTTGCGAATGCGTTATGGCGACGAAGAGGAATGATGAAATCAACGGCTGTGGTACGTTGGGAAAAGATTGTGTTAAAGCTCCGCAACCCCTTCCGGCTTTCGTATGGGGTCAGCGAAACGCGCGAAGCCTATTGGGTGCGCCTGGCCGAGGACCAGGGCTGGGGCGAGGGAACCATTCCACCGTATTATGGAGTGGATTCTGCGGTCATGATTGCGCGGTGGGAGCAGGCCGCCCGGCGCGCCAGCCCTTACCCCGATCCGTTGGAGGAAATTGAAGCCTGGGTTGGACCGGAGGGCCCCGCCGCGGCGCGCTGCGCTCTGGAGATGGCACTGTTAGACCGTCTGGGCCGGGCGCGCGCTCTGCCCCTCTACCGCCTGCTGGATTTACCCGCCCCCCGGCCTCTGGCGACTTCTTTCACCATCGCCATTGATACCCCCGATGCGATGGCCTCGCTGGCGGCCAGCATTCCCGACTACCCGGTGATCAAAGTGAAACTCGGCGGCGATGGAGGGGATGAAGAACGTCTGGCGGCTATCCGCGCGGCCCGGCCCGACGCTCGCCTGCGCGTGGACGCCAACGCTGGTTGGTCTTTCGAACAGGCCCGCGCCATGCTGCGGCGCTTCGAGTCCTACGGGTTAGAGATGGTAGAACAGCCCCTGGCGCGCGAGGCCGTGACGGAAATGGGTCTGCTGCAAGAAGAAACCGCCATCCCTATTGTGGCAGACGAGTCCGTGCAAACGGTTGAAGATGTAGACCGGCTGGCGCAGGCCGGGGTGGCGGGGATTAACGTCAAGCTGATGAAAGCGGGCGGCGTACTGCCGGCACTGCGCCTGATCCAACGGGCGCGCGAGCATGGAATGCGAATTATGCTGGGCTGTATGGTGGAAACCTCGTTGGGAACGACCGCTATGGCTCACCTGATGGGCCTGGCCGAGTGGGTGGACCTGGATGCGCCCATGCTGATTGCCAATGACCCCTTTGACGGCGTGAAGTACGGCGAAGGCGCGGCAGTGATCGTGCCGGAACGGCCCGGAATTGGGGTGGTGTTAAAAGAAATACAATAGGAGTTGCCCTTGGATATTCAATCCATCCAAACGGCCATCGAGGCCATCCGCGCGCCCTATGCGGAGAAGCGCGAAAACATCTTTGAAGTGACTGCCCGCCTGGAAGGGGGCCGTCTGGTGTTGGCTGGTAAGGTGTTAGAGGCCGCTCAGAAGGAAGTTCTGCTGGCCGGACTGCGCGAGCGGTTTCCTGAAATGGAAGTGGATGCTGGCGGGGTCGCGGTGGTGCGCCAGGGATCGCCGCGGTTGTTGACGGTGGCAACCAACCTGACCAGCATGCACGCCGGGCCGTCCTTTCTGGCGGAGATGGTCACGCAACTGGTCAATGGGATGCAGGTTGAGATGTTGGAAGAGCAGGGCCGGTGGGTTTACGCGCGCCGCTGGTCTCAGCCAGAGAACCGCCTGGATGCGTTGGATCATTATATCGGCTGGACGTACCGCCCCTATTTGGATGAACAGCCTGCGCCGCCGCCCACTCACCTGGTGGTGGAGCCGGTGGGCCTGCTGCGGGCCGAGCCGCGCTCAAATGCCGCTCTGGTGACGCGCGTCTTGGGAGGGACGGCGGTGGCAGTCAGCGAACAGCATGAGGACTGGGCCTGCCTGGCGCTGGCCGGGAACACGCGGGGCTGGCTGCCTACGGCCCACCTGCGCCCCTTAAACGCTTTGCCCATTACAGAACGCGACCGCCGCGCCCGGCTGGTAGAAGACGCCCTGACCTTTATCGGCGTGCCGTACTTATGGGGAGGCGGCTCCGCCAACGGCATAGACTGTTCGGGGTTTGCCCAACTGCTGCACCGGCTGATCGGCATTGCTCTGCCGCGCGATGCCGACATGCAGTATGCCGCTGGCAGGCCCGTCGAGCCGCCCTTTTTGCCCGGCGATCTGCTGTTCTTCGGCGAGCAGGGCGAACAGCGGCGCATTACCCACGTGGGCATCAGCCTGGGCGGGTGGCAGATAATCCATTCTTCGCGCTCGCGCAACGGCGTGCAGATAGATGATGTACAGGCCAATGCTGGCCTGCGCGAAATTTATCTGTGCGCGGCTACCTACATCGGGCGGTAAAACGATGGATTTCAGGATGCAGTCGCCGTTGGGCCCGCGCGTCGTCATCGGCGGGCGCGAGCGCGATTATTTCTCTGGTACCGGCTACCTGGGACTGCACAACCACCCGGCTGTTTTAGAGGCCGCCATCAGCGCCATTCATACTTATGGGATGTCCACCGCCACGTCGCGCGGCGGTTACGGCGAACACGATCTCTACGATGCGCTGGAGGCCGCCGCCTGCGCCTTTTTTGGCGTTGAGCGGGTGCTTTATTACCCGTCTGGCTATTTCAGCGCGGGGATTCTGGCGCAGGGTCTGCGCGAGCGGTGGGATCGGGCCTTTATTGATGACTGGTCCCATTACAGCCTGTGGGACGGGGCGCGCGCAACCGGCAAACCCCTGGTGAGCTTTCACCACTGCGACCCGCAGGCCCTGGCCGAAAGCCTGCGCCGCGAGCTAAAACCGGGCGAGCGCCCGCTGGTGCTGAGCGACGGAGTCTTTCCGATTTCCGGTGAGATTGCGCCGGTATGGGCGTACCAGGCTGTGCTGGCGGAATATCCCGGCGCCTGGCTGGTGTTGGACGATGCCCACGCGACCGGAGTGCTGGGCCGAGGCGGGCGCGGCACGCTGGAACACGCTGGGGCGCTAGGCCAGCCCGGTTTGATCGCCGGGCATACCCTCAGCAAGGGCATTGGCGGCTACGGCGGGGTCATTGCCGGCTCGCGGTTGCTGACTACCGAAGTGGAGCGCAATTCGCGCGTGACGGTCGGTTCCAGCCCGCCGCCCCTGCCGGCCGCCGCGGCCTCGGCCCGCGCCCTGGAACTTGCCGCAGATCTGGCTCTGCGCCAGCGTCTGTGGGCTAACGTCCGGCGCGCCAGAGCGGGTATCCGCGCTTTGGGGTGGGACCTCGAAGACAGCCCCGTTCCCATCCTGTGCCTGCGCGCCCGCCCCGGCGTAGACCTGGCCCGCCTGAAAGATGCCCTCTTTCAGCGCGACCTGTGCGTGGCTCATGTGCAGAATTACACCAGCACGCCCCCGGGCGGGGCCATCCGCATCGCCATTTTTGCCACACATTCTGAAGAGCAGATTGACCGGCTGGTAGATGGTCTGAGGGCAGTGTTGTAGGGCAGGGCGGTTCTCTCACGGCGCTGGGGGAGAGGTTTATTCGAGCAGTAATCTTCCCAATTCGCCAAACACCTCAAAGGCCGCCGGTTCATCTTTGACCCCTTGGGTGAGCAGGAAGATGTCGCAGCCGGGGGTGTAGCCCCAATCGTGCAAAACGCCCGTCATCGAACCGGTTTTATGGTAAAACGTGATCGTATCGCGCGGAATGCGCCGCATCAGCAGCAGGTCATCCTGGTTGGCGGCCAGCATTGGCTCTACCCAGGCGCGCTCGTCTGGGGATAACTCACGCACCAGGTCAAAGAAACGTATGCAGTCGGCGGCAGTGATCCAGTTCTCCAGCCCGCGCGCCCGCGCTGCATAGTCCATCAGTTTGCGCTGTAGGACCGTCCCCTCCAGCCCAAGCTCTTCGCGGAAGGCCAACGCCAGCCGCTCGATCCCGACCCGGCGGATGATAAGATTGGTACACAGGTTATCGGAGACGGCCATCATCAACAGCAGTACATCCTGGTAGGGCAGGCGGCGGGCGCGCAGCAGCCACGAAAAGCCTGCCCCCTGCACCTGGGGTTCAGCATCCAGGTCGCACAACTCCGCCCGATTGACTTCGCCCCGGCGTTCTAACTTCACCCACGCTAACAGGATGGGAATTTTGATGATCGAAGCAGCGGCAAAGCGCCCTCGCTGACTGTCGACATTGGTTTTGAAGATCGGCTCCTGGCCTTCTTTTCGGCAGTAAAAGGCGTACTGCGCGCCGTTCTCATCCAACGGTTCCAGAACTTGAAGCAGTCTTTTCGAGATGGGTAACATCGTTATTCCACAAAAAATCACAATCAAACAGGAAAGAGAAGGGTTGAGTACCTAGCCATTTGACCAGATTTTTGGTATTCCAATTGGATAGGTTTGACACACTGTGGATAAGTGATTATACTTCGATAAGCATGAAGAGAGCCCATTCAGGCATCGCGCATACATCCTAGACTAGCAAAGGGTAGCAGAAAGTTAATGGCCGATCTTTTGAATGTTGAGGGCCTTGAAACGCAGTTCTATACCCAAGATGGCATTGTCCATGCGGTCAACGGCGTTTCGTTTAAGTTAAAAGAGGGGGAGACGCTAGGCGTTGTGGGCGAAAGCGGTTGCGGCAAAAGCGTCACGATGATGTCAATGCTGCGGCTGATCCCTTCTCCACCTGGCAAAGTGGTGGCCGGTCGCGCCATGTACCAGGGCAAAGATTTGCTCAAAATCTCGGATGAAGACATTCGCAACATCCGGGGCTCGCAGATCAGCGTGATCTTCCAGGACCCGATGACTTCCTTCAACCCGGTGCTGACGATTGGGCGCCAGGTGGCGGAACCGCTGGAAATTCACCACGGCATGAGCCAGAAGGAAGCCTACCGGCGCGTGGCGGAAATGCTGACTATGGTGGGCATTCCCAACGCCAAAGAGCGGTTAAACGACTATCCACACCAGTTTTCGGGCGGCATGCGCCAGCGCGCGATGATCGCCATGGCCCTGGTGTGTTCTCCACAAATTCTCATCGCCGATGAACCGACTACCGCGCTCGATGTGACCATTCAGGCGCAGATTGTGGACCTGGTGAAGCGCCTGGCGAATGAACTGGGCATGTCAATGATCTGGATTACGCATGACCTGGGCATTATCGCCGGGCTGGCGCACCGCGTGGCGGTAATGTACGCGGGATACATTATTGAGACGGCCGCGGTGAAGCCGCTCTATGCTCAACCGGAACACCCCTATACCATTGGATTGCTCAACAGCCTGCCGCGCATGGATGAAAGCGGTTACCGGCGGCTGACCTCGATTGAAGGCATCCCCCCCATTTTGTACGAAAAACCAAACTACTGCCCATTTGCTCCACGCTGCCGGTTCGTCCGTGAGCGCTGCTGGCAAGAGAACCCTCCGCTGCTCGAAGTGGGCCCGGAGCATTACGCTGCCTGTTGGGTAAACCCGCGCACAGGAGGATATCGGGAATGACCATCGCTGAAGTCAATACCAAACCGATCACTCCAAAGAACCAGGAAGTACTGTTAGAGGTCAACCACCTCGTCAAGTATTTCCCCATCATGCGCGGCACGATCATTCAAAAGCAGGTGGGCGCCGTTCACGCGGTGGATGATATTTCGTTCAAAGTGATGCGGGGCGAAACCCTGGGGCTGGTTGGCGAGTCGGGCTGCGGCAAATCAACCACCGGGCGCGCGGTTTTGCAGCTGCACCGCCCCACTTCGGGCGAGGTATTGTTTGAAGGCAAGGACCTGGTCAAGATGAAGGGCGAGGAACTGCGCCAGATGCGCCGCCGCATGCAGATGATCTTCCAGGACCCCTACGCCAGCCTGAACCCGCGCATGACCGTGGGCGACATCATCGGCGAGCCGCTTCTGATCCACGGGCTTGCCACCGGCAAAGAAGTGGAAGAGCGAGTGAAGGAACTGCTCAAGCTGGTTGGGCTGAATCCGTCCTTTGCCAACCGTTTCCCCCATGAATTTTCGGGCGGGCAGCGCCAGCGCATTGGCGTGGCGCGCGCTCTATCGCTCCAGCCGTCGCTGATCGTCTGCGATGAGCCGATTTCGGCCCTGGATGTTTCAATTCAGGCGCAGGTTGTCAATCTGCTGGAAGATTTACAGCGCGACTTCAACCTGACCTACCTGTTCATTGCGCATGATCTTTCGATGATCCGTCACATCAGCACCCGCGTGGCGGTCATGTACCTGGGCGTAATCGTCGAACTGGCGGACCGCAACGATTTGTACGCCAACCCGCTGCATCCGTATACCCAGGCACTGCTCTCGGCCATTCCTTTGCCCGACCCGGTGGCCGAAGAAAAACGTAAACGCATTATCCTGGCGGGTGAGATTCCCTCGCCAGTCAACCCTCCGTCGGGCTGCCGCTTCCGCACGCGCTGCCCGCTGGCCGCCCCCATCTGCGCCGAAGTGCGGCCGGAATTTCGTGAGGTCGCGCCGGGCCATTTTGTGGCCTGTCACCTGGTTTAAGTGCTGTGGTGGATATCATTGGCGTATATACATACGCCAATGATATCTGTGTAAACTCCTGTAGAAAAGGAGGTGATGAACCGGAACGATACAGGTTCGGCGGAACCCCAAAGGTACGACAGTTGTTGGACCAAAACCTTTTGTCTTTTCTCGTAGGAGGAGAATCCAATGCGTAAGCTGTATTCCGTTTTTGCGCTGCTGCTGGTTGCAAGCATGATTCTGGCATCCTGCCAGGCGGCTCCCGCGACTCAGGCTCCCGCCCAGCAAGAGCAACCCACCGCAGTTGTCCAGACGGTGATTGTAGAAAAAGAGGGCGAGACCAAGACCATCGTGGTCACCGCTACGCCTGAGCCTAACGCGGCCGCTCCCACCGAAGCTGAAGCTGGCCCGGCCTTGCTGCGGGTGAACCTGGGGACCTATCCTGATACGATTGACCCCCAGAAGAGCTCCTTCGTCAATGAAATCGCTCACCTCAAGCTCATCTACGAAGGTCTGACCAGGCTCAACGGCAATCTTGAAACCGTCCCTGGCGCCGCTGAAAGCTGGGAATATAACGAAGACGCCACCCAACTGACCTTCAAGCTGCGCCCTGGCCTGACCTACTCGGATGGCACGCCTCTCAACGCCAAGCGCTTTGAATACTCGCTGATCCGCAACATTGACCCGGCCACCGCCGGCGAATATGCGAGCATCACCGATGAAATCGTAGGTGCTTCCGAATGGCGCACGACCGACATCAGCGCTGAAGGCTACGACCCCGCCCCCTTCATCGAAGCTCTGGGCGTGAAGGCCCTGGATGATGCCGGCAACCCCTGCACCGACTACGAACAGGCCAACTGCCTCACCCTCCAGATCAAACTGCGCGCTCCCGCGCCGTACTTCCATACGGTCATGTCTCTGTGGGTAACCTTCCCCGCGAAGGAAGAGAACATTACCGAAGGCGGCGATATCTGGTGGACCAGCTCGAAGTATCAGATCGGCAATGGCCCCTTCATCCTGAGCAGCATCGAACCGTTTGTGCGTGGCTACTTCACCCCCAACCCCAATTACTGGGGGAACAAACCCACCTACGATCTCGAATTCCGCTACATCACCGACAGCGCGGTGGCCTTTGAAGCCTACAAGAACAACGAGTTCGACATCATCCCGCTGGCCGCCGAAGACCTGCCCGCTGTTCAGGCTGATCCGGAACTGAACGCTCAGGCCAAGATCTACCCCGGTTCCTGCACCTTCAACATGAACTTCCATCAGTTGAAGGAACCCTTCACCGATAAGAAGGTGCGCGAAGCCTTCATCTACGCGCTCGACCGCGAAGCCTGGGTGCGCGACGTTCTCAACGGCCTCGGCGCTCCCACCCTCACCTGGATCCCGCCGGGATTCCCTGGATATGACGCCGAAGAGACCCGCTACGCCTTCGATCCTGAAGCCGCCAAGCAGGCGCTGGCCGAATCTTCCTATGGCTCAGTGGATAAACTGCCGCCTATCACTCTGACCTTCTCCGATACGCCGCGCAACCGCGTGCGCAACGAATGGCTGGCGAACCAGTGGAAGACCGTCCTGGGCGTTGATATCTCCCTCAACCCGGTGGAACCGACCACTTACACCGCTCTGACCAAAGACGTCAACACCGCGCCGCAGACCTTCATCCTCGGCTGGTGCGCTGACTACCCCGATCCGCAGAACTGGCTCTCCGTTTACTGGATGAGCACCTCCACCTTTGCCCAGCGCATTGGCTTTGCCAATGAGGAACTGGATGCCATCATGAAGAAAGCGGATGCCACGGTGGATCCGGAAGAGCGCATGAAGCTGTACGCTGAGGCGCAGAAGATGCTGGTCGGCCTGGCCCCCGGCGCCTTCTTCTGGAACAACGTCAACGCTTACCTCATCAAGCCGTGGGTCCAGGGCGTTGTCACCACCCCGATGGACGCCGGTTGGCCTGGCGACTACGTGGTGGATGCTATCACCGTGGATACCGCCGCGCAGCAGGGCGTAAAGTAATGCTGTAACCTCTTGCGCAGGGGTTGTGCTTAAACCCTTCGCGCAGTAGCACCAACCAATCGGCCGCCGGTCGGCCCTCCGCAAGACCTCAGCCGGCCGGCGGCCCTTTTGTGAAGTAAGTTCACATAGAAACCAGGATATTTTCGGCGAGTGACCTGGATCGCCATAAGACCAATCTTAAACTGGAATTTGGGATAGAAAGATGACCGGTTACCTGATTCGGCGTTTCCTTTGGATGATCCCCGTTCTCTTCACGGTGGCGCTGGTCACATTTTTGTTGATGCACAACGCCCCCGGGGGGCCCTGGGATCGCGATCCCAGTGCCCGCCAGGTGGACCCCAACACGCAGCGTGTTCTAAACGAGTATTACGGCCTTAACAAACCGTTATGGCAGCAGTTTACCGCCTACGTGTTTGGAGATATCAAAAACGGCAAGTTCGTGTGCGGCGCTATCTGCGGCAATCTAGGGCCATCTTACCGGATGCGCGGCATGACCATTCAGGGCTATCTCTTTGATCCCCCCGAAGGCAAGCCATTTTGGTACAGCCGGTTTGGGTATTCTTTGCGCCTGGCCGTCATTGCTATGCTTCTGGCGGTAGGAATTGGCATCCCCATTGGGATTATCTCGGCGCTCAAGCAGAATACCATGATTGATTATTTGAGCCTGTTTATCGCGACGGTTGGCATTTCGGTGCCAAACTTCGTCATCGCCATTTTCTTAATCATCATTTTTGCTTCCATGCTGCACTGGGTTAGCATTGTGCCGCGTTCCTGGGATCAGATTGATGTGTGGATCCTCCCGGCGGTCGTGTTAGGCTTTGGGACGTTAGCCCGCACCACCCGCTATACCCGTGCTTCGATGCTCGAAGTGATCCGCCAGGATTACGTCCGCACGGCCCGCGCCAAAGGACTGCGCGAACAACTGGTAATTTTCCGCCACATGATTAAGAATGCCATGATCCCTGTGGTCACGCTCTTGTTCCCGGCTTTTGCCGGCCTGATTACGGGTTCTTTCATCATTGAAACCATGTTGGGCTTTCCAGGGATGGGCCGCGCCTATGTGACGGCTATCAGCCAGCGCGATTATTCCATGATTATGGGAACGACGCTGATCTATGGCGTATTGATTGTGATCGCCAACCTGAGTGTTGATATTGTGTACGTTTTCCTGGATCCTCGCATCCGCCTGACCGATTAACCCGGAGCAATTATGGCTGCTACAACCGATCTTTCCAAAAGTACTCCCCCAGGCAAGGCCGTCACGTTAGAAGTGACCTCGCCCAAGCGCGATTTGATGGCGGATGCCTTTTACCGCCTGATGCGCAATAAGGCGGCGGTGGCCGGCATGGTGGTGATCTTTGTCTTTTTGATGGTGGGTTTGTTCGCGAACTTCATCGTTCCCCATAACCCGCTGAAGATTAACGCCGGGAAGGGTTTCTTGCCCCCGGTGTGGGTGGAGAAAACAACGTCCAATAAGAGGCCCGATCCGAATTTCTTGCTTGGAACCGATACCTTGGGGCGGGATGTCCTCAGCCGCACGATTTACGGCGCGCGGGTGTCCATGCTGGTGGGCTTTTTGCCCACGGCCATTATCCTGGTGGTGGGGACGGTGATTGGACTGGTGTCTGGCTACGTGGGGGGGCGGCTGGATAACCTGCTGATGCGTTTTACCGACGTAGTTTTCGCCTTCCCAGACCTGCTGTTTTTCATCATTGTGATGATCTCTCTGCGCGATACCTTTATCGGCACGCTGCTCAATGGGCTGTTCTTGCTCTTCGTCGCCCTGGCAATTGTTAACTGGGTGGGTGTCGCGCGGATTGTGCGTGGGCAGGTGCTTTCGCTGAAGGAAAAAGAATTTGTCGAGGCGGCCCGCTGCATCGGCGCGCGCGACTCGCGGATTATGTTCAGGCACATCCTGCCCAACAGCCTCGGCCCCATTATCATCACCGCCGCTGTGACGATCCCGAACATGATTATTGTAGAAGCCATTTTAGGCTATCTGGGCCTGGGCCTGCGTCCGCCGACCGACCCCAACGCGTTCTTCATCACCAGTTGGGGCGCGCTGATGCTCGAAGGGCAGACGGCCATCAACGCCCAGCCCTGGCTGCTGCTGTCCCCGGCCATCTGCGTGGCGCTGGTGGTACTGGCCTTCACCTTCCTGGGCGATGGCCTGCGTGATGCCTTTGACCCGCGCATGAAGGGGACTTCGTAAACATAACCGGGCTTTCGTTTGGACAACGGGCGCCGCGGCGCCCGTTGTTTTTAATCATGGTACAATCTTTCCCTGGTAAAAGCCTAACCACGATTTGAAAGGGACCGCATGTTGCCTTTACGCTCGCGCTTATTAACTGCTGCCCTGTTCCTCAGCCTGACACTGGCTGCCTGTGGGTCAGCTACCCCAACCCCCGGCCCGACCGCCGCGCCCACCCAGGGGCCTGGGCCCGTTCAGGCGACGGCAACCCCGGCGCTCACGGCCACGCCGTCCGTCACAGAAACGCCCACGCTGCCGCCGTCGCGCTCGCTGGTAGTCTGCCTGCCCGACGAGCCGCAGACTCTCTACCTCTACGGCGGCTCATCGCGCAGTATGTGGAGCGTGCTGGAAGCGATCTATGACGGCCCGTTCGACACGCGCACTTTTTCCATCCAACCGGTCATTTTGCAGAAGATCCCCAGCCTGGCAGATGGCAGCGCCGTACTGCGCCCCGTCAAAATGCAGGCCGGGGACGGGATTGTGGACGCCGCCGGCAACCTGGCAACCTTGCAGGCCGGGACGCGCGTACTGCCCTCGGGGTGTAGTTCTCCCGACTGCGCCGTTACCTGGGATGGGACCTCGGAACTGCTCATGGATCAACTGGTCGTCACCTTTCAACTGCTGCCCGGCCTGAAGTGGTCCAACGGCGAGCCGCTCACCGCCGCCGACTCGGTGTTCTCTTATAACCTTGCCGCCGATCCGGCTACGCCCGTCACCAAATATCTGATTGACCGCACCTTCTCATATCAATCGCTCGACGAGCTGACGGTTGAATGGGTAGGACTGCCCGGTTATTTCGACCAGCGCTACGGGACGCATTTCTGGCTTCCGCTTCCCCAACACCTGTTGGGGAGCCGCGCCGCCGCCGATCTTCTGCAAGATGAAACCGCCAGCCGCATCCCGCTGGGGTGGGGGCCGTATCGCATCACGGAATGGACGGCTGGGGATCACATCACCCTGGAGAAGAACCCGCACTACTTCCGCGCGGCGGAAGGACTGCCTTACTTTGATACCCTGGTTTTCCGCTTCGTGGGCCGCCAGGGTGATAACAGCGTGGCGGCGGTGCAGGCGGGCGAATGCGACGTGGTGGACCAGAACAGCGAATTCTTCCCCATGTTCCCGACCCTGCTGGAGAAAGAAAAACAGGGCCGGCTGAAGACCTACGTCGGCCAGGGGCCAGAGTGGGAACACCTGGATTTTGGCATCCGCCCGGCATCTTATGAGGATGGCTATGACCCGGCCTCGGGCGACCGGCCCGACCTGTTCGGCGATGTGCGTACCCGCCGCGCCTTTGCCCTTTGCACCGACCGTCAGGGGATTGTGGATGAACTCCTCTACCGCCGCTCGCAGATCCCCGCGGCTTTTCTGCCGGTTTCGCACCCACTGGCCCTGACAGACGCGCCCCAATACCCTTACGACCCCGCCGCCGGCATGCAGTTATTGGATGAAGTGGGCTGGAAGGACACCGATGGCGACCCGGCCACGCCGCGGATTGCCCAGGGCGTGACCAATGTGCCGGATGGCACTCCTCTGGCGCTGACATACTGGACTACCGAGGCCCTCTTGCGCCGTCAGACGGCCGGGCGCGTGGCCGAGTCGCTGGCAGGCTGCGGCATTCAGATTAATTTGCAGTTTGCCAGCCCGGCGGATCTGTTTGCGCCAGGGCCTGATGGCCTGGTCTTTGGGCGTAAATTCGACCTGGTACAGTTCTCGTGGGAGGCCGGCGCGCGGCCTAACTGCCTGTTATACACCACCGGGCAGATCCCTGCGGCGGCTAATCAGTGGATTGGCGCCAACGTTACCGGCTACAGCAGTGCCGAATTCGACCGGGCCTGCGCTGTGGCCTCGCAGGCGCGGCCCGAAGCCCCCGATTTTGCCGCCGCCAACGCGGCTGTGCAAACGCTTTTCGCTCAGGAACTCCCGGTTCTGCCGCTGTATGCGCACCTGAAGATCGCCCTGGCCCGCCCCGATCTGTGCGGGTTCGAGATTGACCCTTCTGCGCGCAGTATCTTCTGGAACCTGGAGGCTCTACAATACGGCCAAAATTGTGCAGAGAAATGATAAAATACTAGCCAGATGACCAGTATAAAAACCTGGTCATCTGGTTAATATTGATTTAGGGTAGGTGATGAACCTGGGAGGTCGAGGATATTTCAACCACAATATTATTCTTGACTTTACCATCTTACTATGCTATATTTCGCGCAATCACTTTGCCCTTTATTTGTAGTTTTACCCCCTTGTGAGCACATTGTTGGACATTTAAATAAAAAGGAGGTGATCGCCCAGCCGCCTGAAAAAGCTCCAATCGTTCTACATGTTGTGTAAGACAATCCCTTTCTACAACTGAAGAATTTGCAAGGAGGAGAACGGTTTTATGAAGCAGAAATCGATGTGGGTACTTGCGTTCGTATTGATCGCCTCCATGGTGCTGAGCGCCTGCCAGCCCCAAACGATCATCCAAACCGTAGAAGTTACGAAGGAAGTTCAGGTCGAGAAGACCGTCGTGGAGAAGGTTGTCGAGACTCAGATCGTCGAGGTGGAGAAGACCTCGGTTGTCGAAGTAGAGAAGAAAGCCTTTACCACCCCCGATCCGATTTTAGGTGATTTGCGCGTCCGCCAGGCCATGGCACACTGCACCAACAAAGCTGACCTGGCGAAGGCCGGTTACCCGCTGCTGAGTGATGAGCAGGCCGCCAGCCTGGTGATGCACACCTTCATCCCCCGCGCGCACTGGGCTTACGCTGGCGATGAAAACATCACCATCTATGAATATGATCCTGCCAAAGGCGCCGCCCTGCTCGAAGAAGCTGGCTGGACCCTGCCTGAAGGCGCTTCCGTGCGCACCAAAGAAGACGGCAGCGTTCTGGCGCTGAAGTTCTACACCACCACCGCCGCCTTCCGCCAGGCCTGGGCCGCCGTGTGGGAAAAGCAGATGGCCGAGTGCGGCATCCAGATCCTGCGCTCGCACGTCCCCGCTTCCTGGTGGTTCGGCGACACGACCGGCCTGCAGGTGCGCGACTTCCAGATCGGCGCTTTCGCCTGGGTAGGCCAGGCTGACCCTGGCGGCCGCACCCTCTGGGCCTGCGACCAGATCCCCCTGCCTGAGAACAACTGGGAAGGCCAGAACTACATGGGCTGGTGTAATGAAGCCGCCGACAAGGCCATCAAGAACGCCACCAACACTCTGCTGAAGGAAGAGCGCATCAAGTGGTATACCATCGTCCAGCAGGAATACACCAAGGACGTTCCCGCCATCCCGCTGTTCAACCGCACAGAGACCTTCTCCACCGCTGCGGACCTGCAGGGCTTTGCCCCCACCCCCGGCGAAGAATACTACACTTACAACATTCATGAGTGGTCGCGCCCCGGCAAAGACACCCTCGTCATCGGCTTCACCCAGGAACCCGCTTCGCTCTACACCCGCGTGGAGAGCGCCTTCGTGGCGAACCTGGCCGCCGGTCTGCTGGGCTTCCGCGCTTATACCAGCCTGAATTATGACTTCCAGCCGGTGCTGGTCAAGCAGCTCTCCACCATTGAGAGCGGCCTGGCGCAGAACAACGATGTACAGCCGAAAGCCGGTGATAAGGTCTACGACTCGGGCGGCAATCCGGTCGAAGCCGGCCCCGGCGTGATGGTCTACAACTCCGAAGGCCAGGAAGTAGAGTTCTCGGAAGGCGTGACGATGAAGCAGTTGGTCGTCAAGTACGAGTTCCGCGACGACCTGAAGTGGCAGGATGGCTCGCCCGTGACCCAGGAAGACTTTGAACTGAACTACAAGGTGGCCTGCGATCGCGAGAGCGGCGCTACTTCTTACATCACCTGCGATCAGATCCAGGATATCCAGTTCGACGGCCTGTCTTACACCGTCACCTGGCTGCCCGGCGTTCAGGATCCGCTGTACTTCCTGCCCCCCTTCGGCTTCGCTCCGGCCAACCAGCCAATCGAGTCTGAGGGTCCCTATAAAGGCAAGCTCTTGAAGGACGTCCCCGCCAAGGATTGGCCGACCCTGCCCGAGGTTGCTGAGAAACCCTGGAGCTACGGCCCCTACATCATCACCGATTGGGTGAAGGGCGAGAAGATGGTCTTCGAAGCCAACCCCTACTTCTACGGCGGTGAGGTTGCCACTCCCAATATCGTCATCCAGTTCCTGACCCCCGAAAATGCCGAGTCGCAACTGCTCACCGGCGCAGTGGATCTGCTGGGTTCTGAGACGCTGGCCGGCCTCACCGAGCAGCTTGTCCAGGCCGAGAAGGATGGCAAGGTGAAGAACTACGTCATCGCCGGCGCCACCTGGGAGCATATTGACTTCAACCTGTTCGTGAAGTAGTCGTTTTGAGCGCCGGGCTTTGTGATCGGTTGCTCATGCGGCGACCCAAGACCGTGAACGTCTAAACGGCATGTTAATGGGCAGATGTGGCTCCCTGATGGCGTCACATCTGCCCTTCTTAATCTTGTACGTTTCAATATCAACCACCTGGCTCCTGAGAAAATGACTTTGCGCTGTTTTGGCGGGGGAGCAGCCCCGCCCAAACAAGACAAAGCGCATTTTGGATGGGGAATTGGGAGAGAGAATGACCAATTACCTGATCCGCCGCTTATTGCAAATGATCCTGGTCATCTTCCTGTCGGCGGCTGCATCTTATGCTTTGCTCAACCTGGCTCCCGGCGGCCCGCTGGCCGGGCTGCGCCAGGTGCAGGCCAGTTCGCGCTTTCGCATCACCGAGGAAGATGTTGCCCGCATCCGGGCCTATTTTGAGCTGGATCTTTATTTGCCTTTCCGTTTTACCCGCTGGTTGATGGGCTTCCCCCGTGGTCCCATCCAGATTGGCGGGCGCGATTTACTGGCCGATCTGCCGGTGGGCTGTTATAAAGAGATCCAGGCTACTGTCCGCAACGACGTCACCGGCAAGGTGAGCGTTAAAACCATTGGGTGCAGCCAGTATGTGTACCTGAAGGATCTGGAGGGCCGCCGCGTCAGTCGGGGGATTTTATTCGGCGACTTTGGCAACTCCTGGCGGCTTAACCGCGACCGCCCCGTCACTGATCTGCTGGTCAGCCGCCTGCCCAAAACCATCACCTTAGCGGGCATTTCTACCCTGCTGGCGCTGTTGTTGGGCATCCCCCTGGGCGTCTATTCAGCCGTCAAACAGTATTCGCGCTTCGATTACTTTTTTACCACCCTGGCATTTATGGGAACGTCCATGCCTACCTTTTTCTTTGGCATTATGGCGATCCTGGTGTTTTCCATTGTGCCGTATCGCGCTGGCTGGTTTTACCTGCCGGCGGGCAGTGCCACGGCCGTGCGCGATTATATTATTCCGGGCCTGGGAACGGTAGTGGCCGAATCGATGCTCGACCGCTTCCTGCACCTGATCCTGCCGGTGTTCGTACTGACCATCGTCAGCGTGGCCGGCTGGAGCCGGTTTGTGCGCGCCAGCATGCTTGAGGTGATGCGCCAGGATTACGTCCGCACAGCGCGCGCCAAAGGCCTGATTGAACGGGTGGTTATCCTCAAACATGCCCTGCGCAACGGGTTGATTCCCTTTGTCACTCTGGTGGTATTCACTCTGCCGGGCCTGGTGAGCGGCGCCATCATCACCGAGACGATCTTCTCCTGGCCGGGGATGGGCCGCCTGTACTTCCTGGCCCTGGGCGACAACGACTACCCGGTGGCGATGGCGATTTTGTTTATGATCGCGGTGCTGACAGTCATCGCTACCCTGCTGCGTGACATCCTGTACACCGTTGTCGATCCTCGCATTAAGTTGTCCTAAAGGAAACCACCATGAGCGCATCGACAAAAGCTGCTTCTTTGGAAGTAAAAAGCGCCAAACCCATGAAAGAAGAAAGCCCGCTGACCATCGTGCTGCGCCGCTTCCGCCGTCACCGCCTGGCGATGATTTCTTCTGGGCTGTTGGCGCTGATTTTTCTGGTGTCGGTTTTTGCCAGGCAGTTGGCCCCCTTTGAAATGGATGACCTGAGCGTCTCCAACCGTTTTGCTCTGCCCGGTACAGTTAACAAAGAGACCGGCAAAGTGCACTACCTGGGGACAGATAACATCGGGCGTGATTATTTCTCGCGCCTGCTGTATGCCGGGCGCATCTCGCTGACCGTGGCCGTGCTTTCGGTGCTGATCTCCGAAACCATTGGCATGGTAGTGGGCGCGATCTCTGGTTTTTACGGCGGCGTGCTCGACGCCGTCATCATGCGGTTTGTGGAATTTCTGCTAACCATTCCCAGCCTGCCGCTGCTGTTGATCATCTCCCAAATGCTTTTGCAAAACCCGGATATGATCCCAATCCCCAACGTGATCCTCAACGTTTTGGGTCAAGTCATGCTGCTGCGTCCCAGCGACGTGCGCCAGGCCCTAATGATTGTGCTGGTACTGGCCGGGTTGGGTTGGCTGGGCGCGGCGCAGTTGATGCGCGGTATGGTGCTGGCGTTGCGCGAGCAAACGTTTGTGGAAGCCTCGCGTTCTTTGGGCGCTTCTAACTTCCGCATCATCTTTGTGCATATGATCCCCAATGCTCTGGCCCCTATCATCGTCAACGCCTCGTTGGGGCTGGCAGGGTACATCATTGCCGAAGCTTCGCTCTCGTTCCTGGGGTTTGGCATTCAAGATCCCATCCCCACCTGGGGCAATATGCTCTCGGCTACCCAGCAGTTTATGGCCGACCGGCCCTGGCTGCCGCTCATTCCGGGCCTGCCGATCTTCATCTGCTCGCTGGCCTTTAACTACGTGGGCGACGGCTTGCGCGATGCGCTGGACCCGCGCCTGAAATTGTAACGAGGTGCGGTCTCCGCGCTCACCCGCTGGGGAGATCCATGGAATTTTTTGGATCCAGAACCGTTTAAAGTTATAATAATGCCAGTCAGACCCTGGAACTGCGAGGAAGATGTGGAAACCGACAAGAAACCGCTGCTTGAGGTCAAAAACCTTAAGACGTACTTTTTTACGGAAGACGGCGTAGTTAAAGCCGTTGATGGGGTCGATTTTGAAGTGAGACAGGGCGAAGTGCTGGGCCTGGTGGGTGAATCGGGCTGTGGCAAGAGCGTCACTTCGCTTTCAATTATGCGCCTGGTGGGCGTGCCGGGCAAAATTGTGGAGGGAGAAGTGCTGTTTGGCGGGCGCGATCTGCTCAAGCTCCCCGAATCGGAGATGGTGCATATGCGCGGCAACCGCATTTCGATGATCTTCCAGCAGCCGCAGTCCAGCCTGAACCCGGTTTTCACAGTGGGTGATCAGGTGGCCGAGGTCTTGCAGATTCACCAGAATATGACCAAAGAGGCTTCCTGGAAGCGGGCTGTAGAACTGCTCAGCCTGGTCGGCATTCCCGACGCCGCGAACAAAGCCAAAGCCTATCCCCACGAAATGTCGGGTGGGCAGGCCCAGCGCGTGATGATCGCCATGGCTCTGGCGCTGGTCCCCGAACTGCTCATTGCCGATGAGCCGACTACGGCGCTGGATGTGACCATTCAGGCGCAAATCCTGGATGTGATCCGCGATATGCGCAAGAAATTGGGCAGTTCTGTCATCCTCATCACCCATGATTTGGGGATTATCGCCGAAATGGCCGACCGGGTGGCGGTGATGTACGCCGGCCAGATCGTTGAACAGGCCGATGTGGGCGAGCTGTTCGAGCATCCCAAGCACCCCTATACGCAGGGGCTGATCGCCTCGATCCCCATTTTGGGACGGGTGACGGAAAAGCTTGAGGTTATCCCCGGCAGCGTTCCCAACCTGGTCAACCTGCCCGCCGGATGCCGATTTGCCCCGCGCTGCAAATTTGCGATGAAAGTTTGTACCGAAGAAATGCCCAGCCTGATGGATACCGGCGATGGACACCTGGTGCGTTGCTTCTTATACGAGAGCCGTGGCGAACACCAGGCTCCGGTGAACGAAGGCTCGGCCAAGCCGGTGAATGCCCGCTGAAAGGAAAAGAATGAGCGACAATCTGGCTCCAACGAAAAAAGATCTTATTACCGTGCGCAACCTGGTCAAATACTTCCCGGTACGGGGCGGACTGCTCCAACGGGTTGTGGCCCAGGTGCGGGCAGTTGAAAACGTCAGTTTTACCGTTAAAGAAGGCGAAACCCTGGGGCTGGTAGGCGAATCGGGCTGTGGGAAAACCACCGTAGGCCGCACCATGCTGCGGTTGACCGAACCCACCTCTGGCGTAGTGGAATTTGAGGGGACCAATATCTTCAAACTGCGCGGGCGCGATCTGAAAGCCATGCGCCGCAATATGCAGATTATCTTCCAGGACCCCTATGCCTCGCTCGATCCGCGCATGCCCATCGGCGAGTCAGTGATGGAGGGCCTGAAAATTCACGGCATCGGCACTCCGCGCGAGCGTTTTGAACTGGCTATTGAAACGCTCAAAAAAGTTGGATTGGAAGATTATCACGCCCGCCGCTATCCCCATGAATTTTCGGGCGGTCAGCGCCAGCGCATCGGCATTGCCCGCGCTCTGGCGCTGCGTCCCAAGTTTATCGTCTGCGATGAGCCGGTCTCGGCGCTGGATGTGTCCATCCAATCGCAGGTGCTGAATATCCTCAAGGATTTACAGAAAGAGTTTGGCCTCACCTACCTGTTCATCGCCCACAACCTGAGCGTGGTGGAGCATATTTCGAACCGCGTGGCGGTGATGTACCTGGGCAAGATGGTCGAACTGGCCGACCGCGAAGAACTGTTCCGCAACCCGCTGCACCCCTACACCCAGGCGCTGATGTCGGCCATCCCCATCCCAGATCCGAAAGTGCGCCGCGAGCGGATTATCCTCACGGGTGACGTTCCCAGCCCGCTCAACCCGCCGTCTGGCTGTCGGTTCCACCCGCGCTGCCCGGTGGCGATGGATCACTGCAAGCAGCAAGAGCCGGAGTTCAAGGAAGCCAGTAAGGGGCATTTCGTGGCCTGCTGGCGCGTGGGATAAAAGGCGGCGCTTGTGACGCCCCAGTGGGCGCGCAGGTGAGAGTTACCGTTGAAAATGAGGTGATGCGATGGGATCCAAGCACGTTCTAATCGTTGATGATGCCATTGATTTAGGGCGGCTGCTCCAGGAGGCGCTGAAAACGGCCAACCCTGGGCTTCCCGTCGTGGTGGTTCCATCGGCAGAAGAGGCTATCCTCGAATCTACGCGCCTGTCAATTGACCTGCTGATCACCGACATCCGCCTGCCCGGCATGACCGGCCTGGACCTGGTGCGGAAAATCCGGATGCGCCAGCCGAATATTAAGGTAATGGTCATCAGCGGCTTGGCAATGAACCCCAGCTTGAAGAAGCAGATTGACGAAATCAACCCGGATGCGTTCATGCACAAGCCGATGAGCATGCCGGATTTTATGGATACGGCCGCTGCGCTGCTGGGGCTGGATCTGCTGGAAGGCACGCCGCTTCAGGAAGAGAAGAAGCTGGCCCGTCCGGTCACCGGTAAACTTCCACCGCTGCCAGAAACGGAAGAAGAAAAATTGTTAAAAGCCGCGCTGGCGCAGGCTCTGCCCGGCGTAGCGGCGGAAGAATTGGTAGTGCGGCGGCCTGCCCTGGATGAAGATGAGGCTGGAGAGCCGGAGCGGGAAGAAACCGGGCTGGCGGGCATCCTCAGCGGGCTGCGTGGGTCGCTGGGAGCTACCGCCGCTATTTTAATGGATGAGCGTGGGCATCCGGTAGCTCAGGCTGGCGACCTGCCCAATGCGAGCCTGATGGAACAATGGGCCCCGGCGGTGATCGCGGCGTTGAGTTCAGGGATCAGGCTGTCTTATTTGTTGGGCGAAAACACGGGTCGGGCTGTGCAGGCTTACCGCGGCAAAGAATATGATCTGGTGTGCGCGCCCGTTGGGCAGTATACGCTGCTGGTGGTGCTTAAGCCGGGAAAATCTAACCTGAAAATGGCCTTAGCGTTTGAAGAGGCGCTGACGGCCCAGGGTGAACTGTTGACCGCGCTGGAAGCCATGGGCCTGCACGTGCGCTCGGCGCTGGAAATCGGCGCGCCGGAGAAGCTCGTCGCGGTGGAGGCGGCCCCGACTGCCGCTGAAAAAGAGCAGGCCCTGGAACAGCTCCCGGAAGGCCCCATTGCCCATGACCCCGGATTAGAAAAGTTCGAGCAGTTGCTCTCTGGCGAGGGCGTGCGCATTGATATGGACGTCGATTCGTTTTGGGACAGCGCCAGCGAGAAAAAGGATCTGGAACTCAACACCCCTGGCGTGCTGAGTTTTGAGCAGGCCCAAAAATTGGGGCTGCTGCCCCGCGAGGACGAGAGCTAATCGCGGGGCTTTTCGCCGGGGAGGGTTCTTCGAGCCAAACGGGGCTTTTCGCAAACGACTGCGAAAAGCCCCGTTTGAAATGTGGCTTTCCATTGCCAGAAAAGGGATTCTTAGGTAAAATCCTTGCACGAGGGAATCCCCTGATAATTGGGGCGTGGTGCAACGGCAGCACACCAGACTTTGGATCTGTGGATCTTGGTTCGAGTCCAGGCGCCCCAGCCTGATAGACAATTCTATCCCCCGTTGCGCGCTAAAATTTGCTCAACGGGTTGCCAAAGACCGCCTGAGATGGATGGCGAGTACCCATGCAAGCGATAGACCGGCGCCAATGCTGGCATTTTTTCGGTGACGAGCTGAGCGAATTCAGGGCTTCCTGGCGCTGGCTCGTTATTGCTTTTTAAGGAATTCTGTGACAGAAACGCTCTGGATTTTACTGGTCATCTTTTTGTGCCTCGATCTGCTGGTCGTCGCCATGCGTGCCAGCCTGTTAAATATTCGTATGCCCTATCTGGTGACTCTGCGCGAGCAGAACCCCGGTTCTGTAGAAAAAACTATCGAGCGGTTAGAGCGTCCCCGACTGCGCATATCGCTGCGGCTGGCAATTGTGCTGCTGCGCTTCTGGCTGTTCGGCGTGGGCATCTGGCTGTTTTGGCTCTACGCGAAAGAGCCGCCCTCACTTTGGGGGGGCATTGGCCTGATAGCCCTGGCGACTCTGGTGCTGTTGACTCTGGAGTTTGCTCTGGAAGGGTTGATCTTGCCGCGCGCTGAATCCCTGGCACTGCGTTTTTCGGCTCTGGCGGTGGCATTAGATTTTCTCCTCGGCCCGGTCTCGGCGCTGCTGATGCTTCTGCTCGGCTCGCCGACCATGCTGGAGAACCGTATAAACGCCGTTACGGAAGACGAGCTAAAAACCTGGGTGGAAGAAGGCCAGACGGATGGCGGGTTAGAGCAGGGCGAGCGCCGCATGATCTATTCCATCTTTCAGTTTGGCGATACCCTGGCGCGTGAAATTATGGTTCCGCGCATTGACGTACAGGCCCTTGAAGTCAACACCCCTGTGATCGAGGCGATGCGGGCTCTCACCGAGACGGGCCACTCGCGCGTGCCGGTCTACGAGACCGCCATTGATAACGTCATCGGCCTGCTGTATGCCAAAGACCTGCTGCGCGCCGGAATGGAAGGGAAAAATCTGCCTTCTATTCGTCCGCTGCTGCGCCCGGCCTATTTTGTGCCGGAGGCGAAAAAAGTGGACGAACTGCTGCGCGAAATGCAGGCCCGCAGTGTTCACATGGCCCTGGTGGTTGACGAATACGGCGGCATCGCCGGCCTGGTGACGATGGAAGATATCGTTGAGGAAATCGTTGGCGAGATCCGCGACGAATATGACGTCAGCGAGGAACTGCTCTACCAGCGGGTTGGAGAGAATGAGTATATCTTCCAGGGGCGTATTGACCTGGATGATTTTAACGAAGTGATGGGTAGTCACCTGCCCAAAGATGTCGCAGACACCCTGGGGGGGTTTATCTACGGCCAGATTGGCCGGGTGCCGGTGGGCGGCGAGCAGGTGGAGGTTGATAACCTGATCTTAAAAGTTGAACAGGTCAGCGGGCGGCGCATCCGCACGGTGCGTGCCATCAGCCGCGCCGCCGGCCCCGAAACCGAGGAGACAGAAAAAGAAGATGAAACTGAACGATGAACAACGCCGCCAGTTGATTGCAGCAGCCGCACAGGCGCGCCGCTGGGCGTATGCTCCCTATTCCAGGTATGCGGTGGGCGCTGCCCTGTTGACCGATTCGGGCAAAATTTACGATGGTGTCAACGTAGAAAACGCGGCTTACCCCACCAGCATGTGCGCCGAGCGCGTGGCCGTTTTTAAAGCGGTGTCGGAAGGGGAGCGCAGTTTTACGGCCATTGCCGTCGTTACCTCCAATGGGGGGACGCCCTGCGGCTCTTGCCGCCAGGTGCTGGCCGAGTTTGGGCTGGAAACCTGGGTGATTATTGCGGATGAAAACGGCCAGATCATCAGCGAAAGCTCCGTCAAAGATTTGCTCCCAGGCGCTTTTTTGCCCAGCGACCTGGCTCACGCTTAAATGCCCCGCCCAGAGCGTTCCCTGGCGACCGAAGTGGTTGTGCTGCGTCATGCCGACTGGGGAGAGGCTGACCGCATTCTGACGTTCTTCAGCCGCGAGGCCGGAAAACTGCGCGCCATTGCCAAAGGCGCGCGCAAGCTGCGCTCGCGCAAGGCGGGGCACCTCGAACCGTTCACCCGCGTGCGCCTGATGCTGGCGCGCGGGCGCGATTTTTGGATCGTGACCCAGGCCGAGACGGTGGACGCCTATCTGCCGGTGCGCGACGACCTGCTGCGCACGGCCTACGCCGCCTACGTGGTGGAACTGCTCGACCGCTTTACCTATGAAGAGGGTGAGAACCGCGCCCTTTACCTGCTGTTGGTGGAGACGCTTGAGCGTGTCGCCGCATTAGAAGACCCCTTCCCGGCGGTGCGTTATTACGAGATCCGCCTGCTCGACCTGCTGGGCTTCCGGCCAGAGTTAACCCGCTGTGTGCGCTGCGGCAATGAGATTAAGCCCCAGGATCAGTATTTCGATGCGGCCCAAGGCGGGGCGGTTTGCCCGCGCTGCGGCGAGAACTCTCCCACGGCCCGGCCCGTCAGCATGGCAACGCTCAAGTTCCTGCGCCACTATCAGCGCAGCAACTTCCGTGATGCTTTCCGCGCCGGCCTGCCCCCTGCCGTGCGCCGCGAAATGGAAGCCCTGCTCAATTATTACCTGACCTATCACCTTGAAAGAAAGCTCAACTCTCCGGCCTTTATTGATGAAGTGAGAAGAAATGCCAATCCATAGGGTGATCGGGTCATTCATCGTTTATAATAGCATCCGCCGTTTTAACAGCGGATGCTATGATTTCTATCGTTGGGAGTAAGCATGAGCCAGCCGCCTGATTTTCAGACCATCATTTTTACCCTGCAGCGTTTTTGGGCCGGACAGGGCTGCCTGATCTGGCAGCCGTATTACACCCAGGTGGGCGCCGGGACGATGAACCCTGCTACCTATCTGCGCGTTCTGGGGCCAGAGCCGTGGAATGTGGGCTATGTGGAGCCTTCTGTCCGCCCGGATGATGGGCGCTATGGCGATAACCCCAACCGCTTGCAGCAGCATACCCAGTTCCAGGTCATCCTCAAGCCCGACCCTGGCAATCCGCAGGAATTGTATTTGCGTTCGCTTGAAGCGTTGGGGGTTGACCCGCGCCGGCACGACATCCGCTTTGTCGAAGACAACTGGGAGTCGCCTGCGCTGGGGGCCTGGGGCCTGGGTTGGGAAGTGTGGCTGGATGGGCAGGAAATCACTCAGTTTACGTACTTCCAGCAGGCGGGCGGCTTTGTGCTGGAGCCGGTCTCGGTGGAAATTACCTACGGGTTAGAGCGCATAGCGATGGCGCTCCAGGGGGTGCGTCACTTCCGCGACATCCGCTGGAGTCAGGATCGCACCTATGGCGATGTAAATTTGCAGGGTGAGCGCGAGCACAGCAAATATTACTTTGAGGTCGCCAATGTGGAGCGGCTGCGCCAGATGTACAGCCTGTTTGAAGCCGAGGCTGAAGCTTCTTTAAAAGAAGGGCTGGTACTGCCTGCGCACGATTACGTGTTGAAATGCTCGCACACCTTTAATGTCCTCGATACGCGCGGGGCGGTAGGCGTGACCGAGCGGCAGGCGTTATTTGCCCGCATGAGAGACCTGGCCCGGCGGGTAGCTGAGACGTATATCGAACAGCGCAAAGCGATGGGGTTCCCATGGCTGTCCGCGTCAGGGGCCGCCGCACAGCCTGCCCCCACTGTACAACCGCCTGCGCCCCTGCCGGATGGCAGCGGGCCGGCAACGCGGGAATTTTTGCTTGAAATCGGCACGGAAGAACTGCCTGCCGCCGACCTCGACTCGGCCCTGGCGCAACTGCGCGAGCGCACCCCGGCCCTGCTGGATGAACTGCGCCTGGAACACGGCCCGGTTCAGGTGCTGGGTACGCCCCGCCGCCTGGTGGTGTACGTCTCAGACCTGGCCGCCCGCCAGCCCGACCGCACCGTGGTGGTCAAAGGCCCCCCCGCGGCCCGCGCCTTCGATGCCGCCGGTCAGCCCACCAAAGCCGCCGAGGGCTTTGCGCGCGGGCGCGGCATTGCGGTGAGCGACTTGCAGGTGCGCGAGGTGGACGGCGGCAGTTACGTGGTAGCCGAAATCCACGAGGCAGGGCGTTCAGCGGCGCAGGTGTTGGCCGAGACCCTGCCGGGGCTGGTGGCCGGGTTGAAGTTCGACAAAACCATGCGCTGGAACGCCAGCGGAGTGGCTTTCTCGCGCCCGGTGCGCTGGCTGTTGGCAGTGCTGGGTGATCAGGTCATTCCCTTCACGTATGCCGGGCTGGAATCTGGCCGTCAGACGCGCGGGCTGCGCTTCCACGAGCCGGAGACGTTTGCCATTCAGCAGCCGTCCCAATATTTTGCATTCCTGGCAGAACAGGGTATCTTGCTTGACCCGGCCCAGCGGAGAGCCGCCATCGCCGGGCAGGTGGCCGCCCTACAGCGCGAGGTGGGCGGGGCTGAAGATGTGGACCCTGACCTGCTGGATGAAGTCAACCAACTGGTAGAAGCTCCCACTGCCATGCGCGGCAGTTTTGCAGAAGAGCACCTGCGCCTGCCCCCCGAAGTGTTGATCTCGGTGATGAAAAAGCACCAGCGCTACTTCCCGGTTAAATCGCCAGAGGGCCGGCTGTTGCCCTATTTCATTGCCGTGCGCAACGGCGGCAGGGAGCATCTCAACGTGGTGATAGACGGCAACGAGCAGGTCATCCGCGCGCGCTTTGCCGACGCCGCTTTCTTTATCAACGAGGATTTGCAGAAGAAGCTCGAAGATTACCGCCCGCGCTTGTCTACCCTGACGTTCCAGATTAAGCTTGGCTCGATGCTCGACAAGACCACCCGCATCGAGCGGTTGGTGGAAAAACTTATCCCCCAACTGGGGCTGAGCGAGGCAGAAGCCGCGGTAGCGCGCCGGGCCGCCAGCCTGTGCAAAGCCGACCTGGTGACAAATATGGTAGTGGAAATGACCTCTTTGCAGGGCATCATGGGCCGCTATTATGCTTTGCAGTCGGGCGAACCAGAAGCGGTGGCCCAGGCCATTTGGGAACATTACCTGCCGCGCTCCGCCGGAGACGCACTGCCTGCCACCTCTGCCGGGTTAGTGGTGGGCCTGGCCGACCGCCTGGATACGTTAGCGGGCTTGTTTGCCGCCGGGCTGGCTCCCACCGGAACCAAAGACCCGTTTGCCCAGCGCCGCGCCGCCCTGGGCCTGGCCTTAAGCCTGGGCCTGAAAGGCGTGGACTTTGATCTGCGCCAGGGCTTGCAAATGGCGGCGGAAGAACTGCCCATCCCGGCGACCGCCGAGAGCCAGGCCGCCTGTCTGGACTTTATCGTCGGGCGTCTGCGCAGTTATCTGTTAGAGCGCGAGCAGGGTTTCCGCTACGATGTGGTCGAGGCCGTCCTGGCTGAGCAGCAGGCCAACCCGGCGCGGGTCTTCCGCGCCGTCCGCGAACTCAGCCGCTGGGTGGCGCGCCCCGATTGGAATACCATCCTGCCGGCCTATGCCCGCTGCGTGCGCATCACCCGCGATCAGCCAGAGCAGTTCACGGTTGCGCCAGAAGCTTTTGTAGACCCCGCCGAAGACGAGTTCTGGCGCGCTCTTCAGACCGCTGAGAGCGCCCCCCGCCGGCCTGGCTCCGTTGACGACTTCTTCGCCGCCTTCCTGCCCCTCATCCCGGTGATCAACCGCTTCTTCGAGGCCGTGCTGGTCATGGCTGAAGAGCCAACGGTGCGCGCCAACCGCCTGGGCCTGCTCCAAAGGGTGGCCGCGCTGGCAAAGGGCGTGGCGGATTTCTCGAAGCTGGAAGGGTTCTAGAAAATCATCCATAGCTCTCCGGCCTGAATTTTGTCCAGGAAGTATAATTTAACTCATGTCTGCCGTTGAGGAGATTAAGGCCCGCCTGGATATTCTGGAAGTGGTCGGTGAGAGCGTCCAACTGCGCCGGGCAGGGAAAAACTACACCGGCTTTTGCCCCTTCCACCCCAATTCGCGCACGCCAGCGTTTGTGGTCTTTCCTGATTCCGGCACGTGGCGCTGTTTTGGCCAGTGCAACGAAGGCGGCGACATCTTTAAGTTCGTGATGAAAAAAGAGGGCTGGGATTTCAACCAGACCTTGCACGCCCTGGCCGAGCGCGCCGGAGTGACGCTCACCCCGCTCACCCCTGAGAAAGAGGCCGAAGACCAGCAGCACGAGCGCCTGCGCGGGCTGTTGGAAGAAGCCGTGACCTTTTTCCGCCATCACCTGACGAACACTCCCGCTGGTGGGCAGGCGCTGGCCTACCTGCGTAAGCGTGGGCTGCTGCCCGGAACCATCGAGATGTTTGGGTTAGGCTATGCCCCCGATTCGTGGGACGCGCTCTCGAACTACTTTCGCGCCAAGGGCTACAGCCAGGCGGAACTGCTGCAAGCCGGGTTGGTGACGGAGCGGCAGAGCGGCGAGGGCGTCTACGACCGCTTTCGCAACCGCATTATGTTCCCCATCCGTGACGCGATGGGGCGCATGGTGGGCTTTGGCGGACGCATCCTCAACCCCGAAGACCAGCCCAAGTTCATCAATTCGCCGCAGACGGCTCTGTTCGACAAGGGCCGCCTGCTCTACGCGCTCGACCAGGCCCGCAAAGCCATCCGCGCCCAAAACCAGGCCGTGATCGTGGAAGGCTACCTGGACGTGATCGCCCTGCACCAGGCCGGTTTTACCAATGTGGTCTCGCCAATGGGCACGGCGCTGACGGAAGACCAATTGCGCCTGCTCAAACGCCTGACGCGCCGCATTGTGCTGGCGCTCGACCCCGACGCCGCCGGGCAAAGAGCCACCCTGCG
>DAOUAC010000102.1:0-14718 GCA_034434155.1 Anaerolineaceae bacterium
GGCTGAGGATGAGAACCCCGTGAGGGGTTTCCATGTACTGAGGCGGGGGTTTCAACCCCCGCCGATCCCCGCCCGCGCAGGTTGGGGCGATAACGCGGGGCTGAAGCCCCTGCTCGGAACGTGAAAGCCCCTGCGGGGCTGAGGATGAGAACCCCGTGAGGGGTTTCAACCTCAGCCGACCCCCCGCGCCGCGCCCGGCACCCGATACCTTCGCTCCCAAAATATGCTACACTTGGCAGTATCAGCTTTTCCCGCACAATGTTAAAGCGCACATCCGCAAAACAGCCTACCCGCTGTTGAGCATGCGCGGTTCCGCAGAATGAGATCGGAGGCCGAAATGAAACGCAGAGGGCTTGGCTATGGGTTGATCGTCCTGAGCGTGTGTCTGTTCCTCACTTCAGGCACGGGGCGGGTCGGGGCTTTCGCCGAAGAAGATTTGGGGTTTCGAGACCCAGATGGGACGTATTATCCGCCGTCCGGGAACTTCCCTGATGAGCGAGTCAGCACAGTACATGATGATCTCACCTTTGCCCTGGCAATTGCCGCTGGCTTCACGGTTACAGACAGTCACACCCTGCGAATTTGGGATCAACTGGTAGATTCGGAAGTGCTACCAGGCGCGTCAACTTCTTATTCCTACGGGAACGCGGGCTTCTACGCGCCGCCCAACCCGCTGGTGGCCTGCGTCGGCAAGAATCACGCCCGGCAGATCTGGCCTACTGGCGAATTCGATTCGGCTACCTCTGCCGTTACCTCGCGTTTTGGTCCCTACTCGCCTTTCTTCCACTTCCCGCATTTAGACGGCGCCGACCTGCGCGCCCTGCGCGAGTGGGCCTGGGGCCGTACCAGTACGTTAGAGGGATATGAGGCCTATGCCTGGGGGCGGGTGACCGACTTTACCCTGATGCAGGCCGTGCAGAACAACGGTTGTATCATCACCCGCTCTGTAACGATCCAGATGCCCGTGCTGGCCGGCTCGCTGAAAGCCTTTGCCACCTACCTGCACTCCCTGGGCGATGCCTACTCTCATGCCGATTGCCTAGAGGCGCTGGCCGCGCAGACTCCGCCCGCTCCCTGGGGCACGCACACCGTGCCGTTGTTGGGCGATGCCAGCATTTACGCCTGCGACTATAACCCCGCCCGCCCGCAGAACGACGATGCTCACGGGCGAGAATTTGGCGGCGCGTACGCCGACACCCAACGAACCATCGAGGCCGTGCGGAAGATTTACGACGAGCTGTCGGCGCGCAGTCTCTCGCGAGAAGGGGTCTACCGGCCGCTGCCGCTGACGACGACTCTGACTGTGGGCGGCACGGAAACGACTCTGGAAGGCGCTGTTGTTCAGTTTGTCACTGCCTGGGATTACGATCAACCGGCCTCTCGGCGAGAATATGTAGACAGCCTGGTAGAGGCACTGCTTGCACAGCCGCGCACGCCGATTGAACGAATGTATCTGCCGCTTGCACTGCGTTAATGACAACCGGGGGGGATTAGCAGTCCTTTTTAGAATCGAGGGCGGCGGCCAGGCCAGAGCGCAGGCGGTCTGTCAGGGCGAGGCGCTCGGCGGGGGGTAAAAAGGCCGCCTGGGCGGCCGTGAGGATGCAGTCTGCCAGGCCGGTGGGCGGCAGGCCAAATTCTTCAATCGCCAGGCGGTATTCATCACTGAGGGTGATGGCCGAGATGCCCGGATCGTCGGTGTTGACCGTCACCTTCAGGCCGGCCTGGATCATGCGCACCAGGGGATGGTTGGTGAGGGCCGCGACCACGCCGCTCTGGTAGTTGCTGGTGACGCACACCTCAAAGACGACGCCGCGCTCGCGCGCCAGGGCTACCACGCTGGGGTCTTCAAAAATGCGCACGCCGTGACCGATGCGCTCGGCCCCCAGTTGTTCAATCGCCAGGCGGATGTTTTCGGGGCCGCCCCATTCGCCCGCGTGGATGGTGACGTGCAGTCCGCTCTGGCGCGCCTCGCGGAAGACGCCGGCAAACGGCTCGGCAGAGAAGCGGGCCTCGTTGCCGGCCAGGTCTACCCCCACAATGCCCTGCTCCATGCGATCTACCGCCAACTGCAAAACCTCTTCGGCCACTGCTACCGGCTCGTGGCGGTTCACCGAGGCGATCAGGCGCAGTTGAATCTGGTTGCGGGCCGCGCCCTCGCGCGCGTTGTCAATCACCCAATCCATCACCTCGGCCAGCGAGTAGCCCTGCATGCGCGCCAGAGCCATGGGGGTGAAGCGCAGTTCCATGTATTGAATGTTGTCTTGAGCGGCGTCGTCAATGGCCTCTTGGGTGATGCGGGCGATGATTTCGGGCGAGCGGTAGAACTGGCGCAGGGTTTGAAATTTCGAAAGGAAAGTGTCAAAATCCAGCGGGTCATCTTTCTGCACCTGCACCAGCGCGTGAAAGTTAGCCGCCGGCACATCAATCCCATGCTTTTGGGCAACCTCCGCGAGCGTCTCCAACCGCAGTGAGCCTTCGAGGTGGCGGTGAAGTTCAACCTTGGGGATGGCGCGGAAAAAGCGCAGTTGGCCCGTGGAGAGGTGCGAATACCATCGCATAGTTAAAAATTAGTTCCCAGGTGCGTTCTGATAGGCCCTTGTCAAAGTGTTGATATTATTATAATCGAAACGAAACAGCGAGATAAGCCCAGCATCTAACTCTTTGCGGCAAAGTGGGATGATTTTTCGTAAATATTGTGTGAATTTTCGGTTTCCGGCGCGATTCCAAAATTCCTGTACAATACCTTTACGGGAGGAAGATAACAATGTCCATTGACAAAATTCAAGCGCAGGTTAAAGGGGCCGTTTGGCGCGGCATTGCCCAAAGCGGCGTGGATCTTTCGGCCCTTTCCGCCGAACAGCAAAACCGCATGGTGGAAGGCATCACTACCAGCGTGTTAACAGCCGTAGATGAGGTGCTGGAAGACGTCCGCCGCGATCAGCCGCCCGCCGTTGATTTGGAATTGGGCGACGATGAGAAGGTGATCTGGCAGGGACGCCCGTACCTCTCTTTGGTAGAGTCTTATACCCTCACCACCGAGCGGTTAAAGATCGTCAAGGGGCTGTTAGGCAAAGAAACGGAGAATATCGAACTGGTGCGCATTCAGGATATTGACGTGACCCAAAACCTGAGCGAGCGCATCTTCAACATCGGCGATATTCACGTGCGCGGGGCAGACGTGTCGAAGCCGTCGGTAGTCCTGCGCAATGTGACGGACCCCCAGAAGGTTTATGAGGTGATGCGCAAAGCCTGGCTGGCGGCCCGCAAACGCTACGGCTTGCAGTTCCGCGAACAGATGTAACAACCACCATTTATTTTTCGTAGGGGTTGGGTCCCCCAACCCGCGTTGAGGATCGGCCCCTACTCGTGTGGGCAAGGAGACCTAGCCCCTACCGTTCAATCCGTTAACCCCTTACCCTTTCGTCACGCGCGGGTAAACCCACAGGGCGGCGTCTTGCGAAGAGGGGCCGTCGGCCACGACGACGAGGATGAGCTGAACGGTTTTTCCGGCCAGGGGGGTAAGGTCCACGTCAATGCCCTGGATCATGCCGTCGTAGGTCTGGCTCCACTGGCCCAGGTTTTGAGGCTGGCCCGTGCCTTCGCGGTAATTCAACTGGTATTTGACACTGCAGTTGGTTTGCCCGCCCAGACAGCCCAACGTGGCCCGGAAGTGATAGCCGCTTTGGATGGCGAGATTGGGGAAGATGCCGGCGATGGCCCCATCCTGTACGCCTTCGGGTTGGGTGAGCAGAACGATCTGCGTCTCAACATCGCCGGTTTCGAGCGTGGGCGACGGCAGTACCGCAACGGCCCCCTTGGGGTCTCCGAGCAGGCCGGGGCAGTTCAGCGCGCCGCTGGCCGTGCGCCATTCGGCCTGGCAGACGTTAGCGGCCAGGTCGTAGATGACGCCGGGGCCGGGGGGCGGGGTGGGCGTGACGGTAAACGTGGGCGTGATGACCTGCGGGGTGGGGGTGATCGTGGCGGTCGCAGTGACGGTGGGAGTGAGGGCCACAACCTCAATGATGACGTAAAAAGGCGTATCTCCCTCAACTCCAAAAATTACCCCGGCGGCGTTGCGCAGGCGCCAGTTGCCGGTGTACTTGCCGGGAGTATTGGGGGCTTTCATATCTACCGAGATGTCCACGGTAGCATTGGGCGGCACATCGCCGGGCAGGTTCACAAAGGCGGGTGCGCCCATGGCGTCTCCGCTGGCAAAGACGATGCCGTAATTGCGGTTCCAGGTGCAGGTTCCGTTATTGCGCAGCCGCCAGGTTTTGGTGAAGGTCTGCCCAGGGGCCATTTTGGTTCCATCGGGGATGGTTACATCTTGGATGAAGCCGGCGGCGTCACACGGTTGGGGGGTGTTGGTGGGCGGCACGCGCGTGTAGGTGGCGGTAGCGGGGTTGGGGAGCGGGGTAAAGGTAGAAGTCGGCGGGAGGGCGGCAGTGGTAGCGGTGGCCGTCTGCCCGGATTGCAGCGTTTGGGCGGCCTCCGCCGTACGCGCGGCGGCCGTCAGCACGTTTTCGACCTCTCCGGTGGGCGTGGCCGATGGCGCCACCGGCAGGTTGCAGGCGCTCAGCAGAAGTACTGTCATGAGCGCAATCACCAGAACGGGCCTGCTTTTCATCATTGTCCCTCCCTGACGAAGAAACCCTGTAGAACGACAGATTTCCCTTTTTTGTACCATGAATGGCGGGCGCGGGCAAGCCCGGCGGAGGGGGTTGGGTCAGGGCCTTCTCAAAGCCCCCCACCCCTGGCCCCGCCCCCCTCGAAGGGGGGCGGGGAACCAGAGATTCGTGGGGTTTGGCGGCGCATTCGCGCCGCCAAACCCCACACCCTTCCTACAAGACGAGTGATTTCTAAAAAGTCAA
Organism: Anaerolineaceae bacterium; assembly: GCA_034434155.1. Classification (GTDB taxonomy): domain Bacteria; phylum Chloroflexota; class Anaerolineae; order Anaerolineales; family Anaerolineaceae; genus DSYU01. The sequence goes on from DAOUAC010000102.1 coordinate 4,872, forward strand.
GCGACTTTGAGAAAGCCCTAAGGGGTGGGGCAAAGTCACTCCACGCGGCTCATGGCGTACTCTGCCAGAGCGGCGATGGTCAGCGAAGGGTTCACGCCAGGGTTGGCCGGCATGATGGTTCCATCCACGATAAACAGGCCCGGATAGTTGTGGATTTCAAACTTCTCATCCACCACCCCCTCCGATGCATCGCGGCCTACCGGCGCGCCGCCCAGAATATGGGCCGTGGTGGGCATATTCAGCAGGTTTTCGCCCAGCGAACCCATCACCACCCCCTGGATGCAGGCCCCAAAAGCGCGCGCCAGTTGGTGCGAGCCGGGAACCTGCGCGCTGATCTCATACCCCGGCTCCGGCTCTGAGACCAGGCCGCGCCGGCCCAGGGTGTAGAGACTGCGCCCCAGCTTCAGGCGCATGCGGTTATCGGCGTTTTGCATGACCAGCAGGATGGTGACGTTGTGCGCCCAACCCGGCAGGAACATGGCGCGGGCGAAGTCCAGCGGGTGACGCGCGATCCACGCCAGTGAATCCCAGGCGCGGCGGGGGATACTGCCGTCCAGGTCCACCAGGGGGGCCGAGACCAGGCGCATCAGCGAAGAGCCGTCGGGGTAGCGCACCGGCTCCACGCGGGTGGCGGCGTCGAGATTAAAAATCGAGGTGATCGCCACGCCCTCCGAGAAGTTCACATCACTGCGGCGGGCGATGGCCCCCAACAGCGCCTCGCTGTTGGTGCGCACGCGGCTGCCCAAATGCGGAGACAGGCGCGGCAGGGTGCGGTCTACATCGCGGAGCTTGAGCAGCAGGCGCAGGGTCCCCAGCACGCCGGCGGAGAAGATCACACTGCGGGCCAGAGTCACGGTTGGCTGGCGGGCGAAGGGATGGGTTGAAGAGATAGAAGTCACCGCATAGCGCGCGCCGCCCGGGCCGTCTGGCAGGGGGCGCACGCTCGTCACCAGGCGCTCGGCGCGCACTTCGGCCCCGGCCTGTTCGGCAAAATACAGGTAATTTTTGGGCAGGGTGTTCTTGGCGTTGTAGCGGCATCCCACCAGACAGCCCCCGCAGTGCCGACAGCCAGCGCGCGCCGGGCCGGCCCCGCCAAAATAGGGGTCGGCGGTGGTTTGCCCCTCTGGGCCGAAGAACACGCCCACTTCGGTGGCGCGGAAGGTAGACTCTTGGCCGCGCTCCGCGGCCAGCGCACGCAAGATTTCATCGGCGCGCCACAGCTTGGGGTTGCGCGTGACCCCCAGCATGGCGCGGGCCCGCTCATAATACGGCGGCAAGACTTCGCCCCAGCGCGGCGGGCCCTGCCAGGCGGGGGTTGAGAACGTCTCTGCGGTGGGGATTTCGAGGACGTTGGCGTACCCCAAACTGCCGCCCCCCACACCTACCCCCGTCAGCGCCATCACCCCTTTTAACAGGTGAATTTCCAAAATCCCATGCGCGCGCAGGGCCGGCATCCACAGGTATTTCCAAAACTGCCAGTTGGTACGCGCAAAATCTTCGTCGCGGTAGCGTTTGCCCTTCTCCAGCACCAGCACCGCACGGCCCTTTTGGGCCAGCCGCATGGCGCATACCGCCCCGCCAAAGCCAGAGCCGATAATCACGTAATCATAGACCCGTGTGGACACGCGCGCTCCCTCTCTTATGAGATTCTAGAGATATTGTACCGGCGAATGGCGCGCGGCTGGCCGTCTGCCCACTTGTTTTGAAGGAAATCTGGCTGAAGCGCATTCTATATAACGAAACGCCGCGCGTTTGTCCCGAATGGCAAACGCGCGCGTTATATCAGAGTGATTTGCAGTACCAGCGATTCGAGTGGAGCAGGCTGTGGCATGATGAAAACGACCGGACGAAACTGGCCGAACCCCTTCTCTCCCCCGGATGTGGGGCCGCGCGCCGCGCCCGCCGCCGGCGAGGAACGCGCTGTCTGCGCGGCCCAAAACGGCGATTTAGACGCTTTCAACCGCCTCGTCCTTGCCTATCAAGACAGCCTCTACGGCTGGGTGATGGCGCTGGTCAGGGATGAGGCCCTGGCCGAAGACGTGACCCAATCTACCCTGATTACCGCCTACGAGAAGCTCAACTCGTTTCGCGGCGGATCGTTTCGTTCCTGGTTGTTTAAAATCGCCCGCAACCGCAGTATTGACCTCCTGCGCGAAGCTCGCCGTCACCCGTGCGTCTCGCTGGAAGAGCCGCTTAGCGATGACGCCGCGGAGGGCGGCCTGACGGCCTATTTGCCGGCGGATGGCGTTCTGCCTGAAGAAGCCGTGATCCAGGCCGAGCAGGCCCGCCTTCTGCGCGAACTGCTGGAGCGCATCCCCGAACCCTACCGTCAGGTGATGACTCTGGTGGACCTGGAGGGCTTTGATTATCACGAGGCCGCCCAAACCCTGGGCCTGCCCCTTGGAACCATCAAAAGCCGCCTGACGCGCGCCCGCCTCAAACTGCGCGAACTGCTGGAGCGCAGTCACCTGCTCTAAGCCTGCGGCGCAGTGCCGCCAGAGATGGGCGGTTCGCTAGCCGCCCGCCAGCCATTCTGATAATTCTTCTCCATGCTCAAAATCCGCGATCAGAGCGTCTGCTCCGGCCCGCTGGAGCCGCGCCGCTTTTACCTCGTTCCAGCCGGCCCGCTTCACCTCGTCCGAGGCTACTCCCACGGCCAGCGCCCCCGCCTCTACGGCCACGCGCATTTCCACCGGCCCATCGCCAAAGACCACTAGTTCATCTCCGCGCAGGTGGTTCTCGGCCAGAATGCGCCGCACCACCTGCTCTTTATCGTGCGCTTCTGAAGCGTCTAACGCCCCGTAAATGCGCCCTTCAAAACAGCCGGCCACGCCTAAAATCTCGGCTTCGCGCAAAACGTCGGCGTGATCCGTCCCCGAAGCCAGATAGAGCCGCACCCCGGCCCCGGCCAGCGCCGCCAAAAAGGAACGCGCCCCCGCCACCATCTGCTCGTCGGGCGGGGTGCGCCCCGCCGCCACCGCCTCTACCCGCGCGCGGATGCGCTCTAACAGCCGCGCCCGGTAGATGGCTTTATACTGCGCCGCGCTCAGCGGCTGCGTATTCAGCCCGTGCCGCGCCACCGCTTCTGCCAGCCATTCCATCTGCCGGATCGTCAAGATTCCGGTGGAGTGGTCTACATACGCGCGGACTTCAGCTTCCAGCTCCGCCGCGGGCGGCCGTCCAGGGCTGATCATCTCCAGCATCAGGGGGATCATCACCTCTTCCCAGCCCGCGCGCAGGAGTGAGATCGTCCCGTCAAAATCAAACAGCGCGTGGCGGGTTTTCCCCACCCGCGCTTCAACCGCCGGGTTCAGAATGCGCATCCACGCGCGCATCTCAGGCCGCTTCGACCAGCGGATAGGTGATGCCCCCATGCGGGAAGACCGCCACCTCGGCCCCGCGCGGCAGTCGGACGCGCGCCATGTCTACCGCCGCTTCAACGCTGGGCGCAAAGGTGACAAACGGCAAATTTTCCTGCGTTGCCGCTGGAATGGTCGGCGCGTACATCAGCAGGCGGGCGCGGCGCATGGCCTGGAGCGCAAAGTAGAGGAAGAAGCGGTCTTCTTCGCCCATGCCCTTCAGCTTGATCTTTGGAACCACGCGCAGCAGCGCCGGAGCGAGGATTTGCAGTGCCCCGCGCCCCAGCGGCAGTTTGCGGTTTGCCAGACCAAACACGCCTACCCCTTCTTCGGCGCGCACCAGGGTGATCATCGCCCCGCCCGGCTTGACCGCGCGGATGGTGTTGGCGAGCGCCTTCACCCCCTGGCGCAGGTCCGAGTCCATCGGGTGCGACGTGGTGATCACCACATCCGCCGCGCGGCTGACCTTCACCCCATACAGCGCCGCGCTGGCCGCCGCCCCGGCCCGGTGCGCCGCTACGGGGTCTCCGGCCACCACCTGGATGACTTCCTGACAGTGGTTGAGGATGGTGTTGATGACGAACACCTTGCCCTTCACCATGGCGGCGGCTTCTTCCAGGTCCAGGCGCATTGGGTTGCGCTCGATGGCCTGGCCCACCATGTTAAACGTCGCCGGGGCGCAGTTGAGGGCGTGGTTGTGGGCCACAGTAGCCCGCCCGGCTACTCCCGGTACGATATTCTTATATCCCCCGCCAAAACTGGCGATGATGTGCGGCTCGATGCACCCCACCGAAACGATCACATCTGCCTCGGCCACCGTCCGGTTCACCCATACGGGCGTACCGCGCGAGGTGGTTCCGAGGTAAGCCAGTTTTTGCGGGTCGTCGCAGTCGGGGTTTTCGGTGCGCACGCCTTCGGGTAATGGTCCGGCCCGGCGCATGATCTCTTCCTCGCTCATGGGGCGGTGCAGTCCCAGCGCCGGGAGAACCGTCACCCCGGCGCCCGTCACCCCCGCCCGGCGCAGTTCTGCCCAGGCCGCCGGCATCATCTGCGCCACCGGCGTAGGCCGGCTGCCGTCGTCAATCACCACCACCACGCGCGCTCCCGGCTTCACCAGCTCGCTCAGGCGCGGACTGCCCACCGGCGCGGCCAGGGCGCGTTCCGCGGCATCCAGCGGGTTCACCGTTTGCGCTCCCACCGCTGGTTCATAGACCCCATTCAGGCGCCAGTCTTCCGGCAGTGCCAGTGTCAGAATCTCATGGCCCCAGGGCAGTGTGATCTGCATAGCCGCATCTCCTATGATGAAATTTCGGATAGTTTGGTTAAGATTATATCAAATGCGGCAGGGGCGGGGTTTCCCGCCCGCCTAAGTCCTTTGCAGGCCGGGTTCAGGGCCGTGAGCAGGCCGCCGGGCCATGCTCACAGCGCGCTCTGAACCCGACCCCATCCGCTAATACGATGAATTCGAGTGCGAAATCTCCAGCTCGTTCACCTGCATAAAGCGCGGCACGATCACGGCGGTGGGGTTGCGCGCCCCATAGCTGTGCGATGTGTTATACGCCACCGTCTGTTCCGATATCCACGCCACCCGCTCGCCCAGCGTATCCAGCAGGCTTTGCGTCAGGCGCACGTTATAGGGAACCTGCACCGCGCCGCCGGCCCGCAGAAGCAGGGCCCCAAAGCGCGAACTGCCCGTAAACAGCCCCTTGGATGGGTTGACGATGTTGGTGTAATGCAGGAAGGGGATGTAGAGCAAATCGCGCTCGCGCGGCATGGCGATCAGGTCTGCCAGTGCGTTCACCCCTGCCGTGCCCCCATCCACCGCCAGGCTGAGGTGCGGAACGCTGTGTCCGGTGGGCGCGGCCCCGAACTCATCGGCGTCGTCCTGGTCGTAGATGAAGCCCTGAAAGACGCCCCGCTCCACCAGGGAGCAGCGCCCGCGCGGACGGCCGTACAGGTCGCGCCGGACCGGGAAGGTCTCGGGCCGGGTGGCGTCGTCCGCCAGGGTCAAAAGCGGAGAAAAGACCTGCTGCTGTACATCCTTTTCGCTCAAAAAGCTGTAGCCGCGCTTCAGCGCCCCGCCGTCCACGCCGATGTACCGCATAAACTCGATCATGGTGGCAGTTGCCGCCGGCCCAAAGATGATGTCGTACTTTCCCAGCGGCAGTTGCACCGGCGGGCAGGTGGAGTACAGCTCCACCATGCGCCCCAGGTCGGCGCGCAGAGCGGCGGGGTTTAGCTCGGCCTTGCGCTGTGCCGACTGCTCGGCGATCACCTCCCACTTCAGCCCGTTATGCGACAGGACGACCGTTACCTGGGCGTCAGACGTCTGAAAATACTGGGTATGCTCACTGCGGGTGCTGATCTGCGCCAGAATGTTCGTTCCGCTCGAAAAAATGCCCGACAGGCGCACCGCGTCGGTCTCCAGCCCCTCAACGGCTTGGTTAAAGAACGCCACGCGCTCGCCGCTCGCAAGCACTGCCAGCGCTTCGTCGTAGGCGCTCTCGTCGCTGAAGCTCTCGGCAAATTCTGGCACAGTGGGGCGGTAGGTCAGCGGTTGGGCGTGCCGCGCCATTTCAACGGCGGTATCAATGCCCTGTTTCATCTCCGCGATCTGGTCGAGATTGGTAATCAGTTCGTAGCTGGCCTTCTGGTGATCTATAAAAGCCGTAATCTCCAGCCGGATCAGGCGCTCGTTGGTATTGAGCGAGACCGCCGAGTTGGCAAAGCGAATCAGGTGGCTGTCTTCTTCGTGATACACCAGCGCGACTTCAGCCGCTTTGGTCTGCGCATAGGCGCGTAAATCCTGAAGGGTTTGCAGGATGCGGTTTTTCATCTTCATTCTCCAATGCGCACGTTGTCGAAGCGGCAGACCGGCACGCCGTGGCCCAACTGCATGATCTGATTGGGCTGGCCCTTGCCGCAGTTCTCCACGTAGCACACTTCCCAGGTAGAGGCGTCGCCCACGGCTGAAAGCGAGTTGTAGAACTGGAGCGTCGAACCTTTATACGTGGAATTCTTCACCACCGGCCCCAACTGCCCATCTTCTACCAGCCAGCCGATTTCGGTGCCAAAGTGGAACTGCTCGCGGTTTGAGCCAATGGACCAGGATCGGTCGCCGTCGAGGACGATGCCCTTTTCGGTATTGCGGATGATGTCTTCCAGTGAGCCATCGTTTCCGGGGTCAATGTTGATATTGGTCATGCGCTCTAAAGGGACGCGGTAAAAGGCGGTGGCGCGGTTGGCCCCGCCCGAACCGTTGAAGATGGGGCGGCGCGCCCTGGCGTTGGCCTCTTCCACCATCTGCCGCCCGGTGATGGCCCCCACCAGCAGGCCCCGGTCAATCAGCAGGTTGTTCTGGCAGGGCACGCCGTCGTCGTCATAGCCAAAACTGCCCGGTGAATTGGGGATAGTAGCGTCGGCGCGGGCGGTGAGTTTTTCAGAGCCGTAGCGCAGTTTGCCAAAGTCGTCCAGCGTCACAAAGGACCCGCCCGCGTAGGCCAGTTCGTAGCCCAAAATGCGGTCCAGCTCCAGCGCGTGGCCGATGGTCTCGTGAGTTTGCAGGTACATGATCCCCGGCAGAAGGATGACCGAGCGGTCGTCTTTGGGGCAGTCGTCGGCCGCCAAAAGCTGGTTCAGTTCGCGCACAATGCGCTCGGCGTTCTCAGAAAAATAGGCCAGATCAAACGACTCCCAGCCGCGCGTACTGCCCCGGCGGTTGAGGCGAAAAGAACGCTCGTGCATCATCCCACTGCTGTCCAGCCCGATCACCTGCAGGTGAGCGAACACCTCGGTGATGTTCTTGGTCACCTGACTGCCCTCCGAATCGACGAACACGATCTGCTTGCGGGTCAGGTCGAGCATCCCGATGCGCTGAAAGACGCCCGGCTGGTTCATGCGCTCGTCAATGGCCTTCAAGAAGGCCACCTTCTCTCCCAGCGGCACGGCCAGCGGGTCAATCTGGCAGGGGCTGGTGAACTCGGCCTGCACGGCGTCTTTCTCGGCCAGCCGCACCGGAAAGGTGACGCGCCGGGCCGCCGAGCGGGCATTGTCGAAGGCGCGGTCGAACAGGCCCCGCAGGTCGCTGAGGTCTGACGAAGCCGAAAAGCCCCAGGCCCCATTCACCAACACCCGCACGCCCACCCCGCTCTGGCGCGAGGCGTCGGCGCTCTTCAGGTTGCCGTTCATCATCAGCAGGCGGTTGGTCTCTTCAAAAGGATACCAGCGCGCATCCACATAGGCCGCGCCGGCGGCTCTCAGACGGTCAATCTCTGGCAGAAGTTGCTTCAGCATGGGTTCGTTCCTCACTCGCGTACCTCAAATTCGAGGGTGCGGTCCAGCTTCTCGTTCAGATACAGGTCTACCTTGTACTTGCCTGCCGGCCAGAGGTCCGAATTTTCCAGGCGGAAGGTCAGACTGCCAGAGCCAGACTCCAGTTCGACCTCGTCAATGTGGGTATTGGGGTCTACCCCGGTCACGTCCACCGCCGTCCACACAGCCTTCACTTTGGTATCGTCGGGGGCGTTTGCCAGTTCTACCTGGCAGTAAAACGTATCGGAGGGCGCAAACGCGCCGTTGGCAGGCTGTGAACCGGCCTCGTCGGTGGTCAGGACCGCGTTTTTAATGCTGGCGGTGCTGGCCGAAAAATTACAGGCCAGTCCCAACAGCACGGCCAGGAGCGGCAGCAGCCAGAGTCTGAGCGTGCGGTGCTTCATGAGTAACCTCCATGTGGGTCGCGCCAGAGTATAGGCGGCGCGTCTGAGGTTAATCATAGCCTTTGTGGACGAAAAATCAACCGATTGGGTTGGGATGATCTGCTTTCGCATGAAATTGGAGCGCCATTTTCGTTTTATAATGACGGTTAAGCGGTTGTGGTTCTCGTCAGGATCACGATGAAACCACCGCTGGACACAGATCAACACACATGAGAGACGCCAGGGAGATTTCACGATGAAAATTGCATTTACCACGTTGGGCTGTCCGCAGTGGGATTTAGACACGATCTGCCGGCAGGCGCAGGCCTTTGGTTTTGACGGCGTTGATTTCCGCGGCTACCTGGATACGCTGGATATCACCACCCTGCCGTTGTTCACCACCCAGGCCGCGGAGGTGCGCCGCCGGCTGGCAGACGCCGGGCTGGCCGTCAGCGGCATCAGCACGAGCATTCGCGTGTGCGAGGCCGAGGCGTTAGAGAGCAACCTGGAAGAAGCGCGCCGCACCATTGAGGCAGCTCATGCTCTGGGGGCCGAAAATGCGCGCGTCTTCGGCGGCGGCGACCTCAACCGCCGCACGCGCGAGGAACTGGCAAAAACTGGCTGTGAGACGGTGGAACGCATCCTGGCCCTCGACGGGGCCGGTGACCTGCATTGGCTGTTTGAAACCCACGATAACTGGATCAGCGCCCAGCACTGCCGGATGCTCTTAGACGCCATCCCCAACCCCAATTTTGGCGCGTTGTGGGATATCGGCCATACCCCGCGCGTTGCCGGCGAGCCGCCTGCCGAAACCTACGCCGCGCTGGGCCCCCGCATCGGCTACACCCACCTGAAGGACGCCGTCTACGAGCCGGGCCACCCGCAGGCCATGGCCGACGGCTGGCGCTACGTCTTTCCGGGGCAGGGCCAACTGCCGCTGGCCGAGGCCATCCATCTGCTGGGCGCGCACGGCTACACGGGCTGGCTGGTCTTCGAGCATGAAAAACGCTGGCATCCGCACCTGCCAGAGCCAGAAGAAGCCTTCCCCGCCTATGCCAACTGGGTGCGGGGCGTTTTGGCGGCGTGAGTCAGCGGTCGGCTATCTGCCGTTCTGCTCGCTGAAGACCTGTTCCAGCTCCATCCGCAACTGCACTCTGGCCTTCGCGCGCAGATAGCGGATTTTATCGGCCTCGCTGGACCACTCCATGGCGCTGTTGTAATAGCGGATCGCCTCGGCATAGCGGTTCTTGTCGTTATAAGCTTCGGCCAGGTAGCCGTAATAATTGGCGTCAAGGGGGTCCAGCAGTACCAACTGCCTGGCAAACTCCAGGCGCGCATCATAATCCTTTAACTGCTCCAGCACCGCCAGGTAGCTCTTAACCAGGTTCTCGTTGCGCGGGGCGTATGCCAGGGCCTGTTCCAGCAGATCCTTTGCCTCTTCAGAATGCCCCTGGCTGTTCAGCGAGACGCCCAAATCGCGCATTGCCTGGGCGTAAATCTCTGAGCCGGGCGGGGGGTTCAGGGCCAGCAGGTCGCGGCACAGCTCTTCGACCTCTTTGTAGCGGTCGAGGTGATAGAGCAAGTTGCAGACCCGCGCCAGAAAGTTGGAGCGCATATGTTCCTTCACAATCTGCTTTGCTTCCGCCAGGCTCTCGTTGCGCTTCTCGATCTGCACCTCTGCCGACAACGTCAGATATTCGATGCGCGCGCTGACGTTTTCCGGGTCTACCTGCGAGGCTTTCTCGTACAACTGTAACGCCAGAGCGTAGCGCTCGTGGTTGCGGGCCACGTCGC